>OY969557.1:0-876331 GCA_963701025.1 uncultured bacterium | reverse complement strand
CGATACTAAATAATCCCTGCGGAGGGTAAGGGATTCGAACCCTTGGTGGGTTGCCCCACACACGCTTTCCAAGCGTGCGCACTAGACCGCTATGCGAACCCTCCGTGGGCTCCATCCTAACATAGAATTTTCTTCAGCGAAATTTGAGCGGATCTTCATTGTTTCTTGAGACTTTCTTGAGCGTTTCTTTATCGCCTCCGGCGTATGATGCGTAAGCCCTCGTCAAGGGGCTTATCAATATCGTACACATACATCTATGCGAACATACGCCATAAGCGCCGCGTGCGCCATTACGATTGCCATCGCTCCCGCCTGTCAGGCAGCGACCATCCCTTCGCTCGATACGTTCACGGCGCGGCCGCCGATACACGCGCTTGCCGGCACGACTGCCGGACCGGCGGGATTATTTCCGGCGCAGGTCAAAAAAGCCTACACACTGCCTTCGACCGGAGGCAAAGGCACCGTCGCCATCATCGCCGCTTTTAACCATCAGAATATCGAGAGCGATCTGGCTGTCTTCGACAAGGAATTCTCTTTGGCCTCGTGCACGGTCGCGAACAAATGTCTCGAGATACACAAGATGAGCCTGACGGCAAAGGACGATGCCGGCTGGTCTATGGAAACCGCGCTCGACACGGAGTGGTCGCACGCCATAGCGCCGAAGGCCAAGATATTGGTCGTCGAAGCGGCATCAGATAGCGGGACGAATCTCTTGAAAGCGGTCGACTATGCCCGCGGGCGGAGCGACGTGGTCGCCGTATCCATGAGTTGGGGCGGCGGTGAGTTTCCCGGCGAAACGGCTCTCGACGGACATTTTTCCGCGAGCTCTTCTGTCGCCTTCTTCGCCTCGTCCGGAGACGATGGCGCGGGCGCCAGCTGGCCGGCGGCATCTCCCAATGTCATATCCGTCGGCGGCACTTCCCTTTCACTCAACTCGAAGGGCACCTTGTCTTCGGAAAAAGCATGGGCGGGATCAGGCGGCGGGACGAGCATGTATGAAAATGAACCTACGTATCAGAGCACCTATTCCATTCCCCGCGCCGGAGGCAAGCGCGCCATTCCGGACGTGTCTTTCGCCGCCGATCCGGCTCACGGATTCTCCGTCTATCACGCCGCGAAATGGTATGTGGTGGGCGGCACTTCGGCCGGAGCGCCGCAATGGGCGGCCATCGCCGACCTGGCTTTTGCGGCAAAAGATCCAGTCTCGGTGACAAAGTTATACGCGGACAAAGCCGCGTCGACGTATGCGAAATATTTTCGCGACATCACGAGCGGCACGAACGGCGATTGCGGGTATTTCTGCTCGGCACGGAAGCATTATGATTACGTGACTGGCCTCGGCTCGCCGGTGACGTACAAATTTTGATCTTGAAATCTGACGGTCGTCATTCCATCTCCCTCAAGGCTTTGATGCGCTCCTCCGTCGGCGGATGGGTCATAAAAAGGCGTGCCAAGCCGCTTGACGCCTTGGCGCCGAAAGGGTTTGAAATGTAGAGATGGGCAGTGGCGTTGTTCGCCGTCATCATGGGTCGGCCGTAGGCCTGGATCTTTTCAAGAGCGGTAGCCAAGCCTTCTGGATAGCGGGTGAGAAGTGCTCCGTCAGTATCGGCCAATGATTCCCGGCGGCGCGATATGGCCAATTGGATGAGCTGGGCGATGATAGGAGAGAGGATGACGAATATGATGCCGACAATGGCTAGTATGGCTCCGAGCTGGCCGCCTCCGTCCCTGTTGCCACCGCGCCTTCCGCCTCCGCCGAACCACATGCTCCGGGTGAAGATATAGGCCAGTATGGAAATGAAGCCGACCAAGACTACGACCACCGTCGAGAGCAGGATATCACGATTGCCGATATGCGAGAGCTCGTGGGCGATGACGCCGGACAGTTCGTTCTTGTCCATCATGCCGAGAAGCCCGGAAGTCACGGCGATCGAAGCATGTTCCTTGTCACGGCCAGTGGCGAATGCGTTCGGCGCCGGGTCGGGGATGATATAGATCTTCGGCATAGGCAGACCGGCAGTGATGGAGAGATTCTCGACAACTTGGAAAAGCTCTGTATTCTGTTCTCTGTCCGCCGGCACGGCGCGAGCCAAAGATAAGGAGATCTTATCAGAATACCAATAACCGGTGACATTCATTCCCAGGGCGAATACGATGGCGATGACGAGTATGGCCGGATCGGCGTAGTAATAAGCGATGAAGTAGCCGATGGCCAGAATGATTGCCAAAAACAAGCCCATGAGAAGCCATGTGCGGCGGACATTCTTGCCTTGTTGAGTGTAGAGAGTGGCCACAACTAGAACTGAACCTTGACCGGCTCCTTGGCGGCCGCATCTCCGCCAGCTGGCGGAGGCTCGAGCTGGAAGAATTCCATGGCGGAGAAATGGAAAGCGCCGGCGATCATGTTACCCGGGAAGCGCTGGATGGACGTGTTCAAGTCGCGGACATTGCCGTTGTAGAAGCGGCGGGCGGCTTGGATCTTGTCCTCCGTATCGGTGAGCTCGTTCTGGAGCGAGAGGAAATTCTGGTTGGCTTTGAGGTCGGGATAGGCCTCGGCGATGGCGAAAACGGACTTAAGAGCGCCGGCCAAGGTCGCTTCGGCCTGGCCTTTGTCGGCGAGCCCCGTCGCGCCCATGGCGGCGGCGCGGGCCGCGGTTACGTTCTCGAACGCGGTCTTCTCGTGGGTGGCATATCCTTTGACCGTATTGACCAGGTTCGGAATGAGATCGTATCGGCGCTTGAGTTGGACGTCTATGTCGGCCCACGCTTCCTTGGCGCGATTGACCATAGTGACCAAACGGTTATAGGCAAAGACCGCCCACAGGACGATGAGTATTACGATGGCTAAAATTATATATGTCATATTGTGTGCGTCCTCTTTAACTCCTTGCTTCTTACTCCTTACTCCTACTTTTTCGGAGCCGCTTGCGTCTCGTCCGTGCCGGCGGGAGTGGTGATAAAGGCGAATGATTTGACCATGTTGGTGAAGTCGCTGTCGGTGGCGTTCACGATGGCTTTGTTGTTATTCTCCGCCTGGGTCACGTTGGAGCCGGTCAGGTTCTTGCTGGACGCGGCCAAGGCTATCGAAGCAAAAGAGAACATATAGCAGATATCGCCATTCTGGAGCGAATAGAGCCGGTTGAAATAATCGCGGCCTTGGACGGTATTGGATATGGCTATCATATTGAACGAGAGCGTGCCAACCTTGAGCGTGCTTCTGTCCTGTATGGTGGTGACAGGCGGGAAAGCGCATTTTCCGGAGAGAGCCTGGACATTGGCTTGCAGGGTGGCGACGGTCGATACCTGCGATTGATCGAGTGGGATGATGAAAGTCACGCCCGAATTGGTATCTTCTTTTTCCCATGCGCTCGGATACTTGACCGAGAAGCCTAGCTCGGCATTCTGGTACTCGGACAGTGAACCAGAGACCTTAGTCGTCTCAGTGACGGCTACGGGAGCGGAGCCGTTGGCGACGGATGTCGGCGACGTGGCGTCCGGAGAAGAGGAAGGCGCACCAGATGATGCCGGCGAAGAAGATCCGTGGCCGAGCCAGATGATGCCGGCGACGATGAGGATGATCACGACGATGACGATGGTTACCGTTGTTTTTTTGCTCGAATCCATGATGATGATAAGGAGTTATTTTTCTAATAGTATGGAACTGGATGGGATTATATCATATTTGGGCCGATACGGAAGGTATTGACCATGGCATTGAACATACCGATAACAGCCGAGAGATCGATGGCGTGGGTCGCATCGTAGCCAGCGGCGAGCGATTGATCGCCGACGTAGAGAGTCGCTCCGTTGGCCCCGTGATCCAAAAAGTCGATATGATAGCAGAGGTTCTTGCCCTGGGTGTCGTATGCCAATTCTCTGTATATGTTGCTCGCGGCGACGTCGCCGCCCTCGATACGAGTGAACTCATAGCCGTTCACGGAGAGGGTCGTCGGCGCGGTGACTCCGGGAGGTCCTTGGACTTTCGGACACGACGAGCTGGCCGTGACGGTCACCACGGCGTCGTCGAGAAGCGGCCAATGAAAGTACTGATCCTTAGGAAAGGCTAGAACGAGGTTTCCATTCGCGTTCACATTGACGGAGACATTACCTGGGTATCTGATCGAATATCGGGACTGCGGATCGGAATACGTCCGCCACGAGGACGTGTCGATCGTCGAAGATGCCGGGGATGCCGTACTCAATATATCGGCTGGTGCAGTGCTCGAAGCTGACGCTGACGCATAGGCATCGGTAGACGAGCCAGCGAGCATGTTAGGCGGCAGAGTGACATGCCGGGTATAGCTGAAATTGGCGGCAAATTCGTAGCCAGCGATAGCTAAGACAACGATCACGATTAAGAAGATAGCGATGCGGCGAGACATGGGAATGTCAGTATAGCACAGGGGTTGCGCCAAAATATCCACCGTGCTACCATTACCCAATCAATGAAGTCTCTCCTTCCGTACGCCCAGATCATTCTGTCCGTCCTTTTGGTGGCGGCGATCTTGCTCCAGCGAACGAGCGCGCAGGTCGGCGGCGCTTTCGGCGGCTCCGACAATTGGAGTTCCGCGTACCACACTAGGAGAGGCCTTGAGAAATGGCTGTTCACGGTCACCATCGTGATCGCGATCCTTTTCGCCCTTTCGGCGTTGCTTAACCTGATCTAATACACATCGTGCCAGAAGACACACCTGAATTCCGCCTGAAACGCGGTTCCCGCGTATTGGGGTACTTATCGAAATTCTCGGCCACGGAGAAGGCGGTTTTCGGTATACTGGTCATAGTCGCCGCAGTATCGGCGCTCCTGCTCGCGTCCAGGGTTAGCAATCTATTCATGACGGAAGTGCCGAAGACTGGGGGCGAGCTCCGCGAAGGAGAGATCGGTCTGCCGCGCACAGTCAATCCGGTCATCTCCGTTTCGGACACTGACCGCGACATCTCCGCTCTCGTCTATGCCGGGTTGGTTAGATACGACGGCGGCAAGATCGTCCCCGATATCGCCGATTCATGGACGGTCTCCTCTGACGGTCTGACTTATGACTTCATAATGGATGCCGGAGCGAGATTCCAAGACGGCACGGCCGTTACGGCCGACGACGTCGCTTTTACCATAGAGAAGATCCAGGACCCGGCTTTGAAGAGCCCGCGCCAGGCCGACTGGGCCAACGTCACGGTCAAGGAGATATCGCCGTCGGAGATCCAATTCATATTGAAACAGCCGTATAACGGATTCCTGGCGAACGCGACGGTCGGCATCATTCCAAAGCATATATGGGGAACGACGAGCGACGACCAGTTCATCTTCAGCCAATACAACATAGATCCCGTCGGCGCCGGCCCGTACAGGATATCATCGATCGCCCGGGACTCCGGCGGAATACCGACCTCGTATCACCTCGCGCTATGGAACGGCTATGAAGGCCCGGCTCCGCACATAGGGACGATCACCTTTGACTTCTTCAGCAACGAAGCGTCCGCTCTCGCCGCCTTGAACAGTGGCGCTATCGACAGCCTGTCGTCGGTGAATCCGGTGAGCGCCGCGGAGCTCGCCTCGAATTCCGCCGAGGGATATTCCGTCCTCGAGGTTCCCCTGCCACGCATCTTCGGCGTCTTCTTCAATCAAAGCCAAGCACCGGTCCTGTCCGACCCGATCGTCCGCAAAGCCCTCGACATGGCCACCGATCGAACAGCGATAGTCAGAACGGTGCTCTATGGCTACGGCGCACCGGATCACGGACCGTTGCCGGCAAGCCTGTCCGCGGAACTGGGTTTGTCCCTAGCATCCGCGACTGATACCGCCGATGTCACCGGCGCAGAAGCGCTTCTCGAGAAGAACGGCTGGAAGAAAGACGCCGCCGGTATATACGGAAAGATCCGCCAGCCGGCAGGCGCCAAAGCGAAGGCCTCTTCGACCACCTTATCATTCGACATATACACCGCCGATTCTCCCGACCTGGTAGCCGCCGCCAATCTCCTGAAGAACCAGTGGGGGGCGATCGGCGGCAAGGTCGGTGTCCAGGTATTCGATCAGGCGGACTTGTACCAGAACATCATCCGCGCCAGAAAGTACGACGCTCTCCTCTTCGGCGAGCAGATAGGCAAGGACCGCGATCCTTACGCCTTCTGGCATTCGTCGCAGAGGAACTCGCCTGGATTGAACGTGGCTCTATACGCCAATAGCACGGTCGACGCCTTGCTCACTGATATCCGCTCGACGACCTCTTCGACCACCCTCTCCGCAGACTATGCCAAGCTCGATCAGTCGATTCGTGCCGATCTTCCAGCTATATTCCTATACTCCACCGATTTCATATACGCGGTGCCAAAGAGCCTCCGCGGCATAGATCTGGGATCGATCGTCGTGCCTTCAGATCGATGGAGCTCCGAGCATGCGTGGTATATGGAGACGGAAAAGATATGGGGCATATTTGCCGGAGGTAGGATTTAAAAATGGGGCGCGGTTTAAGAGATACGATTTAAGACGCAAGAAAAAATGAATAACGACCAAAATAAAAACAACAAACCTAGCGGAACTGGCGGCAATTTCCGGCCGCGCCGCCCGTTCGTGAACCGATTCAACAAGACGCGAGTCATCCGCGCGGACAGCGCCCCGGTGCCGACCGCCCATGCGGCGCCGGCTCTAGGAAATCCGCCATCGGCGCTTCCCGCCGCGGCCGGATCGGCAACACCCGCCCAAGCATCCGGTCACCGCATAGTCCTCGGCCGCGGAGCGCGCAAGACCGCGCCATTCCGCAGGACCGCGGCCAGCCAATTCAGGGCCAGGACGCCTTTCGCCGGAAACGCCGGCGACAGGCGTTTTGCCGGCACCAAGCGGCCCGATGCCGGCAAGAGCTTCCCGACGGTAAAACACGCTTCACTGCCCGCCAAACATATAGCCGGCGCTCGGATGAACATCATTCGCAAAGAGCCGAGGACCATGAAACGCGGCCACCCGCGGACGAACATGACCAAGCGTCCGGACGATGTCATTCCCCCGCTCGCGGATGGCGCCATCCGAATCATCCCTTTGGGCGGCGTCGAGGAGGTCGGAAGGAATATGACTGCCATCGAATACAAGAACGACATCATCATCGTCGACATGGGCTTCCAGTTCAAAGAAGAGGGCACTCCGGGCATCGACTATATATTGCCTAACACGAAATACATCGAGGAGCGCATGGAGAAGGTGCGCGGCGTATTCATAACGCACGGCCATCTCGACCATATCGGAGGCATCCCTTATATCATGCCGCGCATCGGCAATCCTCCCATATATTCGCGGCAATTCGGCGCGATCATGATCCAAAGGCGTCAAACCGAATTTCCCGGCGTGCCGGCCCTAAATATGAGGATCCTAGAAAAGAACGAGACCGTGACCGTGAGTCCGACCATGAAAGTCGAGACTTTCGCGATATCGCACACGATCCCCGATTCGATGGGGCTTATCATCAAGACGGCTTTGGGCGACATCGTATTCATCGAAGACGTGCGCGTTGACAACGTAAAAGGCGTTCCGACCGAGGAAGAAGAGCGTCAATACCAACGGTTCAAGGGAAAGAAAGCCCTCCTTCTCACCATGGATTCGACGTCCATCGAGAAGCACGGATTCTCCTTGTCTGAATCGACCGTGACAGAGAATATCGAACGCCTGATCAAGGCGGCGACCGGACGCATCATCATCGGAACTTTCGCCTCCCAAGTCGAACGCATCATCAACATCATCAAGATCGCGGAGCGCTATAACAAGAAGATCGCCATCGAGGGACGGAGCATGAAGACGAATATCGAGATCATAAAACAGCTCGACCTCGCTAAGATCACGAATATCATCCCACTCGAGGATATAGAGAACTATCCCCCGGACAGGGTCATACTGCTGGTGACCGGAGCGCAGGGAGAGGAATTCGCCGCTTTGATGCGCATAGCGAATAAAGCCCATAAGTTCGTCAGGCTGCGTCCGACCGACACCATAATCCTATCCTCGTCCATCATCCCCACGAACTTCAGGGCGGTCATCAAGCTGAAGGACAACCTGTATCGCTCCGAGGCCAAAGTCATCACCTATCTCGATTCCGATATCCATGCCTCCGGTCACGGAAACCGCGACGAGCTCAAATGGATACACCAGCACGTCGACTACCGCTTCTTCATGCCTGTCCACGGCTATCACTACATGCTCCGTCAGCACGCCGAACTCGCCCAGTCGCTGGGGGTGCCTAAAGAGAATATCGTTGTTCCGGATAACGGTTCCCTGATCGAGATCGATCCGACCGGCCAGAAGATAACCGTGCGAAAAGAAAAAGCCGCCTCCGGCTTGGTAATGGTCGACGGTTTCTCCGTCGGTGACGTACAGGATGTCGTCATCCGCGACCGCAAAGCCCTGGCCGAGGACGGCATATTCATCGTCTTCGGCATCATGAACGCCGAGACCGGCCGGCTCAAGAAATCCCCAGACATCATCAGCCGCGGTTTCGTCTATTTGCGAGAGAATCAGGAGCTCCTCCATGAGGTCCGCCTCATCGTCAAGGAGACCGCCGAGAAATCCACCCGTGGCATGAACCCGTTCAACCTCGATTTCGTCAAAGACAATATCACCGACGCGGTCTCAAAATATCTTCTGCAAAAAACAGCCAAGAGGCCGATGGTCATACCGGTGATTCTCACGATTTAGGAGCAAGGAGTAAGGAGAAAGAAGCAGGGAGGAAGAAAAGATCACAACCCCTGCAATGGATCTATCTCCGTCGTCTGTATGGTGCTCGCCAGAGCCAATACGCTGTTACCGTAGCTAGTGGCACCCGTGACATACCCGCAGGGCCTGCCGGAATAATATTTGCAGGCGGCGTTTCTCTCTGCCGTATAGCTGGACGAACTGGCACCGAGGTCCGACAGATATAGGCCGGCGGCCATGAAAGCCGCTTGCGGATCCCACGGACTCGGCGTCGTATCGCCGATGGCCGCGGCGATCCGATCCTTCAAGAGCATCCACGTCGAAGCGATGAACTGCGCGGGACCCATGGCGCCGCCCCAGCCGACCGATTGAGGACATGAGACGACTGTCTTTGTATAATCCCCGCCGAGAGATTGGACAATTTGCATGAATGGTTGGACATCGCGAGCCGGGCTCATGACTTTAGACATCAGGGCGCCGGTTTTTATATTTACTCCCGAACCGCTCGATGGATCGGTGAGATAGCAAGTGCCGACGTTGCCACCGAGATTGGTCTCCTGGGTCAATATAGCGAGGAGGAATGCCGGCGACACGCCGGTCTTCTGCATGACTACCTGGGCGTATTGGTACGCCGTGCCGAACGGTATGGCTTGTCCGCCGCCGGCCAAGGGGAAGAGCGCCGCGCGGATCTTGGCGGCCTGTGCCGCGTTCTGGGCGACTAGGGTCGAATAAGCTTTCTCATTGCCCTTGCTGATGGAAAGAAGCTGTTTTTGCTCGGCTTGGTCGCTCTTGACCGTGGCCTCCTGTTGTTGTATTGCATAACGCGCGTCTTCTTCGGCGTTTTGGCGGACGGTCAGAGCGTCTTTCTCCGCGCTGGTCGAGGCTTCATCTATCTGGAGCATGGCGAACGCGTTCTGCAGTCCATTCTGGACGGCCTGGAAAGTATCCACGTCGTTGAAGAAGCCGGCGACAGTCGACTGCGAGAGCAATACTTCCGGCAATGAATACGCGTCCAGCTCGTTGGTCCTTCGCAAAAGGTCCGCCAAGGTCTGCTTGCCGGCGGCGATTTTGCCTTCAAGGTCAGTTATGTGGTTCTGCTTGTCCACGATGTCACTGCCTAGAGTTTGGATGAGAATATTCTCGGCTTTTATCTTGGCTTCGGCGGCGTTTATCTTAGCCGTGAGGAGGGCGATGGCCTGGGTCAGTGTGGCGCTTTTGCCCTGCGCGGCCGCCAATTGGGCCTGGGCCGCGGCCTCGTCCGCTAACGCCTGGTTCAGGGCCGCTTGGCAGGCGGTTTTCTGATCCGGGGTGACGCATTGCATGGTCTGGGCGAGAGCGGCGTGAGGCGCGGCAAGAAAGATCACCGCCGCAAAAACAAAAAAAGCATTTTTCACTGCCGTATTTAGCGTGTTCACATTTATATTATAGCGCATTTATAGTCCGTATATGGCGAAAATGTCCAGGAAATGACTAGGGGGTAACATATCTTCGAATCGACGCACTTTAGTCAACTAAAGTGGACCAAAGTTGATATAATGTTCCCTTAATGAATCAAAAAACACCTAAAATAATCACGAAATGGAATACCCTCGAAGGTAAACAGCTCATTGATGCATTCATGGCAGCGACCAAAAGACCTGACATAATGAGACTGTTCCTTGACGATCTGATGACAGAAAGCGAACTTGACCTATGCATCCGCAGATTTCAAGCGGTTCACATGCTTTCTATGGCAACCCCATATGCACTTGTAAGCAATGTTACTGGTCTGAGCTCTGCGACGATAGCTCGTATATCAAAACAAATCTGCAATCGAAGAAACGGATACGGTGAGATAATGTCAATGCTATATCCTAACGGCATCCGCTACTTTGACTAAAAAACCCGGCGTACGCCGGGCTTATTTCTTCCCTTCTTGACCTTTCTTGGCATCGCCCGCAGGCTTGCCTCCAGAGGATTTTCCGGCATCGGCACCACCCTTTCCGGCATCGGTGCCGCCCTTGGCGGTAGCCGATCCTTTCGCGTCGCCTCCGGCGGATCCGGTAGCGCCCGTGGCGACACCGGCAGGCGCTTCACCTTCCTTGGCCTCTTTGCCCTTGGCTTCGACTTCGATGGCTGACATGTCTATGGCGACCGGGGCTTCGACGACTTCTTCCTTGGCCTCGGCGATAGAGGTGACGACTTCCTCGGGATTGATCTTGAGATCGACGCCTTTCGGCAGAGCGATATCTTTTGCGTGTATGACGTCGGTCAATTCGACAAGCTTGGTGATATCGACGGAGAGCTCGTGCGGCAAATCTCTCGGAGCGGCTTCGACTTCGACTTCGCGGTGCACTTTGACCAAAATGCCGCCTTTATCTTTCACGGCCGGGGAGACGCCCGCGTATATGAGCGGCACGTGGACGGTGACCTTCTTGCCTTTCTCGATGACGTAAAAATCGGCGTGACGCGGCTCGCCGGTCAAGGGATGGCGATCGACTTCGTGGATGAGGGCTTCATGCTCGGCCGAACCCTCCTTGAGTACGATAACGGACGATTCGCCAGCCTTTTTCCAGACTTTCTTGAATTCGACGAGGGGGATGGAGATCGGCGTCGTGGTCTCTTTGGGACCGTAAAAGACCGCCGGCATGACTCCGGCTTTCCTCAATACCTCGTTTTTGGCCTTTCCGCGCCGTTCGACGGTCAATGACAACATGGGTGGTATCTTACACGAAACGCCGTAAAAGGCAACTTTCAGCTCCCCATTCTTTGGTCTGACTTAAACTTTCTGTATCGAGCGCCTCTGCCGCGACCAATCAATTCAAGCAATCGGAGTTTAACCAGACGCGCCAGGTTCTTCTTTATAGCTTCTCTGGGCGCATCGTCTAATTTTCGCTTTATATCAGAGATACTCAAACTATAGCCATGCGTAAAGAGCTCCAAAATCTTTTCCTGGCTCTCGGCCAAAAGCTTCTCCGGCTGTTCGCCCACCATCAATGCCTTTGCCTTATTGGCATGGACAACAAGAGAATCCAGCAGATAATTGACCCAAAGCGTAATGTCTTCATGGTCAGTCTTGTGATTATTCTGGGTCTTGTGCAGAGCCATATAATATTCAGCCTTGGTATCCTCAATGATCTCATCGAGAGAGACATATGGGACATATGCATAACCGGCCCGCAGTAAAAGCAGATTAGTAAGAGCACGCGAAAGACGCCCGTTTCCGTCATTGAACGGGTGTATTGCCAAAAACTCGAAAATAAAGTTGGCAATGACAAGGATTGGATGTAATTCCTTCTTATCGAATTCAGCCGTCGTCCATGCGACTGCCGCTTCCATTTCCGGTTTTACCAGATATGGCGGAGTGGCTTTGAATACGACCACGCTCTCGCCTTTTTCATTTATGGCCGCGACCACATTGTCATGATCTTTATACTTGCCTTTATGGTCCTTGTCTTTTTCAGAATAGTTCAAGAGAATATCGTGGAATTGCAAGATATTGTTCTCCGTCAGTTTCAAATCCCGATAATGATCGAACATTCGGCCTATGAGATCGGCATATCCGGCGACTTCTTGCTCGTCTCTATTCTTTGGGGGTATGGACTTTAATCCGCGCAAAAGGCGCGCGATCTCTTCATCGCTCATTTTTGCTCCTTCGATTCTGGTCGAAGCGCCGGTCGAGGTGATAATGACTGTGGACTTCAGTCGTTTCAGAATCTGCGGGTTCAGACTGATGCTTCCTTTCCATAGTCCCTTGAATTCATCTATCTTGGCGATCTTGGAAAGAATCTCCGGAGTGATTTTTATGCGCTTATTGAAGCGATTCTCATCCATATCTTGAGGCATATTAATTGGTTATTATTAGCTTTACCTAATAGTACCCAATTATACCCAATTGTGCAAGGCTTCTACTTCAAAGCAATACCGTGTCTGGCGGCACCCATAGCATAGAGCTGTTGAACTTCGGACAAGGGTAAACTAGAGCTAAAGAGCATGACATCATCGATACTGGCGATAGCATAACCGCTGGTTATACCATCACCATTATCTCCACCGATCCACGTCGATAATCCCGAGGGAACCAAAAAATTAGACGGTGTAATACTAGTATTAATAGATGAAATAGAATATGAACCATTTTTTCCGTCAATATACATGACAACTTTCCCGGTAAGATTTTGTGTAACTGTTATATTATGCCAACTGTTATCGCATAGATTCTGACTCCGGGCCACATAATCAGAACCACCAGCACCATAAAATGATGCTTGGCAAGAATAGGTACTTGAAACACTCTCCGACGCGGGATTAGCCCCTAAAGACAGAGTGTAATTATAGTTACTACTGGCATCAACGACTAATGGTATATACCCGGTGTTGTTGCCTATATTCACCCATATGGATATCGTTATTCCATTCATTGTCTGTGGAAAAGTAGCAGTTGTAGTGAGATACTGCGAGCTTCCATTCAATTTAAGAGCGTTACTGGCTGAACCATTATAAGAAGGGACTAGCGTCGGCGAAGAGAGGCCGACGGGATTAGCATTATTGTTATTCCCCGATGAGTCCTGTCCAAGATTAGCGTTATCGAACTTATAGAAGAACAGCAGATTATCCCCTATGGCGTGATAATTGGCGTTAGCGAATTCTTGAACCGATGCTATCTGTCCTTTTGCTCTTGCCCCATTCAACGCCGCCAGAATGACCGACGACAAAAGGCCGATGATGGAGATGACCACCAGGAGCTCGACGAGAGTGAAGCCACGACGTTTAAAAGAGAGTATTCGGTCATGTTTATGAAAGCTGTTTAAGGATAAAGATGGCGGCGATGACATTGGAAATGATCACCGCTACGAATAACGATATAGACCGACATGGCAATTTCTGCGAGTGATATGTTTTCATGTATATTGATAGACATTGATGCTTATAAAACGAAGAAATACAGGATGAGCGCCATGGCGACGAAGTTGACGCAGACGATGCCGATGAGCACGGCCTTGGCGCCGGACTCGCTGTCGATAATGCCATGGCGCATGAGCCAACGGGCCATGCCCACGGAACCGACGGATTGGCCCTGCCCTCTGGGGATCTGGCTTTGGCTCAATCCGGATCTCGAACCATATGCCGGATTGCCCTGGATATCCGTATCGAATTCTACATCAGACATGGGATTAAGTATATCACGCAAAATCAGAGGCTGTTGACAATCTTGAGCTTTTCCTCAACCACCTTCTGCATAGCCAGCTTGGCGGGTTTCAGGTATTTGTACGGCGCTATCTCATCTGGATTCCCGGAAAGGGACCTCATCAGGCCGGAACGGTAGGCGACGCGCAATTCCGTATTCACATGTACGATGGCCACGCCGGCTTTGATGGCTTTCATGACTGATTCATCTCCTTGTCCGGAACCGCCGTGCAATACCAGCGGCAAGCCGGTAGCCTGGCTTATATCCGAAACGCGCGCCGGATCTATCCTCTTTGCGGCCAGAGTGAGTTCGCGATCGCCTTCCAGAAGTCCGTGAAAATTACCGACCGCCGGGGCCAGCATATCTATGCCCGTTTCTTTCGCAAACTTCGCGGCATCTTCCACGCTGGTGAGCTGAACGCCGGCCGGCACGGACGCCATGACTTCTGATGATTTTCCTATATACCCCAACTCCCCTTCCACCAAGATGTCACGGCCGGACTTTTTTGAGACGGATCGGGCGTACTCGACGCATTTCTTGGTGGCGGCAACATTATCATCAAAAGACAATTGGGCTCCGTCAAAGATCACGGCATCAAATCCGGCGTCTATGGCTTCTCTCACCTTATCGAAAGAATAAGTATGGTCGGCGTTCAAGAATATGGGTTGATTGCGTTCTTCGCGGATGGACTTCACGATCGCTACCGCCTCGCGTACGCCGACGTAGTCCCGTTCGCCTTCCGATACGCCTATGATGACCGGAACTTTCAATGTTTGGGCGGCGTCGGCCACGGCCCAGATGCCGTCGAGGGTGGAGACATTGAAATGGCCGATGGCAACTCCTTTCTTCTGGGCTTCGATTATGTGATTCTTGAGAGAGAGCATGATATGATTATAACTGTTTTAGGGTATAGGGTATAGGGTATAGAAATGGCACATATGCAATCGTTCAAAGAATTAACAGTTTGGCAGAAATCGATTGAACTGGTCAAGGAGGTATACCAGGCAACTGAATCGTTCCCGAAATCTGAGCTTTACGGCATAGTTTCCCAGATGAGAAGGTCTTCCGTGTCTATACCTTCAAATATCGCAGAGGGATATAAGAGGAAGAATCGCAAAGAATACATTCAATTCCTAAGCATCGCGGATGGCTCTTCAGCAGAATTGGAGACCCAGACAATCATTTCAAAAATGATCTATCCGAAAATTGATTTATCTAAGGTAGAGTCATTGACTACTGAAATCCAGAAAATGCTATGCGGCCTTCTGAGAAAATTAAAAGTTAGTCCTCTACCCTCTACCCTCTACCCTTCTCAATACCCTCATTCTCATGCTCAAAAGACAAATTGACATCCTGGCCATAGGCGATATCACCACCGACGCTTTCATCCGCTTGGAAAAAGCCGATGTCCATTGCAAAGTCAATATGAGCGACTGCGAGATATGCATGCCTTTCGGCGATAAGATACCATTTGAATACGTCAAGGTGATTAAGGCCGTGGGCAATGCGGCCAATGCCGCCGTGGCCGGGGCGAGGCTCGGCTTGCGCACGGCTCTCGTGGCCAACATCGGCGACGACCAGAACGGCAGAGATTGTATGGCGGAACTGCAGAGGAACGCAGTCGTGACCTCTTTCGTCAAGACACACAAGAACAAGCCGACCAATTATCATTTCGTCCTGTGGTATGACGTGGATAGGACCATATTGGTAAAGCATGCCGATTATGACTATCGCCTGCCCGAGTTCCCGCCGCCGAAATGGATATACCTCACTTCCCTGGCCGCCAATACATTCCCGTATCACATGATGATAGCCGATTATCTTGAGCGGAACCCGGAAGTCAAGCTGGCTTTCCAGCCCGGCACTTTCCAGATGCAATTAGGATTCGAAGAATTGAAGCGAATATACGCTAGGACCGACCTCTTCGTGGTCAATGTCGAGGAGGCGGAGAGGATACTGAAGATCGATCCGAGCAAAAATACGGATCCAGCCGTAGGCCGGGCCGGTAGCGTCAAAGAGATGATGAAGAAGATCGCCGCCTACGGGCCTAAGATGGTGGCCATCACCGACAATACCGACGGCGCGTATTTCTTTGACGGCGAGCGCTCATACCATATACCCATGTATCCCGATCCGCGGCCGGCCTTCGAACGCACAGGCTGCGGCGACGCTTGGGCGTCCACTTTCGTTTCGGCCCTAGCCATGGGCAAAGCCCCTTTAGAGGCTTTGATCTGGGCTCCTGTAAATCCCATGTCAGTGGCTCAATTCATCGGCGCCCAGGAAGGATTGCTGACGCTCGAACAATTGGAATGGTGGCTCCGCCGCGCGCCGGAGGAGTATAAGCCGAGGGAGATCTAGTCAAATAAGAAAGTGTCTAGGCGGCTGGCTTGGGTCTAGTGCGGTTTTTTGTGGGCGTATTTTTCTCATCCATATTGCCTGGCGGAGGACCGACATACCTTTGCTATGCCTGGGAAAAGTGGCAACTTTTCTTGTCACTTTTGGGAAGTGATACAATGATATGTCTCCTCTCTCTCCCCCCTCCCCCCAATGCTTCCACCTCTACGAAATATATTGGATCTGTCACCAAAAGAGAGTGCCTTTCTTGACGTCCTTCTGCGCCTTAAAATGGCCAGAAGCGTTTCAGCGATCGCCAGTCAAGCAAAACTTCCTCGATCAACCGCCCTATATATTCTGAGGAAATTCGAAAAACGAGGTCTCACGCGGAAAGTCCTTTCCGGAAAAAGATACCTATGGATGTACGACAGGAAACTCGACTATGTGGACAGAAATATCGCACGACTCAAATGAAAAAGCTGATTAGACAGCGAAACGGGAACGAAATTCTTCCCACTTCCCTTTGATGATGGCCGTGCGCGCTTTTTTGACCAAGTTAACGAGATAATAGAGGTTGTGTATTGAAAGCAGAGTCGCCGACAGCATCTCTTTTGCCCTGCACAAATGAGCGATATATGCGCGAGAGTAGTTCTTACATGTATAACAACCGCACTCCGGATCAAGAGGGCTAAGATCATCGATGAAACGCAGATTGAGAAGATTGAGCCGGCCATTGGTGGCTTCGGCTGACGGCCGAACGTACGCCGCGCCATTCCGGGCCAGCCTAGTCGGTGCCACGCAGTCGAAAGTGTCGATGCCGTTCTCTATGGCGCGGATCATATCCTCCGGCTCGCCGATGCCGAGCAGATGGCGCGGTCTGTCTTCCGGCAATTCCTCGCAGACCCATCTGACCGCCGTGCCGATATCATCCTTGTCGAACGAGCCGCCTATGCCGAAGCCGTCGAAGGCCGTCCCATCCGGAAGGACCATGCCGCCGATGTCGCGCGCGCTCTTTCTACGCAAGTCTTCATGTCTGCCTCCTTGGACGATGCCAAAAAGCGAGGGTGTAGGGTTTAGGGCATAGTCTCTACCCTCTACCCTATGCCCTAATTTCTTGTGCTTCACCAGACATCGTTCTGCCCATACTCTCGTCCTCTCGACTGCCGCTTTTTGTCTTTCATATGATTCATGCGGCGACAAGCATTCGTCGAAAGCGAATATGAGATCGGCGCCGATGTCATGCTGTATCTCGATGGACTTCTCCGGAGTGAAACGATGTTCCGAACCATCTATTATAGACTTGAAGGTCACGCCATCGTCGTCTACGCGGGCGAGGGATTGGTGGGAAGTAAGATCATCCTCGGCGACACCGATCATGACACTGCTTCCGTGCTCGGCGATCTTGTTCGCGCGGCCTTTCGTCGTACCCAACGAGAATGCCTGGAAACCGCCGGAATCGGTGAAGGTCGGCCCGTCCCAATTCATGAACTTACCTAAGCCACCGGCATTTTTTACGATTTCGGCGCCCGGTTGCAGATAGAGATGATAGGTATTGGCCAGGACCGCTTCGGCGCCCACAGCATCGCTGACCAGCTCGGGTGTGAGGGATTTCACCGTGGCCTTGGTGGCGACGGGGATGAAGGCCGGCGTCTCCAAGGTGCCGTGAATGGTCTCAATGTTTCCGGCACGAGCGAGCGAACCGTGAACGCGAGCAATGATGCTGAATTTCATTATACCTTTATACCATATACATTTATGCCTTCATACTTCGTGTGTTACACTATCGGCATGAATTCCCAAAAGAAGAACGACATCGGCCCTCTCATCCGATCCGACATCCACGCGCGGGAAGTCGGAGAACATCTCGATCGCATCAGCCGGGAGTTCGCAGAGGGATTCGATTTTCTGGCGAAATATCCGAAGTCGGTCAGCGTCTTCGGCTCGTCGCTCGCCCCTCGGGACGGAGCCGCCTATGCCAAAGCTTACGAGCTAGGCCAGAGAGTCGTCCGCGATCTCGGCTATGCCGTGGTGACCGGCGGCGGACCGGGCACCATGGAGGCAGCTAACAAAGGCGCATACGACGCGGGCGGCGTCTCCCTCGGCCTCAACATCAGCTTGCCGCACGAGCACACCACGAACGCCTATGTCACCCATTCACTCAAGTTCGCTTATTTCTTTTCACGGAAGACCATGCTTACTTTCGCGGCGGAGGCGTACGTCTTCTTTCCCGGCGGTTTCGGAACTTTTGACGAGCTCTTCAGCATCCTCACCCTCATCCAGACGGGCAAGATCCCGCGCGTGCCGATCATCCTGATGGATTCGCGTTACTGGAACCCTCTGAAAGCTTTCATGGAAAAGAACATGCTCGAAACCTACGCGGCCATAGACGCCCGTGACATGAAGATATTCGAGATCACCGATTCCATCGATCGCGCCATGGAGATCATAAAGAAGGCGCCCGTATCGGAGTGGTGGAGAAATATCAATTAGGAACGGAAATGTGACGACAGAAACGCCCCGTATGGGGCGTTTCTGCGTAAGCGGGCCGTGACAGTATTACTGCTTCGGTCGGGCCTCGGAGACGACGATCTTGCGACCATCGAGATCCGAACCATTGAGCTTGTCGATCGCGGTCTGCGCGTCGGCGTCATTCGCCATCTCCACGAAGCCGAAGCCCTTGGAGCGGCCCGACATCTTGTCGATGATAACGGCGGCTGACTCAACCTGACCGGCCTGTTCGAAGTGTGTCTTCAGGGTGGCGTCGGTCGTGCCCCAGGCAATGCTGCCTACGAAAAGTCTCTTTGACATTTTCTTTGTATTACCCGCAACGAATCACTATGCGTAACGCGCTAGCGGAGCTCTCGTTCATTAAAATTGCTAACGCGTACGTGACGAGAAACGTACACGGTGGAGAGGATAGCATATGTCTAGAGCTTGCGCAATAGTCGCGAAATATCGTCGCCGGCCTTCTTGACCGAAGCGTCGTCGAGGACCGAGACCTCCAGGATATCGCGGCCGTATCTCTTCAAGACTTTGCGGGCGGCGCTAACCCGTTTCGCGTCGGCAAGGTCGGTCTTCGAAAGCACGATGACCTCTTCCTTTTCCGGCAGGCCATTGCCGTATTTCTCGAGCTCGCCGCGGACGGAAGAATACGCGGCGGCGATATCTTCATTCTCCAATGAGACCAGGTGCAGGAGCATCTTCGTCCGCTTTACATGCTTGAGGAATTTATAGCCGAGGCCTTTTCCTTGCGCGGCACCATCAATGAGACCGGGAATGTCGGCCAGGATATACCCGCCGGCGAGAGCACCGAGGTTCGGATCAAGTGTAGTGAAAGCGTAGCTGGCAACCTTGGCGTTGGCGCGAGTGAGGGCGTTCAAGAGACTGGATTTGCCGGCATTGGGCAAGCCGATGAGACCGGCGTCGGCGATCAGATTGAGTTCGACGGTGAAATCAGCTTCCTCTCCTTCCATACCTTCCGTCGATTGTTCAGGCTTGACATTGGTCGAGGCCTTGAAATGTTCGTTGCCGAGGCCGCCTCTGCCGCCGTGGAGGATTTTGGATATCTGGCCGTCTTTGACTAGCTCGACGACGCGGCCGGAGGCCGCATTGGTCACGAGCGAGCCGATCGGCAAGTCTATGTAAAGGTCAGTGCCGGTCTTGCCATGCTTGCTCCAATTCTCTCCCGCCTTGCCGTTCTCTGCTCTGAATTCCTTTACGGCTTTGTGCCGAGCCAATATGTTGATGTCGCGCACGGCCCGCACGTACACGTCGCCGCCGGCGCCGGCATTGCCGCCCGCCGCCCCGGCGAATTCCTTGCCGCGCTCGTGCCGCCAGCGCACCACGCCCGGGCCGCCGTCGCCCGCTTTGGCGTGGAATTTTATCTCGTCGATGAGGGCCATAGTCGGCTCATCATATGCTAAATCTGTTGTTTACTCAACTTTTGAACAGGTTCTCTTTTTGTTTAGGCTTCATATTCAAACCTCGGCACTTTCTTGCCATCGACCGTGACCTCTTCAGTAAACATCTTCAGCGGCCTTACCCAGGTATCATGCTCACCGTACAGCGCCTTGTATACGACCATCTCTTCGAGAGTTTCGCTATGCTTCGCCACGCCGATCACTTCATATGAGTGACCTTTATAATGCTTGTATTTGCCGAGTTTGAGCATATCGTTGATCCGAGCTTAATCTTTAGCTTAATAGAGGGTAATTATACAATAAAAATGAGTGCGTGCATTCGTAGCGTAGTGGGGAAAGAGGTGTTGCTTGCCATACCCCAAATTTCCCCCTAGTCATGGCTAGGTCAAAAATCACCTTCCCCGAAAGAGGTATACTATGTCACTCATGAGCACTTCACATACAACACATTTCCTGACCTTGAGAAAGACCGTGCAGATGCGCAGGGGTCTATTGGAATTTGCTGTGCTCATCATCATAGGATCTGCGGATCCGACTTTTTCTATAAAAGAAATCTATGAGACATTGGCAAAAACAGAATTCATCACTAAAGAAGAAGCACTTTATCCCCTGTTATCAAAGATCCGTAAAGAAGGCCTCGTGATCAGTGGTTTCGAGCAATCTGATATTGGCAAGGCACGGAAATATTATTGCCTGACCGACAAGGGCAAAGAACATCTCAGTGAGCTTGAGAAATATTGGGAAGTCATCGCCAAAACTCTGACTGACTTCAAAGAGACCGACCTGAACAGGCTTATCTTCCAGACATGAGCCGCTGATGCTCCTCCGTATTCTTCAACCCGCAGTTTTTCCACTTCTTTCCCGAGCCGCACGGGCACGGGTCGTTCCTGCCAACTTCCGACTTTTTACCAACTCCAACGGCCGGCTGCCCCCCGGCCGAACCGTCGCCGGCGCCGATCACGCGCGCATTCTCATGGACTTCTTTC
This sequence comes from uncultured bacterium, assembly GCA_963701025.1. GTDB lineage: Bacteria > Patescibacteriota > Minisyncoccia > Phycocordibacterales > PALSA-1337 > C7867-002. The sequence goes on along the minus strand of OY969557.1, from coordinate 855,256 downwards.
AATCGGCCCGTTTCGCCAGCTTGATTTCTTGACGCAACCGGCTGACCATTGACCATCGGCGTGATGTTCGGCACTATCCTCATGACCTGACCGCGCATGGCGGCTTCCATCTCTTTGAATAGCCGCAGACCTTCCTTCTTGTACTCTACCAACGGATCGCGCTGGCCGTAAGCGCGAAGATTGACGCTTGAACGGGTATAGTCCATGACTTCGAGGTGCTCAACCCAGTACATATCTATGGTCTGCAATAAAATGATCCTCACGGCGTTCAGGAATGCTTCGCGGCCGAAGTCAGCTATCTTCGCGGCGACTATCTTTTTGAAGGCGGCGACTTCATTCGAAGCGCTGCCATCCGGCGCGCCAGCCGGAGCATCCTCGCCGACGACATCATTCAACTCTCTCTCCACGTCGTCGATAGAGCCAAGCAATAACTTGCGGCGTCTGCCATAGACGCTCCGACGCTGGGTATTGATGACATCGTCGAACTCGAGGACGTGCTTGCGGGCGTCGAAATTGAAGCCCTCGATCTTCTCCTGGGCGCTCTCGAGGGCACGGGATATCATGCGATGCTCGATGGCTTCGTCTTCGGCCATGCCGAGCTTGCCCATCATGGACTTCATGGTGTCCGAGGCGAAGACGCGCATGAGGGTATCTTCCAGGGAGACGAAAAACTGCGTCTCGCCGGGATCGCCCTGGCGGCCGGAGCGGCCGCGCAGCTGGTTGTCGATGCGCCGGGCTTCGTGGCGCTCGGTGCCGAGGACGAACAGTCCGCCCGTAGCTTTTGACTTCTTCGATATGCCTCCGACGTGCTCGGGTTGCCGCCGAGCTTGACGTCCACGCCGCGGCCGGCCATGTTCGTGGCTATGGTCACGGCGCCGGGCCTGCCGGCTTGGGCGATGATCTCGCCTTCGCGCTCGGTGTATTCTTGGCGTTCAAGATCGTCGTGCGGTATGCCCTCGCCTTTCAGGAATTGCGACAGGAGCTCATTCTTCTCGATCGAGACCGTGCCGATCGAGGACCGGCTGGCCCTTTGTCATGGAGCTCCTTGACCTTGCGGGCGATGGCCTTGAATTTGCCGGTCTCGGTCCGGAAGATCTGGTCATTGCTAGTCTTTGCGCACGCCGGGCACGTTCGTCGGCACGCGATAGACGTCCAGGCCGTAGACTTTGTAGAATTCCTCGCTGGAGGTGGCGGCCGTGCCGGTCATGCCGGAGAGCTTCGGATACATGCGGAAGAAATTCTGGAAAGTGATGGAGGCGTAGGTGCGCGATTCCTGCTGGATGGTCACGCCTTCCTTGGCTTCGATGGCCTGATGCAAGCCTTCGGACCAGCGCCGGCCGGGCTGGAGACGGCCGGTGAATTCGTCCACGATGACGACTTCATTGTCTTGACCACGTATTCCTTGTCTCTGTGATAGAGCGCCTTGGCCTTGACGGCGGTCTCCAAGTGATGGACGGACTTGATGCCGGCGTCGGTGTATATATTGTCGATGCCCAGAGCCTTCTCGGCCTTGGTCGATGCCGGCGGGCGTGAGCGAGATGGCGTTTCGTGCTTTTCATCGACGGTGTAGTCTTCGTCTTGTCTTTGAAAGAAGACGACAGCGAAGCGAACTGCTTATAGACGCTCTCCGCATCGCGGGTCGGCGCGGAAATGATAAGCGGGCGTGCGCGCTTCGTCGATGAGAATCGAGTCGATCTCGTCCACGATGGCGTAGTGCGGCTCGCGCTGGCGCAGATCGGCCGGATTATATTCCAGGTTGTCGCGCAGATAGTCGAAGCCGAATTCATTGTTCGTGCCGTAGGTGATGTCGGCGGCGTATGCTTCGCGGCGCGAAATCGGCCGGAGGAATTCATGGACGACCTTGAACGAGCCGAGCTGGTCGCGCTCTTTATCAAGAGGATCTGTTGCGATTCCCTCCTTACTGCCTGTTCCCTGCTCCTTGTTCTGATGCTTCGGATCGTACATGAAAGAAGATTCGTGATTGATCACGGCTACGGACAAACCGAGCGCATCGTATATCTGGCCCATCCATGCCGCGTCGCGGCGGGAGAGATAGTCGTTGACCGTGACGACATGGACGCCTTTGCCGGTAAGAGCATTCAAATACGCGGCAGGGTGGCCACGAGCGTCTTTCCTTCGCCGGTCCTCATCTCCGCGATAGCACCTGAATTCAAGACCATTCCACCGATTAATTGTACGTCGAAATGCCTTTGGCCGAGCGTGCGTCGCGCCGCCTCACGGACGACGGCGAAAGCTTCGGGAAGGATCTCGTCGAGCGCCGACTTCTCTTCAGCACCAGTTTTGCCGGCGAGTTTAGATCTGAATTCGACTGTTTTACCTTTCAACTCTTCATCAGATAGCGCCTTGGTGGCATCTTCAAGAGCATTGATTTGTGCAACTACTGGCTCGAACGCCTTGACGCTCGAGGTATGGTTGCTATTGCCGAATAATTTGCCGAAAATGGACATGATAATGGCCACTTTAGCATATTTTGAGCGATAAAAAAACTTGTAACAAGGCTAATTGACCCACTCCACTTCGCCTTCGATGGTGATGCCGGTAGCGTCTTTGACTTTTTTCATGAGCTCTTGCGCCAGTTCGACGACCTCAGCAGAGGCGGCGCCGGGCCGGGCGACGAAAACTAACGCTTGCTTTTCATATGTGCCGACGCCGCCTTTGCGCATGCCTCTGGCGTGACAGACATTATCCAGTATCCAGCCTAAAGGTATTTTGACTTTGCCTCGCGGCTCGGGAAAGCCGGGCAGGCCCGGATATCTCTTCTTGAGCGACGCGTACTTGCGGGCGGAAACGACCGGATTCTTGAAGAATGATCCCGCGGTGCCCCAGAGCTTCCAGTCCGGCAACTTGCTCCAGCGTATGTCGATGACTGCCCGGCGGACTTCGTCCGGCGTCGGAACGGCTATGCCTCTCGAGGCGAAATGATCCCGCAGATCATTGTATACTATGTTCACCGGACCGCCCTTCTTCAATCTGAAATCTACCCTAGTGACGATGTATCTGCCCTTCTTTCGCTTGAACATGCTGTCGCGGTAGGCGAACTCACACTCTTTGTTCGATAATTCGACAAAGGCCATCCTTCTCGCGTCAAAAGCGCGGACTGATGATATAAACTGCCGGGCTTCAGCTCCGTAAGCGCCGATATTCTGTATGGGAGCCGCCCCGACACTGCCCGGTATGGCGGAAAGATTCTCAAGGCCGGACAGGCCGCGCGAGACCGTATATTCGACGAATGAATCCCACATCTCGCCTGCCCCAACGGAAATGAGAACGTGCTCGTCGACATCCTCTTTTCTTTCCCCTTTATTCTCTATTCCTTCCTCCCTTATTCCCATGATCTCTACTTTTATGACCAAGCCGGGGAATCCATTGTCGGAGACAAGGATATTAGAACCGCCGCCTAAAACGAAGAAAGGCAAACCTCTTTTCTTGGCGAACGAGACGGCTTGGCGCACTTCCTCTTTCGAAGTCACCGAACAAAAAAAGCGGGCGGGTCCCCCGATCTTGAATGTCGTGTATTGGGCCAGCGATATGTTTTCTTGTATCTTCATCGAAATCTGCCCCGATGCCTGGTCTGCCATCCTGTCTCACGCGCGATTGCGCCGAATGATGGCGAGCGGGTGTGAGCTCCAAATAATATGTCTAAATATAATGTGAGTACAGCCGCTCGCCGTCACTAGGAGCAATCTGCGTCCATTATACTCGCGGCCTTCCGGCGGCGCAATGAATGAGAGGGGCTTAACGCAAAAGGCCGCCGAGGGCGGCACTTTGCGAGACATTTATTGGAGAGTGCCCACCTGGGTACTCACGGCCCGAGTATAGCGCCTTTTTGTCCGGAAATCAAGCCGCGCTGTGGAGAAACTCGGCTCAAATGGTGGATCCGCCGGCTGGCGGAGAGCCGAGTTAAATCGACGCTATTTCCCGGTTTCTGCCTGTTGGATAGCGGCGTCGAGCTGGGTCGTATATTCGGGATGGTTCTTTTCTATGAGCTTCAGGGTGGCCACGGCGGCGCTGACCATGCCGGCGGCATATTGCGTCTGGGCCAGCTTGAGTTGGAGATCGATATTGTCGGTGGAAGTGCCGATGAGAGACTGATATATGGCGATGGCTTTCGGATACTCCCTGGCGGCGGCATAGGCTTGGGCCATGCCGGGCGTCTCGAACAGCGACGGATCGTCGCCGAAGAGAGCGTGAGCTTGGGCATCTTGGCCCGCTATGACGAGGACGGTGGCATAGCCGGTCCTGGCATCGGTATCGTCGGTGGCGGACTCGTATGCTTGCTTGAATATCTCCACCGCCTGGCTTATCTTGCCTTCATTTATGTAATCATTGCCGAGCTCGAAGTCGATGGTCTGCTTCGCCGGGGAGAGGAGATGGGCATCGATCAGGATAGGCTCCGCTTGGGAGAAAGCGCCGACTTGGTCTAGGAAAGATCCTGCCAACGTGTATATGCGGGCGTCTTTCGGCGTAGCGGCGACTTGGGCCGCTATGGCATCCATGGCGAGGGTGAAGAAGGCTTGCTTGGTCGGATCAGGGACAGCCTGGCTCGGGATGACACTGCCGGCGCATGACAGGAGCTGTTCGCGTATCTCTTGATCGCCGACATAGGCACCGACGTCCAAGGCGTTCTGGAAAAAGGATGGATCTGGCAGGGATCCGGACGAACTGCCCGAGCAGGATATTAGAGCGGCGATCAGGCGAGTATTCTCCTGTATCGGTCGCCAGGTGAACCAGTAGAGACCGGCGATAAGGACTATGATGGCGGCCGGAGCGACGACATACTCGATGACTTCGGCGCCTATGGCTCGCGTGCCGCCGAGGATCTTCGGCATCATGGATGAAGCGCCAGCCGAGGCGCCTGGCGATGCCGGCATTTTTCCAGCAAGAGATGCGGCGAAAGCCAGCAAGGCGAAGAAGAGGACATAACTCGCCAAGTTGTCGAAAACAAAAATGTTATGTATGGCGTAGCCGGCGAGAAGTCCTGTAAGGGCGCTCTTCTCCGCGACCGTGAGCGTCGACTTCCAGACGGCGAACAGGAAGAGAACATACAGGGCGAGATACGAGATGAGACCGACAACGCCAGAGGCTGTCAACCAGTCGAGATAGACGCTGTGTGCCCGGTCGAACCACTGTTCCTGGCTCCACATGGCCGGATTGTAATTGGCGTTGAAGATATAGTTGAAATTCTCCTGGCCCCAGCCGAGCACCGGTCTCTGGCTCCAGCCCGTAAGAGCCGACTGCCAGATATAGAGACGGGCGGTTGTTTCGCTCGATGAGAGGGATATGCTGGCCAGGCGGCCGAGGACGGGATTATTCTCTATGAACGGTTGGTGGCGGAGACCGATGAAAGCCAGTATGAGCACGACGACCACGGCGACGATGCTTCCGGATATCCATCGCGATCGGCTGATCGCCGGCTGGCCGGAGGTGCCATTCGCGCCTGCGACGCCATTTGTACTCTTATTCCGGGCGAATACGGCATAAGCGGCCAGAGCCACCATGATGCCGCCGACAAGGCCGAGTATAGTGCCGCGGGTGGCGGTCTCGTAGAGCTCGAAAGAGAAGAGAACGGCCAGAACGACATAGACCCACCTAGCTTTTAGATTCGATTCGCAGAATAGATATACGGCGATGCCGGCGTTTAGGAGCATGTACACGGCCATGTAGGCGGCATTGCCGAGAGAGGCGTCGATGCGCGAAGAGCCCTGGTGTATGGCCGCCCAGCCGAAGAGCTGGAAGAGGCCGTAGCCGGCCACGAGCAACGCCACGGCCAGTTCAACGTTCATCCAACGGTGCCAGAGCTTCTTGCCTTCCGGGCCGTCGGAGGACATCGCGCCGAGGACGCCGCTTGCCACCATGAAGAACATCCAGAGATGGACGACCGTGATCCAGCCTTCCATGCGCTCGAAGTTGGACCAGAGGCTGCGGATCGGGTTGACGCCGAGGAGGTCCGCGACGAGCGTGACCAGGGCGAACACGGTGATGCCGACGGTAAGAGCATTCAGCTTCGGACGGTACTTGGCGTCGAGGAAGGCCAGGACGACCCATGAAGCGAAAGCGATCTCCACCAGAGCCCGGAAATAGAAGGCTTTGCCGGTGATGAACGGGAAGAAGAACGAATTGGCGACTATGAGCGAGAAGAACGGGACGAGGAACAGGGCGGCGAGCGACATGAATCGGGTTATGGACTTTATGGGCATGATGAAGGACATCATACAAGATTCCCCGCAAATACTCAATCATGGGCCGAAACATCAAGCTTCTTACTCAATCTGATCCGGATCATTCAGCGCTACTTCCGCCTTGCCCTGGTAGGATCTAATGACACCGGTGATCTTGACGGCGCGCTCATATCGCGTCAAGTCTCCGAACTTTTCTAAGTCTGACGCAAAGATCACGGCGGAGAAGGGACAATCGTCGAAGCTCTGGCAGAAATCGAAGAAGGTCACCCCGCTTTTGGCGGTGAAGGTCCTTACTACTGTGCCGATGATAGTAGCGCGCTCGCCGATATGATCGGGCGCTTCAGTATAGTCGTATTCATTTACCGTACCTGAAGCGGAAGCGCCGGAACCCGCGGCGGATCTATTGACCGATGGACGGATCATGGCTCCGTCGTCACCTCTGCCGGATACTAACCAATATCCGATCGCCAGCAAGACGACAGCCGCGGGTATCACGATCAAAGTATACTTCATATTCATTGATATTCATTGATTGACCGTTAATACTTTTTTGATAATGGCGAGATACTGATCGTGCACGGCCTTGTCGGTGCCGATCTCCAGGATCTCATCGTTGGCTTCCGTGGCAGAATCCGTCCAATTGTAGCTGCCGGAGGCATAAGCTTTGTCGGTCACGACGGCCTTTATGTGCATAATGCCGTCTTGGTGCTTCTGCGTCTCCACGCTGATGCCGGCGGCGCGCAGGAGATCCATGACATTCTTGTTGCTGTCGAGGCCGGCGGCCGCGTCGGTGATACCCCAGACGACCACGCCCCGCTGCTTGGCCCTGATCAGAGCGTCGGCGATGTCGGTCTTGGTGAAATAATAGACGGCAAAATAGACATAACGGTCGGCGCCGTTGATGAGGCGGATGATTTCCTGGTCGTTATTTCTCTTATCTAACGAATAAATGATTCTGAATTTGGAATCATAATGTCTGGCTGTGGCAAAAGTCGTTATCGGTATAATGGCCAACGCGCAAAGCGCGTACAACCAAAGGGCACGGTTCACGTGCCGCAATTTATCTGGCATATTCAGTTTACTTCAATCAAGCTTGAAGCCTCTTAGGTAGATGATAACCTCTCCTGGGCAGGAACTCTCTTGGTCGCAAACCATGGAGAGACAGGAATGCGAAGAATTGTATCAGCATAGGCGCTTCGCCGCAATCTCTCAACAAAACGCACGCTTCATGCTAGTATGGCCGGTATGTCAGACTCCTCGACTGCTACCGTAACGGTCATCAGGCCAAAAAAACTTTTCCATATACGGGACCTCAAGGAAATATGGCTCTACCGCGAGCTATTGTACTTTTTCAGCTGGCGCGACCTCAAGGTGCGCTACAAGCAGACATTCATCGGCATAATGTGGGCGGTCATACAACCCTTCGTGGCCATGGTCATATTCTCCGTATTCTTCGGCAGTCTGGCCAAAATGCCTTCCGACAACGTTCCTTATCCGATATTCGTCTACACCGGCCTTCTTTTCTGGCAACTGTTCTCCGACTCTCTCGGCGACGTCAGCAATTCTCTGGTGGGCAATCAAGCCATCATCACCAAGGTCTACTTCCCACGCTTGATCATACCAGTGGCGGCGGTCGTCACTAAGTTCGTAGACTTCGCTATTTCCGCGGTCATCTTGGCTGGCCTGATGGTCTACTATCATATAGCCCCCAGCTGGGAAAGCCTCGTCGTCGTCCCGATACTGCTCATCATCACCGCCATGTGCGCTGAGGGACTGGGCCTGTTCCTGGCGGCCATAAACGTCAAATATCGCGACGTCCGTTATGTCCTGCCGTACTTCATGCAGATGCTCATATTCCTGACTCCGGTCATATATCCTTCATCTATAGCCGGAAAATGGTCGAAACTCCTGGCACTGAACCCGATGACCGGCGTGGTCAATAATGCCCGGGCGGTACTCCTCGGCACGGCACAGGTCAACTGGCTGCAGATCGGCGGATCCGTCATCGGCTGTGGGGTCCTGCTTTTCATCGGCATATACGTCTTCAAGAGAGTCGAACGCTATTTCGCCGATGTCGTGTAAAAAGCCATGCAACCTATAATAGAAGTCAAGAACCTGGGTAAGCGATACCTCATCTCTCATGAGCGCGGCAGATACGTGACCTTGCGCGATGTCCTGGCGAACGTCATGCGTCGGCCGTTCGCTTTCGCCAAGACCAAAGCAAAGCGAGCGGTGGGATTGGAGAAACGCGAGGATTTCTGGGCGCTCAAGAATGTCAGTTTCAAAGTCGATAAGGGCGAGGTCATCGGCATCATAGGCCGGAACGGCGCCGGCAAGTCGACTCTGCTCAAGATATTGAGCCAGATCACCCCACCGACGGAGGGCGAGATCGTCCTGCGCGGGCGCGTCGGGTCGCTCCTCGAAGTCGGCACCGGTTTCCATCCGGAATTGACCGGCCGAGAGAACATATTTCTGAACGGCGCGATCCTCGGCATGAGGCGCGGCGAGATAGCCAAGAAGTTCGACGCCATCGTCGAGTTCTCCGGCATAGGAAAATTCCTCGACACCCCCGTCAAGCGATACTCGAGCGGCATGTACGTCCGTCTGGCTTTCTCCGTGGCGGCCCACATGGAGCCTGACATCCTCATCATCGACGAGGTCCTAGCCGTGGGCGACGCCGAATTCCAAAAGAAATGCCTCGGCAAGATGCAGGAAGTCACCCAGAAGGACGGCCGGACTATACTCTTCGTCAGCCATAACATGGCGGCTATTGAGAGCCTGTGCAAAAAGACGATCTGGCTCGAAAACGGCAGGATCAAGGATATCGGCGAAACGAACCAGATCGTAGGGGCATATCTGAATAGCGGATCAAACTTTAACAAGGCCACGGACGCGGATTGGAACAAAGAGAGCCGCATGGGAGCCGGAGCAGCTCGATTCACTGCTATCCGCGTGTCTAACGCCGATACCACGGCATCGATATCCAGTGCTTGCCGCTTGAGGATAGAGCTGGACTATGAGAACCGGAGCGGAAAGCCTATGCATTCGCCGCAAACCGCCATATCCATATTCACTGCATCCCAACAGACCGCGCTCCGGTTCGATAGCAAGCTCACTCAAAAGACCATAGGGGACGCACTCGGAGAGAAAGGAACTATCGTCTGCGAGACCGGTGCGATCGATCTCAAGGCTGGCAGATATTCCGTCGATATTTTCCTGTCCGCGAATGGCTCCAGCCAGGATGAAGTCAAACAAGCGTGCGAGATCGATGTCGGAGACGACCATGGGGCTTTCGGCCTGTCATCGATGCCGGACAAGCATACCCCTTCGCACCTTGTCCCTTGCTCGTTCGCTGAAAGTCGCGCATGATCATCACCGAGCTGCATGACGGCCAGGGCCTCGGTAACCAGCTCTGGTGTTACATAGCGACGAGGGTCATAGCCAAGGACAAAGGCTATGACTTCGGCATCAAATCACCGGAAAGGTTCAAGGGCGACAGTTTCATGGATATCGATTTCGGTAAGCCAGTCGAGGGCATTAGGCACCGCTATTCGGAGCAGTCGATCATCCATCCTTTGAACAGATCCGATATACGCACGTACGATGAGAAGCTGGTGAATGTGCCGGACCGCACCGAGATCGAAGGCTATATGCAGGATGAGCGATACATCGCCCATAGGAAGGGCGAGATCAGACAGTGGCTCAGCGTAAGAAAGGCATACGATTGCACGGACTATTCTGGCGACGATATCTGCGTCATAAACTTCAGGGGTGGCGGATATATCTTCGATGTGGATTTTTTCCTGCCACGCAGATATTGGAAGAACGCCATAGCGCTGATGCGCGCCGTGAACCCTAGCTTCAGATTCATAGTCGTCACCGATGATGTGAAGACCGCCAGGAGGTTCTTTCCCAATTTCGAGGTATTCCATTGGAGCATCGGCAAGGATTATTCCGTTATCAAGAACGCGCATTATTTGATCCTGTCGAATTCTAGCTTCGCCTGGTTCCCTGCATGGACGAGCACCAGGCTGAAATATTGTATAGCACCAAAATATTGGGGCAGACATAACATCTCCGACGGCTTCTGGAGCCTGGGATATAACGTCACCAAGGGATGGATGTACCTTGACCGCAAGGGAAATTTGTATGACTACGATCAATGCATAAAGGAGCTCGACCAATATATGCTGGCACATAAGGGCATGTACGCGACATCTCCGGACGGATCGACTCCTGCCAGACCGGTCGCTAGGGGGATACGAAATATTTGGAACATATTCAACACCATCCGCAAAGACACATCCGCGGTCTACGCGTTCGGCTGGATAGTTCGCACCAGAGGATTGCGCGGAGCGATATGGATCAAGGACCGTATGGACGCCTTATGCATGAGGGCGCTCAAAATATCGATTTTTAAGCTGACGAAGAACGTAAAAAGGATCGCCAAGAAAATCCTACACCTTAGAGAGACGATACCGGAACTCATTGATGAATACCGGACGAAAAAGACATGGCATGCTCCGGAGGAAATCGCGGAATACAGGAAAAAGATCAAAATATACGATATATTCACTTTTTTCAATGAACTAGACCTACTCGAGATACGATTATCCATACTTGACCCATATGTCGACTTTTTCGTTATCGTAGAAGCTTCGGAGACTCACTCCGGACGCCCTAAACCGCTATATTTCAAAGAAAATGAGGCACGATTTGAAAAATGGAAGCATAAGATAATCTATCTAGCGGTAACAAATATCCCCAAAAGCGTGGATGACATGAGAAGGAGGCTCAGCGAGGGCCGCGATCTGGCTAAGATAGATCGGCATATCATGGAATGCTTACTCTCGGTGGATAACGCGGATACGATCCCTTATCATTGGATCAGGGAAGGTTATATAAAAGAATCCGTAAGGAAAGCGCTGGTCGGCCTGGATGACAACGATATATGCTATGTCTCCGACCTAGACGAGATCTGGAACCCGGAGCTCCTCATAGACTATTCTAGCGACGATATTTTCAAGTTGAGACAAAAGGGATACATGTACTACCTCAACAACCGATCAGACGAGCATTGGAGCGGTTGGACCGGCACCATCGTAACAAAATATAAGAACATCAAGGACGGGTACTTGGATGACCTCAAGAGAAGGAAGAAGACCCGCCACGTGATCCTATCAGACGGAGGTTGGCATTTTACTTTTCAGGGGGGGCTTGAAGGGGCAAGACGGAAGCTCAATGAGTCAGACCATCCGTTCTACGGGACACCCGAGACAATCAAAAAGATAGACATTGCGGTCGAGAATAATTATGATTACAAAGGGCGAAACGTGAAACTGTGGGTCAGCGAGCGTGGATTGCCGAGATACCTTATGGAAAACAAGGAGAGATACCGGGAATTCTTCAAGCGGAACGGGACCAGAAAAAAATGTTAACTTTCATAAAAAAGGCAACGGGCTTCGTCAAGAGGAGATTCGGGCCGGACCCATGGCCTGTTTTGAGACGGTTGCGCAATACCATCGTCGGTGCCAGTCTCAAGCTTCCCGAACCGAAGTACGCGGAATACAAAGGCGGTTTGAAGTTTGTCGACCGGGAGACATATCTCGCCCAAGAGAGGTATTACCTTTCGAAGCACCAGAAGTTCGAGGAATATTCAAAAGATCGGGGAAATGAGCAGAAATCATACATAGACTTAGATTTCGGGGTCTTCTACCAAACGTTCGACCACAAAAAAGCCACTTTTGAATGTTTGAGATCCTTCAGGGCTCTGTATCCAAAAACGCCTGTGTATCTCGTCTCGGATCACGGAGTAGATCTGGTCGATATAGCGGCCCATTTCAATTGCCATTACCAATATGCGGAAAAAGAGCTCGGCTATGAGGCTACTGACATCATGGATTGGTTCGCCCGGGTGGCCGATGCATGCGCGGCCTGCAAAAACCCTCAATGGATGCTGATCATGGAGGACGATATCAGGACGCGCGACCGCATAAGCAAGTACCCGAACGCTCACCTCGCGGGACAAGGGGGCGGGGCGCCGATGCGGAGATACCGGAAACAGCTAGTGACATCCGTCCGCGAGTACGTCAACAAGCGCTTTCCGGGAACGGAATGGAACGGCTTTGCCGGCTCCGGAGGATCCATATTTCATACTGAATCGTTCTTGGAGTGCATGCGGAGCGATGTGGCGAAGAATCTACATAAGCTCGCGGACGCTCTTGATTCGCGCATGCACTGGTCCATGGACACGGCCCTGGCATTCCTTTTCATGGCGAATGGCTATACGGTCAGGCGATGGTTCGATCTGAGCGAGGAAGCCGAGGGCAATTGGGGTCCCGCTTCGGCGTTCGATCATCAATACAAGGAATATTACCGGCGGCCATGGAGTAATGAGGACGAAGCCATGCTCAAACCTAAAACAGCATAATGCCATGATCATCGTCAGACTATCCGGAGGGCTCGGCAATCAGATGTTCCAATACGCCTTTGGCAAGGCTCTCTCCATGCGCCGTGGCACCGAGCTAAAAATCGATGTTTCTAGATACGGCACTCATCCGGAATTCAGAAAATATCAACTGGACGCTTTCAGAATATCCGCGGATCTGATATCGCCTCGGGAGATGCGCCAGCTCGGCCTGCCGCCGTTCGATGCGGCGGACATATTATCCCGCATCCGGAGGAGGCTATTTCGCATGTGGGAATCGCGCCTGCCGCTCTCCAAGAAGCGGATCATCCTGGAGCCGCGCTTCACGTATTGCCCGGAAATCTTGGATGCGGGTGATGACGTCCTATTCATCGGAGACTGGCAATCGGAAAAATATTTTGTCGATGCCGCCGAAACGATGCGCGAGGAATTCTCGCTCAGTAGCTGGACCGAGAGCGGCTTGGCATTGAGAGGTCTGATCGACGGCGAGAAGCGCGGCACGCCGATATCGCTGCATGTGCGTCGGGGGGACAATGTGAGTGTGCCACATTCCGCCAAGAAATACGGGACGCCTCCGACCGGATATTACATAGCTGCCGTCGCGAAGATCGCCGAGTTTGTCAAAGACCCGGTGTACTACATCTTCTCCGACGATGCGCCATGGGTCGAGGAGAATCTATCTTCGCTTTTTCCCCGCGTCATTGTCTCCGGACAGGGGGCGACCGACATCGAAGAAATGATCCTAATGAGCTTGTGCCACCATCATATAATCGCGAACAGCACTTTTTCTTGGTGGGGATCCTGGCTCGATAGTAAGCCCGGCTCGGTTGTGATCGCGCCCAAGCGATGGTTCCTCATCGGCACCGATACGAGTGACCTCATCCCCGATGGCTGGATACAGATATGAGAGATGGACGAGAAAACCGTTTCAGGAGATAGACTTTCTCATGGAACAACCCCGGTAAGAACGGCCTAATACATGATTCAGATATCGGTTGCATAATTCTCGCTATGGCTGGTACGCGCCAAAGTTTGGGCAGATAAAGGCCGACTGGATACGCTCGCACGATATCAAATGACCGACGGATCTTCGTTTCATATTCCGCATATGACATGAAATTCTCGAATCTTTTGTCGACCCTGACTAGGCGGTCCCAAAGCGAGCCATTCCCGGCAACGGAACAGATGTAGTAACCTGCAACAGAAAGAGACCGCTCTACGCACTCTATTTCCAGATCAAAGTCGGCATAGTTGAGCACACCGATCTCGATCAGGATATCCCAACTGCTCCCACCCTTGCCGCCGAAACATTTTTTCGGATCGCGTATCGAGAATCTAAGCGGGGTACCGGCATGCTTTTTATGGGCGACCTCTATCATGCGCGGAGCGATGTCTATGCCAGCATATGAAGATATGCCCATGCCGAATTTCTCGAAGACCCGTCTCAAGACCACCCCATCGGCACAGCCGACCTCGAGAAGCGAAGGGTTCTGCATCCGCGGTACGACGTCTTCCAAGATATCGATCACTACATCCAAGCGCCGCTTGAAGAAGAAATGATTGTAATCAGTGCTTTTCTCCGGATAACGCCGACTCGAATATGTATCGCTCGCCTTATTATAGAAAGCGGTGTCTTTGAGCGCCGGACGACGGTCTTTCATTAGAGCGATAATGCTCGAGACTCGAGCCGACCATGTGTATCGTTCTACGTCCGTCCTCGCTTTTTCCGATATCTTTCCGGCCAGACCAGGATCGCCGATAAGTCTGGTTATGTTTCTGGCGAGATCTTTGGGATCATCCGGCGCCGCCAAGACGGCATTCGATCCGTCCAGTATCTCCCGCAAGGAGGGCAGGTCGGAAGCGACGATGGGTGTGCCGCTGGCCATGTATTCGAAAATCTTCATCGGCGACGTATAGAGGCGCGAGACGGCCTCTCTCCCGCTATTCGGCAAGACCAAGACGTCGGCGGCGCGCATATAATACGGTACACGGGAGCGCGGCTGATAGCCAACGAGCTTGATGCGATGATCAGAGCCAAATCTGCCGTTGAATAACGAGACATCTGAATCCGTGCCACCTACAAATAGAAATGACACTTTACCGGAGATCAATGAGGCGGCCTCCGTTAACATACTGGCTCCTTTCCAAGAGAATAAATGACCCAGATAGAGGACGATCTTGCCGTCTGAAGGCAGGCCGAGCTTGGCACGGCATGCTTCCTTACCTTCCGGAACATCGAATTTCGAAATATCGACGCCGCCGGGGGCTACTATCAGCCTATCCTCTCCGACGCCTGCCGAACGGCAATAGTCCGCCAATCCGCGAGTGATGGCCACGATGCCAGCCGCACGAGCGAGAGCATGACGCTGAAACGAACCCCTGCGCACATCATGGATCTCATAGAAAAAGCCGCGCCGCACGAGCGACTCATCACGGGTGTAGACTGCGTCATATAGACCGGTATCAATCGTTCTGCGCACATTCAGGGAAAAAAGCAAAGATCTCGCGAAGAAGCCGACTCTACCCCACGATACGAGCCCGACTCCGGCAACCTTTACTATAGCGAAGCTTTTTGGCAGATTATAGTAAGAAAATATTGCGTCCTCATCGTCAGATTTCCAAGAGGATACGGCGAGCGTGACCTCATGGCCTGCCGCGGCCATGGCGGCGCAGGTTTCCATGATCTGCACACCGTGGGCCCTTTGCGTCGGCAGACGTATGTTGGCAAGATATAATATCTTCATAGAGATGCGCGCGACGGAACGCGGCAGACGAGATCCTGTTCGCAATCGGTATAGAGCTTGCATTCGTATTTATCATCGATCTTTTTGAGTATACGAGGCAATTCTTCCTTGTCACCGCGGTTATGATACGCGGACATGGCGATAACTGGTTCGAAGATTCGTATCGTCTTCTCGGCTCCGCGCAATATGTTCGCCTCGTATCCTTCACTGTCGATCTTTATGAAATCGACCCGCGGCAGGCCTTTCTCCGACACGAACGAGTCTATGGTCGTCATATCGACCTTTTCCCACACGCCTTTTGAATTTCCTCCTCGGTCGAACATCGGGCTATCTTCCATTATGTTCTCCGCAGATGTGCCTTCCCTAACTAGGATATTCTTCCTGGAACGCTCGACCCCAAGAGCAGATGAGAGACAGACAATCTGCGCGTACGGCGCCGTATTGCGTTTGAGAAGATCGAATGTCTTCTTTGCCGGTTCGAAGGCGAATACACGGCCCGCGGGCGCCAAGGCGGCGGCGAATATAGCAAAGACACCGATATTAGCCCCGGCGTCTATGACGATGGTGTCTTTTTTAATGAATTGCCTCGCTTGATATTGATCGGAAGATATGATCTGGTCTATGAGGACGACCGCCTCGGATTGATCGGGGTATGAAAAGCTCTGGCCGAACAGATTGAAAGCGCCGTTATTCGGCGCGTATCTCTCCGTTTCTGCTCTTGATTTTCTGCGCATATATACATAATATCGTTCCAGCAAGGCCTTTTTGACCGACATAAGCCTCGTCGGCAATAACAGGATAAGAAGCTCGCGCACGGAAAAGGCTTTTTCCCTACAAGCCGTAAAAGCAGCTATGCGATGCCTCAATGGGTCACGATGGAAAAAGGCTCTCGTAAAAAAGCATCTCTTCAGATATGCGACTATGTCCTCGGATGGCATTAATGATGGCTCAATACTAATAACAGTAATCTTACAATAAAAACATTATATCAGTGTTTCGGAGAATTCATCACGCGAACTCTTCATGACATGGGTATTACCATATCGACTTCAATTTCCTTACGATCCTGAACATGATCGTCGACGGCGGTTTGAGAGCGTAATAATATCTCCTCGGGTGTACTAGGGGAAGCGCCTGGGAATATCCGCATTCGACCTCTTTCGCGAGCTTGGGATATCCGCCGAGCTCGCTTTCCTTCACATAGATGAGAGCGTTCTGTGCATACCAATATTCGACGGCCGGATTCATCCAGACTCTCCTACGGATGCAGTCAACCGGAACATATCCATGTTTCTTGAAAAGTGCGGCCCAATATTCCGGCCATTGGCCGTTCACATGTCCGGTCCCCGGCTGGCTCGGTATGGCGGCGGAAAAGAGGACGACGGGGGCGACCTCAACTAGAGCGCTGACTAGGCTTTCCGCTGCGGAACCGTCGAGATGCTCGCCTACTTCGAGACATATCGCCAAGTCGGCTTTCTTACCGACGATAAATGGCTTACTGATATCTACTTTCCTAAATGATCGTGTCGATATGCGCAATTGCGACGCGTCCACCCAATGGCCGTCAACGCCGAGAATGTCGCTCACGCCATTCTTCAAGAAGAATTCAAGCCATGCGCCGACGCCGCAGCCGACATCGACGACCGATCTGGGCGAGACCATGTCGATGACGATAGGCAGGATGATCTCGGCTGACGTCAAGGCACCCTTCTGCTGTTTTTCGAACCATTCGCGGCTATAGCGGTCCGCATTGGATCTGTACTGTTCCGCATTGGAGACGGGGGCGGGGTTTTTCATTGAGAGACGATCTTTCATGTTCGTGTATATATCACAACCATTTCGAAGCGCTTTTTCAGGAATGGACCGACGACCCTTGATATGGCATAGACGAGAGCGTAGGTGCTGAAGGAAAATAGCATGAAAAAGAGGTTTCCGATAGTCTTGTGTTTTTTCAAAGCGCCAAAAAGATGGAGCGAGCCGAGCTCATAGCGCAGACTGGACGGTCCGGTGAATATGATCCGAACCGGCTTGAAGCCCTGTTCAGCCATGAGCATGGTCAGATTACCGGAATTGAACTGGAACAGGTGATGTGGCGGCGTGGCCGACGACCACGGTATGCCGAATATTTTATAGAGGACGAGTATCGCCTTAGACCACCAGCAGTCGACATTGGGCGTCGATATGGCGATGACGCCGTCCCTCTTGAGGAAGCTCGCGCAGGTCCGTATGAGATCGCGCGGACTGTTGGCATGCTCGATAACGTCGCCGAGATATATGGCGTCGAAGCTCCCTCTTTTGAATGGACATGTTTCCAAAAATCCATGATATATCTGGAATCCATTGTCGGCGGCCATATCCGCGGTGCGCTTGTTGATCTCGACGCCGCTCGGAGAGAATCCTCTCTGTTTCGCCCAGTACATGAGCTGGCCGTTGGAACAGCCGACATCGAGCAGGACGCCTCCGGGCTTCGTCCGAACAAGGAAGTCAAGAGCTTTGCCCGTCCGCTCATTTGGAGACGTAACCGAGAGATCCGGCCGCTTATTACCCTGATATCCGGATTCGTAGGAGTATACGTGATCTTTCAACCATTCGGCCGTCGGTTGCGGGAATACGAACGAGAGCCCGCAGTATGGACAGGAATATTCGTCGAAACCGTCCTTGTTCATGAGGAAATCAGCCGGAGTCGAGCAGATGTGGCAGAGGGGCTTCATGATGGTTTTATGTGAAAGGCGCGGCGAGAAAGGATCTTTTCCAATTTCAACCGGACCCGTAGGACGAGCCAAACGATATTGCACGCGTACTTGTAGAACAGTATATACGCATCATTGAGAATGGGCGACTGGAATTCTCTGAACACGAAAGACTTGAATGGCTTATTCGGGTCAAGGTCCGGATAATCGCGGCTGCCGTTGGGATCCGTTTTCATATAGAGTTCCCTCTTCTGCCGCATCTTCTCCGGATCGGAATAGCCGTAATGCTTGAGACGGTAGGCAGAAATGAATGTTTTTCCCGGCACACCCCGGATATCGCCGTTATGGATCTTTTTGTCTATGAAATAGGCCGACGGCATATTCCTCCACATGCTTCTCTGTGGATGAAGGGTATATAGATAATATGGCCCATCATAGCGGCAATGCACTCGGTCGAGCCAAAAATTACACATGCGAAAGACGACGCGATTATACTTTGATCGCATGTATCTTTCGGCGATCTCCCTGGTGAAATGCTTCTCGAATATCTCATCGGCGTCTATCCAGAGGATCCATTCCGGGTCGAGCTTCTTGGCTTCATTGAGAACCATGATCTTATCTCTGCCTTCGTCGAAACCAACAGTATGGAGGACCTTTCTTATCTTTGGATATGCGCCATAGGCATCGAGAGTCCCGTCAGTCGAGCCGTTGTCGACCACGATGATATCGTCCGCTATCGTTGAGAGCTTGGACATGCATTCGTCTATGGTAAGGATCTGATCCTTGATGCGCAGGATAGCCGCGAGCTTCATGATCTTTTCTTATCGAAGAATCCCTTATCCACGAAGATAACATTCTGAAATATCCTCGCTTTCAATACATAGTCGTGGGCTTCCATGACGGCTTCAGCCATGCCGCCAGATTCGACGCAAAATATCTTCGGCCTGACCTTCCAGCTGAATCCAGATAGTATCTCTGCATCGAGGCCTTCCGCATCGATCGATATGATGTCCGGTGCATCGCCGTGGAAATGATCCTGTATGATGGTATCGAGGGTGATGATATCGCGTTTCTCATTGGTGAATCGTTGTCCGGAAGACTTCTCCCAGGATGAAGCCTGATCTGCGGAGAAGGTGCTACGGGTGCTTTGAGGAAAGACGAAGAAATTAGCTTTACCGTTCCGTGCTCCAGCGCCAGCATTGACACATATATCCCGCGGCCGAAGCTTCCTAATGAGCTGGCACATGTCTGGATTGGGCTCTACGAGGACTCCCAAACCTCCTTTCCTATAGAAAAGATAAGTGTTATTGCCAAAAATCGGATGATGGGCACCAATATCAACATACCGGGCTTTTTTTATCTCTGCATTGAGTAATATATCGTGCATAGTCAAGTCCTCACCTGATTGGGAATAAGTCAACCGGGCCCCGCGAGGAGCATAGCGAGCCTTGACGAACCGAAACACTCGGGCGAAAAATCCCGTCTGTTTGGGCCGAGAGCTGTGGTGACCGACCTTGATCTCTTGAAAACCGCCGAACTTTTTGGCAATCTGATTCTTGATGGCAATCCGTTCGCCGTTTATCTCGCGTATCCGCAAGGCCCTCCTGCCGACCTCTTCCAAAGGAAGATCCTTGCCGTTGCGTATGTCGAACTCAAGATCCCAGATCCTGCCGTTCGCCTGGATCATGGCTTGCACGAACTCGTCGCATTGGACACCGAATTCATCGATAGCCTTCCTGAACTTCTCGTATTCGGCCAGGACGGCTTTATCTTCAGGCAATCGTTTCACCTTCAGATGCAAAATGGAATAGCGGTCGATTAATTCTGATAATGGATATTTCATGCATGTATTACGGCCGATCCTGCCAAAGCTCGACATACGCTCGTCGAAGCTCTACCGCCATAGTCAGCCAATCCGGACCGGACGTCCTGATGATATCATCTCTACCGGAAATGTGAACTGTACTAAGGTTGAGCAGAATCTTAATGAGTTCACGCTCATCATGGAAGACAAGGCCGTTTGTGCCGGATACAATGATCTCTGATGCCGGCATATCTCTGGTTATGACAGGTATGCCGTAAGATAAGGATACGAGAAGAGGACCGGAATTGAGGGATGAATCCGAGTAATAAAGGGCCGAGTAGTCGCTCAGGGCCATGAATTCTGGGACTTCAGCGTCGTTCACGAAGCCCAACCTTGCTATGACTGCCGGATTACCATAGGATTTTTTCAATATTTCCTGGCCATATTCTTCGGTCGCTTTACCGGCAATAAGGAGAACGACATCAGCTCCCTTCCCGCGCGCAACCGTGACTGCATCTATGAGTGTGGGCAATTCCTTGTAAGGACGAACGCTGCCAAAGGCTAAGAGGACTATGCTCGTTGGACTTATACCGTGCTTGGTGCGGAGCTTTTTCCTATCGCCAGTCCACGGCGGACCGAACACTCCCACGAAGTTCGGATGGGGTATATAATATATGTGCGGCGACTTTTGACCTTTCCTCTCTTTTTTTTTAATCTCGGCAAATCTCTTTTGCTGTATAGTTACTGCGTCAACTATATGCCACATGAGAGATCTTCCCATGGAATCTATCCATGGGTGCGGGTAATCGTGGGCGGAGAGGTTGTGGATAGTCCAGACGATCTTGACTCCGCGAAGCTTCAACAGAAGCAGGCCTGGAAATCGATAGGCCATCCGTATGAGGGAGACGAGCGCGTACTCGCTACCATATATGTTCGTCTCCCAATGGATCTGCACCAAGCGACGTTCGCTAGGAGCGCGTGCTACGAATAAAAGCTCTTTCCAAGAGAATCTTTTGACTTTGAAGACTGTATCCTTCTGTATACCGTCTTCTATACTTTTTTTAAGTAGATCAAGATATTTCGAACCGCGCATCTCATACGGTATGGAATAGATATTATAAATCATATATTTTTAATGCTTTCACTGATCTTATCGATGAGAACGCCGACATCCGCTTTCTCTCTCACCGTCTTCTGAAGGGCAAGCCCGATGTCCCGCAGGTTATCCTTGCGCAGGGTCGGGCCGAACAGAGCGGCGATCTTCTCCGCCAGATCTTTCGCGTCGCGTTCCCTGAATATGAGCTTATCCGCGAGACCCGCCGACGCGGATTCGAAGTAGCTCTTGAAGGCCGCGTTCGAGGTCAAGACCGGAACGCCCGCGGCCATCGATTCGAGAACAGCTTTGTCGAGACCGCCGGTCGGGGTGAGATTTATGGAAATGTCGGCAGAGGCGTACGCGGCGGGCATGTCTACCGGTTTCATATCGCCGGCGAATGAGACGATGCTTCCCAAAGCGTATTTTTCCACCAGGCTTTTTACTTTGGCCGAATATCCCCTATCGCCAGCCGTGACCGAAGAGCCGATAAAGGTCACGGTGAATCGTGCACCATATTTCTCTTTCAAAACGCGCGCGGCTTCGACGAGCGTGTCGCAGTTCTTTATGGGCGTAATGCGGCCGACGCTGATGATGGAAATCGGTTCGGTGCCGAGTCGCTTCATTCGCGCCTCGGAAGCGTGTCGCGCGGAAGTGTACCGTTCCACGTCGATACCGTGACCCACTACCCGTTTTTTTGCCGTCTTCAGGGTGAGACCCTCCGCCGAGGCCGTGAAAATGACGTCGGCGAATTTTTCCGCCACGCGTAATTTGACGTCAACCGCCCTGTGTGTGTACCAGAGGGCGATCTTTTTTCCAGACATCTTCCAGAACCAGCCACCCCCGACCGCGTATATAGGATTCATATGCACGAACACCGCGTCATAATTCTTCCTCTCGCGCCATATATGCCGGAAAAATCTAACTGTGTATAAAAATCTGCCCGTCGCTTTGGATTTCGGAGCTTTCTCTTTTCCCAGCGACAAGACTTTCACGTTCGCCGGAAGCTCATGCCGACCTTCCTCCAGGCATATGACCGTGACCGCTTCGAAATTCCTGGAGAACTCCTCTATCCAACGATGGAAAAAGCCGAGTATCGGATCGTTGATATCGGCCTTCTGGGTGATGATGAGCAGTTTCATATCATTTCAATGCCCGCGCGCCACTCATTCGAGCCAGGACATCGACAATGCCATCCGCCACGCTCCGTGCATCCCAATCAATGATGGTCGCGCTCATTTCCCTCGCCACGCCAACATCCGTAGAGACGATCGGGCATCCCGCCGCATGAGCCTCGACCAGAGCCATACCATAGCCTTCAAAAAGAGATGTATTAAGGAGCAAATCGGCGGTCTTGTAATATGAATAAAGGGTGGCTTTATCGGCCCAACCTTCAAAGATAATCGAGCTTCGCGGCGTGATTCTAGAAGCGGCGTCTTTCAATGAGTTCAATTGCGACCCGCGACCCACTATAATAAGACCTATCTTCGGCGCCCTAGCCATGACTAGGGCGAATGCGTCCACTGCCAGAGAGACATTCTTCTCCGGCTCGAGCCGCCCGACGACGAGGATTATATTATCGAACTGCGGATACTTCTTATGAAGATCGGCCCCAGTCATGATCGGAGCATTCTTGACCGCTTCGATGTCTACATTGATCGGCCGCACCTCGATGGTAGGAGTACGGGGTAATCCTGTCTGCCGAACGGGCAGAAATCCAGAAACGGGGAGAATCGATTCGATATATTTTTTGATCCTTTCGGAAACGACCCTAATATGATCAACCTTGGGAATATATGAAAGAGCTAGAGCTTTGCGAATCCTATTCGAGATATTGAATGCATAATGCATCGCGCCGATGTCTTCATGGACCTGGATCTCGAGCGACAGTGCCTTGCCGCGCTTCGCCGCGCTCTTTTTCAGAGAGACGCCGACCATAGCCGTCAACGATGAGTCCTGACAGGTGATGTCGGTTATACCTTTATTTTCGACGATGAATCGGCCGAGGCGCATGGCGTCAAAAGTATAAAGCCACTTTGTCCAAGAACGCGTCGGGTATGCCCAGCAATTCTGGCTTATCGCCTGCTCGAAAAATCCCCTGCCGGAGAAGACGATTATATGAACCTCATCCCAGCTCTTAGCGTATTCGGCCTGGCGGGCGCGAACGGCGCTCCCTTCGTCGAAGATCTTCCGGTCGGTCGATATCATGAGCAGCCGCTTGACCATGTTATTTTCTCGCCTTCTTCGATTCCGCCTTCTTCGATTCCACCATCTTCCATATTTTTACTATCTCCCCGGCGATATCCTCCCATGAATGGACGAATGTTATCTTCCGCACTTTCTCCGCCTGTGCCGCGCGATTGGCCGGGTCGGAAAGCCAGACGATCTTGTCGGCGATGTCTCTGCGGTCGAGCGGATCAACGAAAATAGCCGCATCCTTGACCCGGTCAGCGATGCCGGTTTCTTTGGTCAGGATGAATGGCGTGCCGGCGGCGATAGCGTCGAATATCATGTTGGGGCTTATGTCGCCTATGGACGCGAGGATGACCGCGTACGAGCGGCTTATCTTTTCCACGAAACTGTTGTAGACGGCCTTGCCGGTGTCGAGATGTATGTCAGCCAAGCCGCGGCGCTTCACCTCCGCACGGGCGTCCTCGAAAGACGCTTTTATGGCGTCGATGTTCTTCCACTTGAGAGAGCGCGTGCCGGCGACGAAATCCCTTCCCTCGAGAACGAACGTCGCGTCTTCGGGCGCGGCTAGCGCATCTTCAGTCCCTGGCGACACATGCCTCGTTCCGCAATAATTCTCGACGATGGCGCTTCTCTTCGGATCAAGCCCGTAGGCCTTTTCGAATATGCCTTTCTGCCACTCGGTGCTGAAAATTACGGCCTTGGCGCGCCGCAGGACGGCTCCTGACAGTCTGAAAACGAGATGCTCTTTGCGGGAAAGCTTCGGCCATCGCTTCGAAAGGAAATCCCCGCTGGACTGGCCGTAAAAATCCCTGAACAGTACCATGTCGCCGGTCCGTTCGATGTACGATTCCCATAGGAAATCGCCGCCCGTGCGGATGACGTACTTCTTTCCCATGAGGGCGCAAGCGATCATGGTCGGTACGGCCGCCGACCAGGTATCGAGAACTAGGATGAGATCAGCCTTCCAGCCCTTGCGTATGATCTTGGTGAGATAGAGCAGGTGACGAAACCCCGGCGGCGCGACGCGTTCCCAGCGGTACGCCGCGACTTTGACCGAGTGGCCCTGCCTACTCCACGTCTCGAAGAGGTTGCGCGCGTACTGGGCCGGACCGCCTATGTCGGGTGGGTATATGCCGCTGGCGATGAGGATCCTCATTTCTTTAGTCTATCACACGAATAAGCGCCTCATCTCCGCCGCGACTTTGTCCCACTGATACTTCTCTTTGACCATGGCTTTCGCTCGGCCGACTATGTAGTCGCGCGACTCTCCGTCTTTGATCAACTTCTCGGCTTTCTGGGCGATCGACTTGGGATTACCGACTTCGCAGAGAAGTCCGGTCTCGCCGTCTACGAGAAAATCTGGGATACCGCCGACGGGTGTGGCGATGACGGGAATACCGGCGGCCATAGCCTCGAGGAACGAGTTGCCGAGGCCTTCAGAGAGCGACGGTCTGACGAATATGTCAGACGCTTTCAGGTAGTCAGGCAGTTCTGAATGCGCGATGAATCCGTTGAAGACGACGCGGCCATCGAGCTTCAGCTCTTTGACTTGCTCTTGGAGCGCGGCCAGGTCTTCCCCGTCGCCTATGGAAAGGAATTTGCAAGCCGGGGAAAGGTACTGCAATGAGGAAACGATATCCTTGACGCCGTTTTTCTTCACCAGCCGGCCGGCCGTCACCAAGACGATGTCCGTGTCGGAAAATCCGAGCTTCACGCGCAAGGCATCCCTCTTCGCCGGATCCATTTCCTTGGAGAAGCGACCGTAATCGACGGCATTCGGCACGACCGTGACCGGACATGTCGCGCCCATGTCTTTGGCCCAATCGGCCAGATAATTGGAAATGGCTTGGATCTTGTCGGCGCGCCGGAATATCTTTTTGAACAAAGGATAGAATATGCCGACGCGCTTTCGGATATGCGAGAACGGATCCCCTTCCTGGAGAGTCAGGATAAAAGGGATATTCGGGTTTTTCATCTTGAAGAAGAGGGCGGCAAAACCGGCATAATTGGCCATGATGGACCAGGTGGCGTCATATTTCCGTCGGCGATGAAGAGCGATCGCCTTGAAAAGAGCGGCGAACGGAAAGAACAATTTCTGAAGCGGTCCGACTTTGTTAAAGACGCGATGGACGTTGACCGATCCGACTCGTTCCGATACGGCCTCGCCTCCTCCGTTCAATGTGACCATGTCGAATTCAAATCCGTCCTGAGACGATAACGTGTCATATGCGGCCAAGCGGTTGGTTATCTCTTTCACGGCCACTTCGGCCCCGCCGACAAAACGCGGGTAATAGACGAGGGAAAATATGAGGATGCTGCGAGGCCCGGCGGGGCGAGCGGAAGTGTTCATGTCTTCATCCTGACACGCCTTCAGTCGATTTTCAATATCTTCTTCAGGACGTCTTCCGGTACTTCTTTCGGCGTGGAGCTGGTTTCTTTCGTAATGTGGGACGTTCCTTTAGGGAAAGTTTGGGGAACGGATGCCGGCGCTGCCTTGGGAGCCTCGGGTGCTGCTGAATTTTTGTGCTTGTTTAATGCCGCCGCCAGCGCGTTCTTCAATTGATTGACATTCTCGGCGGTCGGGACTTTCGGGTCGACTTTCGGCGCGGGTCTGGTCTTATTCAGGGATGAAAGCGGCAAAAGCGCAGACACGGGAGTAGCGGGTTTCGCGGCTTGAGGGAGCGGGGGTGATTGTTTTGCCGTATATGCAAAAGTGTCAACTTTCTTGTCACTTTGTCCTAGTGACGCTAGAGTGACATCCTGCGGGACCGCTTTAAAAGCGACCTTAAAAGGCTGATGAACCGGCGGCTTCGCGGCGGGAGCGGGCGGTGCCGTTACCGCTTTCGGCACTACCACCGCTTTCGGTGCGACCGGCATCTCGGCTTTTTTCGGCGCGGCGGCAACCGGAGCCTTCGGCGCAGAGGCAGGTTTCGCCGCAGCAGGCGTTTTCGGCGTCGGCTCGTGGAACTTGACGATGCCTTCTTCGACCTCCGCGCGCGACCGGGCGAACTGCTCGCGCGATGCGGCGATGATTTCGTCGACGTAATGGACCGTCGGCTGTGCGATCGGCGGCATATTGGTGGCGGAGAACGGCGCCGAAGTCAATCCGTCGATCATCAGCTTGAGGTATATCTGATATTGAGCCGAGGTTGACGAGGTCTTCGATGGTGAATTGCGGGGCGAACTCCTTTTCCAAGACTTCGGCGTCAGTGGCGCCGACCCGGAAGACGACCATGGTGCCGACGTTGCCGAAGACGGCGGCCGAGACATTCTCGTCCATCTGCTCTACGTATTGGTGGGCAATGGTCAGATTGAGCTTGTATTTGCGGGCCTCGGACAGGATGTCCGCGAACGAGGCATTGGCGAAGTTCTGGAATTCGTCCACGAATAGATAGAAATTCGGCAGAGTCTTGCACCACCCGGTCGGGCATGTCGGCGCGCGACATGGCGGCGAGATATATCTTGGTCACCAGAAGGCCGCCGAGGAGCTTCATGTTCTCGTCGCCGACGCGGCCTTTGGACAGGTTGATGATGATGATCTTGCGCTCGTCCATGGCCTTCCTGAAATCGAACGACGATACCGGCTGGCCGATCATATTTCTGATAAGAGGATTGGCGGTGAATTGTCCGACTTTGTTCTGGATCGCAGGCACGGCTTCGTGCGGCCATGCGCTCGCTATAATTGGCGAATTCTTTCGTCCAGAAAGCTTTGACCGACGGATCCTTGATCTGCGAGACGATCTCCTTGCGGTAGTCCTTGTCGGAGAGCATGCGATTGACGCCGAGCAAGAGTGGAGCCAGGCGCTTCCAAAAGCGCCAGCAAGGTATTGGTCAGGATGTATTCCATGCGGGCCGACCATGCGTCCTCCCAGATCTTCTTGAAGGTGCTCATCAGGCCCGAGACGACCAGGTGGCGCTTGGCCGGGATCGACTGATTCGAGGACGTTGAACGAGATGGGATAATCCGTATCGAAAGGAGCGATGTGTATGACATCGCGGATGCGCTCCTTGGGCACGTATTCGAGCAGGAGGTCGGCGGTCTTGCCGTGCGGGTCGATGAAAGCCATGCCTTCGCCGTTCTGGATGTCCTGGACGGCCATGTTCTCGAGCATGGTGGACTTGCCCATGCCGGTCTTGCCGATGACGTAGACGTGCGTGGTGCGGTCTTTGGCTTTGATGCCGAATTTGACCCGTTTGTTGCGGGCATCGGTCTCGGCGAAATATGTGACGCGATTGTCGTCCATAGGATAAAAGAGTTTAGGTCAATTATAGCGCCAAGTGAGGACTTATGGAAGCTCGCTTACATGAAGTCCGAGCGCAGGCGATATATGAGCGAAGCGAATATAGCATAAAAACAGAACAACCGACGCCTACATGAGACGCCGGGTGTTTTACATATTTTGCGCTCCTTTCAGGGCGCTTTGTTATGCAAGGCAATCAAGCGGGTGCTTGTTGCTGGGCGACGAAGTTCGATCCTTGTTTGATGATCCCCGGCGGCAAGACGCCGTTGAGGAATTGGTGAACTTCAGTCGTGTTCTGGAAACGACGGCCTGTTTGGGCAAGGAAGCTCTGAACCGTGCCGATTTTTTCTACTGGCACTGGAACTCTTTGCCCATCTCCGAGTGTGATTCCGCATCTTCTTGTCATAACTTTATATGTGGTTTTGAAACAAAAAAAAGAACATGTTCGGCATGACCCAGGGCGTCCGCCCTGAAAAAATGATGTATCGATGCCAAACACGATCCTCCGAGGATAAATAGTACCACTTTTATGGAAAATCACAAGCGCCTGTGCATAACTCCTCCTTGTTATACACCGCCCCGGCGTTCCACAGGAGCCAGCTGTACAGGCCGGCATCGTATGTCGCCTGCTTCTGCGCCTCTACCATGGCCGGCGTATAGGTCGCGCCAAGATCGAAGGCCTGGAGCCACGGGCGCAACTTCGACGGTGTGGACGACGCGGCTATGGCTCTGGCTACGCCCTGGTCCATGGAATACTTGACCACTTCATATGGATGCAGAGCCGGATGGGCGTAGCCGATAAAGCCGTCAGCGAAATGGGACGGATAGACCATCGGATCTACGAAATCGAAATACGAAAAAGCATCCTCGATGACCTGGCCGATGCCCATGTCCGTCAGTTCGGAGGTCGTCTGGCCGAATAGATCGGCGGAGATAGGTATGCCCATGGGCGACAAAGTGTCGTGGAGATATGAGAAAAAGTCCTTGATGACGCTCGCTCTGGTCGTCGAAGCGTATTTGGCGAAGACGGCGTCGCCGATATCTCCGTCCGACGGGAAGCGGACATAGTCGAAATTGATCTCGTCGAAACCGACGGCGTAGGCTTGCTTAGCGATGGCGGCGATATAAGCCCAGGCGTCGCGCGAATCAGGGTCGAGCCAATACGCCCCGCCTGCGTCTTTCCATGGCTTGCCTGTGCGGTCATCCCGCACGGCCCATTCCGGATGGATTGTTACAGCATATGGATCCTGGAACACCTGGATCCTACCGATGACGTAAACGCCCTTGTCATGGAGCTTGCCGATGAACTGCTCGATGTTGGGGATGCGATTCTCATACGAACCCATGGCCGTGATCGAAGGGTCGGCGTATCGCGGATCGTCTACGACATATCCGATGCGACCGCTCCAGTCTTTGACGTCGATGACGATAGAATTCAGCTCCGTACTGCCATCGAACATGCTCCAGAGCTCATCCTGGAATAAAGGGCTGCCTGCCGCCCAGCTGGTGAAATATACTGCCTTGACCGAATCCGGCGTCGGAAGATGTTTGACGACAAAAACGGGGGTCGTCGTCGCAGGGACAGCTGGAACCGGTGCCGTGCTCGTGGCCGCCATGGCATTACCTATGTCATTCGAATAAGCCACGCGACGGACGGGCATGGCCCACAGGATAAAAGCGGCGCAGACGACGATGAGTAGAGCGCCGAAGATGTATATTCGCGGTCGCATTTCAAGGCAGTGGCGACGTATCTTCAGTGGCGGATGTCGATGTTTCAGGAGCTTGAGCGACTGGGGTGTGATCGACGTACGGCGCAGCCGGCTTGACAGGGGCGGACGCCGGCTTCATGAGGTACGCGGCCACTATGATGAATAATGCCATGACGACATAGAGCACCGTATCCCACCAGGACGGAAGACCGGAAAAAAGAGCAATGACGATGATCAGTGCGGCGAGTATCATGATTATTTGGCGTTTTGACATAGCTTGGCCATTATACAACGAGGTGTTAGGATAATGCTAGGAAACAAGGGCCAACCGCTAAAAAGAGGCTATTTGCAATGAAAAAAGAAATACCGGAGTCTTACGCCTGTTGCTGGCTCCATACGATCAATAACGACAGGTATGTCGGCCGAGTCGCCGAATGCACCTTCACGGGCAATACGCTGAAGATCGGTGTTGCGCCTATCGTCGGCGTTGAAAACGATCCAAGCGCCCGCGGATGGCATCCGACGACTTTACAGCCGAGATGTTCATTCGAATTCGATGGATGCAATGTCGTCAAACAGCATAGTCCGCATAAGAGGGAATTCCTGTCGAGGTTAGGAGACAGGATAATCCTCTCTTCCGACGAGGTGGACAAAGGGATAATCGAATCCCTCATCGAAGAGATCACATTTCAAGAGACAAGACCCTCCGTTTAGGCACAGGCTGAAACGGAGGATTTTTATACACCAACCTTATCCCCCGAAAAGCATTATGCGCTCACTATAACCACGAACTCCCCTCTGACTTTGTCAGGATGGGATTTGAAATAGCTTCTCACCTCCTCCGCCGTCCCAGAGACGACTTCTTCGAATATCTTAGTCAATTCGCGGCACACGGTGACTTTTTTTGGGGTTGCGTTTTTGCTTTGCGCATTACTTTCCGAGAGAGACGGCCGCAGGTGCGCGACGAGCGATTCGAGCGTTTTCATGATCCGATGAGGCGATTCATAGAATACCATGGTGCGTTCGGAAGCGACTATTTCTTTGAATAAAGTCTCCCTTCCCTTCTTGTGCGGCAGAAATCCGAGGAATGTGAAATCTGCACATGGGACACCGGCGATTGAGAGCGCCGCTGTCATGGCGGATGGACCGGGGACAGACTCTACCTTTACCGTATAGTCAAAAGCGTCAACTTTCTTGACACTTTCATCAACCACTCCAAGAGAGGGTCCTCCGAGTGAATGAGAATGCGACGCGGCACCAATATTCATATGAAAAGCTTCCCGTATCCGCGCCACCAATTCCGCGCCGGGATCTGAAATGCCAGGCGTGCCAGCATCGGAGACGAGGGCCAAATTTTTACCTTCCCGCAAGAACCCGATGATCTCTTCGACCCGCGACAGCTTGCTATGCATATGATATGAAAGGGTCTT
Organism: uncultured bacterium; assembly: GCA_963701025.1. Taxonomy (GTDB): domain Bacteria; phylum Patescibacteriota; class Minisyncoccia; order Phycocordibacterales; family PALSA-1337; genus C7867-002. The sequence continues at coordinate 824,725 of OY969557.1, read as the reverse complement.
CTTTGAAATGCCGTGCCTCGCCAACAATTTGGCGGTCATCCGCGTATCTTCGCAGAGAATGACATCGACAGCGGCCAAAACTTTAAGAGCCCGAAGGGTGATGTCCTCCAGATTTCCGATGGGCGTAGCGACGATATAGAGCGTGGCCATAATTGTGATTCGGCGGAAATTATACTAGACTTCCATCATGTCTCAAAAGAGAAAGATTGTCTATGTCGTCCGCGATATCGAGCGCGCGCTCGGCATGGCGCCATGCGCCGAATACGTCATCGTGTCGAACAGGACGCCGTATGCCGAAATCATAAAAGGGCGATATCCTGACTTCGTCCATCTCGTTGAAGAAGAGGGTGCCACGGAAGGAAACACCCTCGACACGCTCCAACTACTCAAAAGCACCGTCGTCAAGGAATTGATGTCGGGCCCGGACGCCGCCCTGCTCGTCTTCAAGAACAATCCGCTGATCGAAGCAATAACCATGGAGAATGGCTGGAAATTGCTCAATCCTTCGAGCGCCCTCGCAGAAAAAGTCGAGAATAAGATAACTCAAGTAGAGTGGCTCGGCCCGCTGGCTGAACAATATCTCCCGGCGCATACTGTCGCCCCCGCAAAGGAGCTTGTCTGGAACAAGGAGCCTCTCGTCGTCCAATGGGCGCATGGCCACACCGGCGACGGCACCATCCTGGTCAATTCGGCCAATGAGCTGCGCGCATTGCAAAGAAAATTCCCCGACCGCCCGGCGAGAGCGAGCTCTTTCGTCCGAGGACCGTCATTCACCGTCAACATCGTCGTGGCGCCCGACGGGATCGGGACCGGCAACATCCTCATCGGCAATCCGAGCTATCAGTTGACTGGCCTGCCGCCTTTCACCGACCAACCGTTCGCCACGGTCGGCAATGACTGGAGCATGACTCATTCCCTCTTGAGCGAAACGGAGATCATCCGGATCGAGGACATGGCGCGCGCCATCGGGGAGAAGATGCGCGCCGACGGCTGGCGCGGGCTCTTCGGAATAGACGTCATGCGGGACGACGACCGTGACGCGATATTCCTGATCGAGATAAACGCCCGTCAGCCCGCTTCCGCCTCATTTGAATCGTTCCTCCAGGAAGAGAATCGCCGGCAGGGAGCCATCGGATCGATCGTCTTTGAGGCGCATATCGTTGCCCTGCTCGGCGAAGCCGCCACGGGTGCCTCGGCGCGCGACGCAACAGCATCAAACGACAGCCTCCCCCTCATTCCCATCAACGACGGAGCCCAGATCGTTCAGCGCGTGACGGAGAAGATTCGAAGCCTGCCCGATGATGCCGTGGGTTCTTTCGAGCTCGCCGGATATACGGCGATCCCTTATCCGAACACCGAACTCGGCGCCGATCTCTTGCGCATCCAGAGCATGCGCGGCATCATGGAGACGCATGGCAGGTTCAATGCGAGAGGCAAGGAGATACTAAAGATAATTTCTAATTTCCGCCAGCTGGCGGACTAATTTCTAATGAACACTAAAACCATAACACCTCGTGCCCTGTCGGTCATCGACCAATACTTCCATTTCAAGGTGGGTGGGGCGGTTTGTTCGATCCCGTATTTCAATAACAAGAAGGTCAAAGCCCGTGCCGCCTTGCGAGCCGACATCGGTAAGGGTAGTCCGGCGGACATTTTTGAAGAAGTCCGAACTATAACGGCAAAGAAACACATCGCCGTGGATTCCCTGGCAAACGAATCCCTGAAGAAGCTCCTCGTGGACGATGATATCGGCATCGATTGCTCCGCTTTTGCCTATTACACATTGAACGCGGAAAGCGAGGAGAGAAAGAAGGGGCCTCTCGACAGGCACATCTCGTTCGTCAATTGTCATGGTATCGTCGGCAAGATCCGCTGTTCCCTGCGGCCGATAGAGAATTGCGACGTGGCTACCTTGGCTCATGAAAAAAATAGTGTCCTCGTGGCGCTCAAAGATACGGCGCCGGGAGACATGATCATCATGATCGGCGGCCCAGACAGCGACGATCGGGACCATATTCTCGTTATCCACCAAGTCGAATATCAGAATTTCGTCCCGATCAAGATCCACTATTCCCACGTCATGGCCTATCCCGAAGACGGCGTATACGGCACCGGAGTGAAGCAAGGGGTGATCGAGGTCGTCAAGCCGAATGGCGGCCTTCTGGATCAAATGTGGAATGAAAATGGAAAGATTTCTGCTGATAATAGGATTTTTGCACGGGCTCAAAATTCAAAAACGGAAATCAGGAGATTGAAGTGGTTATGATATTCTGCAGCTTTTTGGTGTTTCCGTGACTCAGTAGGCCGAGATAGGACTGGATTGTTTCAGACTTGGCCTGTTTTATTTTTATATTCCTGAACATCCTCTGTTTAGTCTTGGTCCGGAGCACCCTGTGATCGGGAAAATGCACCCAGCCGAGGAAATCAACGCCTGAAGCGAACGTTTCAATGCTGATTTTGTTCGGATGAAGCTTGAGCTTAAGCCTGGTCTCGAGAAAATCGCTGATCTTTGGAATAAGGTTGCAGAGCCAATCTCTATCTATTGAAAGGATGACAAAATCATCGGCATAGCGGATATAATATTTCGCCTAAGCTTATGCTTCATGAACTGATCGAACTCATTCATATATATATTCACGAGAAGTTGAGAGGTGAGATTGCCCAATGGCAAGCCAATCCCTTTTGCTGTCGAAGAAAAGCTCGAGACGACCTTCGACACCAGAGCCAGGACATTCTCGTCTTGGATATAGATCGATAAGATCTCCATGAGAACGGTCTGATCTATTGAAGCAAAGAATTTCCTAATGTCGCATTTCAAAATCCATGCCGTCTTGGTGCGGTTGCAAGACGTTTTATACGAGAACGATCGGAATTGATCTAAGGCTTTGTGAGTCCCTTTATCGAGCCGGCATGAAAAAGAATCTGCTATGAATGTGCGCTCAAAGAATGGATACAATTTTCTATGCAAGGCCCGGTGAAGCACACGATCTCTGACGCTGGCTTTATGGATGTCTCGCAGCTTCGGATCATAAATCCTGAAGAATTCATATTCCAAATGCTCATAAGTCATTGCTGCCAAGTCTCGATGGAGCGAAATGATATTCGCCATCAGATCCCGCTCGAAATTTTGGACGTCTTTTCTTTTTCGTTTCCCTCTTACGAATTCTCTCCATGCTTCGAGCAGATTTTCAAGGGAGATGATATCATCGTACATATGAGCAAACCGGATCCGTCGCAAGCTATGAAAGCCCCCCCCCCCACGGAATTTTGCCGGTCATGCGCAAGATCAAAGATGCGTATCTGATGTGGCATGGGTATTATATGGAATTGCCGAAGGAACACAGATATTCTATAGGACTGCGGATAGATTGCCTATTCGTGGAAATCATAGAAGCTATCGCCGCGGCCACATTCCTCTCCAGAGAAGAGAAATCGCCCTATGTCCGCCTAGCCATACGAAAGCTCGACACACTTAAAGTGTTACTTATGATACTTTGGGAATCCAAGTCACTCGACGACAAGAAATATATCGCATTATCGGTGAAGCTCGAGGAGATCGGCACCAATCTCGGCGGCTGGAGCGGGCAGCTTACAAAGCAAAACTCTCCCGCAAAAACAGGAGAGAAATGATACGAATTGCGTGGCGGAGAGCCGGGTTGTTGCTGTTCCAGTCGTTGTCGAGCCAGTTCCAGTTGAGGACCACTTTGTCACCGTTCTCGTAGAGGTACGGGACGTTGAGGTTGCCATGGCGGTTCCGCACGTATATGCAAAATGTCTTCCATGTCACCATCCCTTGAAGCTTACGCGATCTCGAGATTGAATCGTATTCGGCATCATAATGCCATAACATTCTGCACCAAGTAGCTTCATTTTTTGAAGTGTCTGCATAAGCCCTCCGAGAGAAGCCGTAACCGCTCTCGTTCTCAGCTCATGGATACTGGATTCGGCCGCGGGAAGCCTTGACCGCCCGCATGATTCGCCTACTACCGCACATAGTTTACCATATGCCGAAAACCCACATGATTTCGTCATGTGGGTTTTGAATGTCAGCGGCTCATTCCATGCCGGGTGGTTAGACCACCAAATTTTTAGGGCAAAGGTCAAAGCGCACAGAGTGCAAAGTGACCAAGGCCTAAGCGCTAACTTGCGTGGCGGAGAGCCGGGTAGTCGCCGTCCCAGCCGAGGCCGAGCCAGCTCCAGTAGAGGACCACTCTGTCACCGAACCCGCAGAGGTACGGGACGCAGAGGTCGCCATGGCGGAGCCGCACGACACCGGACCAACCAAAGACTGCTTTGCCGCCAAAGTGTTTCCGGAAGAAGGCAATGCCTTTCTTTTGGATCTCTTCAAGGTCACGCAGTCCGAGGCAGGTCTTCAGAGTGTCGATCTCCTTGAGATGGGCGTAGATATTGTTGCCTTCGATCCACTTCCCGTCCTTCTGGCCTTCGTGGAGCCATTGCTCGACTTCCGCGATGTCATACTCGGCCGGACCAAGAGGCTCCAGCTCCGGATGCATCACAGTCTTAACCCAATCGGGATACGTGGGACGAATCGAGCGGTCCACACGGATGATGGAGTCGATAACCGGCCCCGGCTCGGGAGCAGGCTTGACCTTGAGGATCAATTCCGCTTCGCCCCGGGCGAGTAGCATAACTGACTTGAGGTTGTCGCCAGTGGAGAGCCAATCCAAATCGGCTGTACTCCCATCGTTGCGTTGGAAAGCGAATTCCAATTTTTGACCTGCACCCTGACTCATTGCGAACGTGCTATTCATAATAGCGTGTCCTTTCTTGTTTTGAGCGAGCCTCATAGAGGCATGCTCGGATTTACTGGTGCTGGGCTCTTCGCCACAGCGGGTTGGAAATGAACTATCTCTAACCTGTCGACATTATACACCCAATCAACACCTATGTCAATACCACCCCATAAAGCCTCCACATAGCCCTATTTTCATGCTATCGTTCTCCCATGATCAGCATCCTCCAAGGCACGGCCGACTTGGCCTATATCATCGGTTTCATGCTCGTCGGGGCCGTCGTGGCGTTCATCTGGGCGCCGTTTCTTATACGCCTGCTCTACCGCTTCCATGTCATAAAAGGCCCGAAGACCGAGCTCACCATGCTCGGCTCGCACGCCTACAAGGCCACTACACCGGTCATGGGCGGCCTTTTGGTCATCGTGACCGTGGCCGTCATCACCTATCTCTTCAACTGGTCCCGCTCTTTCACCTACGTGCCTGTCGGCGTCATGCTTTTTTCCGCCCTCCTAGGCGCAGTGGATGACCTCATGAGCATATATGGCGCCGAGCGGCGTTCCCGCAAGCTCTCTCATGTTTGGACGCTCGTCCATATCCACAAAGAATGGACTATGCGCGTTCTGGTACTTCGTCACTCTGCCATGGACCGCCTTCAAGCGCATGTCCGTCTGGTTCGGTTCGCGGACTCGGCGCGGCGTCTTCGTCCATGAGAAGCTCATACTGCAATTCATCGCCGGAGCGGTCACCGCCTGGTGGGTCTATGACAAGCTCGGGCCAGCCTGGCATTTCATCTACTTTCCCTTCGGCTGGTCGATCGACGCCGGCTGGATGATCGTGCCGATCGTCATCCTGGTGGTCATGTTCACGGCCAACGCAGTCAACATCGCCGACGGCATGGATGGCTTGGCCGGGGGCATGCTCATCACGACCTTCAGCGCTCTCACCCTGCTCTCGTGGATCAACGGCTTCGGCGAGATCGCCATCCTGAACGCCACCGCCGTCGGAGCCATCACCGCGTACACTTATTTCAATATCAAGCCGGCGCGATTCATGATGGGCGACGTCGGCTCGCTCGGCTTGGGCGCCCTGCTGGCCGTGAACGCCTTGGCCATCGGCGAGCTTGGCTCGCTCCCTTTCCTCGGCTTCATGTTCTATATCGAGGCCCTGTCCGTCGTCATCCAGGTCGGTTCGCGCTATCTCTTCGGCCGCAAAGTCTTCGCCATGGCGCCCCTTCACCATCATTTCGAGCTCAAGGGCTGGAGCGAGGAGAAGACCGTCATGAGATTCTGGGTGGTGCACTTCATCTTCGTGGTCTTCGGATTCTGGCTGGCGCTGCATTAAGATAAAAAGGTGGAAGGGTCAAAAGGTTTAACATGAACTACTTACATTGGGATGAGAAAACTATAACCGACTTCTCGGAGGAGAATGTCGCCGATATGTACGCGCGCGGCTATGTCTTCACTAGGATAGGAAAGGGCGTCATGCATCAGACGCGGAGCGTGCGGATCAACCTGGCGCGGTTCGAATTGTCGAGCGAGAACAGGCGTATATTGAAGAAAGTCGGCGCGAATATGGGCGGCACGGGCACAGTCAGCACGAACGTTGAAGGAGTGCCACTTTACTTGACTAAAGTGCCGCTCAAAGAGTATGACTGGTCTATAGGCAAAATGGCCAAGGATTTCTATGAAAATAAATTCGGCGCTGGCATTATGAGCGCGGCAAAGGTTAAGGAAATGCTGACTGACCCGGCCAAAAGCAATTTTAACGCCCTGCTCACATATAAGCCTGACCGGGATGCAGAAAGCAAGCCGCTTGGATATGCTATCTGCTATTCTAATGCGACGCTTTTGCACTATTCATATCCGTTCTACGATCTGGCCGCCGCGCCCAAAGACATGGGCCTCGGCATGATGATACAAGCTATACAACACGCCAAAGAGACCGGTAAACGATTTGTTTATCTGGGTTCCCTCCAAAGACCAGGAGACACCTATAAGCTCCAATTTTCCGGCCTCGAATGGTTCGACGGCGGTCCGCCGGTCGGCGGGGGAGAATCCGGCGCGTGGCGAAAAGACACGGAGGCAATCAAGGATCTTTTGAAGAGATGACGTAGTCCTGAAAAATTAAAAATCCCGCGACATGAAGCGCGGGGGTTAGAGAGACGCTGGCTCGGTTCTGGCAATTATACCATCCCTTTGAGCAGTTTGACGCCGTCAGGCTCGAATCTGATGACCAAGATCCCCTCCTGTTGGCGCTTGTTCTTCACTATGGTGAACAAGAGCTTGTCATCGTCGGTCCAGACTGCTTGGTCTTCGCCGAGCAGCCCGGCAAAATAAGAGTCTTCGGCCCCCAGAGGTATAAGCTGGATATCGTCATATTCGCCGAATATATCCCACACTTCTTCGTCCTTGATGCCTGTAGGGAGATTCTCGAACTCGAAAAAGTATTTGCCTTCCTGCGCCGCCGCGGCCAAGTCGGCTAGCGTGTGCGGAGAATTTTCGTTCATATGTGTAAGAGCGGTGAGATTATATCTTAGAGCCATGATTCGGCGGTTTTCGCCGTTCTGCATATACGCTATACTAAGCTGATTATGAACGCAAGCCTGCCGAAACTACCGCGCCATATTCACGTCATCGGCATATCCGGCGTGGCCACCAGCGCCTTGGCCATCGCCTTCCACAAGGCCGGCGTCAAGGTGACCGGCTCCGACAAGGGCTTCTTCCCGCCGGTTTCGACCGAGCTGGAGAGGGCCGGCATCGATTTTTACGCCGGCTGGCATCCGGAAAAGATGGTGGCTGGCGGCGCTCCGGATCTCGTGGTCATCGGCACGGCTTCCGGCAGGCAGAACCCGGAGACCGCCGCGGCCGAACAGTTCGGCATACCGGCGTGCTCGTTCGCCGAAGCCATCGGCCGATATTTCGTCAGAAAGCATTCCATCGTCTGCACCGGCACATGGGGAAAGACCTCCCAATCGGCCCTCCTTTCGCATATCCTCTCCGAGGCCGGACTAGACCCGTCATACATGTTCGGCGGCGTAGCGCTGTCGACGGAAGCTCCAGCTCGGCTTTCCAGGAGCGATTGGAGCGTCTTCGAAGGCGACGAATACAAAAGCTCGCCCACCGACCTGCGGGCCAAGTTCTTCCATTACCGGCCTACGCACCTGCTCCTATCGGCGGTATCCTGGGATCATGCCGATCTCTATCCGACCGAAGCGGACTATTTCGACGCTTTCAAGAAATTAGTCGCGGGCATACCTGACTCCGGCTTCATCGTCCCCAACTCCGGCCTTATCGTAGCCAATAAAGATCAGCCGGGTGTCGTCCGAACGCTCGCCGGCTCTTCGAAAAAGATCGTCTGGTATGGTTCTTCCGGTGCCGACTATTCCTATCGCGATGTCCATCAATCGAAAGATGGTCTTGAGTTCGGCATCGTCCACCAAGGACAGACATTCAAAGTGAGATCACCCCTATTGGGTTCGTTCCAAGCCGAGAATATCACGGGCTGTTTCGCTATGGCGCACGAGATCGGCATCGCGTCGGAAAAGATCGTCGCGGCCATGGCATCGTTCAAGGGATTGAAGCGCCGCCTCGAGAAGCGGCTGGACGGTTCCATTTTGAATGCCGGCGTCACCGTCCTCGACGACATCGCCCATTCGCCGGAAAAAGCCTCTTCCGTGCTGAAAGAATTGCGGAATATATACGACGGCAAGATCATCGTCGTCTTCGAGCCGAATATCGGCGGCAGGCGCCGCGAGTCTGCGGCTAAATACGATGGCGCTTTCGCGGACGCCGACATCGTCGTCATACCCCGGCTGACAAAGCTGAAAAAAGCGGACGATGAACCGACCCCGCCGATTGAGGGCGATGAATTGGCGGCGACGATAGGCGCGACGCATCCTCATACCGTCTATGTAGAAGATGACAAGAAACTTGTCATCTTTCTCCAGTCGCAAGCAAAGCGTAGAGACGTCATCGCCTTCCTAGGCTCACACGGCTTCCGAGGGATGATAGAGGAGTGCGCTACTTACCTTCATCGACGATCTCCGTCTTGATCTCCGCATTCGCGATCTCCTTGACCGAGAGGGTCATGCCGCAATGATCGCATTCTATGACCATGCCGGGGGCGATGTTCGGATAGCGGGAAATGTCGACTGTGTTCTTGCATTCGGGACAGACGCACAGGGAGTCTTCTTTTTTCATATTCTTTTGGATCATCTTTCCATGATATAGGAAATGGGTTAGTATGGCAATATCTCCACGGACATGAAGCCTGTCACACCCATCGAATCATATCCCGACCTGGCCGCGGCGGTCGGCGTCTCGCGCCTCCTTTTCAAACGCGAGGACATGCACCCATACGGCTCGCACAAAGGCCGTTCCATACCGGTCATGATCGATCATTACGCGCGGAAAGGCGAGCGCCGTTTCGCACTGTCGTCTTCCGGCAATGCGGCCCTGGCGGCGGCTATGTATGTGAGGAAGCTCAATTCAAGGCACTTTAGTCAACTAAAGCGACATGGTTCGAAGATCATTCAAGATTCGACAAGCAATCAACTTATTGAACTAGACATTTTCGTCGGTCATCATATCGCGCCGCACAAGCTCGGCAAGCTCAAGGATATCGCCGCGGCGACGGCGGCGTCACCCGAGAGTGGCAGCCACATCCGCGTTCTGGTCAAGGAACGGCCGCTCCAGGCATTGACCCAGGCTGTGAACGATGGCGTGAGGAGCTTGCGCCAATCGACCGATGACACCGCTTTGGAGGGATACAAATCGCTGGCAGAGGAATTAGCCACGGATGCGAAGCTCATCTCAAAAGGAGCGGCGATTTTCATCGGCACTTCTTCAGGAACGACGGCACAAGCTCTGGCCGCGTATTTCAGCGAAAAAAAACTGCCCATACAGATCCACATCGTCCAAACATCGTCATGTCATGCCATCGCCGACGGATTCGAACCATACGACGGGTCGGATGAGCGTTCCACGGCTGATGCCATAGTCGATACAATGGCCATAAGAAAATCCGTCCTTGTCCCTCTCATCAAGAAGACTGGCGGCCATGGTTGGATCGTCTCGAACGACGACATACAAGCGGCCGAGGAGATGGCTTTGAAATATGCGGGCCTTTCCCTTTCGCCGAACGGCGCTTTACCCGTGGCCGGAGCGATGAAAGCGGCCGCGTCAGGCTTCGATCTACCGCCTACTATCGTCTGTGTGATCGGCGGCGAGTGAGAAAAGCGACTGAAAAATAGGATTATCGACCACTATAAAGATCTGACCGCCCTGACGAACCGTTCGCCGCGCAAGGCGCGCGAGGCGTCGAGGCCGGCCGCGGCGAAAGCCGGGCTGAAGAGGACGCGGTCGCCGGCGTGGGCGTGGTCTCGCGCCAGACGCACGGCTTCCTCGACCGACGGAGCAGAGAGCATCTCCACGTGATCGAGCGTGCGGAGAGTCTTGCGCTCTTTCATGGTACCGGACCCGGGCAAGAGAACGACCGTATGGGCGCATTGCGGCAAGACTCCGTAGAGCTCATGATAATCCTTGCCGGCGTCGGCACCGCCCATGATGAGGACTAGGTTGCGATTATCGGAAAGGCACTTCACCGCCGCCACCGTCGAGTCGGGAGAGACCGAGGCAGTGTCGTTATAAAATTCGATATTCTTGACCTTCTTGATAGGCTCAAGCCTGCCTTTGAGCGGTTTCCACTCCTTGAAGGCCATCTCCGCCGCTTCATCGGATACCTTGAACAGACGCGCCGCCTGGAGAGCCAGGGCCGCGTTCTCGCGGTCGCGGCCCCGTCCGGCGAAATCCCAATCGGCGGGAATGAGCGACTCCTTGGTGCGGAGCATCTTAGCCTTTGGCTGGAACTTGATAGCGTGAATAGCGTCGATGACCTCGTCGGGAGCCACGATGAAATTGTTATAGGTCTGATGGGCCAGGATCTCGAAAGGCGACGCGTCATAGCATCCCGCTGGCGGCACGGTCGTGAATATGGCCACATGCGGAGATATCCTCATGTCGCGCACTTCGCGCATCAGAGGCTCGATGACCCTGACTAGAGCGATATCGCCGCTCTTCATCTTCTTCAATACCGCAAGGATACCGCGGCCCGATTCAGGATCGAGGGTGAAGGAGGCTTGTTCCCCATCGGCTTCGCAGGCCGCTTCAAGCAGAGGGGCAAGCATGGAGACGACGGAGGCCTTGCCGGCCGAGCCCATGACGCCGACCACCGTGACCGGCGGAGCCAAGCGGAAGAAGAGCGTCTCCGGATATTCGATCTGTATGCCTTTTTCTTTGGCGGCTTTGAGGAATGACGACTCGCGCGGATATTCGTGCGACAGTATGATGAGGTCCATGTCCAGCAGGTCGTCTGGCGGGATGGAGCCGCAGACATAGTTAGCCAAGCCGATCGAGCGCAGGAAGACGATGTGCTCTTTGACTCTAGCCTCGCTCCGCAAGTCGTAGACCGATACCAGGGCATCCTCCTTGATCAAGAATTTCGCGTCAGCCACCATCTCCCCGTGAGGCCCCAGGCCCACGACCGCGATCCTTTTGCCCTGAAAATAGTCTCGGGAGGTCATGGGTATAGTATACGACAAAAGACAATTAGTGTTTATGGGTGAAAATGGATACAATTATGATATGGATACTATCAATGAAGCCAAGAGACGGCAGAACGAATACATCAGCTCATTAAAAAAAATATCGCCAGAGCTGTTCCGTAGCCCAACCCTCGTAGAAGATGCTTATTTTCTTAGAAATCTGGGCATATATATCCCGGGAAAGGAAAAATTCGTCCGAGGAATGATAAAGCGACTACCTTCGGATTTTATCGTCGAAGAGATAGGAATCGATGGAAAAGTATGCACTATAGAATTGAATGAACGAGACGCTAGTCAAATCACTGGACCGTTTATCCACGCTACTCTTGTTAAATGCAACATGTCCACGATAGAAGCCGTGGACGAGATAGTCGCTATATTAAAGTGTCAAAAGACGGACATAGGATATGGGGGAATAAAAGATAAAGAGGCCATAACCGCGCAACGGATATCATTCAAAAATATACCGATCGACAAAATAAAATCGATACGATCATCTCATTTCTTTATCAAAGATATAGCCACGGCCACCAAGCCAATGCAGAAGGGTGTCATAGGCGGAAATCGCTTCACTATATATGTCAGAACGGGACAAGATATCTTTACACCGGAACATACTGCCGAATTTGCTCGGAATTTGGAAAGGGTCAAAGACGATGGCTTCTATAATTTTTATTATCTGCAACGATTTGGTATGCCACGCCTCATCAATGTCGCATGCGGCATAGACATCATACAAGGTCAGTATGAAAGAGCCATACGCCGCATATTGACCGAGACATCGCCACTCGAGAATCAGTTCTCGCAACAGATACGCAAAAAGCTGACGGAAACATGGGGAGACTGGAACGCGTCATCGGAGATCGTCAAGGATGTCCCGCTCCTTTTCAGAGAAGAGACGGCGATCATTAGATTTCTTCAAAGAAAACCTGGCCATTGGCAGGGTGCGTTACAACAACTCATGGATAAAGTCTCGCTCATGGTCTACTCCGTCCCTTCCCTTTTGTTCAATGAATATATATCGATGGAATTAGGATCTGGCAATAAGCCGCCACCTCAACTACCTCTCATATTCAGTACTGACCAATCAGACATCGACCTGTATAAGCCATTCCTGGAGGCACTCAAACTTTATCCCCTCCCTACTCAATATGTGCGTCAATTCTCGATCATCAGGTTCATGAAACGGAGCGTTCCGACCAAAGATATCCCCGATATCCACTCTTCGACGGCGACGAATAACGGCATCATAGTGTCTTTTTCTCTGGCTAAAGGCCAATATGCGACGACATTCCTGTCGCATCTTTTCAATCTCGTATCTGGGACGCCTCCTCCATTTATATCCGAGGAGGAGTTAGATGTTAAGTCGGCGCTCGGAGAGGGATCATGCGCCGCTACTATGGCCCATTTCGAGCCTGTCATTAGAGACTAAAAAGCACCGAGAGAAAATCTCCCGGTGCCGTGTACGCGTGATGCCTTATCGCACGTTCCGATGAATCAATTCGCGATCCTCGATGGCCAATTCCTTTACAGCAGGACTTGACTGGGGGTTGCGGCAGTTAATGGTGACCGAACGATCCGGATTCTCCTGGACCATTGTCGAGACCAGGGTATTGTCCCAAACGAAGCAATCCCGCCAGGTGGCCTTCAGAAGCCTCTGGATGATCGGGTCCTGCATGAGCTTGGAAGGAGCATCGGCCGATTTGCCGAAGTCGAACACTACCGTCCGCTTTATCCGCTGGCGGTCGCGGTTTCTCAGGTCTCGCTCGCTCTTGACGTAGGAGAAGGCGTCCTGCAGAGCTAGTCCGTGCGCCAGCAATTCGACGCACAGATTCCAGACAGAGACTTGGTTCACGGCGATGATCTGCTTGCCATTGTCCCGGTAATTCTTGCCTTGGGCTTTGACAGGATCAATCCTGGCGCGATCATGGAGGCCGTTCGGGATCATGTCCGGATGTTCATCCTCGAAAAAACCGACTTTGACCTGGATGTGAGTTAGCCGGTCGAGGAGCGGTGGTACGCTTTCGAGCCGACTACGGCCGGGATGACTCGTATTGTTTTCAGCATCGGCGAATAGGGCGTTAACCGCCCCGAGGGTAGTCATATCTTTCATAGAACAGAATCCGCATCTGAATATTCAACCTTTCTCACCAGTTTGAGTGAGAAAACTAGGGTTTTTATCAGCTGCAGAGCAAAACATGCAAATAATTTCACATGCTTGGTTCTACAGCTGTCAACTTAACTCTAGACTCAGTATAGCACACTCCAACACCATTTGTCAAGCTTGACTTCATCTCTCCATCCGCTATACTTGCACCGTTAACTCTCTCCCCCGCTTATGCGGGGGGTTCGTTTTAGGCCTTATTCTCTGGCTGATTTTCGAATTGAATTTCTCCTTTTAGTTTCTCTGCCCGTCGTGAATTGCTTTATCATACTTCCCCTTCTTCCCCGTTTTCAGGCGGGGCCATGAGCTTCTTGACCTTGATCAATTCCTGCAACATGGCAAGCAATTTTAGGTCAGTATTGGAGTCTATCTGTGGTTCGGTGATGAATTGGGATAACTTTCTCATGAACAGGCCATAGAGGTCGTTCCAATAGTCTTGTAATATCTTCCGGTTCTCCGGATTGTCGAGATCGCGTATCTTCTGGCTCGACGGCTTGTCGAAGGCCCTGATGATCTCGCTCGGCCTATCTATGCCTTCATAGACGATGGACTCATGCCGAAGGATGCCGTCCAATGACGGCGACGTTATGGAATAGTCGCGTAACATGATGGTATCGCGCTCGTCGTGCGAGCGCGGCGGTTAATAGTCGGCCTTCACACTGGTGAAGGCGTCTTTGGTGATGATGACGTGGTCGAGGAGACGGATGCCGAGGATCTTGCCGGCCTGGATGAGCTGTCTGGTGATCTCGATGTCCTCGTCTGACGGCGTGACCTCCCCAGACGGATGATTGTGGGCGAGAATGACGGCGGAGGCAGAGGACTCAATGGCTGGGTGGAAGACTTCCCGCGGATGGACGAAATTGGAATTGACCGTGCCGATGGATATCACCTCGTCTCGTATGACGCGGCTATGGCTGTTGAGATAGAGGCCGCGCATCTGCTCTTTGGGCAAGGCGCGCATGTCGGAGAGATATTCGTAGACGTCGCTCGCGTTCCGGAGCGTGGTAAAGCCGCTCTGGCTCTTGCCGTAGAAGCGCCGACCGAGCTCTCCGGCGGCGATGATCTGGCATGCCTTGACTATCGGGATGCCGAGGTCTTTGGACAGCTTGTTCGCGTTGCGTTCGGCGAATATGCTCTTCTCTCCGTAATCCCGCACGAGGCGGTTGGACATCGCCAGCACGTCTTCCTTGGTCGTGCCGGTGACGAGCAGAAGAGCGGTCAATTCGCGCACATTGAGGGCGTCCGGACCCTGGGCCAGGAGCTTTTCGCGCGGCTTCTCGTCCGGAGGCAGATCCCGGATCATGAGCGGATACTCACAATCGAAAGGAGACCGGTCGAGAAGGAACGGCATGTCGCTGATGACGTAATGGCTTTTCTGCATGGAGGAGATTATAGCATGAAGCTCCATGGCGCCTCCACTAGGGCGAGAGCGGTTTGGGATAAGGAGGGTATCTTTGCGAGTCGATGGTCCGGTCGAAGCAAGCGCGGCCGGCGGCATGCGACCAATCAGTGGCGACCGATGTCCCGGTGCCAGCCGGTATCATGGGCGAATTATAAACGGGAGATCCGGCATAATTCTGGGGCAAAGCTGATGAATCCAAGTCGAAAGTCGCGCATAGTTCGAACACCAGTCCGCTCGGACTGCCAGGCTGGTTTTTCACGTCCGTAATCCCCTTCACGCTATACTGATAGGCTGATCCTGTTTCCGGATCGACAGGCACAGTGAAATTCGAAATGGGATCATTCAGATCGGCGAGCTTCGCCGGCAACGTCGCCTTTGACTGCCAATAGTTGATGATCTGATACTGTATAGACATGAGATCGCTTATGCGCTGTTCGTCGAAGCGGATGGCCCTTTGTTTTGCCGGCGAACCTACTATGAGGAAACCGCCGACGATGGCCGCAACGACCAATATGATGCCGAACCAGGCATTGCCGCGACGGATCATTCGGGCCCATTTCCATTTTTCTGAAATGCTGAAGAAATAATATTTGCCGATAACGCCGGCCACGACCAGGATGGCCAATACCTTCCATATAAATCGTCCCGTGACCTCGCCGTTCAGATAGACGTTGATGAGGGCGATGAGGTCCCCGCCGACGAGGACTACCGAGAGAAAGATAGTCAGATATATGCGCCACCGACGTATCCATATGTCCTTCTTTTCCGGCATCTGTGCGGCATCGCGATTGACCAGCCATTCTAGCCCATAAAGGATGGGCGTGAGGACTATAAGCATAGAGACTGGCCAGACGATGGAACTGGGGCTAAAGTAGCCTGCCAACGCGTCGGGGTTGACGGCATTCACAATGCTGAATAGCAGGTTGATGAGAGCGCCTGCGGCAACGTATAGAGCGATCGTCGCTCCCAATTGGACGAAAAAATCCTTTGGGGCTGTTCTGGCGTTCATGAGCCTATTATATCACGGTGCGCGCTGTGGGACGATATTAGAACGGCTATTAGTAAATAATAGTACGACATTACTCCTAGTTTACTTGGCATCTAGTGCCATTTAACATGTGTGCGGTCCCCAAAAATCCCGAGCTGTCCCCACAAAACAGCGCCCATTTTTTTGCATCAGTAGTTCCATCTCCGGACATTTGAACTAATGCACCAAACTCGTCCGGGTATGAAGCATCATTGCAAAGAAACGTAAGTGGTGTTTCTTGTTCAACCTGAGGTGTCTTAAATGAGCTACTTTCACAAAAGCCGGCGTAGTGATTATGCGCAGACCTATAATCTTTTGACAGATTCAATACAATATTCGTTAAGATATTTTTTCTTTCCAGATCTGTAAGATGAACAACTTTCTGAGTAGTCTTCGATGAAGAGGCGACCGCGGCTTGCGACTGCTGCAGAGAAGTATTTTTCACCACCGATGATCCGTCACAAGCAACCGAAGTGCTTGAGATACTCTGTGCAGAAATCTTTGTCATCTGCTGACCATAGCTATTCATCATCTGAGAATCAGAAAGAGGCAGGGCTGAACAATAGTATGTAGTAGGATCAGAACACATCTGTCCGAAAATACCCATGCCGCTACCGCCTTTGGAGGGTAGGTGGTGCGCGAGACGCTTGGCAGATAAGGGCGCGTTGACCTCCGCCCGTCACCACGGATGTTGTTTGCGTCTAGCGCATATCAAAATCAAACTAACTTTTTTATTGAATCGGTACCCAAAAGTGAACGCATTTGACGTATGGCAATTTCGTTGAGTTTTTTTAGACGTTCTCCTTGAGATATGCCTTGCAAAATAAATTCGGCATTCAAACTTTCCAGATTTGCCAAAACAACCAATTGTTCAACCGAAGAATAATCTCTAATATTACCTTCTTTATTTGAATTTACATCTCTCCAATTCTTTGCAGTCATGCCAAATAATGCCATGTTTAAAACATCCGCTTCGTTTGCATAAATGATCACTTCTCTAGACTTACTGATTACTGGTGGAATAAGCTTTTCCTTTATTGCATCAGTGTGTATCCTATAATTGATTTTTGATAATATTCTTTTAACATCCCAACTAATAGCTATTCTCTGGCTTTCTTCCACTTTTAACCGTTGGAATTCTTTGATTAGATAAAACCTAAACTCTGAACTTATCCACGCCGCAAATTCGAATGCTATATCCTTATGAGCATATGTACCACCACCATAACGACCTGATTTAGAAATCATACCGACAGCTTGTGTTGTCTGGATCCACTTCTGTGGTGATAATACGAAAGCATTACTTCCTGCTTCATTTCTAAAGGAGTCGAATTCGACCCCTTTGAAATTCGGATTATTGATTTTTTCCCATATGCCTAAGAATTCAATAGTGCTTCTATTCCTCATCCAATTTTTTACTATATCTTTGGGTTCCTCAGAATTCTTATAACGGGCAATATCAGTCAAGGAAATATAATCATCTCCATTTCGAGAAATGAAACTGACTTTACTGTCCTTTACTACAATTCTTTTTCCGATATTCATAATATGATAATCTCATGTTAAGCAAAATTTGCAATAGCGACAATAGTCTATAACGAGTGCCGGAAAAGCTACTTTCGAACGTTTCGATCAAAAACAAAACTGTGGCTCAATACCAATTCAAAAGTCCATATCAGAAGCTCGCCAATGTGCCTAAAAATGCCAATATCGAACTATTGTGCGCGCACTAGGATTCGAACCTAGGACCCCACCAGTATCAGTGGTGTGCTCTACCAACTGAGCTATGCGCGCAATGAAGGAAATCTAGCAAAAAAAGGCCGGGAACGCCAGTCGCGCTGATGGCTTACGCGATCAGATCTATCTTGGCCGCCAGGATAAAGTCGTTCTCCGACAGACCTCCGACGGAATGCGTCGATAGCTCGACCAGCACTTCGTTGTAATGGATGTGCATGTCCGGATGATGTCCTTCTTTCTCCGCCAATCCACCGACCTTGTTCACGAATGCGAGCGACTCTTTGAAATCGTCGAACTTGAATGATCGCGAGATCTTGGTATCGTCGGGCGAGGCTTTCCATTTCGGTATGTCTTTCATGTAAGAAACAATCTGTTTACCGGTGAGCGGCAAACCGCCCACTTCGCACGGCACGCACTTTTTGTTGGTCAGATCCATTTGATTTAAAAGCGTCTTGAACCCACGGTGGGCATGGGGAGACTCGAACTCCCAAGGATTGCTCCATACGCTCCTGAAGCGTACGCGTATACCAATTCCGCCACATGCCCAAATTTACATTGTACAGACCGCAATTGAAGCGAACTTCCCTACTATAGAGCAATTATGAAAAAGAGGCAAAAATCAGCGGAAGCGGAAATGGGAAAGCGCCGGAGAGATACATACTCCGGCGCCCGTAGACAATAGGGTCAGGTGGCTCAGAACAACTTCAGTAGCCCGTAAATCATAAGGGCAAAGAGAAGGCATCCGGGCACCTCGGTCTTCCAGGAGGGATTGTACCGTTCCCGAGGCATTCTGCACGGCGGACCGACCAGCCAGCTGACGAAGCCTTTCAGTGAAGGACCTCTGTCCCCACGTGAATATTTCAGTCGTGATTTCGCGTTCATTTGTTGTTTACGATTTTTGATTGTTGCGTTCCGCTGTTTTTTGCCGGAACGATACTACACTGCACTTATTTGAATCAGACTACATCATAGCACACCGTAGTCCCTGTGTCAATACCACATCCTCAAGTTCTAATCTGAATCAATACACCCTCTGAATACCTCCCTTGGTGTTCTGTAGCCCAGCCGCTTTCTCGGCCGGTCATTCAACATTCGTACTGCACGTTGAACTTGGTATGGGGTAATGGTAGCAAAGTAAGTGCCTTTAGGAAAGAATTGCCTGAGCAATCCATTCCAGTTTTCATTTGTCCCTCGCTCCCACGAATGGTACGCGGTCGCATGATATACATCGAGTCCGGTTTTCTCTTCAAGTAAACTGTCATATCCGCTGACCTCAGTTCCGTTGTCTCTGGTTAGAGTCCTTCGTAAATATTTTGGCAACGCTACGAATCGAGACACTGCTTTTTTGTTGATGATCTCTGCGCTCACCACCTCAAGTTTCTCGGCCATGGCGTATCCGCTCTTTCTTTCAACACAGCTCCAGATCCTTTGAACTCTTTCCTTGCCGATGACAGTATCATCTTCCCAATCTCCGAGGCGTGAGCGTTCGTCCACTTCCTTTGGTCTTTCCTCGATCCTTCTCACTTTCATGGCTCTAGCAAGCTCCATACGGGCTTTTGAACCTCTTTTCTTCCGGTACTTGCACTTCTGATGCCGCAGATACTTTACAAGGTCCGGTCTTTTCTCGTACACAAAAGTGTAGATCGTTTCGTGACATACAATCGTTCTTCCGGTCATCATTTTCAGTCTTCCTGCAATTTGTTCGGGTGACCATAATCGCTTCAATTTGCGGACGATGTGACGCCGTAGTTTCCTGTCGTTTTCGATCTTTCTCTCTAGTATTTTTACACGTCTTCTTCTTGCCAGATATCTTTTGTGCGCATGACCACCTCGATATATACCATCAGGATCTTTGTTTCGACTGATTTCAAGACAGACATTGCTTCTCTGCATGCCAAGTATCCTGGCGCATTCAGTCTGGCTCTTTCTTGCACTTAAAAGTATCGCTAGCTCTACTCTAGTATCTCTGTTAAATTGTTTGTGCGACATCCTCGTGTGTAATTTAGCTGGTAATGGTATACCGCTACAGTACCACGGGGGTGTTGCGTTTCAGGTTAGAATTTACCATCACGCATTGTACAAGCACGCAAAGGTATAACAAAATAACGGCCTATTAAAGCCGTTTCCTACGCGAAAAAACCGCCTTCGCGGCGGCTCTTTCGTATAGCGCTCTTTATTTTGTTCCGTTCGCCCATGAGCACTCATCGATGATGTGCCCATGTGTGTCCCCTATCTTCGGAGACTAAGCGTCGCCATTTTGAGTTGTGCGACGATAACTCATGCTCTCTAGGAGAGCATATCGACATTTCAGCTAGTGACCCCGAAGGATCAAAAGCGTTGTTTCACTTGAAATATTCCACGAGCAGCTTCCGCTACCCGTGCCTTGTTACGACTTACCCCCTGTCATCGAATTTGCCGTAGGCCCGCATAAAGCGAGATTTCGGGCACCTCCGACTCCCTTGGGTTGACGGGCGGTATTTGATGTGTTATAATGTTGCCATTATAATTCTCTTCAACACGGGGCAAGCGGTTTTCCCGCACCCTCGCGTTTTCCAAAGGTTGCTCATTCGATTTTTTTATCGAATTCACTTATCATGCCACGATAAGTTTTAGCTTTCTTCCCTAGAGCACGGAGCTCGTCGCGAAGTTCCACTATTCTCTCAAAACCGGCATCACTCAAATGCTTCTTATCACAGACCATAGAGACTATTTCTTTGAATAGCACATACGACTTGGCTTTCTTGGCCTGAAGCGGATATGCATCTAGAAACGGAAAGAGACACTCTTTCATGTCCCAAATACTAGTGATTTTATACTTCACATGAGGATACCATCCGTAACGGTCATACGAGCAATCATAGATTCTTCCGGTGCCGATAGTTATGAGCAGACGTTCAAGAATTTCTTGATCGTCTTTCCGAAGTTCTATTTCAAACTCCGGCCTAACTTCATATCCTCGTCGAAGAGTCTTATGCTTGCCTATACTGACAGAGAAGGAACCTTCTCCGTCAATGAAACCGCCAACATAATGAGGGTTTAGTTTCTCCCTTTGAATTTGTTCCTTCCCAAAAGGCAGAAAAAGTTTCGGGTTTAACCGACCATCTACCTTAATGGTACTACGAACTCTGCTGACTTCTTGCATATTATTTAACATGATTACTCATATTATACTCTCAAATAATTCGAGAGCCTATGCAAGATCTCCCACGGTAACCGAATACACTGTTTTTTTCTCATCTCGATACCACGATACACATATCACATTTTTTTCGACAGTAGGCTTCTCCATGTACTCGCAGGATGACCTATGATATGTGCCATAACTGGCATTCAAGCTAAGAAATGCTACTTTCTCCCTTCATCTATAGTCCTCACGGACAGTAGACTGTGATTTCGCTTCAGGACGCTGTTGATCGCCCGGGTTGGATTTGCACCAACTAGCGTACTCGATCGCATGGCGACCCGAGTACAAGACTTGAGAACGTATTCACCGCAGTATAGCTGACCTGCGATTACTAGCGATTCCGGCTTCATGAGGTCGAGTTGCAGACCTCAATCCGAACTGGCGGCGGGTTTATTACGGTTTGCTCCGCCTTACGGCATTGCGTCGCGTTGTCCCGCCGATTGTAACACGTGTGTAGCCCAAGGCGTCAAAGGGCCATGCTGACTTGGCGTCATCCCCACCTTCCTCCCAGCTTAGAAGGGAGAAAGTGGAGAGTAGAAAGTGGAGAGTAGTCGATCGCACATGCGATTTCTACCCTCTACCCTCTACCCTCTACCTTCCACGCTCTAAGCTGGGCGGTCTCGTCTGATACTTGTAACAGACAACAGGGGTTGCGTTCGTTACCCCACTGAAGGGAACAGCTCAAGCCACGAACTGACGACAGCCATGCAGCACCTGTCCAGCCGCCTTTCGGCGACCCTGGTTTCCCAGGATCTTCGTCTGGATGTCTAGCCTTGGTAAGGTTCTTCGTTTATCGTCGAATTGAACCACATGTTCCACCGCTTGTGCAAGTCCCCGTCTATTTCTTTGAGTTTCAATCTTGCGATCGTACTACCCAGGCGGATCTCTTAACGCGTTAGCTAAGCCTCGAGGAGGGTCGATACTCCTCAAAGCGAGAGATCATCGTTTAGGGCGTGGACTACTGGGGTATCTAATCCCATTCGCGACCCACGCTTTCGTGCTTCAGCGTCAGATTTGGACCAGTTTGCTGCCTTCGCTTTTGGTGTTCCCCATGATATCAACGCATTTCACCGCTACACCATGAGTTCCGCAAACCCCTTCCAACCTCTTAGTTCCGCCGTTTCCCGCGCAGGTTCCCGGTTGAGCCGGGAAATTTAACGCGAGACTAACGGAACCGCCTACGCACCCTTTACGCCCAATAATTCCGGATAACGCTCGAGGCACTCGTATTACCGCTGCTGCTGGCCTTGACATTATCTTATTTTATATGCATGGTTTTCATGTATAAAAGGACTGATTATTTTCACGAAGCGTTCCATGCTTTCTGAAAATACATAAAGTCGATAATACATTTTCCCACGCATTTGACACTTACAGACAGAGACTTTTATACCAAAGTTCTCCTGTAATGTATCTTTTAAGACAAAGCAGTCTTCAAATGAAAAACAATGCGTCGCAAACAACGAATTTCTGTGATACTTTGAACGAAAATCTAAAGTCCCATCATCTTGATACCAAACTGCCAGTGACACTGGGTCAGTAAGCAAATTCTTGATATTTGACGGCACTCTTTTCTTTCCCTCATTTGGATAGAAAAGTTTTCGCAGATCACCTAAATCCTTACTCGATCTAGTATAGAAGTAATGCTGTGAATATCGCGAGATACTCTTTAATTCAGACGGCCCCAATTCGGCTATCTTGGTTCGCATCCATTCTAGATACCCAATCGACTTATCATGGCACTTCATACAGAAAACAGATTTCTGTGTCGGGGATAGGGCATTAAGCCATCCATCACCAAGTAGAGAACCAATGATTATGTTTTGTACGTGTTTTTTCATCACGAAGATTTGTGGACTATACCATCACCCTAATTATATCATTTATATAATCAGGGGCTCGGCGTCTGATAGAAAATACTTCTATCTCACTCGTCAGATTCTATATTATTACGAATCCTAGAGATCAGTCTCTGAAGGGTCATGGCCAATCTAATATTGGTTGGACTTCCCTGCTGATTGTTTGTAGAAGATCTCAGTTATGAGACGCAGCTTTCTACAACTTTCCAGCATATGAGCCGAATTTTCGAAGAGCCTTGCGGCTCTAAGTCGCGCACGGTTGACACGAATTTTTAATGCTAATTTGGAATATGGACGCTTTACATCCACAGTTCACGAGTTTAGCAACCTCTTATTCTCCAGGTACAATCAATAGACTTTTTCCCTGGCAAAAGGAGTTTACATGCCGAAGCACTTCATCCTCCACGCGGCGTCGCTCCGTCAGACTTTCGTCCATTGCGGAAGATTCTCGACTGCAGCCACCCGTAGGTGTATGGGCCGTGTCTCAGTCCCATCGGTGGGGGTCACCCTCTCAGGTCCCCTAGGCGTCATAGCCTTGGTAAGCCGTTACCTTACCAACTAGCTGATACCGATCAAGCCGCTCAAAGGGCGACGATTAAATAAATAATCGCTTTACTCTTGCGAGACTATCGGGAATTACCCAGCCTTTCGGCTAGCTATGCCCGACCCTTCGGTGCGTACTTGATTATTACTACCTCGTCTGCCGGTTGCTCCTTGCGGAGCCCCCTTGACTTGCATGCCTTATCCACGCCGCCAGCGTTCATCCTGAGCTAGAATCAAACTCTTAACTATAAGCGAACGGAACAAAATAGAAAGCGCTAACTTTTTATTTTATGTTTCGCTTGGAAACTTGCACTATTCTCATATTTCAATTTTCAAAGACCCCGCCCCGTTCAACAAGGCGTTTATAGCTTGTTATGGGACGTAGGTGCTATCTTACAGCACGGCGGACGGAAGTCAAGCTATATTGACAAATATCGTCAGATAGCATATAAAGACAGTAAAAAGCGGTTCAACCAAAGCAAAAATGACAACCGTGGAGGGCCATAATATGATACCGACTAAGACAACGGGATCCGGTCAGACCAGAACGGACCAGGATCACGAAGTGCAGAAAAAATGTTCAGCGATGTTGGCCGAAGTGGATGGCATATACTTGGACGAGGGAATATTCGCCCGCGCTTGCCGTACGTCCGCCGTCTGGTTCGAAGGATTTCCTTGCACTCCGCCCAGGAATCCGGACGAGGCGATCAGATCCGTAAGGATCGAACAGCGGCTTGCGCTCACTCACGCCTATATCGAGGAGTTTCGGAGAAGTTTTCCTGTTTGATCGCCGGACAAAACAATATGCCGTACTTAGAGGGGCCCCGTGGCTCCTTTTTATTTTAGTTGACCGCCGATATCGATTTAAAAAATGAGGACGATGTAACGATTTGGGTGCACGTGCGTCATTAACGGCGTATGCGAAAATACGGACCAAAAGCCAAAGAGGAGGTAGCCGAAGCCGTGAGAGAGTACAAGCACGGCAGTCTGCGTACGGGCAGAAGCGGTAAAATAAAAAATAATCAATAAATAACAAAAAACCATGTTAATGACCATTGCTATAATTCTCATAGTTTTGTGGGTATTAGGCGTCGTCGGCGTTTACACTATAGGCTGGTTCATACACATATTACTCATTGTCGCTATCATTATGATCCTCATCAGGCTCATACAAGGTAGGAATCCGATAGCTTAATCTAAATAAACATATGTCAAAACACAAAGTAGTGCATTTCGAGATACCGATGTCCGATGCCGGGCAGTCCAAGGCGTTCTATGAGAGGGCTTTCGGCTGGAAGATGAGCATCGAAGGGGACGGCGGAGAGTACCTGATGGCCACAGCCGGCCCGGCCAAAGAGGATGGCAGTCCGAGCGAACCGGGCAATATCAACGGCGGCTTTTATAAGCGCAAGTCTAAGAAGGACGCTCCTTCGGTCGTGATCGAGACGGATTCCATAGACGAAACGGCCAAAGCCATCGAGAAGGCCGGCGGCACCGTGACCAACCCCAAGCATCCTATCGGCGAATGGGGCTTCATGGCTGACTTCACGGATCCCGACGGTAACGCCTTAGGCCTTTGGGAAAAGGCTAAGTAGAAAAATAGATCCGGGATTCACTATTTACTTTTTCTTCGCGGCAAAGAACTTGGATATATAATAGACGGCAATAGCAACGATAACGGTCAGGACGACAGCGTATATGAATTGGGCAAGGACTCCGGAACCTGTGCCGGGAAAGACCGCTTTGATGAGGGCCATGACGGCATTGTTCCAGGCTAGTCCAGCCACTAAGCCGAGTGCGGCCAGGATGTATCCGACCGTTCGCTCACGCACTTCCGCGCGGAGACGGCGTTGCTCTTCGCGCAGCTTATCGATGTGGGACTGATGTTGGGGTTGATCGGACATGGAAAATAGTATAGCATTTCAGCCAAATGGGAGTATTTTGTCATAAGGCCGAAATCGCTGCCGCTTTGAAGCGCGTCGACATCAAGTTAAAGCGTCCGAAACCGATAAAGCCTGGCGAGTACGCCACGATAGACGGCGAAAGATTCAGGGTCAAAGAGCCAGTTCCGGAAACGGACACGTGGGTCCTGACCCGAACGGTCGGCACCGTCGGCGGCAAGATCGGGTCTTCCGAGATCATCCGCACTTCCGACGAGGTGCGGGAAGGATTGGTGAACGATGGAGGTCAAATCACTTTCTCCACCCAGGGACACTTCCGTCGAAACAGATCGACTCATCGCTCGACACCGCAAGCATAGCTTGCGGTGTTTTTATTCCAGCTTATACACATCGAGTGCCACCTCCTCATACGGATGCGCTTTCTTGATGGCGGCAATGACGTGTTCGACCGCGCCATCCTCACAAGTGACTTCGATCCGCTCTTCCTCGACCGCTTCCAGCTTGCCGACCGTGCCGATATGGGGCATGGCGCCTCTCTCTGGCTTGAATCGCCCGACGCCGCGCACCGAAAATATGCAATATGAATACCTCCCCAGCTTTCCTCCGTCAGCTGACGGAGCCCGCCGCGCCGATGGCGTCACGCACCGCATCGGCGTGAGTGAGAGGGACATAGACGACGATCTTGGAGCGAGGGGTGGGCATGGAATCAATGATTTATTTTATCACGAATCTCCACGAATAACTTAGCCATCTTCTTACGCTCGGATTTAATATGGCACTATCGATTTCTTCTACGAAAACCTCCTTTACTGGTATCAATATGATCTTGTTTTGCAGCTACTAAATAGAATGTCCTTTCTTTTTCAAGAGTAAAAAAGAATAATCTTATATCGACGCCTTTACGTGCGTGCTGGTATTTTATTTCTTTTAGCTCTGAATCTTCGGCTAAACCCTTATAGAGAAACCTGTAATCACCTTCTCGGATTATCGGCTTCGTTTGTATGGAAGTCTTGGACCAGAAATTCTCTGCACTTGTATAGTAAACACCGACATCTCTCAAGATCATGAGGGTAGCCTTCGCATTATATCCAGTCATACCATCCATCTGGCACTCTTTGCCTTTATATTCAGCGAACGAAATTTTATACGGCGATATTTCAGGCGCTTCTTCAGCCTGCGGCAATTCTGCAACCGCGCTCGGTACAGCGTCAGGAGATGCCTCCTTATTATTGGAATCAGGAATCTCCATGGACTAGATCTTTTTGGCTTCTTCTAATTTCAAGGAATAGAATTCCTTCATGCTCTCCAAGGAGATCTCATTTTCTGAACCTATGTGAGGCTCAACGCCCGCGCGAGCCTTTCGCCACGGCTCTTCCGAATGAGTGAGATGTTCCAAATACGCCGCATCGCGTTTGCCATAGACAGACCATACTTCATCCAGAAATTTCTTTACATCAGCAGGCACAGACTCGATCGTCTTCTCGTTTATCTTCTTCTCGATCGGATTGAAACCAAAATTCTTGTATTCCAAATATACTTCGCGTATAGCAGGACCATGCACCCAAGCTTCGATCTTATCATTAAAAAGTTTTTTGTCGCGCATAACAAGTGACCATGCCTGAGCATAGTAAAGCAATTTTTGCAGCTTCTTATTGGTGACAGGCTCCTTTTCAACCTGCCCTTTCCATAGAAAATACTCGGCGATATTCTGCGCTCTAAGCACCGATGATAAGGCCATATTGTTCATAATTATACCTTTGTTCAGACTGATAAGTCGGGTACTCTGTGGACAAACAAATACCCGGATAAACGGCTTAATTCCTAGATTCTTTAGCTTCGCACAACCTCCAACTGCTAACTGGCTGTACGTACAATGGGACAATTGTACTCTCACCATTATTTTTGGCAAGAAAAATCTATATACTTGCCATTTTACTGGAAATGAGTAATGTATAGGCAGTCCAGCAAAAAACGAAAAGGAAATATATGCTGAAATTCCAAGTAACGGTCTATTCATTCAGGAAACCTGCCGTTTTGAACCCGGAAGAAGGGCCCGTCCTCCACGGACTCCATGATCTGGGATTCAAAATAGTCTCGAAGGTCACTATAGGCAGGTGCTTCATCCTCACGATCGAAGCCGCGAACGAGACCGACGCCAAGGAGCAAGCCACGGCCATGTGCAATAAATTCCTCGTCAATCTGGTGGTCGAGGAATTCAAAGTGGTCGAAGTAAAACAATTGTCAGCCTGACGCGTCGTTCAATTTGAGAGAAGGTCGAGAGCCGCATACGTGCAAGTGGCTCTTTTTATTCGCTTATTAGGGAGCATGACAAAAGACCGGCGCATTATGAACGGATATTGACTCCCCCACCATACCGAGTTAGTCTTAGCGGAAACGGTTGAAATAAAGAGACAAGGTAACTTATGAGCGAAAGAATGATCACATTCAATGATCTAAGCGACGATATGTACAGGCTGGATGGAATGATGGCTGAAGTGCCGTATGTCGGCAAAGACATATTCGTGGGAAAGGTCATCGGCACTCTCTGGTGGCCTGTGGGACATATCCGGCAGCTCCAGCTGGCAGAAGGAAGGTTATGGAACCCGAAGACTAGGAAATGGACGCGAGAAGACGGATACGTCCATGATTTCGGCCCGAACATGTTGGAATACTTCTTCGGGCCGTACGAGACCGAAACTGGCGACATATTCTTCCTGCAGGACTTGGGGGAAAACGCGTTCTTCTACGTGCGATTCTTCGAGAAGAATGGCTTCGAGGATAGCGGCGTATACATGAGACCTCTGGGGTTCGACCCCTTGTATGCCGTACATCGCCGCTTCATGGAGCCGGAACCTCCGAGAGGCGAATTCGCCTAAAGAACTGCCCGCGAGGCCCGCATCTGGATATGCGGGTCTTTTTTATTTGCTGGCTTTTATTTCCCCTTCCTTCCACACTTCTCTATGGTGACGAGCAGGGACGAGCCGAAGCAGACGGACGAATACGTTCCGGCGACGACGCCGATGATGAGGGTCAAGGTGAAGTGTTCGGTAGATGAGCCGCCAAAGATATAAAGGGCGATAAGGGCTATGAGCACGGTCAAGGACGTATTGATGGAACGGGTCAGAGTCTGATTGACGCTCTGGCCGACGACGGCGTCGAATGTATTGCTGGCGCGGGCGCCCGCCTGACCGACAGGCAGGTGTGAGAGATTCTCGCGCACGCGGTCGAAGACGACGATAGTATTGTGAATGGAGAAGCCGAGGATGACGAGGAGCGCCGTGACGAATAGGGTGTCCACCTCATAGCCGGCGTAATGACCGAGAATGGAAAAGGCGCCGAGGGGTATGATGATGTCGTGGACCAGGGAAGCGATGGCGATCAGGCCGTATTTCCATGATTTTACGGGCTCGGAGACCTTGCGGAAAGCGAAAGTGATGTAGAGGACGATGCCGAGGATGACCAGGATGATGGAGACGACCGCGCGGCGCAGGGCCTCTGCGCCGAGGACGGGACCGATGGAATCGAAGCTGTCTATGGATGGCGCGGCGCCGCCGAAGGAGAGAGCGCTCATGACGGCGGCTTTCTCCGTCTGGTCTATGGCCTTCATGCGGATGATGTATCCGGTAGAGGCGGGAGAACCGGCCGAGCCCGAGGAAGCGGTCGTGCCTGATGTGCCTGACGGACGGACGGAAACCGCGGAATCGATGGAGACGAGAGCGGCGGTTATGGCCGATTGGGTCGGGGTGCTGGTGGCCGCGGCGGAATATGATATCTCTATGAGGGTGCCTCCGGCGAAATCGATGCCGGGCTTCAAACCCCAGACGGCGAGCGAGGCAAGGGAAATAAGCACGAGGATGCCGGTAAACGCGTAGAGGTATTTTCTGTTATTGATGACCCACATTGTAGTTAATTTTTAAATTTTCTAAACCCGTTGCTGATAAGGAATGTGCTCAACTTTGTCGTCTTCGACGGAGCCACGGCGTACAGGAACAGGCGTGACGCGGTGATGGCGGTGAACATGGACACCAAGACGCCGATGACGAAGACCAAGGCGAAGCCGGTGATGATGGCGGTCGAGCCGAAATAGTAGAGGATGGCGCCGGTGATGATAGACGAGATATTGGAATCCCGGATGGAGGTCCAGGCTCGGGCGAAGCCCTCGTGCATGGCGTCTGATATGCCGCGGCCGGCGCGGAGCTCCTCCTTCATGCGCTCGAAGATGAGGATGTTGGCATCGACGGCCATGCCGATGGTGATGATGAAGCCGGCGATGCCAGCGGCCGAGAGAGTGACGGGAATGAGCTTGAAGAGAGCGAGCATGAGCGCGGTATAGACGAGAAGAGCCACGACGGCCACCAAGCCCGGCAGGCGGTACCAGGCGATGAGGAAGAGGGCGATGATGACGAATGCCACCAGACCGGCGTATATGCCGCCATGGACGGCCTCCTGTCCGAGAGTAGGACCGATGGTCTCGGTGGATAGGAGCGATATGGGCACGGGCAGAGCGCCGAAATTGAGGTCGCGGACGAGGGTTTGGACTTCGGGAAGAGTGAAGGTGCCGGTGATCTGGGCTTGTCCGCCGGTGATGGCGGCTTGGACCACCGGGGCGGAGATGAGGGTGCCGTCGAGGAATATGCCGATGTAGTTGCCTATGTTGTTGGCCGTGGTCGAAGCGAAAAGGGCCGCGCCCTGGCTGGTGAAGTTGAGGCCGACCTGCGGCGCGCCGGTGGTCTGGTCGAAGATGACGCTGGCACGGCTGACCATACGACCAGTGAGACCGGTGTCCTTGAACATAGAGGCATATCCGGCGGCCTGGGTGGTGGTTGACTCATCGATGACCGTGGTCGAAGCCTCGAATGCCTTGACTTCGGCGGCCGTGGCCAAGCGAAAGTCGAGGACCGGCGTGGCGCCGATCTCCTGAACGGCCTGATCGACGTCGGTCACGCCCGGAAGCTCGACGATGAGCTTGTAGGCGCCGGCGCCGCTCGAGAGGGAGCCGCCGACCTGGGTCTGGACCAGGGGCTCGGAGACGCCGAGAGCGTTCACCCGGCGCTCGACGACGTCTCGGAGCGAGGCCATGGAATCGGATATATCGGATGAAGCCAGCTTGGATACGTCAGCCGAATAGACCAGATGCGTGCCGCCGGAGAGGTCGAGGCCGAGGCGAAATGGGCGGAAGCCTGCCCACGATCCGGGAGTCTGCGAGGCATAAACGAAAAAGCCGACTAGGAGGGCGAATATGACCACATAGACGGCTTTGACGCGCTGTTTGAACATGGGGGCTAGTATATATTATTTTGCGTATTTTGCATATCTACCCTCTTTTTTTATAAATGCATCTTTAGGTTGCCATTTGTACTGATATCCATACATGCGCGTCAGCTTGGAACCGTCGACGGCTATGGGATAGCTGTATGACTTCCAACCGCCCTTGGAAGTCGGCACACGACCGCGGGTGAGGTTCCAGGCGAAGAAGAAGACGATGCGCACCATCCACGGCAATACGACGAACATGCGCTTCCCCACGGCGGCAGCCATGTCCTTTCCGACGACAACCGGGCCGGGCGGGCAGGCGTTGAATGCCTCGTAATCGCTCGTGAGCGGGCTGAAGGCGAAGAGCGTCACGACGTCGGCGATATCGTCCTCGTGGATGAATTGGCGGCACCACTTGGGCGTGACAGGCACGAACGAGACCATGGCGGAGATGACACGGTGGATGAATGACTCCTTGAGTTGGCCGGAGAGGGCCGCCTGTAGGCCGAAGCGTATGCGCATATAGCGGCCGCGCGGGCCAGTGATGGCTGCAGGACGGATGATAGCGACCTGCGGGATCATGCTCGTGCTGCCACCCTTGGCTGTGAGCGCTTTTTGATACCGTTCTTCAAGATGCTCCTCGACGATACGCTTCTCTTCCGCATACAGATAGTCGGTCTTCCTGAATCCTTCGGCCTCGGTAAATCTGTGCTCGAAGGTATTCGACGGATATGCGCCGTATGAAGCGACCGTGGAAAAATGGATGAGTTTTTTGACTGACGGAGTGGAAAATGCGAAATCGAAGACTTTATCGGACCCGTCGACATTCCATTTCCACTGCAGTGCTTTCTTGCCGTACATCTCCCTAATCTGCCAGGCAGTGTGGATGACGATATCAGGTTTCGCCTCTGCGACCTGCTTTTGCCACGTTCCATCTGCCGTATTCGCGACGATATAGGTCAGATTCGGCGCGTCCTTGATGAGGTCAGGCAGCGGCTCCTTGTCCACGGCGACGATGCGCGCCACATCGTCGCGGCGCGAGAACAAGTCGATGAGCATGGCGCCGACATAGCCGACTCCGCCCGTGATGAAAATCGTGTGTTTCTGATCGCTCATTTTTTAGGAATTAGGTTAATTAGAAATTCTCCTTACATCCCCTCCCGCGACAATAATGTCCGGATGGTGTGCAGGATGATCTGGAGATCGAGACCGAACGAGCGGTGCTTGATGTAGTAGAGGTCGTAGGACATGCGCAATTTATTCTCCTCCACTGATTGCGGCGGCTTGTTCTGACTGATTTGGGCCCAGCCGGTCAGTCCCGGTTTGACGATGGTGCGGACGGAATAATAGGGTATCTCCGCGGCGAGGCGGCCGTCGAGGCCGGCGATATCGGCGCGAGGCCCGATGAGGGACATGTCTCCCTTGAGGATGGCCAGGCCTTGCGGCCATTCGTCGATGCGGGTCTTCCTGATGAACCTCCCCACCCGGGTGACGTGGTTGGCGCCTTTGGCGCTCTCGGCGACCCATTTTCCCGTCTCATTCCGGAGCATGCTGCGGAATTTATAATAATGGATCGGCGCACCGTTCCTGCCGATGCGCTCCTGCAGGATGAAGACCGGCCCCTTGTCTTCGATCTTGATGGCCAGAGCCACGAAGGGATAGAAGATGAGAGCAACCAAGCCGATGATCAGGCCGAAACAAATGTCTATAAGGCGCTTCATAAAATCATAGACGCCGGTGGATACCGGGGTGACGTGGCTCATGACCCAGGCGTAGTTCATGCAGGAGAGCGGGATACGGTTGAAGACGCTCTCATAGAGGTCGTGGATGTCTATGATGGCGGCTTTGGAAAAGAATTTGCGGTAGAGCTCGGGCAGGAGAGCCTCGATGCGCGGGTCACTGACGTCAGCCACGATATACTGGAAGGTCGATCCGTTATCCTCCATGGATGCGAGTAGCTCTCCGGCAGAGGCACCGGGGTCGATGCGTTTGCGGCAGGACAAGCCCACCCGCGGATTGGTGTTCATCTCATGGATGAGCTCTTCGGCTTCAGGACCGGAACCGATGACGAGCGCCGGGAATTTACGACGGAGTGAAAAAAGCGAGTATGTGCTGAAACGCCAAAGGATGACGAGAGCCGAAGAAAGGAATAGGTACGCGAAGAGCGTCACTTTCGGCGTGACTGAGAAGCTCGGGATGAAGTAGAACAGCGCCACCGCGATGAGGCCGTTGGCGATCTGGGCCTTGACGACGATACCGGGCACAGACGAGCGGGCCAGGGATATGGTCCTGCCGTACAAGCCGGATATATAGAAGATGACAATGGAATAGACGAAAATGATGCTGAACGGCAATACGTGCTGGTCGATGAGGCCATTCGAGGGCACCGTGTGGTAGCGCAGAGCCAAAGTAACCAGCAAAGAAGCCGCCAAGATGAAAATATCCACGAAACCGAGGATTATGGGCTCCTTTTTATTGACTATTGCCATAGTATGCTCTACTCTACAATAAAATACCCATTATGAGAATACTCTATCTCATCACCAAGCCGAACTGGGGCGGGGCCCAAAAATACGTCTATGAGCTCGCCACGAGCCTGCCCAAGGAATCATACAAGGTGGAAGTCATGGCCGGCGGCGAAGGGCCGCTCACTCAGAAGCTATGGGATGCCGGCATACACGCCGAAGGATCATTGCCAGTGCGCAATAACATCAGCATCTCCGAGAACGTCAGGTCCTTCTTCAAGCTTTACTCGTTGCTCCGCAAACAGAGGCCGGATGTGCTCCATCTGAATAGCTCGCAGATCGGCATCGTGGGATCGCTCGCAGGACGATTGGCGCGAGTGCCGCGGATCGTCTTCACCATTCACGGCTGGGCATTCAATGAAGACAGGTCATTCACCATCAAGGCGCTTCTACGATTATTTTATTGGCTGGCTATCTTGGCATGCGACCAGACTATCGCTGTGTCAGAAGCAGTAAGGCAACAGACTCGAAATTGGCCATGGATAAAGGGCAGGCTGACTGTAATCCACAACGGCATCGCCCATGAGACCGGCTTTTCCAAAGCCAATGCCCGCCTCGAATTGACCCGGCTGAAGCCGGAGCTGAAAAGGGCCCTTGAAGGAGCTTCCGAGAGCGCTGCATTCCTCGTCGGCACTATCGCCGAGTTGCATCCCATCAAGGGCTATGCGTATGCCATCAGGGCTATCGCCGATTGCGTCCGCTCGTTCAATACCCGCAAAAAGATCCTTTACGCCATCATCGGCGAAGGAACGGAACGGCCACACCTCGAAGCTCTGATCAAGGAGCTCGGCATGGAAAAGCACATCCTGCTGCTCGGCCATGTCGATGGCGCCGCCCAATACGCGAATGCATTCGATGCCTTCCTGCTCGCTTCCCTGTCCGAAGGCCTCGGCTATGTCCTCCTGGAAGCCGGCGCCGCGGGGGTCCCCGTCGTGGCGACCGCCGTCGGCGGCATCCCCGAGATCATCGACGATATGTCTTCCGGCATCCTCGTCCGGCCGCGAGACCACCGCGAGTTGGCGCATGCCATCGCATTCATGATCGAGCATCCCGACGAGCGGCGCGCTTACGGCGCGGCTCTGCGCGAGAAAGTGCTTAGGGATTTCTCGCTCGAGAAGATGGTCAGGGAGACGGAGGGGGTGTATGGGGAGAAGTAAGTCAAATTTTATCGCATATCCCAAAAAGAGGACCGATGGCGTGTTTTTCTCGTTTTCTTGACGGGGAGCGGTACCTCTTTTCCCTAGGTTTTTCTAAATGAGAATTAAGCTCAATTCTCCACGAGAGTTAGCCATGCCATAACTCCAAATTGCTCTTAATTCTCATTTGCAATATTCGATGTTTTTGAAGACACCGAGGGTGGCGATTAAATGAGGCAAGGAAGAAAAGCCCCACCCCCCTACTGCGGCCCAAGGAACTCGTTCTTGGCCGCGTCCTTGTGCGCCGGACGGGCGTAGCGGCGCTGGGCCATGAGAACGCCCAAGGCCAGGAATTCCGTCATGATGTGCGTCCCGCCGTAACTCATGAAGGGTAGCGGCGTGCCGGTCACCGGCAGAAGATGAATGTTCATGCCGACATTGATGACGAGATGGATGATGAAGAACACGGCCACGCCGGCGCCGTAGAGGATCTCGAAATTGGTGGCGCCGCGGGAGGCATTCGCTATGACCCGCCAGACGATGACGCCGTAGAGGACGAAGAACATGAAAACGCCGGCGAAGCCCCATTCCTCGGCGAAAGCGGCGAAGATGAAGTCGGTCTGGTACTCGGGCAGGAACTTGAGGCGCGACTGGGTGCCGTAACCGAGACCTTTGCCCCAAAGGCCGCCAGAGCCGACGGCGATCTCTGATTGATAGGCGTTGTAGCCGGCGCCGCGAACGTCGGAGAGCGGATGGATGAAATTGATGATGCGATCTTTTTGGTACGGCTTGAAAGCGACTGACCAAAGGAGGCCGAAGCCGATGGCGACCAGGGCGATGAGGCCGAAGAGGTGCTTCTTGGACAGTCCGGAGACGAGGACCATGCCTAGCCAGATGAAGAACATGATCATGGCCGAGCCGAGGTCCGGATGCAGGAGGACGAGGACGAAGAAGGCCAGAGCGTAAGTTCCGGAGACGATGATGTGGCGGATATTGGCGATCTCGATGTGCCGGCGGGAGAAATATTTGGCTAGGATGATGATGAGTGCCAGCTTGGCGAAATCGGACGGCTGGAAAGAGAAGGCGCCAAAGTCGAACCAGTTGGCGGCACCGTGCGAGACTTTGCCCACGACGAAGAGGGCGCCGAGCAAAGCGAGCGAGCCGATAAAAAGGGCCGCCGAGACCGACCGCAGGCGTAGGAAGCGGACGTCGATGCCGCTTACGGCGAAGAAGGCGGCGATCGAAACGGCGATCCAGAGGAATTGGTGCAGAGCCAGGGAATTATCCCCGGTGAATGAGTGCATGGTGGCGAGCCCGGCGGCGAGCAGAGGCAGGATGGCCAAGAAAAGGACCCAATCGATATTGAAGAAACGCCCCACGCCCGTGGCTTTTTGCTGCATCGCTCTATTCTAACACGCGAGGAGCGCGGCTTTTCATTCCGCCACAGGCAGGACTTCTATGGAAATAACGGCTCCGCCGAACGATGAAGGCCAGGTGAATGGAGCAACTGCCGAACCATACGCCGGTATGCCATCGAGGATCGTCTTTGAAAAGCCGAGAGCATTGCCGTCTTTGTCGTAGAGCACGGCGTAGACGGATGTCCGGCCTACGGGATCGACCGCGGTATCCTTTAGAACGACCGATAGCGACGCTCCGGAAGCGTCTTCGGAATAGGTTTTGTCGCCGACGGAGAGAGCCGCGAGCGGATCGGCTTCCGAGAGCCAGTTCGGCGCGGCGGTGAGCTCAAACAGCGCGCGCGAAGGGATGCGTTTGCCCGTCGAGACGGCTCCGTTGAAAGCGAGGGCGTTCCGGTGCGGCGGCAGAGTCATGGTTCCGTCGTACTCCGTGATCTCGACGCCCTGGTCGTCGTACAGGATGACATGATACGGCACTAGGGCGGCGCCGGCGGTCGGATTCGGGTTGATGACGTAGGCGGCCACATTGTAGAGGCCGGGAGCAACCTGTTCGAGCCGCGTCCAGGAGACGGAGGGAGCGAGAAATGCGCTCGGGCACAGCCTTTGGCATGAGCCGCCGCAGTCTACCCCCTGCTCATTGCCATTCCTGACTCCGTCGAAGCACGTCGGCGCTTTATAGAAAAAGAAGAAAGCCAGCAGGAAAATAGCCGCGCATACGACGAGGGCGGCGATGCCGCCATATATGAGTTTCCTGCGCTGCGACCAAGAGGTCATCGGCTTAATTATATCATGCTTGAATGCTCTGTTCTGGCGGCAAGCTACTTTCGCCCCGAAGGACTATCATCGCCGCAACTGCGTTTCACTGCCGTGTTCGGAATGAGAACGGGTGGTGCCACAGCGCCGAACCACCAGAACGGAGGATTCAATTCATACCTCAAAGTAATGCAAACAATGCCGGCGATTTTCCCATGCTGGAAAACCTGATATCAAGCGCGATTCGTAGAGTTCCTGATGAGATCGACGGATTAGTACGTCACGGCTCAACACCTTGCGGTGCGTACACCTAACGCCTATCAACGTGATCATCTCTCACGGGTCTCAACGATGCCTAATCTTGGGGCCGGCTTCGCGCTTATATGCTTTCAGCGCTTATCCGATCCGAACATAGCTGCCCTGCGGTGCCGTTGGCACGACAGCAGGTAGACCAGAGGTTCGTTCAATTCGGTCCTCTCGTACTAGAATCAAATCCCCTCAAGCATCAACGCCTGCAGTAGATAGGAGACCAACCTGTCTCACGCATGGTATCACTTATTACTAAGTGCATTGGACTATAGCTTCATCACAACATTTAAGATTGAGATTCAATATTAGATGTCGGATGGTCGATGTTTAGTCTCTACGGGCTGTTATTTATTCTCCATCCATAAGTACAGATACTATAACATAACATTCCCTCGGAATTGTCCCCTTTTGTGAGGATTCCTCCGATATAAATCGACTTCATCACTTCAATTAAATGAAGTGACCGCCGTGGTTGATTAGTCATTCCTCTCTCTTTACATCATATTCCGCATTTCCGCGCGAAATATGTTCAATAAAACGAAAATTCTCGAAGTGATTCAGACTGTAGAAAAGTCACAAGTCGTAGGTGACAAGAGGAACAAACGCATGTTTCTCCTGTTCCTCTTGCTACTTTCTGCTTGTAACTTCTTTACGGTCTGAACCCAGCTCGCGTACCACTTTAATTGGCGAACAGCCAAACCTTTGGGAGCTTCTCCACCCCCAGGATGTGGTGAGCCGACATCGAGGTGCCGAACTCCGCCGTCGATATGAACTCTTAGGCGGAACTAGCCTGTTATCCCTAGAGTAGCTTTTGTCCGATAATCTTCCGCCGCATCTAATGCGAACGGTCGGTTCACTTGGCTCCGCTTTCGCGTCTGATCGTCACGTACGACTTTCAGTCAGGCCAGCTTGTGCCCATACACTATCGCCACGGTTTCCATTCGCGGCTAGCTGACCTTAATAGGCTCCTCCGTTACTCTTTAGGAGGATAGCGCCCCACTAAAACTGTCCATCATATACTGTCTCCCGGCGTTTATGCCGCCGAGGTTAGAACGTACAAAATTCAAGAATGGTGTTTCATCGACGGATCCATCTTTCCCGAAAGAAAAACTTCAAATCCTCCCATCTACGCTACGCATGAATCACGTACGGTCAATACAAAATTACAGTAAAGCTTCTAGGGTCTTTTCGTCTAACTGCAGGTAACCGGCATCTTCACCGGTATTGTATTTTCACCGAGCAAGTCTCCGAGACAGTTCTCCAGTCATTACACTATTCAACGCGTCGGAACTTACCCGACAAGGAATTGCGCTCGAGCTATGTTACTACCCTTGCGGGCGATCTGATATTTCTACCAGATTCTCATAGTCACCCATGAGATCGGACTCTATCTTCTCCAAGTAAATGGAGTCTAGCGTATTAGTCTCTACGGACTCTCTCCTTGCGGAGGTTGCCTCGGTATTTTCTTGATAAGTTTTCAAGATGTTCACCGATATAGCTAGATTTTACTAAGGCAGCTTATTCCACCTTAGGATCGTTCATTTTTCTTCTTACCTTAAGAAGTCTTTGTTAACTTTACATCGCTGTAAAGATCGGACTATATCATCATTCTCTATTCGTCGGTTCCAATTTGTGAATAGAAAGCGTCTTGCGTATAGTCTCTGAGGATTTCAGAAATCGAGATTTCTTTTTCCTGTTCATCTTCTCCACTAATTTAGCAATTTTCTTCATTCCATTTCCTTTCAAATGAACACCCTTTGACATCAATGAAACTATCTCAGAGAAGATCTGAAAATCATTTCTTTTGTATGTTTTGAGCTCATTCTTCTTGAAGAACGGGATAATTACCTTTTCCAAATCAGCGATCGAGCGGACACAATATCTGTAGAGATGTTCTCTATGATTATCGTATCGCTTATTGATGAACAATCTACCGCACCTAAAATAATCCTTGATTATTTCAAGCGCCGGCAAGCTTTTGGCTCCTTGGGTTATCACGAATTCCGGGAAGATCTGCCATCCAGCCTTTGTAGTCTTATTTTTGATAAAACTAACTGAAAAACATCCTTCTCCGTCCGTGAAACCGAGAACCCAAGCTTCAATTTTTGATCTTTCCTGCTGATTGTCTGCACTCATGGCATTTTTACTATGGTGTAATTATACCATAGTAGCCCGAGATACACAGAGTTTCCAGCATATGGCAAGATTTATTATCGTAACTACAACGATCAAGTCTATAGTTACGACCGACATTCACCAGGGCTTATAACAGTCACCATATATCTTGCGACATACAACGCCGTTATTTGACCTTCTGGCATTGGTCAAGTGTCACCCCCTATACATCCTCTTGCGAGTTCGCAGGGAGCTGTGTTTTTGTTAAACAGTTGCCAGAGATACTTTAGCTGCGGCCCCTTTAGTTAAAAAAGGGCAAGCCTTATTCCGAAGTTACGGCTGCTTTTTTGCCGAGTTCCTTGGAGACCTCTCACTCGTTCGCCTAGGTCTACTCGACCTAACCACCTGTGTCGGTTTGCGGTACGGTTTACGTGAAATTATGCTTAGAAAATTTTCTTGGAAGCGTGCTTTGCTCTATTTTAGCCTTGCGGCCATTTTCGCTGTGCTTGAGTTCGGCCTTGAAGCCAGCATCCGGATTTGCCGGGACACACCCTTACACCACGAACGTCAGATCCAATAGTGCGCAGAACATACTACGCTTCGTCCTTCCATCGCATTTCACGCAAGTCACGGAATATTAACCGTGTATCCATCGGGTGCGGCGTTCGCCATCCCCTTAGGACCGACTAACCCTTGGCTGATATACATTGCCAAGGAAACCTTGGTTTTTCGGCGTGCGGGAATCTCACCCGCATTGCGGTTACTTGTGCCAACATTCTTACTTCGCAACGCTCCACTGCGGGTCACCCCTTCAGCTTCAACGCGATGCGAATACTCTCCTACCGCTTGCGGACTTCACAGAGGAGGCGAGCAATTTGATCGCCTGTGGCATTTTTATGCGAAAAATGCCGGAAAAAGAGTGGGCGGGGCGGTGAGATTTGAACTCACGACCTCTCGCACAAAAAGCGAGCGCGCTACCGGGCTACGCCACGCCCCGACCCAAAATCTTCTAAAGAACAAAATAATTTTCCTCTGTGAAGTCCGCAAGCCCTCAGTTTCGGTACGACATTTGAGCCCCGATTATCTGCGGCGCGGAATTTCTCGATGAGTAAGCTGTTACGCTATTTTTGAATGATGG
Source organism: uncultured bacterium (assembly GCA_963701025.1). GTDB lineage: Bacteria > Patescibacteriota > Minisyncoccia > Phycocordibacterales > PALSA-1337 > C7867-002. Next base: position 784,909 of record OY969557.1, on the reverse strand, counting down.
CTGCTTCTAAGCCTACATCCTCATTGTCGGAGAAATTCCACCACCTTACGCGCACTTAATGTCGATTTAGGGACCTTAAATTGAGATCCGGGCTGTTTCCCTTTTGTCCAATGGAGCTTAGCCCCCACAGACTAACTGCCGCATAATGACCCTGCGTATTCGGAGTTTGATAGGTCTCGTGAGCTTTCGCCCGTTCGAGACCTTCCAGTGCTCTACCCCGCAGGGGTACATCGCGACGCGAACCCAAAAGTTCTTTCGGAGAGAACCAGCTATTACCAGATTCGATTAGCTTATCACTCCTTACCACACGTCATCCGAGAGTTTTGCACGGCTCACCGGTTCGGGCCTCCATCCGCCTTTCGGCGAACTTCACCCTGCGCGTGGCAAGCTCATCTGGCTTCGGGTCTTTAGCAAACTACGAGCGCCCTGTTCAGACTCGGTTTCCCTGTGACTCCGCCCTCTCGGGCTTAGTCGAGCAGCTTGCTAAAACTCGTTGGCTCATTCTTCAATAGGCACGCCATGACGGACGGAAAAAAAGTAGCAAGCGACAAGTGACAGGAAGAACAGTAGAAAACTTGTTCCTCTTGCTACTTGCGACTTGTATACCTTTGTTCCGCCCGCTCTGACTCCTTGTAGGCATATGGTTTCAGGTCTATTTCACCGCCCTTTCGGGCTGCTTTTCACCTTTCCCTCACGGTACTTGTTCACTATCGGTCTAGAAAAATATTTAGACTTGCCGGTTAGTTCCGGCGGATTCCCCCGAGCTATTCGTTTCCCGGGGTACTTAAGAATGAGAACAAAGAAGATCTTCTATTTTCACCTAAGGGGCTATCACCCTCTAGGGCCGATCTTTCCAGATCGTTCGGTTAATGAAAGATTTTTTGACTTCTCTGCCATAAATGGCACGTCCTCACCTTGCAACCCTCATCCAAAATCGCAAAGCGTTTCCGCTTCCAACCGAATAAACGGCCGTAAGGCGGAATTCGCCCTACGATTTTGGATAAGTTTAGTCTCCTCCGCGTTCGCTCGCCGCTACTGACGGAATGCATGTTTGTTTCTATTCCTCCTGGTACTGAAATGTTTTACTTCCCAGGGTACGCTCCTTACCAGAGTAACTGGAAAGGTCGTCGAGGTTCGCTCGACGGGGTTTCCCCATTCGGACATCTTCGGATCAAAGGTTGCTCGGCACCTCCCCGAAGCGTATCGCCGCCACGCCGCGTCCTTCATCGCTTTTTCTAGCCAAGGCATCCACCATACGCCCTTAATTTCCCATCAGGAAATCTAAGAACCGCTACTTAATATCACTTTTATTTTCTCTTGCGAGAAAATTACCTACATTGCTTGCATTACTTTGAGGTATGAGATTGTAAATCTGCGATCGTCCGGGATATTCCGATTCTCGCCGGAAAAAAGAAAAACCGCTTCGTTGAGCGGCACGAGCAACACTCCATCGCTGGGGTATGGCTATGGCCGCTGTGGGAAATTAAGGCTTTTCATAATCATTCTGTGTGCAGGCTAGTATATATGAAGCCGGAATAAAGTCAATGGGTTGGGCGTATATGCCCTGTTGGGGATAGCCTGGGGACAGCGGCCCAAGGTCATGCCACCAACTCGGTTCAAATGGTGGAAATGAACCGAGTTCCAGATGTCGACAATTCCCGAACACTAATTCAACCTCTTTTTTTCCTGCTCTTTTCTAAAATTGTAACCGCTAATAGCCTTCTTCCCGGTTTTTGATTCAATCTCTCTGCGGGCATTCCCGGCAATAGTTCCCCCTTCTTGAGCAACTTGCTTATTCTCATGAAAATCCTTTGGCTCGCGCTTGTCAGATATTTCTGTCGTTGCGGTTTCAGCTAGCATGTTCAGGACCAATTCCAAGTTGGTCATGTTATCTCGAAGATTTTCTTTCTTGAGATCCTTAAAATTTTTGTATTCTTTGGTTGTAAGTCCAGCCCAAGCTTGAGTGATCTCGTCAGTTAAGATCGCGAATTCTCGTCCTTGTTTAACTCCTCGTTTTTCCCATTCATCAGTAAGATTTTTTCTGATTTCAATGCTCTTTAACCTTTGATTGATCCATTCTGGAGTATATCCTTTCCTCAAATATGTTTTGAGCGCGCGATTGATGGCCAATTCCGGATCAGCCGTTTCTTCTAGCCGTTCGTAACCGACACGAGCCAGCCAGAGCTTGAATGGTTCGGCGTTGGGAGATGGAATTGACTGAACCAAACGAAGCATAGTTTCCGTATCGGCCACGTCAGTAAGGCGCATTTTGCCGTCCTCGGCTTCTAATTTCAACTGGTTACAATTTGTAACCGTTTGACTACTCCCTTCTTCTATGAGCCGGTGCTTGAGAACTTTCCAGTAAGTCCGTGCGTCTTCACTACCCGTCAGAGCACGGACGATATCAACCACGGAAAAATACCACAGTTCCTTGTCAGCGTCCCAGTGCCGGCGTATCTCACGGCCTTCAAATAAGGCTATAGCTTTTTCTTTCATAACCGCAATTATACCATGCGTGTCAATAAGATAGACTTTTATATCTCAAAGATGGATAAGATGTAGACAAATAATCACTGCCGATACTCAATACCATGGTCTTTTCGGCATTAGTTTTTTATTTATATTTGCGCGTCTGATCTTGTCAAAATGAATCTTCAGGGCCTTCTTATACGTAAGACTCCCGCCAATCAAAAGACCCGTAGCTTTTACTATTTCAGGTATCTTCTTCTCTAACCTATGGGACTCATAAGACGGTATTCTGCCATTCCTGCTGAAAAATCTACCTGTGTGCTTTGAGAGTTTCGTCCCGCCACAGTATGGATAGTCTCGATCATCAGGCAGAACAGAGTAGAAAGGCACTTTGTTGAATAATCCCTCAGCCCAATCACCTCCTGAGAGAGCGAGCCACGGGGTTCCCACGCATAACACTGTCATTCCAAAACCGGTATGCGGCGCTATAAAAACATCACAATTCTTGACAAGAGCGAGCTGATTCCAAAGTCCTATGTCGTAACAATCAACGATATTATTCTTGAACCTTTTTAGCAAGCTATTGATATTCTTTTTCGAATAAGCTTTGGAATACGTCCTCCCTCTGATCTTTTTTGTTACACCCGTAAGATATATCCTCGAATCAGGAAATTCCGATAAAATCGCCCCCACTATTTTAGACCAGCTTTTTATCGAGGGATAATATCTGTATCCGGCAGAGCCTCCTAGCATCAAACAAATTTTCTTTCCAGAGTAATTAAATCTCCTCGCGAATCTAGTAGCTGATACCGGTAATTTTATGTCAACTCTTGTATCAATCTTATATTTTAGACCCCTAGGCAGGATCCGTGGAAAAAGAGTTGCTTTTCCAATTTGAGATTTCAATGACTGATCACAATATCTATAATAACGGAAAAGCGCATCTTCAAATCTATCCAGCCCTAAAGGCGTCTTATAATCATTCATAACCCGATTATCATAGACGACAAAGTCCCACTTCTTGGGAAGTGATCGCAAGCAATTGGCCTTATCTCCTTTTTTCAATATCTCCTTTGGATCGATCAAATACATCTTTTTAACCCACGAGCACCCATGTACGAGCTCCGTCGATGATTGACTATTGAGAGCGAGGTGCACTTCTAAATTTTTATTGGCCTCATAGAAACTCCTGGCATATTTTAAGGCCTCAGCCACATGGCCGACTGGATTATAGTAGACAAAATTCACGAGAAGTTTTTTCATTACAATATCATTCTAACACTTTTATAAGGTCTCAACCCCATACCAAAAGCAGCCCTCTCGGGCCGCTTTAGGTCAATTAGACCAATTAGAAATTAGATCAATTGAAAAACTTCCTGCTTCTTTCTCCTTTCTCCTTTCTCCTTACTCCTTCTCCAAAACTGCGTGCGCGGTCCTCTCGATAAGACGTGCCGCCACTTCCTTGCCGCCGAGGCCGAAGGCGAGACCGAGAGCCAAAGCGCCGCCGGCGAAGATGGCCGTGAGGAGCATTTGGATCAAGGAAGGTGCGATGCCGAGGGTGATCAGAGCCGTTAGGATGGCAAAGATCCAGATGGCCCACTTGGTCACGCGGCCGAGGAGCTCCGCGGATTTGACGTGACCGGCCTTGGCGCTCGCTATGACCAGCTTCTGGAGGGCGCTCGCCACCAGGACCGAGACCATCAGGATAAGGACGGCGACGATGACCTGCGGGATGTAGTTGACCACTTCGCCGAGGAAGGCGTTGACCTGATTGAGGCCGAGGATGCCGAATGAGGCCATCAGAAAGACGATGATGATGAACCATTTGACCAGGGCTCCGACGAATATGCCGGAATTCAGGTTATAGCCGGCGCGCTTGACCACATCTTCCATGCCGGCGCTCCGTAGGGCGGCGTCGATCCTAAGGGCCTTGAAAATGCTCTCGACGAGCTTCTCGATGAGGGAGGCGAGGACCCAGCCGATGGCGAATATGATAAGAGCTATGACCAGTTCCGGCACGAAGCTCGCCACTCCGTACCATACCCCCTGGAGCGATTGAGTGAAGACATCGCCCCAATTTTGTATAAACATCATAATGATTTATGACTTAATTAATAACGACTCTTTGTAACGGACCTATTATACCACCCCCAAGCGGTCCAAAAGGGCCACATGGGGATAGTCGAGGATATCCCTGATCAGACGGTCATGGATGCCGACGCGGTACTCAAAATCATGGGTTTCAAAGGCCGAATAGGCTATTTCTTTGCCTATCTCGGATTCCACGACTTTGATGGCGGACTCGATCTTGCGTATGTTCAGGTCATCCCCGACGATGAGCAGGTCGACCCGGGAATCCCAGTTCTGGATGAAAACCCCGGCGGCCACTATCAGCTTGATCTTGCCGGCGCCGCTAAAGCGCTTGGCCAACGAGTCGTCGGCCTGGATGGATACGACGGTGAGCAGATTCTTCAGGGGCTCGAGGTACGGGAATTTGTCGTTCAAGGCGTATGTGGCGCCTTTCGGCCCGCGGCGCTTGCGGATGATCTCGGCTTTGACCAGGAGATTCAATTCTTTACCCACGGCCCCGCCCTTCACCTTGGTGCGACGAGCGATGTCGCGCACGGAAAAAGCCATCCCTCCGTTGAAGAGGAAGAGACGGAGCAATTTCACTTTCGCGGCACTGCCGAAGAGGGCTGTCAGGGTTTCCATGATGGTACTACAAGGTTGATTGTAGCACACTCCAGATTATTTGAGTTCGACTTTCCCGCCTGCGGCTTCGACTTTCTTCTTGATGTCTTCCGCGTCTTCTTTCTTGACGCCATCCTTGATCAGGGCCGGGGCTCCGTCGACGAGGTCCTTGGCTTCTTTAAGCCCTAGGCCGAGGACTTCCTTGATCACCTTGATGACGGCGATCTTCTGGGCTCCGGCGTCGGCCAAGTGCACGGCGAAGGCGCTCTTTTCGTCCGCGGCGGCTCCGGCGGCTACCGGGGCGGCCACGGCGACGGCCTGGGCCGAGACGCCGAACTTCTTCTCCAGGAGCTTGACCAGCTCCGAAAGGTCGATGACCGGCATTTTTTCTATTGACTCAACGATTGATTTAAACTTCGCTGGAACTTCGATGGTTGTATTTTCCATTGTGGTGATAATTTAATAATTTCTAATTGACCTAATTAGACTAATTAAAAACTAGGTCAATTCTTTACTTTTTCCTGCTCATCTGATCTAAACACATAACAAGGCCTTGGATCGGCGAATTGATGATATTGACGAACATGCCGTGAAGCGTGGCGAGCGGAGGTATGGCCGCGATGGCCAGCATCTCCTCTTTGCTCATGTATTTCGACTCAAAGACTCCGCCTACGATGGCGATCTGGCCTTTGTGCTTCTTCTCGAACTCATATATGCCACGGGCCGGCGCCACCAGGTCGGCACCATAGGCCAGGCCGAGCTCTCCCAAGAGCTCCGGCATGGTGCCTTGGTACTTGCCGTCGGCGAGAGCCAGCGCGGTCAGGGTCTTCTTGGCCACGAAGAACCCCACGCCATCGCTTTTCAGCTTGCGGCGCATGACGGTCGTATCTCCGACTTTCAGTCCGTGGACATTGACGAAGACGAGCGATTGCGCTCCCTTCATGATGGTCTGGAGCTTCTCCACGACCTCTTTCTTCTGTGCTTTTGTGCGAGCCATAGTGAGGGTGCAGGGTTCAGGGTAGAGGGTGTAGGCTACAATTTACTGCGCCCTCTACCCTACACCCTAAACCCTTGTGTTATTTTTCGACCTTTATCAGGCCTTGACGATTGAGATAGAGTACCTCGGAAGGTCTTATTGTCCCGATGTACATCGGGGCGCGCCTTCTGTCTTGAGCCTTGCCGATAGGCTAACACGCTTATTCTTTTGACGCAATGTCAAGCTTCGCTGAAGGCAATACGTTCTGCGAGAACCAGCTCCATAATATATCCAGTTTACTTCCCATTACCGTCAATTTTCTCTCGACCTCGGTCAGCCTTAGCTCTATTTCCTGAAGTTTCGGTAGTATCTGATTATTGACTGTGTAGACGAGATTGTCTAGCACTTGAAGCTTTCTTCCCAAGTACATAGACGCGGCCACTATGGTAGGTATCCCCAACATGACTATAGTGGCATTTATCAGGTTCAATAAATTCATAAGATTCATAGTTTTATATTTGTAATTATACCATGCGTGTCAAGTCCACCGGCTCACACCCATCTATCGGCTTCGAAAATATTACTCATACTGCGAGATATATTCATCCAACATGTCCCCCATTTGCCGTTTATCATCGTCTGACATGCTGTTCGCACGCCGATGCTTCAGGTATTGTCCTATTTTTTCGCCGAAATCGTGAGTCTTCTTGAATTTTTTCTTCTTGATCAAGTCTTCGATATGATCGATGCGGCTGGAAATGCTTTTGCAATGCGGATCTATGGCGCCGTGTTTGTCTGGAGCGAATATGGCGCCGCAAGATCTCTTCAATGATTCCCAATACGTGATCTGATCAGTCGTACTGCCTTGCACGGCCTTTATGTCAGGAGCGCCGTCGCCGTCTACGTCAACAGACAACGGTTGTATCGTGGCCATGAAAGTGGAAGAGGCGATACCGAATGGAACGCCCGGCGGCATCGGGATATCCGTCGGAGAGAATTGGATGGTCGTCGTGGCGACGGTGAGCGGCGTCACCGGCAGACCGGCGTATTCGGCGTGATCGAACGTCACGCCGCCGCGGATGCGCTCGACGTCATAGGTGAATGAGCCCACGCCCGTGCCGTTCAAGACGACCGAATACTTCGTGCCATCGTCGGGGACATATATAGTAGTGTCATAGTCTGTTTCATTGTCGTGCGCCTGAATGCTGAATGAACTGCCGGGAATATTCTGCTCACGGCCGATCCACAGTCCAGGCTCCGTGCCTGGCGGCGGCGGTATTTCCCCCGTATGATTGCCTTGCGCGTCATATACATGCGGCTGTATCGGCGAGTGAGTCGATATGACTATGTATGTTCTCTCTTTGCTGTAATCCAAGGGACCTATGGTCACGCCGGGAATTGAAGCGATGGCCCGTTCCTTTGCCGCGGCAGGACTGTCCTCCAATAAATCGCGAACGATTCCTTGCGTAGCTGCTGATTCCAATATGTTGCCGTGAAGGGTTCCTTTTATTCCACTCTGTTGCAAATCGATCGATGTCGTCGTCCCATCGTCGTACGAGGCGCTCCGGCTGACAACCGTGCCATCTCCCATATTCGTTTGAATAGCATCGTGCGCGGGAAGACTGGGATCGGCTTTGCTCGCGTGATAAGAAATGCCCTTCGTCGTCAACGCATTCCAACCCACTATAGCCCAGCGAGCGATGTGCGCCGGCCAGGAGAAAAGATCGAGCATGTCGTGGAGCGATCCGGCTCCAGCCATGAGGGCCTTATTTCCTTCTATCGGGCTTTCCGTATCCGATGCCGCCGGTGCGGATCGGATATTCTTGGCGTCGGTCATAAAGGAGGATTCGCCAGAGAAAGAAGAGATCGTAGTCGGATAAGAACCGTTATTCACGGTTCGCGGAGTCGTCGATGAAAATGTGATGACCGGACCGGCGGCCGCGCCAGCGAAATACATGGCTGAAGGCAGGAGCGAATAGGCGCTCGACATATTTTGCCCGAGCTGTCTGGCCACGCTTTGTTTCAGAAGCCATCCGCCGGCGAGAGCTTCGTCGTCGCCGTGGAGGATGCCGCCCACGGCTTCCGGCGTGCCGAGATACGGCACCGCCACCGATATGACCGAATCGATCAGACCATCTTTTCCCATGTCGGCCAAGGTCTTGGTCAGATATTTCGCCACCAGACCGCCGTTCGAATGGGCGATGAGCGTCACTTTGCCCGTCTTCGACCGCGCCGCCAGATCTTCGAGAGTCTGTATGAGCGAAACCGTCGTCGTGGCTTTCTTTTCGGGCCCCGCAACCACGTCCGCTATGGGCTTGCGCCAATCATAGCCGAACGGCAACCATTCGTTGATATTCCCTTGCGCCACCAATCCGTCGAGGAATCCCATGAATTTTCCGTATACGCCGTAGCCCCAAGCGCTGTCTATGGCCCCGCCGGAATATACCGTCGGATCGGTGCTCGAACCGTCCGGATTCAGAAACAGTTTGCGCACGTCGTCGTTCCTGTTCGGCTCCCAGAGCATGTTCGTGCTCGTGCCCGGCCCGATGCCGGAACCGAATATGCCTTTCTCGTCGCGATAGAGCCGGCTCGACTCGATGCCGGGAAGGAAAAGGATATTGGAACAACAGGGTGGTTTTGACGGCAGACGCGTCGGGTCATGGTCGAGCCACGGCTCGTAAGCAACTAGGCCTTCAATGCCATTCGGCCCGTCAGGACTTCCCCACCAATTGCCGCCGGCTTGCACTATTCCGGCCGGGTCGGTTTCCGTATTATTTATGGCGGCGGAAGAATTGCCCGCGAGCGAAGAATTCGAGATCGTCACGGCCGCGGGAGGCAGAGAATTCCCGAGTGCGACGCGTGCGTCAAAGACGCCGGCGCCAAAATCGCGGGCGCCAAAATGAATGTCCGTGGAGGCGATATGCCGAGGATCGGCCGTCGCCTGGAAGACTGGAATGTATTTCTTTACATATATACCGTACGTATTCCCTTCGATGCGGCTTCCTTCCACGTCGAGAGAGCCCGACCGGACGTATATGGCCTGATAGGCGCCGGAAAATGTAGAGCTTGAGACTGTCGTATAAGCATTATTGAGATACAATCCTTGAATAGTTGAAAAATCAGCGTAGGCGATGGTCGCCGTCGCTTGGGAGACGGCTATTCCCCATATGCCCTTCACGGTTATATGCGCGTCGGGAGCGCCGCTCATGATGAGAGAGCCGTTCACGGATATTTCCGGCGCGTAATTCGGGTCTATGGTCGGATCGGCGGTGTCGATCGTCACGCCGGGTTCGATGGTGAGCGTGCCGCCCGACGGCACAGTCACGGAATCCTCGAGGATATAAGGGCTCGAGCTCGCCGTCCAGACGGCGTCATCCGGGAGATAGCCGCCGGCGACGCGCGTCTCGGCGTGAGCCACGCATGGAACGACAGTGAATAATGACAAGCTTCCGATAACCGCAATCGCGAAACACGCAAGAGGTTTTGTACGCATAATATAGTCGATGAGCTGATAATGCCCACAGACTATCAGGAGAGCGATAAAGAAACGCTCAAGAAAGTCTCAAGAAACGATGAAGATCCGATAAATTTTCGCTGAAGATTTTTGCCTGGGGTTCGCAGGGCGGGTTATTTGAACATGGAGGCCGTCTGTCTATCCAGAGAATTGCCCCATTGGCCCACGACATAGAGGATGGCGAAGGATATGGCCAGGATGCAGACGAAGCCGACGAAGAATCTGAAGAAATTGCGGTCGAAAGGATTGACCATATCATGGATAGTATACCATGGCCGATTGGGTCGGCTATTTTATGCCAACAAACCTATGCGTCATCCCCAAAAGCTCATCTTCGCCGAACATTGGCAGAAGCTTTTTCCTCGTTTCGCCGAATAATGGACATGTCGGGTCTTTTTCAATCTGATTAACGATTATTTTGACTCCAAGATCATTGCAGACCTTCAGATATTCTGAAGCCCCTCTCTGATTCATATTCCTGCGATCCAACATGTAATCTATGTGGCTCATGATATCCATCGTGCCGGGTGGATACTTTTCCGACATATTATCGATAAACCAATCCTTTATCCTGTCCTTGGACAGACAAAGGTGGATCCAGGGATATCCTTCAAAGAATTCTTTCTTATGATGGCCGTATGCCGAATGCCAAAGCGGAGCGGCTATCGTACAGATCATGCCGCCTTTTCTGCATACTCGGACCATTTCCTTGAAAGCGGCATTGATATCGGGAATATGCTCCAATGTCGCGTGACAATAGACCAGATCGAACTGGCTTTCTTTCAAAGACGGCATATCTTCAGCATTCTCTATGAGATAAGATGCTTTCTCGTGCTTGTAATCTCTCCCCGTCTCTTCCAACACATCTACGCCGGTGACATGCTGTGCTCCGGCGGTCACAAAATAGGAGCATTCTTTTCCGGTATTGCATCCGACTACAAGAACCCTGGCTCTGCGCACGTCGCAGTATGACAATGCCCAATTCGCGTTGATGGCGTTATAGTCGGTCGAGGATTCCGGTACTATCTCATTTGTCCCGGCTATCTTTCTGGCAATCTTCTTGAATATCCCTTTGAACATGCCCTTATTTGGTTAGTCTTTTGTCCTTCGCAAAACGATAGACCTTCCTTAGGGGGCGACTCAATCTGCCACCGAATAATCCGTCAACGTGTTTCTTCATGAATTGTCTCGGATTGAATGAGCCTAACCGCTTGTTGCGATAGGCTTTTATATCAAACGCCGGGTATATGTCCGGACGATCTCCTACCGGGTGGTGCCCCAATGACAATCCGTGATGATCCGAGTAGATCAGATCATCCATGGACACGTCGTGGATGATGAATAACGGGTGAACCGTCTTTTTTATCTTGCCCGTGATCCTATTAGCGCTCTTATCTTCAGTATTCGGCGTGTGAGTGGCATCATCTCCAAAGCCTATATTCTTGATCAAATTGGTATACGGGGTTATCGCAAGGGTATTATTTATAAAATTGGCGTAAGACCACTGGTAATCCCAGGTGTCGTTTCTTTTCGAGTATATCGCGTCGAAACAATCCAACCAGAATTTCTGGACGCTCATGTGACGAAAGATGTCAGCGATCCTATTCGATGAACGAAAAACCGGGTAATCCGTCATGGCAAAATCATACTGATTCCATGCTCTGCGCCACGTGGCCCATCCCCAGATATTGAAATATTTCGAATAATAATAGGTGTCTTCGGCATCTTCTCTGGTAATGGTAGCGGTCCCGCTTATGTGCGTCACGCGCTCATCGTCACGGTATTTTTCAAGCAGTTCCGCGCAGTACGGGAAGAAAGTCTCATCGGGCAAACAGTCGTCTTCCAAGATTATGCCATCTTCCTCCTGGCCAAAGAACCAATTGATGGAGCTTGACACGGACCTGCCGCAGCCCAGATTCTCACTCCTCATAATAGCTCTGACTTCGCAGTTCCAATCGATGCCGTCCAGAACGAGATCTCTCACTCTCTTGACGACTTCGACCTCTTGGAGTTTATTCATTCTCGGACCGTCTGAAGCTATATACAGCTTTGAGGGTCTGGCTTTCTTGATTTGGCTGAAAACCCGAGCGGTCGTTTCGGGACGATTGAAAACCATGAACAAGACCGGGGTTTCAAGCTTTGCTCCGTTCGTGGATCGATCTGTCGTGATCTTCCTTGTCACGAATTCAGAGAAATCATCGTTATATACGCGACTTTTTTCAAGTTCGACCTGCCGAGGGTTTTTTGAGCTGTTCCCACCGGTGTAAAAAGTGGCGATAGTCTTGCTAAGATGGACATATGAGCATTTGTATTTGCAAATCGCCACCAAAAAGAACTTCCAATCAAAGACGATTTTCAAGGAATCGTCATACAGGCCGATTTTATCGAAGAGATCCCTCTTTATTATCGAGGCCTGGTGCGGCAGAGCGTAGCCGTTGAGAAAATAACTGAAGTCAACCGCATCCGGCGGGCAGTAGACCGACTCAACTCCTTGATCCACCACATGCAAGTTTCCATAGACTATATCGCTGTCGTTATTACCGCTCATGATGCTCTCCACCGCCGTGTCATCATAAAAATGATCCCCGGCATTCATGAAAGACAGATACTTGCCTTTGGCGGCCACGATCCCCTTATTCATGGCATCGCACCTGCCGGCGTCTTTTTCCCTTATGTAGTTGACTCTGTAAGGCGCTTTTTCAATATAGGCCATGACCATGTCTTCAGTACCGTCATCCGAAAGGCTGTCGACTATGATATGTTCCATATCCGAGCGTATGTTCTTCTGGGCCAAAACAGAATCCAGGGTTCTTTTCAGACCCGGATCATTGTGCGTTATGGTCACTATGGAGAGCTTGTATTTTTCCATATATTTCAGCGTTTTTCCAATAGCTCATTCTCGATAATCTTTCCATACTTGTCTTTCTTGCTATGATGAAGCGTCAGGATATCGAAATAATAGATATTTCTCTTGTCTATGCTGCCCATCAGTCTTTTGATTTCGGCCGTGTCGGACGTCTTTATGATCTTAAGCGGAACCCCGAAATTATCATACACCAGGGCGTCTTGATAGCCGCTCTGGTAAAGGAGATCGAAGACGGACAGAGGATGATCGATATGACGCGAATATGATTCCGGATCGAATTCAAAATACAGGAGGGGCGTCGCTTCTTTGAGCAATACGCGACCTCCCCTTAACACATCGAAATCAAACCCGTCAGTATCGATCTTTAACAGGTTAACTCCTTTGAATAGAGGATATTTCTCGACGATATCGTCCAATTTTTTGAATGTTACGCCGCCTGATTCTCCCGCCTTGTTTTCATATTCGAGCCACGCCGTCCCGTTCTTTCTATGGACTTTTACCTTTCTGTCTTTTTCGCCGTCTTCGGCGCAGTAACAATCTTCTATGACTATGACGTTGCCATCGAGGCCGCGCGTGTTATCTTTCAGGAAAGGCAGGAATTCTCTGTCGCCCTCCACACACAGAAAAGATCCTTTCACCTCATCCGTGATCAAAGACACGGTGTCGCCTATATTCGCCCCAACATCTATGCATGTCAGATGTCCGTCTATCCCGGAGAGCATCTTGGCGATTCGCGGCAAAGCCCTGTCATACAGAGGATCTTTTTTATAATACAAGGGCAATTGGTGCGATGCCTGCATCTTTAACGTCTTCCGCCCGACTTTTCTATCCACAACCGGATCGATCAGGTCCTCGCCCGCGACGATAAAATCGATTATCCGCCTCCTTTCCGCCATCCATTTTTGATAACCGATTTTCATGTATTCGTGCGCGTTTCTTTGCACCTCTTCGATATTGCCGAAGCAGATCTCCCGAGGATTTTTGAGATCAAATAAGTATCCTGTCTTTTTGTCCTCGATATACTCGTTCATTGTCGGATGATTGACCGCTATCACCGCCTTGCCCATAGCCATGGCTTCCAAGAAAGACATGCCTATCCCTTCATATTCCCGCGGAGCTATATAGATCCCCTTCGATCGGACTATATCAAGCATCTCTTCCTTGGTCTTGAACCAGTCTGAATACCCTATGTGGAATGTGTCCTCCAAGACCTTACTCGGCTGGATGAATTTGTGCCAAGGATCAACCGTTCTGTGGACATGGACCTTGATTTCCTCTCCTTTTAGGAGACACGCGACCGTATTGATGTTGATGCTATCCAGCCTTTGCCAAAAGAAGGCCTCGCCGACATTCCCCGGACTGAATGCTTCCGGTTCTGGAAAATATTGGGTATACACCGACTCGAAGCGCCATTTGACGAAGTCCTTGTGCAAGGTACTGGAAAAGTTGATCATTTTCAGCGACCGATATTCGTTCCAGTAACCCCGGCCGCGGCCGACCGCGGCATCATACATGGGAAAATGTATGATGTTGTCGTTATCTATCTTGTCTATGATCTTTCGGGAAGGCAAAGACTGGAAGAATACGACCGCTAGGTAGCTCCGATCGACGAAGGACAGGTCGGGAAACTCCTTTCCGATATAGCTTTCGTCCAGTATCACCTTTACCTCATAGTGCTGTCGTAGATAATCTATCAGGAATGCCGAGGATTTCGTCTTATCATGGTAATAGTGGCCTATGAAAACGATCTTTTTTGATTGTTTATTTATCCTTCTCTTCGCCCGCGGTTTAAAGCTGACAAAACCGCTTTTGAGCTCTGATAACGATCCGGACAATCTCTGCTTCGTCCCTATATAAAATTTCGCGCCTTTTTTGGAATACTCGTATATTGATGCCGTCACTCTTCTCTGCGCGCTTCCGCGCGGGATAATGACATTCAGGACTTTGCGCACATATACGACGAATCTCCACCCGCGGGAATGATAGGCGTCGTTCAATTCAGTCGTCTTGTAGACCAGCATGCCTTCAGCCGAATCAAGCGCCGCTTTGACCGAAGCCAGTTCAGCCGATTTTGACAGAAGTGGATCTATAGACGATAGTTCCGGCGGAACATACGCTCTTTCGTACCCATAAGGTATTTTCCTTATCTCATCATGGTTATTCCTCTTCAAACAGGCAAGATATCCGGATGCCATCTTTTCGAAGATGCGCCTGTCCTCTGGAGATATGTCGAGATAGAAGTTTCCGGTCATGTCCGACGGATCCGTTCTAAGCTGGGAGAAATGAAAGAAAACCAGTCTGTTTTTTCCGACGCGATACATTCCGCTATCTTCTTCAATCAAGCCCTGGGAATAGTTCCAGTGAGCGACATTATAGGCCCTATCCTTGTATATATTCACAAAATCAAAAAGCACGGGGGCGAGGTCCAAGATCTTCTGATCCACGAACATATGCATGTAAGGAGCGTTGTAACAATGATCGAACAGCTTATCTTTAAGCCATTCAAGAAATCGCAGCGAATTCCCGTCATTCTTCAGGACGTAAAAACCGCTGTTATAGAGCCCGTGCGCGAAAAACGCCTTCTCAAGACGATAATCTCGCGCCGTGGCGTATGCGTCGTAGTCGCTCAAGTGCGGAGTCAGGATCACGCTGGTATTCGGATCTTTTCTGATACGGTCGAATACACCGGTCAAGGGAGAATAAACGTATATATCAGTGTCTAAAAATATCAAACTTGTCATTGTAGGATTGTTCTTCAATAACCATTCCATGAAGAATGGCCGTAAAACATTGCACAGCTCGAACGCGGAATATTTCCTGATAAGCTCATCGATTCTCGGTATGTTGAGCTCGCTCAAGAAGACCGGAGTAAACTTAAATCCGTCGATGATGTCCTTGTATTTTTGGTCATAGTCCACGATCAAAACATAATGCGGTTCACTGTGTCCCGCTTTCTTCAAAGAATCATTCAACGTGGCGGCGTAAGCGGAATGGCTCACCGTGCATATCGAACAAAAAGCGTTATTTGTTTTCATCTTATTTACTCATTCTCCGGTTGTTTTCTGTCATCCGCCGCTCTCCTATCCTCATCAGCCATATTCTGTCGCGCATACTCATTCCCCACCTCCTCGGCGCTGCCTATCTTGGCCACTTCGCCAGCGCGCAGGAGCATGGCTCGGTCGCAATACTTCCGCACGGTGTCGATATCATGCGTGACTAGGACCACGGTCTTCCCCGCCTCTTTGTATCGCTCGAACTCGCGAAGGCATTTCGCCTGGAAGTTCGTGTCGCCGACCGCCAATACTTCGTCCATGAGCAGAATTTCCCTGTTGGCATGGATGGCCACGGCGAAAGCTAGTCTGACCTGCATGCCGGAGGAATAATTCTTGATCTTCTGGTCGATGAACCTCCCCAGCTCGGAAAACGCCACTATGGAATCGAACTTGGTGTCGATCTCTTTTTCACAGAGGCCGAGCACGGTGGCGTTTAGATAGATGTTATCACGGCCGGAAAGCTCCGGATTGAAACCTATGCCCAATTCGAGGAACGGCGAGACCAGACCGTCTATCTTCACCGATCCTTGGTTGGCGGTATAGACGCCGGCCAGGATCTTCAGTAAAGTCGACTTCCCGCTGCCGTTGCGGCCAAGGATGCCGAAGAATTCGCCTTTTCTGACCTCGAATGAGACGTCTTTCAGCGCGTAGAACTTTTCATACGTTTTTTTCCGGAAGATATTTATGAAGGCGCCTTTCAGGGTGCTCGTCTTTTCATGCGGAATGACGAATTGCTTATAGACGTTTTCAACGCGAATGGCTGTTCTGGTTTTTTGTTCTGTCATCTTGATTTTATCTTATATCCCCTCCCCATATATAATCCGTAAAATTCGGAGTCAAATTCCTTCCGACAACCACCGACCTGCTTATGCCTGCGACTTTAGACAGTTTCACCAGATTTTCGACGTCGAAATGCGTAGGCGTTTCTTTTGCTTCCACAGCCACGGGGTTTTCTTTTTCCCTTGTAAGCACGAAATCTATTTCCCTACCAGTTTTCAAGGCATAGTACCTGATTTCGCCATGATGCTTCAGTTGGTTAAAAACCGTGTTCTCAAATTTAGCCCCTCCGCTCAGATCAGCCAGTATATTAGCGATGCCCGTATCGGAAAAATAAAGCTTCTGGGCCTTGGTTATCTCCTTCTCCCTGCTTTCTGTAAACACGGAGATTCTGTGGATCAGATAGGTATCTTCGAGGAACTTTGAATAATTCTTCAGCGTGACATCGGCTATTCCGACGATCTTCGATAATTTGGCGTAATCCAATCTTGAACCGACCCGTTCCGCCAACACTTTAACTAGTCTATAAAAATCGTCTTTCTTTTTGAAATCGGAAAGGGTCTCCACGTCGATATTGATATAAGAATTGATGATATCTTTGAGCATTTCCTTCTTTACTTCCGTGGAATGCGCGAGAACCACCTCCGGAAATCCCCCATATTCTATGAATTCTTCATAGTAGACCTTGAAAGCGGAATACCCCGATCCCGAAGCGATAGTATCGAGAAGATCATCTTTATTGTCGTGCTTTATATTCTTGAAATCCAGAAACTCGTCGAAATCCAGAGGATACAATTCGAATATGATCTTCCTTCCTGACAAAGATTCAGTGAAAAGATTCTTCATGTAGTAGGAACTAGACCCCGTAATGATGAACTTGATGTCGTTGTGGTCATAGAGATACTTGATGATCCCCGGTAATTCGGGGACAAGCTGAATCTCGTCAATGGCGATAAACATCTTTTGATTCAAGTCTAGGCCCATTTTATTCTTCAGTTGGAGCAAGATATTGTCATAGTTCTTGTCATTGAACAGTTCCCTATTTTCAACCTGCTGTAAATCGATATATAGCTTGTTGGCGGACCCTATCTCCTTGAGTAGTTCCTTAACAAGAGTGGTTTTTCCTACCCTTCTCATGCCGGTTATGACGATGATTTGCCTCTCTTTTAGGTAATTTCGTACCTTTTTGTGAATCTGTCGTTCTATAAACATGTTATTTTAAGGCGTATTTTACTTATATTCACTAGACTATAAGTATGCTTATGTAAAATCTAATCTAAAACATTAGTATATCATAGTCTAAGTTCATATAAATGTCAACTATGTTCTACGACTTTGTTCTTCATATCAGTTCAGCCACGGTCTTCTCGTATTTCCTGAAGACCAGGAAGGCCAGGATGACCGCGATGATGATGCCGAAAAACAAAACCGCGAAATGCCAGCCGGCGGCGAATTGGTCGTTGATCAATCCTTGCTTGGCATAATTGACAATGAAGGCGAACGGATCAAGCATGAGAATAGACCGTATGTGGACGGGCATAATGGTCAATGGATATATGATCGGCGACGCGTACATGATGACCGATAGCAGCACTTCCCAAATGGTAGACAGATCGCGGAAACGGACATAGAGCGGAGCCGTCAGGAAAGAGAACGCCACCGCCAGTATGTACAGGAGCAGTGAATATATGACGAACATGGCCGCTCCGGAAAGAGTCGGCATTTTATGATAATAGAAAAAAAACAGGGCGAGGACGATCAGATTCATGCCGAAGATGAACAAAGCGTTCATGGTTGATCCCAAGACGATAGTCCATCTCGGCACATATATCTTGGTCACCAACTGGGCTTTGGTGACGAGCGAAGTCAGACCGGTCATGGTCGCTTCGGAGAAGAATTGGAACAGGAGCAAGGCGGTCAAGAGCTCCAGAGGATAATACGGCGTGCCGGAATTGCGGAAATTGAACAGGGATGAAAAGACGAAATTGAGGATGGCGAACATGAGGAGCGGCTTCAGGATCACCCAGACATAGCCGAGGACGCTGCCGTGATAGCGGAGCTTGAAGTCGGTCTTGGCTATGCGCATGACCAATTCCCGGTAGTTTTCGTGGCTTTTGGTCATAAAAGATACCTAAAGTATATCATTCCTTAAAAAATCCACGATTCCGTAATGCTTGATGCCTTGATAATCGTCTCCTATCAATCTGTCCATCGATATGACCAACTTCTGATAATTATCATGGATGGCGAGAAGATTTCCGAACTCCCTGTCTTTAACGGCTTGGTCTCCGATCAAATAAGCTACTTGGATGTATATCTTTCGGCCATCCTTTTCCGCGACGAAATCTATCTCCTTGTCCTCCAATTGGCCAACGTTGATCTTGAACCCGAGGCGCGCCAGATGCGAAAAAACCAGATTCTCGAGCATCTGCCCTATCTCTGCCGCCTTATAGCCGACGAGGGAATTCCGAAGCCCCAGATCTTCCCAATAATATTTTTCGTTGATCTCGAATATCTTCTTGCCCCTTATGTCGGTGCGATTGACTTCATGGATGATGAAACTGGAGGAAAGGTAGGACAAGTAATCCAAGACTATGTTAGGCGTCGTCTTGATCTTCTGCGATTTCAGAAAATCGCTGATGCGGTTGGCGGATACCAACGATCCTATGTTTAGAGCTAAATATTCCAGAAGCCTATTTAGAAAATTCACATTCCTTATCCTGAAACGCACCACGACGTCTTTCAGTATTATGGTGCTGTAGATGCTACGCAGATAACCGTATACGATCTCATCATTCAATTCCAAATGGGCGATATACGGCAGGCCGCCGTAGCGGATATATTTTAAAAGCGTATCTTCATTGGCCTCCAGATTTTGAAAACTTAGAAATTCCCGATAGGACAACGTGTGTATGGGAATCTCGATATAACGGCCGGAGAATCCCGTCGCGATCTCCGAGGAAAGCAGTCTGGCATTGCTGCCGGTGCAATACAGATCGAAGGTCTTTTTGGCCGCCAAATGACGCAAAGCCTTTTCAAAATTCTCTATGTCCTGGATCTCATCTATGAACAGATAATTATTAACTCCGTCAATGGCACGCTTTTCGACGTAGACTATCAAATCCCGGTAATTTACTATGGCCTCAAATTCATTCTCCTCTTTATTTATATAGACTATGTTGGCCTTTTTGTCTTGTGCCTTGATCTCATCCATCAACTGAAACAGGATATAGCTCTTGCCCACTCTGCGCTGACCAATGATGACTTTTATAAGATCCGAACCTATAAAAGGCCTGATCTTGTCTATATAATATGGGCGTTTTTGATATGTTTTATCCATACTTAAAATCAGTTAATGTTTGCTAAACAGTTTTAAGTATACTTAAAACTGTCAAAAAGTCCAGTCCCCTGTGGACAAAAGGCTCTGCACGACAAAATGTATTTCAAAGTACAAATTGTGTTAGGATAAACGAATAATGGAAATCCCGGCCGAAAAGAGAGAGAAGATCCTCATCGTTTCGCAGTATTTCTCTCCGGACATGGCCTCGACCGGGCAGGTCATGGCGGAATTGGCCGCTGATCTCGTCTCATACGGCAAGGAAGTCAGAGTGATAGCCGGCCGCACGCGCTATTATAGCGAGTGCCCGTACGGCACATACGACAGCCCGATCAAGGTAAAAAGAGTGGGACCGGGAGCCCTGAACAAAGACAGTGTTTTCGGCAGAATATCGAGCTATTTCCTGTTCACCGCCGCCGCCATGCTGCAATTCCGGCTCTTCCGCTGGGCCGACAAAGTCATCGTCGTGTCCAATCCGCCGACCCTCTCCGGCTTGTGCGCGGCCGTTCACCTGATATTCGGCAAACCCGTCTATTTCATGATCCAGGATCTGTATCCCGACTTGGCCATCCATCTGGGATATGCCTCCCCCGGCGGCGTCATGGCCCGCGCCATGTACGGCCTCAACCGCTCCGGATTCAGGCGCGCGGAGAAGATCGTCGTTTTGGGCGAGGCCATGCGGAGGTATTTCTCCGATGATCCACACTATAGCGCATGGGCCGGTAAGTCCGTCGTCATCGCCAACTGGGAGGATCCCGAACAGGTCTTCCCCGCGGCTAAAGACAATGCCTGGTCAAGGCTCACCGGATATGACCGAAGATTCGTGGCTCTCTACGCCGGCAACATAGGCCTGATACAAGATCTCGATCCCGTACTTGAGGCGGCGGAAATATTGAAGGACAAAAGAGGATCGACGGACGGCAAAGACATCGTATTTCTGTTCGCCGGGGAAGGAGGAAAAAAACTCTATCTTCAGGAACAAGCGAGGAAAAGAGGTCTTGATAACATATCATTCATAGGCTATGTGCCGACGGAAAGCTACAACGATCTCCTGGCGACCGCCGATTGCGGCATTGTGGCCTTGAAGCCGGGCATGGACCGTTTCGGTTTCCCCGTCAAAACGTACAGCTACATGGCCGCGGGAAGGCCGATCATCGCCGTCACCGAAAAAGGCAATGAGCTCTATCGTCTCGTCGAGGATAACGATATCGGCATAGGAGCGGCTGACGGCAAATCTCTCGCTTCCGCCATCCTGCGCCTGAAGAAAGACCAGGCCTTGGCGGCGCGACTGGGCGCAAACGGCCGTTCGACGCTCGTGAAGCTATTCTCCCGGTCGGTTGAGACAAGAAAGTATCTTGACCTTATCGATTCTGCACTTCCCTGATCGCCGCCTCTATTTGGCCGGTCAATTCCGGATGGTCGTTCTCGATCGAACGCATGGTCTGGATCGCTTCGGACACCATGCCGGACGAATATAATATCTGGGCCTGCTGTATGCGCGCGCTCACGTCGTTTTGTTGGCTTGCGACAATGCTTTGGATCAAATCCATGGCCTTTGAGTACTGTCCCGACGACATATACGCTTGTGCCGAAGAGATGGCGCTCTGGTCGGCGCCGAATATCTGACTTGCTTGCGCGTCCTCTCCGACGATGACAAGACCTACCGCATACGCGGACTGGGCCTTACCGTATCCGGGAGCCGATTCGTATACTCTCTTCAACAAGGCCAATGCCTGATCTTTCTTGTCCTGTTGCAGATAATTGATGGCGAGCTCAAAACTGATAGTCTCCTTAGCCGGCATGAGCGCGTGCGCCGTCTCCAGGAGCGGCGCCGCGCGTATGAAATCTCCGACTTGATCCAGAAATGCTCCGCCCAAAGCATACGGACGGGCATCGGCCGGAGCGGAAGCTATCTCGTCTTCATTTCCCCTTATCGCCAAGTCCAGAAAGTCCCGCTTGGTCTCTTCGGATACCGATGGATTGCTTATGACATTGAGCGCGCATGACAATAATCGCTCTTGTATGTCCTGATCGGCCATGGTCGCTTTCGTGTCTAAGGCTCTTTGGAATAAGACAATGTTCGGATCATTTTTCGAGCACGTATCGAAGGCCGCGATCGATGCCGCGCTCGCCTCGATCGGCCGGATGTTGAAGACGTAGATGATGACGGCAAGCCCCGCGAGAGCGACGATCACTTCGGCATTGCCCGCGCCAACGCTCATCTTCCCGCGATGCGAGGCGGGGAAAGTCTATCCCTCGGAAAATTTCGTCCCTTCAATGAATTAGCGTAAGCGAGCAAGGCGAAGAAAAAGACATAGCTCGCCAAAGTGTCGAAAGTGAATATGTTGAATACGGCGTATCCGGCAATGAGCCCGATAAGGACGCTTTTCTCGGGGACGTCTAAGGCTGATCTCCAAACAGCCAAGAGGAACAGGACATACAAGGCGAGATATGCCATCAAACCGACGATGCCCGACGCGATCGCCCAATCAAGGTATGAATCGTGCGCCCGGTCGAACCATTGCTCCTGCCCATACATGGCCGGATCATAGCCAGCATTGAACACGTAATTGAAATCTTCCTGGCCCCAGCCGAGGATCGGCCGCTCCGCTATCCCCTTCAACGCTATCGGCCATATATATTGCCGGGCCTGATCGCCGGTATTGCTCCACGAGATGGAAGCGAGACGGCTCAAGGTATAGTTTTTCTGATAGATAGGAGCGCTCCTCGTCAAAAAGAAGATCATCCCGATAATGACGATAAAACCGACGATACCGCCGGAGATCGCGCGCCATTTCCTTGACTCTCCCGTGCCGAAAACGGCATACCATGCCAGGGCGGCGAGGATCCCCACGATCAACCCGATGATGGCGCCGCGAGTGGCCGTCTCGAAGATGTCAAAAGCAAACAATGCGGCCAAGATCGGATATGCCCATCGCCACACAGACGGCCGGACGACGGCATCGCCGAGCCGCTTGGCGACAAAGAATAAATAACCGGCGATAAAAATGTGCGCGAGCAGATATTCAGCCAGATAAGTCGGATTGCCGAAGGACGCGTCCAATCTGCCGATCTGGTAATGATAGGGGGCAAGGCCGAATTGCTGGCATAATCCGTATACGGCGACGATTGCCGCCACCGCAAGAGAGACACCGAGCCACCGATGCCAGAGGCGCCTGTCGAACATGTTGGCCATCACCATGTATAACGCCCAGAGGTGGACTATATCGATCCATCCTTCCATACGCTCTAGGTTAGACCAAAGACTGCGCAGAGGATCTACTCCGGCAAGGTCGGCAACGAGGACGATGAGCGTGAACGCGCAGACCGCTATCGTCATCGGAGTCCATTTCGGTCGATATGTCGCGTCGACGCAAGTCAGGATGACCCAACCGGTAAAAGCGATCTCTACCAGGATCCTGAAAAAGAAGGCTTGGCCGGTTATGAACGGCGAGGCCAGAAAAGGAGTGACGACGAGCGGGAATAACGGGATAAGGAACAGCGCGGCGATCGAGACGCGCCGGATGTTTTCTTTCATTATCATGAAATCTATATCCCCTGATTGAGCAGATTGCGGGTGCCCGGTCCGACCACTCCGAGAGTACTCAATCCGTGCTTCTTTCTGATACGTCTCGACGGCTACTTTAGTTTGGGAACCGAAATATCCGGTCACCGGACCGGAATATATGCCGTCGGCCTTCAGACGCCGTTGGAGGGCGGTGACGTCCGGGTCGGATACGCCCAATTTGGTCATGCCTATGTAAAGATACTTGGTGAAGGAATAGGAACCAGAAGGAGCAGGCGTTTGAGAGATAGGCGTTTGTACGCCGGAAACGGCCGTTATCGTCGCGGAACTGACCGACGGGGCCGTAGGAGAATTGCCGAACCAGAAGTACGTCTGGCCGGAGGATCCGGACAGGCTAGCGAAGCTTATGACTATCGGTATGGGCATGCTTTCAGCGCCCGTCACCGTGTAGGTGGCTGTGTAAGGGCCCGCACCGGAGCCGTTCGTCAGGATCTGGGATCCGTTCACTCTGACTTGGGGATTGACCACCTGCTGATTGGCGGTGAATGATATAGTGATCGCCGTTCCCGCGCTGACAAATGAATTATTATTATTATTTCCGCTCGATGAAATGCTCACCGAAGACAGGACCGGCGGCAAACCGGTATTCCCTGACGCCGAGCCGGAGGAGACGTTGACGAACATCGTGCCACACTGGCCGCCCGTGGCGCAGACGGTTATGTTCGAATTGCCCACTGCGAGCCCGGTCAGGATAAGACTGCTGTTGCTGACCGCCGCGCTCACGGCATTCGAGCCGGTATTCCCCGAAATATAATACGGCCCGGAGGCGTAGCCGGTGATGGAAACGGTCTGGCTTTGGCCCGAGGAAAGATTCAGACTGTTCGGATTTAGATATATGGCCGGGGACGTCAGATTGGAAGGCTGGACGGTGACATTGATGGTGGAACAGCCGCTCGACGAAGCGCAGACCGTTATGGCGCTAGTGCCGTTCGCCAGACCGGAGACCGTGATGATGTTGCCGTTCGCCGAAGCGCTAGCCGCGGAAGGGTTGCTATTGCCCGGCACGGACAATGATCCTATGACATTGGAGGCAGTGATGTTGACGCTCTGGCCAACATTGAGCGAGACGCTCGTCTGGGTGAGATACAAGCTTACGCCGGAACCGGAGGAACCGCTTGAGACGGAGGGCCAGGTGGCGGTCGGGGATTGCCCGCTATTGACCCGCACGTATACCGGATTGCCCGTAGATATGCTGTACGAGCCCGGATTAATCTGTGCTGTGAGATAGCCGTTCGAATCGGTCGTGCCTATATTGACCGAGGCATTCGACGACCCTGACGGATAGAAGAACGTGACGGTCGCGTTGGGATCAGCGTTGGATACGATGGCCTGGACTATCGAACCGTTGCTCGACAGGGTGAGCGACGGAAATGACGAGGCGCTGGCGTTCGGCACACAAAACGTATAAGAGCAGGCGAAAATGGTCAGAGAGAAGATGGCTGACACTAATGATGCGGATGATATTTTTTTCATTATGCTAGATAGATGATGTTAATATACTATAAGTATACATCATTTTTACTGACCGAGATTGCCGCCGCTGACAAAACTATAGGCGATCTTGGAAATACCGGATATGACGCCTTCCAGCTTGGGAAAATTAGAACCTCTGGTCATGACGCAGAGAAGATACGGGTGACCTGGATAATAGATAATGCCGCAATCGTGGAGCTCGCGATCGACGATGGTGCCCGTGTTTTCTACGGCGGTATTTTCGCCGAATTTGTGAGCCACGACCGTACCGGCTGGCACGCCGGCCACGATGCCGTTGTCGAATGTCGTCTCGGAAAGGAGATGGAGTATCTGTTCCGAAAGGTCCCAAGGGAATACGGCAGAATTATAGAGCGTCCTGAATACCGCCGAGTAGGATTTCGGCGACATGAAATCCGGCGTGCTCGTCGAGTATACCGGCAAGCGGAAAAGCGCGTAGAGACTGTTGAAGCGGTCCTGCACGTCCTGATCCGCGAGCAACGCGCTCAAAGCGTCGTTATCGGAATATACGATCATGGCATTGATCAGTTGCTGGACGCTGTATTGTCCGGTCGACAAAGAGTCTCCCGGCTTGTAATACTGATCAGTGTGATCGGAGCTCTGATAATCGAGCTGTTTCGACAGGAATTCCTGATCATTCTGCGCGATCTCCAAGGCCGCCATCATGGCGATGACCTTGAGCATGCTCGACGGCCGGTATGTGTCGTCTTCATTCACCCCCGTCCATCGCCCGCCGTTCAGATCGCGGAAATAAACCGATATGTCGCTCGCGTCGGTGTTCTTCTCTTCCAAGGCGACAAAGTCGCCGATAGCGGATGAGAGCTGTCTGAACTGCGCCGATGAGTCCTTAGGGCTCTCGGAGAAAAGAAGCGGGTTGATGAATCTGTACGTCGGCAGATCCGCCCTTATCTGGACGGTCGGCATGGGCGTTGCTCGCGGCAGAAATAGATGCCAGTCGCGTGCCATCCACCCACAAAGCCCACCGACGAGGAAAATAAGGGCTATAGACGGGATGAGCCGATTCTTGGACATGTATGTTTTTCGATCAAAGCCCACTAGAAGCCGATGGAGGCTTTAAGGGTCGCGTAGTTATAATAGACGACCGTATCGGCGCTCAAGTTTCCGGCGTCGGTTCCATAGCGTATGCCATTTATCTCTAAGGTCTTAAGCCCGCTCGTACCGCCGGTATTCGAGAGAAATCCGCGATAAGTGAATTGGCGCGAAGAACCGGCGGGGATGACGAAGTATGTCGACGTATCGCCAGCCAGCGTGCCTGGATTGGCGGTAGTATCCACTAGTTGAGCGTTCGAGTTAGAGGAAAGTCCGATCGAACTAGTCGCCAGAGCGGTATTAGCCGACGCGCTCACATACAGAGTGTTATCCCCGGCGACTAAGGTGAACACGGCCGTCACCGGGTAGGCGGTGGCTATGTTGTTGTTCATGGTCGGCGCGCCGAAGGTCATGCTAGAGGTCGCCAGGTAGTCTATGTGGCTATCGCTGGCGGAGAAGGTGATATCGCTCGAGAGGAGGGGTGCGTCATTGATGTCCACCGTCGTGAAGCTCGAATCGACGATGACGGGATTGTTGTCCGCGCCGCCCGTGGTACCGCTCGCGACCAGCGTCGTCGAAGCGCTGATGCCGTCGAGAGAATGATTCGTGTCCGGGTTCACGTCGACCAGGATGGCGACCGGGACTCCTTGGTCCTTGGCGAGAGGAATATGCATGTTATTGAATGTGACCACGGACCCGGCAGTGGTGTAGATTATCGAGTCTGCCGAATAGATGAGAGCGCCTGATTGGACTTTGATATCCCTCAATACATTCGAGATATTCGTGGTCGTATCGACGCTCGTATTCACATAGAGCGTCATGTCGGTCATGGTGGAATCCCTTCCCTGCGATGTGATATCAACGACTCCCAGAGGAATATTATCCGTGGGGACTGAAGTGGAGATGGGTACGAGCATGTTCGGAGGAGATTGGGCGTCGACCGTGAACACGATGAGACCGCCACTGCCCTGATAGCTGAAGGTGCGGGTTGAAGCGAGTGTCTCCGTGTCAGTCACGCCGGTGCCGTCAACAGCACGGATTTGAGCTTGAGTGACGCTGATGTTGCCTGTTGCGCGATCAGAGACGGCGAGGAAGGTGATGTTAGCCGTGATGTAACGGGTCTGAGTCGCCTTGACCACGTAGTTGCTGATCGGGATGGTCACGCGGTAATCGGAACCGACCGTGAGCTCGCTGAAGTTGCTCGAGTTCAAGTTGCTGACCTGACCAACGACGGCACCGGTGTCATCCTTGAGGGTGATGGTGCTGGCGTAGAGCCAGAGGCGGGTGTTGAAGTCGAGGGAGATGGACTGAACGGCCATGTCCGAAGCGGCAGCCTGGAGCTTGTAGGCTACGACATCGTAGGACTGACCCTTGTAGACGACGGTGCCGTCAGAAGGAGAAGACCAGAGAGATGTAGCGAGGGTTCCGGCGGTACCTATGGTGGTTATGACCGAGGCGGGAGAAGTGGATGTGCTGGCCACGACGAGGATATGGGAAACGATCATAGGCGTGCTCGTGGCGCTTGAGGATGTGATCCCATTCAAAGACGCCCTGGTTATCGGGCCGACGAAGCCTGTGGCTGAGATCTTGTGAGCGATCTGGTACTGCTGTACGGCTTTCTTGGTCTGACTACCAAAACGGCCTTTCGGATTAAGTCCGTTCTCTATCGAAGGAATATGGAAACCACCGCTTATGAGCAGGGTCTGCAGAGCCGAAACAGACGGTCCGGTCGCGCCGACGCCCATGTCGGTCGAAAACGCGCCTCCTGTCGCGGCCATGACTGAAACTCCTGAAAATAAGAAGGCGACTGATATGGCCGAAAGCGAAATGATGGCTGATACGATAAGTGATCTTTTAAAAGTCATGTATATATTGATGTTATGGCTTCTTTACTTGTAGCAAGAGAATTATATCACCCATATCATAATGAAAAGCGTCGGTTATCAACATTCCTGAAAAGGCGCGAAACCAAAGCCCGCCAACACAAAAACCGCCGCGCCTCCGTCAACTGACGGATGGCGGGCGGTCTTTGTGTTTCCAATCCCTTGCGAGAGAGGAGAGCGGACCCGATCAACTAGAACGTAGCAGAGACCTTGAGAGGTTGCAGGTTGTAGTTGATGACGGAGGCGCCAGCCGCAACATTCAGCTTAGTGGTCGACGTAGCATAGTTGACCTGGGTAATGCTGAAGGTCTTGAAGCTCTGGGCACCATTGTGGTTGTCCATCGTACCCTGGAAGGTGAACTGGCGGGATGAACCGGCAGGAACGACATAGTAGCCGTTCAAAGCAGTGATATTCGTGTCGCCCGAGAGATTGCCCGGGTTAGTGATAACACCGCCGACCGTCAAGGTAGACGAAGCCGTTGAAGCGAAGCCCGTGCTGGTCGTACCGAGAGCCTGGCTCGGATCGGAGCTCAAGTACAGGGTGTTGTTGCCTGCCGTGAGGGTGAATCCGAAGGTCACGTTATAACCAGTAGTGATGGCGACGCTACCGACGCTGCTCGTGATCGGCGAACCGAGAACAGCCGAGAGGCCGCTCAAAGTAGCGCTCGAACCGGAGAAGGTCAGGTTGCTCGAAGTGAACGTACCAGAGTTGACGGACAGAGAGCTGTAGCTGTTGTCCTCAACATCCGGGTTGTTCGACGAACCGCCTGCTGAACCGGAGACTACGAGAGTCGTCGAAGCGATCGTACCATCAAGAGCATTGTTGGTATCCTGCTGGACGTTCGCAGAAAGGGTGAGCGGGAGGTAAGTATCGGCCGCGAGCTGGATCGTACCGAAGTTCGTGAAGGTGACCGTTGTCGAAGCTTGACCAGAGACGGTCGTGTTCGGGGTCACTGTCTGAGCTCCGATAGATTGTCCATTGATCTTCAGGTTGTACTGGGTGAAGAGATCCTGAGGAGTCTTGCCGCCAGTAGTGTAGATCACGAAGCTGATCGCGCGGAGGTTAGACGGGGCGTTCTGGGACTTGATGTCGTAGACAGCAAGGGGAACACCTGAAGTCTGACCGCCAGTCGAGATCTGGACGAGGCCTGCGAGAGGAGACGAGCTGTCAACCGTAACGACAACCGATCCGGCTCCACTGCCCTGATAGCTGAAGGTACGAGTAGCTACAGCAGTCGTAGGCTCGGTGTCAGTGACGCCAGTGCCGTCGATTGAACGGACCTGGACCGCGGTAACGCCGATGTTGCCAGTCGCACGATCAGAGACTGCGAGGAAGGTGACGTTAACCGTGAGGTAACGGGTCTGAGTCGCCTTGACGACGTAGTTGCTGATCGGGACGGTGATGCGATAGTCGGAACCGACCGTGAGCTCGCTGAAGTTGCTCGAGTTCAAGTTGCTGACCTGGCCGACGATTGCACCTGTGTCATCCTTGAGGGTGATCGCAGCAGGCATAGAGCCAGAGGCGGGTGTTGAAGTCAAGACCAACGCTCTGGACAGCCATGTCCGAAGCGGCAGCCTGGGCTTTGTAGGCTACGACATCGTAGGACTGACCCTTGTAGACGACGGTGCCGTCAGAAGGAGAAGACCAGAGCGATACCGCGAGGGTTCCAGGAACGCCCGGAGTGGTGATGCCGGTACCGGGTGCCGATGGAGTCGGTGTGCTACCAGGCGGAAGCATAGCTCCCGGAGGTACACAGTACATCGTACCCTGATAGGAAGCCGAGGACCAGCCTGCGAGGCAGTTTGATGCCACCGGAGCCGAACCATTCAAAGACGCGCGAGTAAGGGGACCGACGAAGCCAGTGTTCGGGATGCCATTGGCAGCCTGATACTTCATGACCGCAGCTTTTGTCTGCGAACCAAAGTAACCGGTGTTAGCCGCGCCGGACTGGATAGCCGGGATGCTGTATCCAGCGGCGATGAGAGCATTCTGGAGAGCGGAGACATCAGCGCCAGTCGAGCCAACCGTGAGGTTGACGTTGAACGTAGCCGCTGCCGCAACGCTGGCGAAAGCCAAAGCGGCGATGCCTGTTGCGAGAAGAACTTTCTGAAGTTTCATTATTTTTTATTAATTAATTGAGTAAACTGATAAACAGTGCAGTACGTATCCGCGCCGGATCTCTCCGAAACGGTTCGACCGTACCGCGATTTCCACATCTTCCATCACGCGTGTATCGGCACGCGAGACGCAAGAGTTTGTGGCAGACAAAACAAACCTTAACGATTCTTTCTTATGGAATTGTCAAAGTCCGTTTCCGAGAGCTTTTTATGGTAATTGCTCTGGGACGAGCGCGCAATAGCAATAAAATGCGATTACGCGTTCGTTGCAGAACATTATAGCCTATATACGACTTCACCCGCAAATACGGCTCAATGTGGATAACTAGGCCATATTAAGCCATTCCGGCCCAAAAGTCAACGGATTCGCTATTTTAACGAGTATCTGCTCCAGCGCCGCTCGCCTTCTTTCCTTATGACGCCTTTATCGACCAATTCTGACAGCTCCCGCTGAATGGTCTTTTCACTGCAGTCCCTGATCACCTTAGAGAAGTCCTTTATGGTGATATTGCTCTGTCCTTTAAGGATAGAGATGATATGTTCCTGTCTTTGAGATTTTTTATGCTGAGTCATAGCATGTCCTTGAGAAATAGCTATATTTTGGTTACTACTTTCTACTTTCTCCCTTCTACCCGCTTCCTGTTCTGTCTTAAAGAATTTCTCGGAAAGGACATAGCCTGCGTTCTCGGCGCTGGCGACCAGCCGGTCCCGGAGCAAAGAGACGATGCTATCTATCTCGCGCACCAGGAGGACGTGGTTCATCTCGGAAACTAGGTTCGATATCCGGGCCACATTGAGGAGGGATATGGTTTCCAGGGTGGCGGTGAAAAGCGACTGGATGACGGCGTTCTTGTCTCCAGGCAGAGAACTAGACGCCGTAAAGGACGAAGTGAGCATATCGATACCCCGATCGCGCAATTCCCATTTCATCGGCTCATCATCTTTGAGCAGGCCGGAAATGAGATACAGGGCGGCGGTTATCTTCTCTGTCTTTTTGAAAACATAGACGAGATAATCGTCCCCGGAGAAAAAGCCGAGAGACTTCCAGTCTATCGGATCATTTAAGGACGGCGAATTGTTCATGTCTTTTGGGTTCATATTGGCATGTCTTAAACGATTCCATTATAGGACAAAGCTGACGCATTGCAAGCGCCTGTGAAATCTTCATCGTTTCTTTATCGCCTTTGTCCGTGACATATTTGAACATACGGAATCAATCTTGCGAGATTTCGTGTGTATCTCAAGGAAAAATACGCTGTCGACAAGGCGTATTATTTCTTGGGCTATGTGCAGGAAACAAATCAGGAGTTGTATGAGGAAATCCAAAATGCAGGTTTTGTGCTGATTTTTCGTGAGCACAACCCTGCAATGATTGGAAAAAAGAAAGGCAATGTAGATTCCGATATCATTTTTCATATAATGAAGAAAATGTACAAAAAGGAGAATTTTGAGAAGGTCGTTATAGTATCTGGAGATGGTGATTACAAACTGGTGGTTGATTTTCTGATCGAGGAAAAGAGATTTGCAAAGATGCTATTTCCTGATCGGGACAGAGCATCTTCTTTGTATAAAAAGATCGGAGCGGCTTATTTCGATGCTTTAGATTCTGTTGATATCCGGGCCAAGATAGAGGGAAATGAAAAAGGCTCCTTAGGCAGTTAGCCGTTCGGAACCTCTTTCGTCGTAATACGCATATCCTAGCGTGTCGTAAGCAAAAAGTCAAGACTTGACTTCCGAAATATCGGCAGATTATAATTGTAGTACTAGCAAGGAAGGGTTCCAACCGGGTTCGCAAGCCTTAGCAAAATACCGTAGCCAACTGGTTACGGTATTTTGTTTTACTCTCCAAGCAGAAAAAACGGCCAAATGTTATTATTACCGCATAATATTCAAACACAATCCCATCATGGCAAAGAAAAAAGACTCTGACATCGTCGAAAAGGCGAAATTCTGGCGCGAAATGAGAGACGAGACGGTCCAGGCGGTATTGGCCATATTCTCATTCCTTATCACTCTCATTTCCCTTCTGGCCGCTTTCCATCGCGGCGACGGCAGTGACTTGGCCGGTCCGCTCGGCGCTTATGGGTATCTTTTCTTCACCAGATTCTTCGGCATAGGCTATTTCCTCATCCCGCTCGTCTTCGCCATGATCGGCATCGCCCTCCTCCATGGCATGGAGAAAAGATTCAAGCTTTCCAAGACCGTGGGTGCCATCGTCTTTTTCCTGTCCGCACTCGGTCTTATATATGTGGCCGATATACTCTTCGGCATCGCTGGCGGCCGGGCGGGAGGCGTATTCGGCCGTTGGGTGGGAGCGCCCCTGGTCAAGATCATGGATGTCTGGGCGACTACGGCCCTTCTCGTCGTTCTGATAATAGCGTCGGTATTCATCCTATTCGAGATGCATATCACCGCCGAACAGTTGAAATTCTGGAAGTGGTTCGGAAAAGGAATAGGGGAAGGGAGGAATAAAGGAATGAAAGGACGGGACGCGGAGATGGATGAAGACGAAGAAGCTATGGTCGAGGAGGCCGTGGCGGCGGCAGAGGAACAGGAAGCAGGGAGAAAGGAGAAAGGAGGAGGCGCAAAACAAATAGACTCCGTTAAAGCGAAAAAGACCCAAAAAATGGACTTCGGCGACGAAGAAGAAGGTGCTTTCGCCAGCCTGCCGGCAGGCATGGCCGCGGCCGTCCAGGTGCCGCTTTTGAAGCCGTTCACTCCCCCGCCCTTGTCCCTCCTCGAGAAAGATCGAGGCAAACCGGAGACCGGCGACATCAAGGCCAATGCCAATATCATCAAGCGGACTCTCCAGAATTTCGGCATCACCGTGGAGATGGATGAGATATCCATCGGCCCGTCCGTCACCCGCTACGCTCTGAAGCCCGCCGAAGGCGTCAAGCTCTCGAGGATCGTGGCGCTCAACAACGATCTTGCCCTGTCGCTCGCCGCGCACCCGATCCGCATCGAAGCGCCCATCCCCGGCAAATCCCTCGTCGGCATAGAAGTGCCGAATACCGCCAAGACGACCGTCGGCCTGGCCACCCTCCTCGCTTCACCCGATTTCCAGGAGTCGGAGAAGCCTCTTCTCATGTCCTTAGGCAAGGACATCACCGGACGAGCCCATTTCTCCAACCTGGCCAAGGCACCGCACACTCTCATCGCCGGTGCCACCGGTTCGGGCAAATCTGTCTCCATACATTCTCTCATCACTTCCCTGCTCTACCGGAATTCGCCGGAGAATCTGCGCTTCATCATGATAGATCCTAAACGCGTCGAGCTCACCCTATATAACAAGATCCCGCATCTCTTGACGCCTGTCATCACCGACCCAAAGAAGGCCATTCTAGCCCTAAAATGGGCCGGCAAAGAGATGAGCCGCCGATATGACGTCCTGGAGAGAAATTCAGCCCGCGATATCGAGTCGTATCACAAGAGCGTGCTGGCACCAGCAGTAGAGAAGTATAAAAAGGGTATAGGGTATAGGGTAGAGAAAAAAGCGGACTATACCCTAAACCCTACACCCTCTCTTCCTGAGACTATGCCCTACATCATCGTCGTCATCGACGAGTTAGCTGATATCATGTCAGCTTATCCGCGCGAGCTGGAATCCGCTATCGTCCGCTTGGCCCAGATGAGCCGAGCCGTAGGCATACACCTCATCATCTCTACACAGCGTCCGAGTGTGAACGTCATCACCGGTCTGATTAAAGCAAACATACCGTCCCGTGTGGCCCTCCAGGTAGCCTCGCAGATAGACTCGCGCACTATTCTCGACCAGCCTGGGGCGGAGAAGCTCCTCGGTGCCGGCGACATGCTCTACCTGGGCGGCGAAATGTCCAAACCGGTGCGTCTCCAATCCGCTTTCATCTCCGAGTCCGAGGTCAAGCGCGTGGTCAAATTCCTCCACGACCAATACAAGGACGAGATCATGAGCGAGATCACTTTGAGCGCGCCTACGGCCGGTTCAGAGCCTGGAGGCACTTCTGCTTTTAGCGCGGACATGGGTCTCGACAACGACAGCCTCGATGAAGATGATGATATGTACGAGTCAGCCCGCGAAGCCGTCACGGCCGCAGGCAAGGCCTCTACTTCATACATCCAACGCAAGCTCGGTGTCGGCTATTCCCGAGCGGCCAAGCTCATGGACATGCTCGAAGAGCGCGGCGTCATAGGGCCAGCTAATGGGTCAAAACCGAGAGAGGTTATAGGGGTTGGAACAGGCGTGGAGCAGGGCGGTCCAACAGAGGCAAGCGAAGGCACTGATGAAGAAATTCCTAATTAACCTAATTTTTAATTTCTAAGAAATCACCAAGCTTCAATCATTCCTAATTGGGATTTTCTTAGGTCAATTAGGTAATTAGATTAATTAGAAATTCTCTTCCCATGTTCAATAGCCGCACAAAGACCTTGAAAATGATCCGCATTGCGGCCATCTTCCTCGTCGCTGTCATCATCATCGCTTATGCTATCTGGCGTTCGTTCTCCTACGCCCGCGGTCCGGCTATCAATATCTTCCAGCCTTTGAACGGTTCCGCCGTAGCCACTTCCACCGTGAAGATCATCGGCCAGGCATTACGGGTCAATTCCCTTTCACTGAACGGCAAGACTGTCTTCATCGACCAGGCCGGTAATTTTAGCGAGACGCTCATAGTCTTTCCGGGAGTGAACATCTTGACCTTTGACGCGCATGACCAATTCGGGCGCGAAACTAAAAAGGAGTTGGAGCTGGTGGGGGTGATTTAGAGGATCGAATGATGACATAATCCTTATATTATTCAGCATCTTTTGTCAAAAAATCCTTATTTCCTACCGGGAATTATCATTATTTGCATAAAAATCAAATTCCCGGTAATATTCGGTTGTGAAAATACATTTACCAAATAGTGCCTTCTTAGGTAACATAGACCCTTTTTTAAGGAGTTTTGATCCGTCTAGGCCAGATGAATTAATTATCAGTTCAAATAATAAGTGGGTATCAGTGCATCCGATGGTCATAGCGATGGTTGCGGCACTTGGTAAAAATATTTCTCCGAATAAGCTCACGTTCAAGGCTTTTGAGGCAAGATCAAAGCACTACTTCGAAAGAATAGGCTTATTCAAGTTTTTAGGTATAGATTCAGGTATCTCGATAACAAGGCACGATTCTTCGGGACGCTTCATCCCCCTGACACGAATTAAGAACTCTACCCAACAAAGCAAATTCCTTACTGAGATGATCCCTCTTTTGCATCTGATAGATAATCCTAAACAAGCACAACCTATACAATATATCGTTGGTGAACTGGTAAGAAACGTGATCGAACATTCTCAAGCGAGAGACGGGGCTATAGTCTGTGCTCAATATTATAAGAAAAGCAATACCATTCGAATCGGAATCGTCGACGGAGGAGTAGGTATCAAAAAGACGATTACTCAGTCCCATGCTGCTATGGACGACTTCGAAGCCATCAGGCTTGCTCTAATGCCAGGTATAACAGGTACAACAAAAAAGGAAGGTGGCACGGCGGAAAATGCTGGAGCTGGGCTTTTTTTCATCAAATCAATAGCACATGTAAACCGAGATTTCTTTTTAATATATAGCGGTAAAGCAATGTATAAATTACTGAAAAGGTCCCCTGAAAAAGATATAACCTTACAATCAGACCCCATTGATGATAGACACTCCAAAGAGAAAGCCCTTCCCTATTGGAACGGGACTGTTGTCGGAATCGATATTGCCCTCGACAACACCAAAGAATTCTCGATACTGTTAGATCTTATCCGCAAGACGTACTCTACCTCTATAAGAGAGAGACGCAAAGAAAAATACAGAAAACCAAAATTCACATGATAACAATAAAATTAAAACTGGTTACAGGGTCTTTCGCTGAGAATAAAGATAAAGCGAAAAATATACGCATAAAAAAAATAAACCCTACCCTGAAAAAAGGCGAGGATGTGGAACTCGACTTTGACGGTGTTGATTCAACTACACAATCATTCATCCATGCTCTCATTAGCCAATTGATTAGACATTATGGCGCTGATGTCTTGGAGAAGATTCATTTCAAAAACTGTAACAATACTGTACAAAAGATCATCGAAATAGTGACAGATTATATGCAGTTTAGAGAGTAAGGATTTTTCATGCTACAATACCCCTACTGCCTGTATTATCATCACCCAAACTGTTAGAAAGATATGTCTATTACCAAAAAAGTGAAGAATCCTCGCTTAGAAGAGGAGAAAGAGAATCAAGCGAAAGAAGAGGCCGCGGAAAAGGCTGAAAAAGCCGAGAGAGCCGCGACAAAGATGAAGGGCACTTCCGGCGGCATAGCCGACGCCATAGACGCCATCCGCACGAAGTTCGGCGATGAGTCGATCATGAAGCTCGGCGATAAGCCGAAAGTCGGCGTAGACGCGGTGCCGACGGGCTCGCTAGGATTGGATGCCGCGCTCGGCATCGGTGGTATGCCTCGTGGCCGTATCATCGAAATATTCGGGCCAGAATCATCCGGCAAGACGACTCTCGCTTTGCATGTTGTCGCCGAAGCCCAAAAGCTCGGCGGCGTCTGCGCCTACATAGACGCCGAGCACGCTATGGATCCGGAATATGCCAAACGCCTCGGCGTGAAAGTCGATGAGCTGCTCATTTCCCAGCCGGATGCGGGCGAACAAGCACTCGAAATAGTAGACAGCCTCATCAGGACCGGCAAGATGGATGTGGTGGTTATCGACTCTGTGGCGGCGCTAACGCCACGGGCTGAAATAGAGGGTGACATGGGTGCCTTTCATGTCGGTACTCAAGCCCGCCTCATGTCCCAGGCACTGCGCAAGTTGACCGCTATCGTCGCCAAATCCAAGACCATAGTTATATTCATCAATCAGATTCGCATGCAGATAGGCGTCATGTTCGGCAATCCAGAAACCACCCCTGGCGGCAAGGCTCTCAAGTTCTACGCATCCGTCCGCCTCGACATCCGTCGCATAGCCCAGATAAAGAAAGGCGACGAGGTCATGGGTGGCCGCGTCCGCGTCAAAGTGGTCAAGAACAAAGTAGCCGCGCCGTTCCGCCAGACCGAATTCGACCTCATGTACAACGAAGGCATCAGCCAAGAAGGCGAGATCATCGCCCTGGGCGAAAAGTATGAGATCCTTCAGAAGTCAGGATCTTCATATGCCTATGGCGATGTTAAGCTCGGCCGAGGATATGATGCTACAAGGCAATTCCTCAAGGAGAATGCACCCGTCAGGAATGAGATACTGAAACAGATAAAGGCGAAGTTGAAGGAGTAATCGCAGTTTACAACAAAAGTCGGTCATCACTGGATGATCGCTTTTGCCTGTGGGCCTTCCAAGTGGTTTGGCATCCTTCCTCGTCAGCTAGGGTGTGCGGATTCGACTCCCGTAAGGTCCACAGGGTGAAGCGATTGTCCTCAAGTACCAAGATGACTCTTTGACTTGACTTTACAACTCCACAAGAGTACATTTGTAGCACAACTGACGAGGAAGGGACCGTCCACGATGGTACATCCAGCAAAACCACGCTTCGGCGGGTTTTTGCTTTATGATTAATATGTTATCATTGAGATAAACAACGAAAGAGGAGTTATGAAAAGATCATTAGCACCAGAAGCACTTTATCACAGCGGCCATTACGACGACCATCATCCAGACGGCTCGGGATTTTCATGCCATATACCATCAAGCGCGTTTAACACGGCGACTAAAAGAACCATGACCGTCGAAACAAGTGACCGAGCGCTTGCTTTGCTTCGAGAAATCGAGCAACAAAGAGGTGGCCAATGAATTTGAACACCAGAGACGGTAGACTAAAAGACACCGTCTCTTTTTTGCTTTTTCCCCGAAAACCCTATAGACTAGGCCAATCCTTAATTATCAATCCGCCAACCGGCGGACAATAACCAATTCCTCATGTCCCTCCTCGAATACAGCGACATCACCGAGAAGAAATACATCGTCATGGATGGCACTCCGTACGAGGTCATATCCGCCCACGTTTTCCGCAAACAGCAGCGCAAGCCGGTCAATGCCACAAAGCTGAAGAATCTCATGACCGGCAAAGTCACGGAATACTCATTCCATGTTTCCGACAAGGTAGAAGAGGCAGAGATCGAGGAGAGAGAAGTAAAATACCTCTATAACAACCGCGGCGAGTGGTGGTTCGCCGAAGCGGAAGATCCGTCAAAGCGCTTCAAGGTGACCGAGGAACAGGTCGGACCGCAAGGAAAATTCCTGAAACCGAACACCGTCGTCGGCCAATTCCTCTTCAAAGACCAGCCTATGGGATTCCGCCTGCCGATAACCGCCGACCTCAAGGTGACCGAAGCACAGCCGGCCGTGAAGGGCGACACGGTGACCGGCGGATCAAAGACGGTCACTCTGGAGAACGGCGCCACCATCAACGTTCCTCTATTCGTCAACGAGGGCGACGTTATCAGGATCAACACGGAGACCGGGGAATATCGTGAGAGAGTAAACAACTACTAGCTCGCGACATACGGCAGGAGCCCCATGAATCTGGCGCGCTTGACGGCGGCGGCCAGCTGACGCTGGTATTTTGCGCTGATGCCGGTGCGCTTCCGGGCAATCATGCGGCCGTGCGGGTTGATGAATTTCTTCAGGAGCTCCGTGTCCTTGTAGTCGATGTGCCTGATATTATGCTGTGAAAAGTAGCATTGCTTTTTCATGATGGTTATAATGCGAATCTAATGATAATGTCCGAATGATAAGAGTGGCTAGAAAGGTATGTCGTCAGGATTGATCTCTTCCTGCGGATATTCTATCTTGTCGCCTTTCTCGCCAGGACCGGCGTCTCCCGAGACTTCCTCGGGGCCTTTGCCCGAAGCTCCTGCGGCAGATGCTCCAGATGACGCGCCCGCTCCCGGCCGGTTGCCGAACTGCACGGTCTCGGCCACGATCTCGGTGCGGTACTTTTTAGCTCCGGTCTGCTTGTCATCCCATGAACGGGTCTGGAGGCGTCCTTCGACGCATGCCTGCGAGCCCTTCTTCAGATACTGGCCCACGAGCTCGGCGGTGCGTCCGAAGACGACTATATTGTGGAACTCGGCAGACTCTTGGCGGTTGCCGTCCTTGTCCTTGTAATTGCGATTCGTTGCCAGACTGAAGGTGCAGACCTTGTTGCCCGAAGGCAGGGCCTTCACCTCCGGGTCGCGGGTGAGGTTTCCTATGATCAATGCTTTATTTAGATACATGGATTTTTGCTGTTTACTTTTTAATATCTACTTTTCCCGCTATGCCTCTTTGACCATAGCGTCAATGGACTTGTCCATCTCTTCGATGGAAGCGGGGGCGGCTTCATTCTTGGCCTCGGTCGTTTTGCCGACACCTTTCGGAGGTTGCCTGTCTCCGGAAGCCTCGGCTGATTTTCTTCCGGCGATCTCCGCGGCTATGGCCGGCGCGCGCTTGCCTAGATAGGTGTTCTCGCGCGTGGTCGTGATGAGGAGCATTCGCAAGACCGACGGGTGGGCCTCGATGGCCTTCTTGGCAGTCTCGATGGATTCCGAACCGACTTCGAACTTGATCCAGCCGAAATAGGCCTCATCGTACTTGTCGTACGAGCCTGACACCGTCTTTCGGCGCATCTCGTAGGCGAGCTTCATCCGGTGCGGCGCCTCTTCGGCTATAGTCGACGCTCCGGCATCGCGTATGATCTTGCTCACCGCGTCCGCTTCAGCCGGAACTTTCTCCTCCGGAATGGAAGGGGCGATGAGGTATCCGATCTCGTAGACCGCCGGGCGGTCTTCATGGGTAGTTTCAGTCATTTTGTTGCAGCCAGTGGTCCGTTTCGGTCCGCCATCCGTCGACTGACGGAGGCAAGCTTTTCGCGGAACCCTGTCGCCAGGGACTAACTGCGATTACTTGTTAATGACATGAGCCTACCATGACGTTGGCCGCCCCGCAATGGCCTGTCAACCGGCTGGCGGATTCCGAGGCGTGCCTGCAGGATACCAGAGCGAGATAAAGAAACGCTCAAGAAAGCCTCAAGAAACGATGAAGATCCGATAAATTTTCGATGAAGATCTGTCCACGGGGGCGTAGCTTAGGCGAGTCCGAAGAGTTTAGGCGAGTCCAAAGAAACGCCGAGCATTTTCGGCCAATTGGCGGGTAACGACGGCTTCATCCTCGCCGCGGATGCGGGCGATGGCCTTCACGATTTCGACGACATACGCCGGCTCATTCCTCTTTCCCCTGTTAGGTTTTGGCGTGACATACGGGCAATCAGTTTCGGACATGATCCGCTCAAGCGGCAGATATCTCACGATCTCATCGTAATCGCGCGTGAACGTCACTACGCCCGTGAACGAGAATGAGAATCCAAGCTCAAGGAACGGCTTCGCCTCTTCTATACTTCCGGCGAAGAAGTGCAGATCGCCCTTGACCTTGGCCCGGTTCTTCAATATGTCGTATGCATCATTATAGGCGGAGCGCCCAGAACCATTTCTGATATGAAGCATCAGAGGCTTATTGACCTCATTTGCCAGATCTATCATGGCTTCGAATACTTTTACTTGCGTGGCCCGCGAATCTTCGTCGAGATGATAAAAATCAAGCCCGCATTCGCCGATGGCCACGACTTTCGGATGCTTGGCCAGCTTCTTATATGCTTCAATGTCAGGAACCTCTCCGCGTGAAGTGAATTCTTTGCCTCTCTCGCCAAGCTCTTTTTCATCGTGGTGAGATTTCGACGTGTGGATGGGATGCAGACCAATAATTGCCCACATGTTCTCATAAGTCTCCGCCAGTTCTACTGCCTTCTTCGACGTGTCTATCTGCGTGCCGACTGTGATCATGCCGACACCTGCATCCTGCGCGCGTTTTATGACCTCTTCCCTGTCCGTGTCATAGGCCGCGAAGTTCACGTGGCCGTGGATGTCGAAATAGGTCAGTTTCATATTGAAAAGCTTGTGCTATGTTTCAAGACCCGCATCCTCGTCATTTTCTCATGAAGAGCGGTTCTGCCGGCATCTCGTTCTTTTCGACCAAGGAAACGATCGTCTCGGCCGTCTGCGGGAGGATCGGCAAAAGCATGGTGCCGATCATGTGCAGACGGGCGAGAAGCTCCTTGATGTCTTTTCCGGCTCCGGTCTTATCGGTCTTGATCTTCTTGAAGGGCTGGCGCTCTTGGACGATCTTGTCCGTCGAACCTATGAGATCCCAAACCGCATTGGCCGCTTTTTGCAGGTCATAAGCTTCGAAGCCTGCCGTCTGACGGGCACATAGATCTTTTGTCTCGGCCGAAGCGGCGAATTCCTTCGCGACATGCTCATCGAAAACGATGCCGTTACTCGTGGCCATCTTCAGCACGCGGCTCGTCAGATTCCCCAAGCCGTTGGCTAAATGGGCGTTATAGGCCTCTTTGAAACGTTCCATGGTAAATGGGCTGTCTTCGAAAGGCGGTACTTCGCGGGCGAAATAATACCGGAGGGCATCGGCGCCGTATTCACGGACTATTTCGAATGGACAGATCGTATTACCCAGAGATTTGGACATCTTGAGACCGCCATCGCCGGTAATGAAACCGTCGACCACGATCGCCTGCGACTGTGACAGGCCAGCGGCCATGAGCATCGCTTGCCACATTACCGCCTGTTGACGGATCTGGTCCTTGCCGCAATATTGGACAATGCCTCCGGTTTTTATCCACCATTTGTCGAATTTTTCCGTGTCATCTGGCCAACCGATAGCCGAGATATAGTCGACCAGCGCGTCGAACCATACGTACATGACATGATCCGCATCGCCCGGCACTGGGATCCCCCATGACATTTTCGACGCAAGACGCGAGATGCTGAAATCCTCAAGACCGCCTTCGACAAGCTTCTTGGCCTCGTTGAAGCGAAAATCCGGTATGACGAGAGACTGATTCTCTTTGTACAGATCCAGCAATTTTTGCTGAAAGGCGCTGAATTTGAAGAAATAATTCTCCTCTTCGATGATCTCCAATTCCTGGATGGGGTGGAGCGGACAGCGGCCGTTCACCAGCTCGGAATCGGTCTTTTCCAATTCGCAACCGACGCAATATTTCGTCTCATAATGCTTCTTATAGATAAAGCCGTTCCGATCGACGATCTTCCAGAATTCCTGTGCGGCCTGCTTGTGATGATCGTCAGTCGTGCGGATGAAATTTATCTCCGGCATTATGTCGAGAAGCGGTAACAGCTCTTTATACTTCTTCGCAAGGCTGTCGACGTACGCCTGTGACGGCAGATTCATTGCTTTGGCCGATTGGTATATCTTGATCCCGTGCTCATCGGTCCCGGTATTAAAAAAGACCTCACGTCCAGCCAGCTTCTGTGCCCGAGCAATCATGTCGGCGCGGATGATCTCCATGGCGAAGCCGATGTGAGGTTCTGCATTGACGTACGGCAAGGTTGTCGTTATGTAGAAAGGCTTTTTCATGTCATAATCAAATTAACCTAATTCCTAATTGACCTAAATGTTTAGAAATTAGGTTAGTTAGGTTAATTAGTAATTTTACTCAAATGGCCGTCGTCGGATGCTCCTCTTTTTTGCGCTTCTCCACGTCATGGACGTACTCCATGAGGGCGGCCGAGAGCGGCACAGCGATGACGGCGCCCAATATGCCGGCCAGCTTGGCGCCGATGACCAAGGCCAAGATGACTATGATGGGCGATATGCCGACGATCTTCTTGACCACCAGCGGGTAGAACAGCTGGCTCTCGAACTGATATATGATGATGTAGAGGCCGATGAGGAGTAGCCCCGTGCCGAGGCCCCGGTCGACAAAGGCGATGAATATGGCGGGCACCGAGCTTATGACAGGGCCAAAGACGGGAATGAGCTCGAAGACGGCGGCCAAGACCGCGAGCAGGAGCGCGTGAGGGATGCCCACGACCATGAGCACGAGATAGACCAGGACGCCGACGATGATGCCGAGAAGGATCTGCCCCTGGAGCCAGGAGCCGATCTTCCTACGAGCCCGTCCCCAGAGATTGATGGCGTAGTCGTGCCTGGCCGATGGCGTTACCAGGCGGATGAAGTTCTCCACGCCGTCCTCTTGGACGACGAGGTAGAACGACAGGACGACGATGAGGATGAAGGACAAGACGCCGCCGAAGAGGAACGAGGCCGTCTTGAAAGCGCCAGCGGTCGTGCCGGTGATGGCCGATTGCAGGCCACTCACCAAGTCGGCCACGGAGATGTTCTGGCCTGATCCCACCGACGACGGCACGATATTGATGCCGATATCCCTGATGGGGTTCCAGACATCGTCGAGAGATATGGTGCGTGGCAGGTTGGACAGGAACGATACCGCGTCATTGACGAGGAGCGGCAGGAAGAATATCAGGATGAGGGCGACCGCGGCGGCGATCACGACATAGATGAGCACGGCGGCGATGACCCGGTGTATGCGATAGCGGCCGAGGCGCCGGACGATCGGCTCCAAAGCCGAGGCGATGACGACAGCGGCGATCACGACCAGTAGGACGTCGCGCAGGTAGTAGAGCGCGGCGAGGATGATGACCACGAGAAAAAACCTCACGATGGTACCGGTCGATATGGAAGTCGAACCGCCGATAGGACTGGGCATGTCGAGAGTATAGCACCAGATGGCTAGGATTTAAAGCCTAGAATTTGAAATAATCCTTGAAAGCCGAGCCGTCTTTGAATCTGCCCACTATGGCCATGTTCAAGCTTTCGTCCGTGAATATCTCACGGGCCAATTCCTGCACGTCCGCCGCGGTCACCGCGTTCGTCTTCCTGATAGCCTCGTCGGGCGATTCGATCTTTCCTTTCAATACCTCCTGGTATCCGCAGAATTCGGCTCTGGCGTCGGACGTCTCGAGCTCGAGCATGGTCGTTCCGGCGATATAGTCTTTGGCCTTCTTCAGTTCGGCCTCGGAAACGAGCTCCGTTTTGAGCCGCGCGCATTCCCCCAATATGCCCTTGATGCCTTCCTCGACTCGCGAGTTATCCACGCCGGCCGAGATGGTCAGGACGCCGTGGTCGGTGAAAGAGTCCGGATTCGTCCTTATGTAATAGCAGATGCCGAGCTCGTCGCGCATCTTGGAGAAGAGGCGAGAGCTCATTCCTTTGCCGAGGACGGTCGATAGGATCGATAGAGCGGGGTCGCGCCGATCAGTCACGGAGAAGGTGCGAACACCGATGACGAGATGGGTCTGGTCGGTCTCCTTGAACATGGCGGCGACGGCAGGTGCCGATTGGGATTCGGAGACTGGCGGCTTGGCTCGTTTAGGGCCCGTAGGCAAAGCGGAAAATGCCGCTTCTATCTTCTTGACCATCTTCTTCTCGTCGAATGACCCGCCGACGATGACGGTCGTGGCGCCGCTCACATAGTGCTCGGCTCGGTAACTGATGAGCTGTTCTCGGCTTAATGACCTGACCGACTCTTCCGTGCCGGCGATATTCCTGCCCACGGCCTGATCGCCGTAGACAAGCTCCATGAATAGATCATGGACGCGGGCCTGCGGCCGATCCTGGTACATCTTTATCTCCTCGACGATGACGCCTTTCTCTTTCTTCATTTCGGCCTCGTCGAACAACGGATCGAGATACATGTCGGACAGGATATCCAGGATGGCGTCGGCAT
This sequence comes from uncultured bacterium, assembly GCA_963701025.1. GTDB lineage: Bacteria > Patescibacteriota > Minisyncoccia > Phycocordibacterales > PALSA-1337 > C7867-002. The sequence goes on along the minus strand of OY969557.1, from coordinate 740,503 downwards.
GACGGGCATCAGCCTTGGCGTAGTAGCCAGTGAACTCCTGCGAAGTGAAAGCGTTCGACTGCGCTCCGAGCCCGTCAAATTCGCGCGAGATGTCGGTGGCCTTCGGCCGCCTGGGCGTACCTTTGAATAGCATGTGCTCGATGAAATGCGAAAGGCCGCCTTGCTCCTTGGTCTCGTACTTCGAACCGGCTTCGACCATGACGAGGATCGTCACGGACGGATTATCCGCCATGGGCACAGTGATGATTCGCAAACCATTCGACAGAGTGGTCTTACTAAATTTCATTGCTTTAATGTAACAGAAAATTTCTAATTGACCTAATTAACCTAAATCAATCTCCCCTCCTTCTTCCAACTTGACGAACTCGATACCATTTTTTCCCAAGACCATCTCTGGTATGCGATGCGCCGAGGAAAAGGCGACTCCGTCATGCACGGGAAAAGCCACGCGCGGCTTCACTTTCAGCGCGTAATTGACGGCTTCCGAAATCTTCATCCACGGCCCCGCGACCGGCAGGGCCAGAACATCTATCGGTTTCTTCGGATCGGTGAAAGCATCGCCGGGAAAGAAGAACTTATTTTCTATGAAAAATCCGATATTTGACATGAGCGGCAGAGACTCATGCAGAAAAGCATGATCTTTGCCGTACGCTTCTATATGGACTCCTTTCAAATCGATGGCATTGCCGTGCTCCATGACGCGATGCTCTATGCCTTCTTTGGCGAGGATCGCCCCGACTCCGATATCGGTGATGATCGTCGCGTCCGGCGCGCGTTTGATCAGAGCTTTCAATGATTCTATATGGAAATGATCCGCGTGCTCGTGGGTGATGAGAACGATATCGGCATGCTTCACTTTGTCATGCTCTTCCACGCTATAAGAACCCGGGTCCACCAGGATTCGCTTGCTCTTGCCGTCTTTGCCTTTGAGGTCGATGACGAGACAGCAGTGTTTGAGTTTCTTGATGTGCATACGTGTTCTTATTTATTGATCGACTTAAGATACTCTTCCCGCTTGACGCCTAGTATCCTTAGATTGTTTAAGATGATAAAAACCGGTATGTCTTTTATTCGAGGGATGATTATAGGACGTAATATACCTTTCTTATGATATTTCCGATGATCTCCTTCTTGCTTCACAAATTCACACCCGTTCGAAAGGAGGAATCTTTCAAACTTCTGCCAACTCGTCGCACCAATCTTCATGCCGGCACAGGGACTTTTATATCGATAGACCTCTGTCTGACGATGGGAGGCCTCCACCCGGCGTGCGAAGATGTTTTGTTATTACTCCAACCAAGTTCCGTCAAAACTTCTGCAAAGACTCCACGGTCAACGATATCATCGAAAAACATCTGAACTATTTCCTCGAATCTGCTCCGTGCCTCGGCCTCCGTCTTCCCCGAAGTAGATAGGTCCAAAGCAGGAGAATATGCAATAAAAGATCTCCCTTCTTTTATGAAATTGACCGCCAGCGTGAAGTTTTTGATTGGGTTAATCATGTTTATAGTTGTAGCTTAGCATAGGATTGAAACTGTGTTAAGCGCTTGCGCTGACTCTCGAGAAAGATGTCCTAAGACCATGACACGGAAGCCGTGACCGCCGCACGTTCATGCATGCAGTCACAGTATACAAAAATCCCTCTGATTTGCCAAAATAAATTTTGACAAGGGTCAGCGTTTTGGCGCCGGAGATGAGTTTGACGAAGCCGGAGATCAATTCCGCAAGCTCGGCAAGCTGTCCCTTTACGAAGTCATGGATCCGCGCAGTCAACTGCTTCGATTCAATGACTCGCTGGACGTTATCACCGTTGAGAGCACCGTTTGCTTCCAGTTCGGCGGTCGCCTCTTCCGCACCCTTGCGGGCGGCGTCTTTGATGAAGTTAGTGACCTGTTCTTTCTGTCCTGATGTAATCGGTTTCATACCGTTATCATCCTTTCACATACATTGTTGGCCGGATACGCTCCGGGTTGCGGTCGGTTCCTTTAGCACTTACAAGGAGCTTACGGCGGTATTATACCACCTTTCTACCCAAAAAGTCAAGTAGGTCTTTACCTTCCCCCACTCGCTCCTGCTTGCCCGTATCCCTGTCGCGCACGGTCACGCCGGCATCTTTTTCTAACGTATCAAAATCGATGGTCACACAATACGGAGTGCCGATCTCGTCCTGGCGGCGGTAGCGCTTGCCGATATTGCCATTGTCGTCGAAGGCTGCGGCGGGAATCTCTTTTTTGATCATATTGAATATCTCCTGCGCCTTTTTAACCAGTTCCGGCTTATTTCGGAGCAACGGAAACACGGCGACTTTGTAAGGGGAGACGGACGGGGCGAGCTTGAGGTACGTGCGCTTTTCGCCGCCCATCTCGTCTTCGGTGTACGCGTCGCACAATATGGCCAAGACAGTGCGGTCTAGGCCGAATGACGGCTCAATGCAATGCGGGATGAAGCGCTCTTTTGTCTCTTCGTCGTAATATGAGAGATCGACCTTGCTGAAATCAGAGTGCTGTTTCAAGTCGAAATCGGTGCGATAAGCCAGGCCGTACAGCTCTTTCCTGCCGAACGGCCAATCGTATTCGAAATCGACGGTGCGCTTGGAGTAGTGAGCGCGTTCGCCGTCCGGCACTTCCAATTCGTGGACTTTCGAGAGGTCGAGACCGACGTCGGCGATGAAAGCTTTGACCTCGCCGACGAAATGCTCGAAAGTCTCCTTCCATGCCGTGTCTTTGGCATCTTTCGGCGGCCGGATGAGATACTCTATCTCCATCTGCTCAAATTCGCGGGCACGGAAAAGGAAATCGCGCGGGGCGATCTCATTCCTGAAGGCTTTGCCTATCTGGGCCATGCCGAACGGCAATTTGGGATGAAACGAATCAGATATGTTCTTGAAATTAACGAACATGCCCTGGGCGGTCTCGGGGCGAAGATACGAAACCGACGAGGCGTCTTGTACGGCGCCTACGTGTGTGGTGAACATCATGTTGAATTGTTTGGCTGGACCAAGAGTTCCACCACAGTCGGGACAATAGCGAAGTCCTGCAACTTTATTTTTTTCTGTTTCTTTGGTTATGGATATTTGATCTTCGCGAAAACGGTGCTTGCATTTTGATGCATTCGACGAGCGGATCAGAGAAGCCGCCGACATGACCGCTCGCTTCCCATGTCTTTTGATTCATGAGGATGGCAGCGTCGACGCCGTACATGTCGTCACGGTCTAGGACGAATCGCTTCCACCACAGACTTCGTATGTTGTTCTTTAGGGCGACGCCGAGAGGACCATAGTCCCAAGTGCCGGCTAAGCCGCCATATATCTCGGAGCCTTGAAATATGAAGCCGCGCCGCTTGCAAAGCGAAATGATCGACTCCATTGTATTCTCACCGCCGGTTTCCCTTTTTTCCATGGGGCTATTCTATCACTGGACCACCGTCTCGTCTCCTCCCTTGTATGCCGGATCCGTGCTGTAGCTGGTCGTGAGATAATCCTGGAAATTCTGCACTGCCGTCCCGGTGAAATCATCCGTGGCAGATAAGGTCGCCTGGTTGACCAAAGTCGGAGCGAAATCCACCTGGCTTATGCTCGGCAGGAAGGATATCTGGAAATCGACGCTACGATAGGTCGAAGGGTCGGATGAATTGGCCGCGACGGTGCCGGCGCTCCAGGTGACGGTGCCGCTATTCTGATCGTACGTGACATTCTCGGTCGAAGGACTGACATTGCCGAGCCAGGACACATAAGGCGGCAGAGTGGCCGTTACCTGGGCGTTGTCGATGGCGCTCGATGTGTTGCCGATGGTCCAGACGACGGTATAGGTCGTCTTCTGCTCCGCCTTGGGCGGGATCGGACCGGTATTGGTGAACGGCCCTACGCTACGCACGATGCGCCCGGAGAGCGTGGCGCTCGAAGCGACTTTGACCGTGCGGCTGACTGCCGCCGATAGCGTGCCAGAAACCCCGGTTTCCTGTGTGCGATCGGCTGTGACGCCGGCGGATATTACGATCGTCGGGTCGACTATCGGAGACGCGGATGAGCCACTAGAGGACGAGCCGCGCGTTGAAGGGACGATGGTGAAGGAAACCGTGCCGTTGGCTCCGGCCGCTACCGAAGCGAGCTCCGGGTTGGTCTGCTGATTCCATACGATCTGGTTTTGGGCTGAATTGAAATATCCCGGATCCGGCTGCACTCTGGTCTTGTCATAGGCGGAGCCGGAGAGATCAGCCGTGATGGCGACGTTGGCCACGGCCGATGGCAGATTGTTGAACCAGGTGATGGTCACCCGTTCCGGCGAGCCGAATTGCCCGACATGATCGCCGGTTCCTTGGTCGTTGTCTATGTTCAATCCCAGGCTTATGAACGGCTTCTCGATAGTGAGATCCTGTTCCACGGCGGCGTATTCGGTGCCGATCGATGCCGTATTCCCGGAGCTTTGCGCCCCGACCGAGAAATGAAACGCTCTCACGTCCGTATCGGCACCTTCGAGCGTGCCGTGGATGACGACCGATCGCGATCCACCGGGCGGGATGTCGCCGATCTTCCAGGTGGCATTGTCGGACAGGGGCGGTAGATTGGCGGAAGCGAAGGTGTAGCCGAAAGGATACTGGGCTTTCATGACGATATTCTTGAGCGTATCCTGCGAATTGGACGTAAGATTGACCGTCATGTCGAAGGCTTGCCCGGACGTGACAGTGGAGATGGAGGAGATGGCGACGCTGATAGGAGAAGAGTTTATGAGGACATCGTAGGCCGCCGTTTTGGTGAAGATGGCCGAAGATCCTTTGACCGAATACGTCAGAGTGACCGTTATCTCCTTCTGGGTATTCTCTTCGCCGAATATGATGGCCGAAACCGACGTCGAGGTCGACTCTCCGGCGGCTATGTCGCCCAAGAGGTGCTCATAGGACGTCAGCGTCTGGGCCGGGTTAGCGGGATCGGTCGCCCCGGCCGGGAAGGCCACCGACATGTCGACAAGTTGAAGGTCGGTATTGTTATTATTCGTCACTTTGACGGTAAAAGAGACGGGGGCGCCTCCGGGTATGGAGACCGGACCGTTGATAAGGACGGTGATATTATTGGCGGAAATGAGATTGGCGCCGTTCAGAAAGAGATACGCGCCGATGCCGACGGCGATGACGCAGAAAATGGCGGAGCCGATGAGGAGTTTGGTGAAGAATGACATGGAATGGTCTTCGTAGGCGTCGTTCAGGCGCGAGCGCGACGGCTCATCCTTCGGCTCGTCCCATCCGGGCTTGAGATCGTCTGGAGCGTCCGAGAAACGCAATTTGCGGCGCGTGCGCACGTCGGGAGCGCTCCTCGAGTAGAGCGACTTTTTCAATTCCTCAAGGCGATTTTTGTCGTCCGCGGGAGGCACCATACCATTCTATAGCAAAAAGTAAAAATTAAACAGTAAAAACAGGCCTTATCTGGCGCTTTTATAGGTGAGACTCGCGCAAGGCCTTATTGATATGGCGGTTCATCAGGCCCCGCTTCGCACCAAGCTCTTTCAAAAGCTGTCGGCTCACGCGAGCGGAGTCGACGTAACCGTCGAGATCGCCGGAATGGCCGATATAGCCGAGGTGCCGGAGCATGCGGATGACGACCAAGGATTCAAGCGTCTCCATCTCTTCGGCGTTTAATTCTGGAGAATCAGCCAAAAAGCGCGATGACATTTCGATGCAATCGAACAGTTCAGGATGCGCTTCTTCCCCGTGCAATAGGCGGTCGAGCAAAGAGGCGATACGCGCGAGAAGCGTCCGTGACTCGTCTACGCGGCGCGGCCTATCCGCGGCATTCGCAATATTTACGTCCGTTCGCATATCCGTGCCTTCTTGCGCGCTCGTCAATCGCCAGAACTCTTTTCCCCTGACGAATGAGAATAGGCCGAATGAATGATCTTGGGTGAACGGACGCAATTTCGACTTTTCGAAGCGTATGCCCTGGGCGGAAGCGAAGACCAAGCCGAGGTCGCGCGTGAAGACCGATATGAGCTTGCCCGCCTCGCCAGACGGCCGGGAGCTCGTGATGAAACCAGGAGTGGTGCGGATGGCGTGCATGGGATTGCCCCTTGTCATGGCAAGGGGGAAATTCAGCTACCGAGAGAGAAGGCGTCTCCCGGCTTGATATCGGAGACATTCGTTGCTTTCTTTATTTCACTATGATGCTTCTCGACCAGCGCTTTGAATTCGGCCGGAATGACGAGTGAGACTCTGTCCCCGACGGACAACCCTTTTTCTTTACGCAGGTCCTGGATCTTCCTAATAAGTTCGCGCAGGTCGCCTTCTTCCTTGAGCTCGGGGGTGATAGCCGTGTCTAATTTGACGGGCGGATCGTCTTGTCCGAGGCTTTCGTCGAATCTGACACCCTTAACATTGATCTCATCCATCAGGATCCGCTCGAATCCCTTGTTCCAAAAATCAGGAACTTTGCCATTATGTTTCACTCTTAGCAAGGATAACGGCTGGCGCACCGGGATCTTATTTTCCATTCGCTGCATTAAAGCCATGGAAGCGAGCGAGCGGACAAATTCCATCCCGGTCATGACATCCCCGTCAACCAGACCTTTAACTGGCCAATCCTCCAGGTGAACGCTCTCTTTTTCGCCGCCTACGCTTTGATAGAGCTCCTCCGCGAAGAATGGAGTGAACGGCGCCATGGCTTCGGCGAGCGTGAGCAGGACATACTTGGTGGTAGCCAATGCGGCTCGCTTATCTGGACCATTTTCTTTGAATCTGTCGCGCGAGCGGCGGATATACCATTGAGAAAGATCGGCCGCAAAATCACGGACAGCGCGAGCGGGTTCAAGTAAAACATATTTGTCCAGATTGGTCGTGGCATTCGCTATCAACTGATTCAGTCTGGCTATGATCCATCGGTCAAGCACATTGTCAGAATCTGACGCAGGCGTGACTTCATCGTCAGCATACATCTTGTAGAATGCCGCCGTATTGGATATCAGGTTGAAGACCTTCTTGATGATCTCATCAACGGTCTTCTCGTCGAAATTCTTGGGCTCGCCCGGCTGATTGACCGAATACATCCAGAAGCGCAAGGCGTCGGCGCCGTAAGCGTCCATCATAGCCCAAGGATCTAGGACATTGCCGATATGCTTGGACATCTTCTTGCCTTCCGCGTCGAGGACGTGCCCCAGGCAGATGACATTCTTGAACGCCCTGCCCTTACCCATGATGGTGCCTACGGCATGCAAGGTATAGAACCAGCCGCGGGTCTGGTCGATAGCCTCGGATATAAAGTCGGCCGGATAGCCTCCCGCTTTATGAAAAAGACCTCCGTCGATCAGTCTCTTATTTTCGAACGGATAATGATCCTGCGCGAACGGCATTGAGCCGCTGTCGAACCAGACGTCCATGACTTCCTTGACGCGCCTCATTTCTCCGCCTGCTCGCCGACAGGCAGGCCGCGCGCACGGCAACCTTACCTCGTCTATGTAAGGGCGGTGCAGGTCTAGCTCATATTCGTTATTGTGGGGAAGGATGGAAAAATCGAGCTGACGGACTTCGGCGTTCTTGATGAAATCATCCCGCTCCCCGTGGATCTTGATCGATTGTTCGACGTCCAATCCGGAAGCTACCGAAAACATCGCCCATAGAGGGGTCTCGTGAGAGACTATGAGGATATTCTTGCCGGAGTAGCGGGATTCCAGGTCGTATAAGAAATCTCCCACGCGCCTTTTCACTTCATAATAATTCTCGCCGCGCGGAGGCGTCTTGACGAATCCGTTCAAGAACGAACCGATGAAGACATGGTATGCGGTGATATTCTGTCCGTCAAAATCTCCGGCGTTGAACTCTCGTATCCGAGGATCAAAGAGTATCTTGTCTTTCGGGAGGCCGATGACCTCCGCGCTTATTTCTGCAGTCTGTTTAGTCCGAATGAAATCGGAAGATATGATAAGGTCTATATTTTTGCCTTTCAGAGACTGCGCGCCTTGCCGTACCTGTCCCTTGCCGTTCTCGGTCAGGTTATGCGGATCATCCGGTTTGGAGCTTAATATGTTCTTCACGTTATTCTCCGCCTCGCCGTGCCGCATGACATAGTAGGTATTGCGCGGCTTCCGAGAGACGTCCGCGACGGAGCCGGCGACTTTCTTTGCGCCGCATTTCTCGCAGATCCAAACCGGCAGGGGCGTGCCCCAATAACGCTCACGGGAAATGGCCCAATCCTTGACTTCGCGTAACCACTCGCCGAAACGGCCTTCCTTGATATAGTCCGGCTCCCAATTGATCCCTTCATTTTCCTTGACCAGCGTATGCCGCAATTTCGACATAGCTATATACCAGCTGTCGCGGGCGAAATAGATAAGAGGTGTGTGGCAACGCCAACAAAATGGATAGCTATGAGTATGCTTCTCTTTGTCATGAAGAAGACCGCGGTGAGCTAGATCCTTAATTATTTCCACGGCGACCGTTTCGTCCTTCACGAATTTTCCCGCCAGAAATCCCGTCTCTTTCTTGAACGTGCCGTCCTCATTGACCAGATGATATTTCGGCAAACCGGCCTTGGTTCCCAATTCAAAATCGTCTTGGCCATACATGGGGGCTATGTGGACAATGCCTGTGCCTTCCTCGGTCGTAACGAAATCAGCTGTATAAACTTTGAAAGCATTCGCCAACTTATCTTTTTCCAGTCCGGCTACACTATCTTTAAGAAATGGGTACAGACGGTTCGTATTTTAAGACCAATCTAGTATCAGTTAACGTCCCTCCATCACCTAATATTCTCAATTTGTTTATCATTTGCAAACGAGACAGCGCTTCTTTCTCTCTCTTTTCAGCCAGAATGTATTTAGAGCCCTCATATCTTCAACTAGGATGTATGTATTTAAGGCCCCGACTGCCAAGCGCGACATTGCCAGGAAGTGTCCATGGGGTGGTCGTCCATGCCAAGAAATAAATATTGTCTTTATCCGTATCCAATTTAAATCTGGTGGCCTCTACTTTCATCAGGTTCATACGCCAATTTCTGGCCGGGTTCTAATTTCAATCTCACCGTGACCGCCAAATCCTTTACATCCTCATACCCCTGCGCTAATTCGTGTGAAGATAGCGCCGTGCCGCAACGCGGGCACCATGGCACGACCTTGTAGTCTTTGTAGAGCAAACCTTTGTCATCGGCGGTCTTGATGACATTCCAGACTGACTCCATATAGTCGGGCTTGTAGGTGATATAGGGATCCTTGAGGTCCAACCAATATCCCATGCGCTCGGTGAAGTCTTCCCACTCATGAACGTACGTCCAGACGCTCTCTTTGCACTTCTCGTTGAACTTCTCTATGCCATAGACCTCTATCTCCTTTTTCGACTTCAATCCCAGCTCTTTTTCAACTTGGAGCTCTACGGGCAGGCCGTGCGTGTCCCAGCCGCCTTTGCGGCGCACGTGGAAGCCGCGCATGGTCTTGTAGCGCGGTATGACGTCCTTGAAGGCGCGAGCCTCCAGATGATGGATGCCTGGACGACCATTGGCAGTCGGCGGACCTTCGTAGAAGACGAATTCGCCCTGTGGCGACGGTTTTTTCAGGGATTTCTCGAATATGCCTTTATCCTTCCAGAACTTCAATATCCGTTCTTCGCGCTCGGCGTGGGCGCTTTTATTCATCTTTTTTTCTTCCATGGTGAGCTTATTCTATCATTTTTTGAGGTTTGTGAATAAAAAAACCGGACACCAACTGCCGCGCTAGGTTCCATAGATGCGGCTATGCCTGCCGATGTCGATGAGGCGCACAGTCGCCTCGTCATATTCCTCGTACACCATACGATAATCCCCGGTTATGTTAATGCTCCTGTAATTCTTCAATCTGCCGTGAAGCTTATGGTTGTTGAGAGTGCCGTGGTACGGATCGAACAAAAAAATCTTGAAGCGCTCCTTGTACGCGGCTATGACCTTGGGCGGCAATTTAGACACCGCCTTTTCGAAATTGCGGGTGGTAAATACCAAAATGGACGTTTAAATCTTTAGATGCTTGAAGAGGGATTCCGCGTCGGTGAACGGCCCGGACAATCCCTTGCCAAGGTCGGCTTCGCGGCTGATGTTCTCCCACAGAGCGAGGCTGCGCTTGCTCGGCATAGGCTCGGCGGACACGGAGAACCGGCGCTCCCGGACGAACTGCTTGAGGAAGGCGTTCATGACCATGGTCAGGTTGAGTCCTAGCTCCTCGGCCATATCTTTGGCTGCTTGACGCAAGTGCTTATCTGTCTTTATGGTGATGGTCGTATCCATACTACTATACTAACAAAGGTATCTTATATGTCAATGTCCTACATCTTCCTAGGCACCTTGATGCCGAGGAGCCATAGACCGTTGGTCATGGTCGCGAGAAATGCTTGTGTCAGAAAGATGCGATATGGTGACAAAGGTTCTTTTGGATCCACAATAGTGTTATTGCCGTAGAAACTATTGAACGCGCCTGCAAGGTCGATAAGATAACCGGCTATTTGCTGCGGCGCGTATTCTGCTTGAGCTCGCGCCACTATGTCCGGGAATCTGACTATGAGCTTCTCTAACAGTCCGGCCTTATCGGGCAATGCGATTCTCCTTGCTCCTTTCTCTATACTCCTTACTCCTTCTTTTCCGGCCTTCTCCAATACGGAATGCGCCCTGACCGCCGAATATTGGAGGTAGGGACCAGAATCCCCCTCGAAGGAGATTGATTTTGCCGAGTCGAATATGATATCTCCGCCGATGGATCTGGCGGAGGATCGTGTACTTGATGGCCGCGATGGCGACATCGTCGGAGATCTCATCTGTCTCTACCGCGTTCAATTCCCTTCCAGCCATCTTGCCTTTGACCATATCTTTGATCTCATCGATGAGGGATTCTGCAGTGACTACTCTGCCGGTATGCGACGACATTTTGCCTGATTGGAATCTCATCATGCCGTGACCGATGTGCATCGTCTTAGTGCCAATGTTCGAATCGATAAGTGACAATGCTTTTATGACCACTCTGAAATATTCATTCTGCTCGTTAGCGGTGACGACTATAGACTGGGAGGTCTTCGGATATCTCTCGAACTTGGTCTCATTCAAACCCATCTCTTTTGCCTCATAGGTCGGCAAGCCATGGGAATTGACGAAGACGCGCGTGTGCAGACCATATTTCTCACCCTTGAAGACGATGGCTCCTTCGCTCTTTTCGAACACTCCCTTCTCGACGAAATCATGGACAATCTTGAGGCCGAGCGGGGCCATCTCACTTTCGAATATGGTCGCGTCGAATCTAGTTCCCAATCTTTCGTACAAAATATCGAAATGCTCCAAGCTCCATTGCCTGCCCTTTTCATATAGAGCATTAACCGTCGGGGCTCGATCTTCTCGTAAATGATCTCGTTCAGGGCGTCGATGTCGTCCTTTGCCGCAATATCGGCTTCATAGGCTTCGGTGCCTTCGACATACATCCTTCCCAGAAAATCGGTCTTTTCCCGTATCGGAGCACCGACAGTGGGGATATCCGTCGCGTGCTTCTGCATAGCCCAGACAGATTTGGCGATATGAAGGCCGATGTCGGAGGCATAACAAAGGCGTGTCACTCTGGCTCCGGACGCTTCAATGAGGCGTGAGAGCGACTCGCCGATGGCATTCGACATGAGATGACCGATATGAAAGACCTTGAAAGTATTCGGGTCGGTGTATTCTATGAGAACGTCCGTGACCGGTCGGGCGGAACTGGCCGTTTGGGCTAATCCCGCGACAATGTTCGGCCGGGCCCACTTTAGTTGACTAAAGTGCTCCGTTTTTAATGATCCGTTCCTGCCACTCTCGACGACTTTGACCGCCAGATCTATGAGCGCCGCATCCTTGATCTTGAAATTGATGAAGCCCGCTCCGGCGATCTCAACTGACTCCACGAAATCCGGCATTTTCTCTTTGGATCCGATTGATTTGGGTCCGATTGATTTGGATCCGACTGATCCAAGTTCGGCCACAAATCTTTCCGCCAATGCCCTGGGGCTAGTCTTCAATATCTTCGCGTTCGCCAGGGCGACATTGGTCGAGAAGTCGCCATGACCAGGATTCTCGGGATACTCAAGAGCGACCGAGTCTGGGTCTATGCCCAGCATCGAAGCCGTCTTTTTGATATAGGCAAGAAGCTCGTCTTTCATATGGCTATTGTAGCAGATGATAAAAAGCAGGGGCTATTGACAAAACTCTAGGATTGGTTATAGTATCCTCCGTTCGTCGCACCGCCTCCGCGGACACAAATCCTGTTTGTTGTTCGCCACGACGACCCAGGCGCAGCCCCTTATTGATTGTTCGGGGCTGCGCCAAATTCTTTGCCCGTTTTTAATGCCGTCTTAAGACCTCGTCTATCTTTTTCGGCTATCGCCTCGAAATCTTTTTCCTTTCTACCCCGCGTCGTCTCGGCGGCCGTGCCTAGTCTGATACCCGACGGATCAGCCGGCGGACGGGTGTCGAACGGTATGGCGTTCTTGTTAACAATGATGCCGGCTTTCTCCAGGCGGTCGCTCGCCTCTTTGCCGGATATGCCCCCGGCTCCCTTTTTATTTTTCATGCCGTCCTGCCATGTATCGACGAGTATAAGATGCGAATCCGTGCCGCCGGATATTAGCCGCCAGCCGCGGGCATGAAGTCCGGCGGCGAGAACGGCGGCGTTCTTGACCACTTGATGGGCGTATTTTTTGAATGAAGGCGCGGCGGCTTCTTTCAAGGCTACGGCCACGGCCGCTATCTGATTTATGTGCGGTCCGCCCTGCAAGCCGGGGAAAACCGCTTTGTCTATTTTCTTATCGAGTTCGCGCGCGCCTGCCTGTTGGCCGGGCGGGTCCTTCCTAACGAAGATGAGGGCCGAGCGCGGGCCGCGAAGGGTCTTGTGCGTCGTGGTGGTGACTATGTCGGCATAGGGAAATGGCGACGGGTAAGCTTCGCCCGCGATGAGACCGGCGACATGCGACATGTCCACCATGAGCAGAGCTTCCGCGCCATCGGCGATCTCACGCATTTGTGCCCAGTCGATCCGGCGCGGATAGGCCGTATAGCCGGCAACGACGATGGCCGGTTTCTCTTTGATAGCCTGCTCGCGGAGCTGGTCGTAATTGATGACTTCGGTCGTGGCATCCAAGCCGTATGGCACTTGTGTCCAGAATTTACCCGTAGCCGAAACTTTGTGGCCGTGGGTCAAATGACCGCCATGATCGAGCGACATGCCCATGATTTTTGAGGGTGGAGAGTTGGGAGTAGAGGGTAGAGGGAGAAGGGCCGTGTAAACGGCGAGATTGGCCGGCGAACCCGAGAGCGGCTGGACATTGACATGCCATTCCTTCGGGTCCAGCTTGAAAAGGGCCAATGCCCGCTCGATGCAGAGCTTCTCTATCTTGTCCACGATATCATTGCCACCGTAGTAGCGCTTGCCGGGATATCCCTCGGCGTATTTGTTGGTCAATTCGGAGCCGAGAGCTTCCAGCACGTCTTTGGACACGTAGTTCTCCGAGGCGATCAGATTGATGACCTTCTTTTGGCGCTTCTGTTCGGCGACGATGAGTTTTTTTATCTGGAGGTCCTTCATGGATGGTAATGATAGCTCCTAATAGATAAAGAGCAAGATGTCAATATATCGCGACATAGCGACCATAAAATAAATGAGATATCATTCAATCATGAAACCTTACGCGGAACGCACTCCCGACACGCAATATCGCGACCTGCTCCTACGCATCATGCGCGAGGGCACGGAAGTAAAGCCGATCCATGGCGAGAAAGCCCGCATGTTGACGGGACTTCAATTGAGATACGACCTGCGCAATGGATTCCCCGTCATTCCCGACAGGGACCTGTCGAACCTGATGAAAGGTGCCATAGCCGAACACGTGGCTTTCCTGCATGGAGCGCACACTCAGGAAGAACTCGAAAGATGGGGATGCAAGTGGTGGAGCCGCTGGGTCACTGCCGAAAAATGCGTGATCTTCGACCTTCCGCCGGGAGAGCTCGGTCCTGGTTCGTACGGACCAGCGTGGGCGGCCTTTCCGACATCCGAAGGAAGGCCTTTCAACCAGGTCATCGAGGTCATACGACAGCTCAAAGAAAGGCCGTATCTGCGGACGCATGTCATAACACCGTGGATACCGCAGTATACGATCCAGCATTCGGGATTGACCCGCAAGGTCGTCGTCGCTCCGTGCCACGGATACATCCACATCTTGGCCTCCCCGGAAACCAAGGAGATATCGGTGCATCACTTTCAGAGAAGCGGCGACATGCCGGTTGGGATCCCCTTCAATATTATCCAATATGCCGCATTCACTCTGATGGTGGCGCAGATAATGGGATACACGCCGAAAGAATACGTGCACACCATATCCGATGCTCACATTTACGAAAGCCAGTATCCATTCGTCGAAGAAATGCTCAAGCGCGAACCGCGCCGGCTACCCACGGTGACGCTCGATCCGTCGATAAAAGACATCCTGGATTTCCGTCCGGAACACTTCACCCTGACGGACTATGAGCCTCACCCGAGCATGAAGATACCTACTCCGGTATGAAAAAGCCTCTGGTAAATACCTCGAACACGCGATCGCGTCCAGACGGCGCGTACAGCGAGGTCATTGCCAAAATAGCGGAAGACGGCGTGTGTCCGTTTTGCCCCGAAAATCTGGCAAAATATCACAAAAAACCGGTCACGGAAAAAAAGCACTGGTTGGTAACCGACAATATGTATCCATACAAGCCTTCCCGATATCACCGCTTACTAATACACAAAGCTCACATAGCGCATATTTCGGAATTGACTACTGAAGCATGGACAGAGCTCCGTGAGATTATCAAGGACGAATCGGTCAGGGCAGGCGTCACCGGCGGAACATTCATCATGCGTTTCGGCGATACGCGCTACACTGGGGCTTCTGTGACCCATTTGCATGCAAATCTGGTGCAGTCAGATCCGGACGATCCGGCGTATGATGCCGGGAAAGGCCTGCTGACCCGCATCGGTTGACGTATTCTCACTGGACCAACACGATCTCGACCCCGAAATGGTCGAGGATTTTTTCCGCGTCAAGAAGAGAGTAGCCTTTTGAATAATATAAAGTCTTGATACCGGCCGTGCCGATCAGGCGGGCGCAATTGGGACAAGGGAATGTAGTGGCATACAGGCTTGCTCCCTTGAGGCTTACTCCATCTCTGGCGGCCTTAGCTATGGCCTCGGCCTCGGAATGAATCGAGGTGTATATGTCTTGGTGCTCCCCTGCATCGAAATTGCTCCTGGGATCGCCATTCGCCGAGAGATGGAAATCCGTGGGTAAATGGTGGTTATAGGTGCTGAACAGGATATTGCCGTCTTTGACTACGATAGACGCTATCTGCCTCCACCAGTCATTGCTCTTTCTGGCCTCCAAGGAAGCTTTAGCCAATATCTCCCGGTGGAATTCTTCCGTACTGATCTTGCGGTGCGCCGGTATCTCGTGCTCTTTGAAAGTGATGATCTTATTCCAACGCAAGAACACGCCTACGAACGAGACTTCTCTATCGGAAAAGAATTTTACGGCTATGTCCCGACAGACTTCGTCGTCAGGCATGACGATCTTATCGTATGGAAATGAGGTTATGTCGCGCTCATTCGCTACACCGGTCTTCCGGCCGATCAAGAGAGACTGAAGCGCCTTGGCCGCGCTCTCCGCCGGGATCCTTCTTAGATCACGGGTGAGGTGAACGTAATTCTCGATGACGTCATCGCCTAGGATCCATATGTCTCCCTCATTGCCAGAAAAAAAATCGAGATACCCCTTGTGAAGCACCGGCACGAACGCGAGAACAGCTGTCCTGTTGACGGTCATTTCTTCTGCCTGATCTTATCAAGAAAATCCTGCGTAAGCCCGGAGACTTCCTTGGCCAGCTTTTCGGCGCCTTCGATGGTCATATTGCGTATGCGAGCCGACGTCGTGGTCGTCGCTTGGGGTGGAAGCGATACCACCTTTCCGCAGAAAGTTACGTACTCTCTGGCCATAGTGGAAGTAAAATCAGTGGTGGACTGGGAGACCACGAGGATGTCCGGCCTTACCAGCCGGATAAGGTCGCCCAAACCGTGATGGGGGTGTCGAAGGGTCACGATATCGACATGACGGAGATGGACCAGCATCTTGAGGCGTTCCAGTTCTGGAACGATGGGACGGTCCGGTCCTTTGCGTTTGCGGGTCAATTCGTCCGAATCAACTCCGACGATGAGTATGTCGCCGAGCGATTTTGCCGCCTCCAAATAGGCCGCATGGCCTTCATGGATAAGGTCGTAGACTCCCTGGGTCAGGACGATCTTGTATCCCGTCTCTTTCAGATTACGCACGAGCTTATCGAGCTCCTTATAATCGGATATAAAACGATGAGCTAGGCTCGAGCCCGGAGATAATATGTTCTTTACCGTGGTCTTCGTGCCATTAGATTCAGCGGGCATCTTGATCTTCGCCTTCGCCTTCTTCGTTTTCCCTTTTTTTTGCATGGAGAAAGTATACCTTTCATACAAGTAAACGCAAGAAGGTGTTAGAATATCAGAATGAAAACTTTCCTCATAGCCGCCTTGTCCGCCGACGGCTACATAGCCAAAGACGCCAGTCATTCGCCGTTCAATTGGACCGGCACGGCCGATAAGAAGCGCTTCATCGAACTGACCAAGCGAGCCGGGGTCATCATCACCGGCTCGAACACCTACAAGACATTCCCCGGGCCTCTCAAGGAACGGCTCAATATAGTCTATTCCCGCTCGCAGACGTTCCCCGGTGTGGAGACCACTACGAAAAGTCCATCCGAATTGTTGACAGAATTGGAAGGGCGCGGCTTCAAGGAAGTCGCCGTCTGCGGCGGCGAAAAGATATACACCATGTTCATGAAGGCCAAAGTCATCGACCGCTTGTATATCACCATAGAGCCTATCATATTCGGCAGCGGTATCCGGCTCTTTAGCGAAGATATGCTATTCCACCTCAAGCTCGTGAGCTCCGCCCAATCCGAGAGCGGCGCCCTCCTCCTCGAGTACGCCGTCGACTATACGGGAAACAAAAAAACAAACTAAAAATCCCCGACTGGGGATTTTTTGATCATGCGTCGGCTTCGCCTACTTCACCTCCACTCCCATCTGCCGGGCCGTGCCGGCGACGATCTTCATGGCGGCATCCGTACTGCCGGCGTTCAGATCCGGCATCTTCTTTTCGGCGATCTCTTTCAATTGGGCCTTGGTCAATGTGCCGATCTTGACGGTATTTGGCTTGCCGGAGCCTTTGTCTTTCTTCAAGGCTTTGAGGATGAGGCTGGAGGTTGGCGGGGTCTTTAGGACGAAACTGTACGAACGGTCTTCGTAGACGGAGATGACCACGGGGATCATGTCGCCGATCATGCCCTTGGTGGCGTCGTTGAACTTCTTGGTGAAGTCGCCTATGTTGACGCCGGCCTGCCCCAAGGTGGGGCCGAGCGGAGGCGCCGGAGTGGCCTTGCCGGCTGGGGCGGTGACTTTTACCTTTTTTATGATTTTTTTGGCCATGGGATTATCTTATACCTTTTTAACCTGTAAGAAGTCAAGCTCCACCGGCGTCTCGCGGCCGAACATGGAGACGAGGACTTTGATCTTGCCGCGTTGGGTGTCGACTTCGGCCACTTTGCCCTCGAAATCCTTGAACGGGCCGTCGGCCACCTTGACTAGATCGCCTGTAGATAGATCAATGGCGTGCTCGGTCTGGCTCTCCGACATACGGCTGAACAGAGCCGTCACTTCCTTTGGATCCAGTGGTACCGGATTGACGCCGGAACCCACGAATCCGGTGACGCGCGGCGTATTCCTGACTACATACCATGAATCCTCGGTGACGATCATCTCCACCAGGACATAGCCCGGATATATCTTCTCCTCTTCCTCGACGCGCTTGCCAGCCTTGACCTTTATCTTTTTCTCGGTCGGCACGATGACGCTGAAGATCTTGCCCTCCATGCCGAGCGACTCGATGCGCTGTTTCAGGTTGCGGGCGACCGCGTTCTCATAGCCCGCATACGTGTGTATGGCGTACCATGATCGTTCTCCGGTTGTGAACTGTTTTGCCATTGTTAGGGTTTAGGGTTTAGGGTTTAGGGTTTAGGGTTTAGGGTAATGTTTTGCTATACCCTGCACCATATACCCATTTAAAATAGTAATGTGAGCAACCTTGAGAAGACGAAGTCACACACGCCGAGAATGGCGGCCGTGGCGAGCGAAACGACAATGACGAGCACGGTGAACCTGACGGTCTGTTCGCGTGAAGGCCAATTGACGTGGCTCATCTCGGCTCTAGTGTCTTGTACGTATCTGGTGATGCGGCTCATATTGTTTTTGTATTATGTCGTCTTTTGTATCAAAAAACCCCGGCGGGGAATGTACCGCTATGATAGCACGACGGAGTTGGGGAAGTCAAAAATCGATGCCATCCTTGGCATTTACTAGTTGAATTCATTAATCCCCGCCAGTGGCTACATTTACAGTTTATAAAGTTATCCACATATTAGGTACTAATATGTTGACATTACTCCACAAATCTACTACTATTTTAGGTACTATGTATAAAAGAACATTGTCTGAAGTGATTACGAGATCATTCAAGCCTGGATTCGTAATCGTCATATACGGAGCACGCCGAGTCGGCAAAACCGTACTTCTTGATCAAATCAAGACAACCATCGGCAAGAGCGGCGTCTTGTCATTTAACGGCGACACGTCTGAAACTTTGGAGGCGTTGGGCACAAATTCGGAGATAAAACTTACTGAACTGGTCAAGGATCATGGGACAATCTTCATTGATGAAGCTCAAAAGATTCCAGGGATTGCTTTGGCCCTCAAAATCATAATCGATAAATTTCCTGATAAACATCTTATCGTCACAGGTTCATCATCCCTCCAATTGGCTCGAGGTTCCCATGAAAGCCTCACCGGACGGAACCAATCATTCACGCTATTTCCGCTAAGCACGACGGAATTGTCTTCCGGACTACAATCGTTCCAGGTACCGGCCCTCCTCGAAACACAGCTTGTCTTCGGAGGATATCCGCACGTCTATACTCTGCCGACTGCCGAAGAAAAAAAGAAATATCTTTCCGACATAGTGAAAGATTATCTTTTCCAAGACGTTCTCTCGCTGGAAAGATTGGATCGTCCGGAAAATCTGAAGAAATTGGCGACGCTTTTGGCTTTCCAGATCGGCAAAGAGGTTTCCTTGAACGAGTTAGCGAATAACTTGAACATGAGCGTAAAGACGGTTTCGCGGTATATCGATCTTTTGGAAAAGAGCTTCGTCATATTCCATATAGACGCGCATTCATCTAATATGAGGAAGGAGGTCGCCAAAGGAAAGAAGTATTATTTTTGCGATCTCGGCATCAGAAATACTCTCGTCGAACAGTTTCAACCTATTTTCGGTCGTCCGGATGTCGGCGAACTATGGGAAAATTTCCTCATGGTGGAGCGAGCCAAGAGGCATGAATACTCCGGCGCGCCGGTTACCGCGAGATTCTGGCGCACGTATGACGATGCGGAGATAGATCTGGTAGAAGTCAATGACGGTAAATTGTCCGCTTTCGAATTCAAATGGGGCAAGGAAACATCCAGGACACCCAAAGCCTTTAAAGACACTTACGGCATTGAGGCGAAGACGATCAATAGGGATAATTACCTGGAATTCATCGGGATGTGAGCCGATCGATACACAAAAAACCAGTTTGTGTGGGGATCACCGCTGTTCTTTTCCAGGCCCGCGTGCGTCAGATCTTTGTATTTAGCGTGATTCTCCCCTATTAACCAAAACCCCCCCCGCCTAGGCGGGGGTCGACGAAAGACCTTGATAAGGTCGCTCCTAATAGTCAATAATTACGACCCCGCCGGAACCGTCACTTGATGGGCTCCCGCCTCCCCCATAAGGAGGCAATGCATTTGTGGCCACCAACTGGCCCAGTCCTGATCCGTTCGCCCCGGTCGCATGAGAGCCGCTGGAGAACTGACATGCGGTGCCTCCAGGACCACCACCGTAGGCCTGAACAGATGTTCCAAATGAGCTGGTTCCACCCGCGGTTCCGCTAGAAGAGCTTCCTCCCGCTCCTATCGTCACCGAGTATGATGGATCCGTGATTTTAACTGCAGACTCTGCATAACCGCCGTTGCCACCCGGTAGTCCAGCGGCTGTATAGGTAGAACACCATCCTCCGGCTCCGCCGGAACCACCCCCACCAACGACTCGCACATAAACAGTTGTTACCCCAGCCGGAACAGTCCATTGGGTCGTCCCTGGCGTGCTAAAGACGACCATGCCGCCCACGGAGTTTCCACCTCCCCCTCCTCCCGCTCCCCACCCCACAGTCCCGAGGCTATCTTCGGCAACGAGCACGGTTTGATTCGGGCCGGGGCCTATCGGAGTACCGGTCGCCACCACAAGATTGCCGTTGATGCCAAGATTGCCTACGATCTGCAGAGGACCGTTTCTCGTCTGGAGAGACTGGAGGGACAAGGTTGGCGTTCCCACGTTGATAGGAGCAAAGACATTATTGCCAGGCGGAGTAGCGGTCGGAGCCGTCTATGTGCCAGTCTGTTGGGCTAAAGCCGACAGAGCCAGAGCTCCGATCAAAGCTCCTGCTGCGATACCGGTCTTGGCGAGGAATGAGGTTGAGGTTTTCATGATTTTTATGGTTTTTATGGTTATTATGGTTTTCCAATAGCCAGCCAACTAAAACCATCGTTATTGATAGTCCTTGGAACAAAACTAGTGTTAGTGATAAATGCTGCCATTACTTGTTGTTCCGGATGAACTTGAGACCATCCTGTACTTTGTAATGGAGTAAGCTGCACTGAAACTACTTGAGAAAATGCCTTCGGAAAGACAAGAGGGATACTATAAGCCAGTGATGTTCCTTGATTGTAATACGATCCTGGATAATATATTCCTCCTTCGATCAACATGTTGTTTCCAATCTGAAACCACGTGCTAGTAGCGGTGCCTCCGGTAGTGAGCCCACTACTTCCTCCTCCCGCCCTCCATTCAACGTCGCCGTTGTTGTCGACTGCAGTCAGCACCTGTCCAGAGGTTGAGGTGGTCGTTCCTTCCGAAGTCAAGACTTGAAGACTCTTGATCACCACATTATTCAATCCAAGCAGTCCCGTCTTGATCTGCGAATACGTAGCGGATCTCCTCCTCCACCCACATTGATCGGCGCCGCCACGTTATTGCCCGGAGGAGTAGCTGTAGGAGCGGTCCAGGTACCCGTCTGCTGGGCCAAGGCCGACAGGGCCACGGCGGCAATGAGAGCTCCAGTAGTAATTCCGATTTTAGCGAGAAATGAGGTTGAGGTTTTCATGTGAATTTGTTGAAAGCGGGCTTGTTCAATTGCCAAAAATCAAAACTCCTGCGACGACGACTGGAGCTGTTGAGCTACGGCTTGACGAGCCGCGGCCGAAGGAGCCGGAGCAGGTCTCGACAATTGTGATGCCACCGAATCTATCTCGGTCTGGCTCGGCCGGACATTCGATGACTGCAATATGGCCGCCACTTCCGCCTGCATCTGGGCTTGTTTGTCCACGACAGACTGCTGACCGTTCTGCCTGGACATATTCCACCAATAGAGGAGGATGAAAACGGCTATAGCGGCCGCTACGATGGCCGACCAGTTGACCACGGTCTTCTTGTATTCTTCCGGCTTCATCGGAGCGCCGGAGAGCGGGTGCGGGTTGAGAGAATATACGTTGTCCGGCATTGGCGTAATTATAGCACTGGATACGGTCGGTTTATAAACAGCTGTGGATAGCGCGATTAATTATAGCCAGACCGGTCAGCGTATCTCGTAGGTGATGGTTACTGTGTCTGTCACTTTCTGTTGTCCCGTCGGCACTTCCGGCGCTGGAGCGGCCTTTGAGGATGGCGTGGCGACGGCGCCCATGGCGTACATGATCGGCCCGGGATAACTGCCGTTATTGTCGGAAAAGCTCGTGATACGGACGAGACTTACGCCTAGTTGCCCGGCCAGTGCCGCGGCTTTGGATTGCGCGTCGGCGATGGCTTTGCCGCGGGCTTCAGCTTGGACTGAATCCGGATTGTCCACAGCGAATGAAGGGCCGCTCAAGTTCTCCACGCCGGCCGAGCCGAGGGAAGCGAGCAAAGCGCCGGCCTTGGATAGGTCGCGCAGTTTGACGGACACGCTCTCTGAAACGTCATAGCCAGTGAGCGTCTGCTTGCCAGGAGGACAGTAAATGGGCGCACCGGATTGCGAAGCAATCATCGGACAGACGGCGTTCTGATAGTCATAATGCGGGTTTATGGAATAGTACTGCGTCTGGATGTCCTTGTCGGCCACGCCGGCGGCGCGTACGACCGCAAGGGCGGCATTCACCTCGTCCGTGACCTTGACTTGGGCATCGGCTACGGCTTTCTCCGTGTCAGTGACCGTGAATGAGAAAGTGGCCACATCCGGAATGGCATAGGCGTCTCCGGTGCCGTTGACCGTGATGGTATCGGTCTGATTGCGGTTAGCGCCTATGTAGTTGATGGACTTGAGGACGGCAATCATGCATACGGCCGCGGCGGCGATCAGGACGAAGACGAATATGGTGGCCGCTTTCCAGAATCTTTCGGGGATGTTCATGAGATAATACGAATTTACGAATATATTCGAATGCTACAAATCGAATAGACCGATTGTTAATTGACTAGATTATATCACACAGATCAATCAGGTTTTCAAACAGGGCCAGCACCGTCATGGGCCCAACGCCGCCCGGTACGGGCGTTATAGCGCCGGAATCGCCTAGAATCGGCGCCACAGCCTCGAAGTCGACGTCGCCGACGAGTTTGCGGCTGGGCAATTCCTCGTCCAGTTTCTTGCCGACCGCCTCATTTATGCCGATATCTATCACCACCTGGCCTTTGCGCACATGTCTCGCAGTGATAAGACCTATCTTGCCCACGGCGGAAATTATGATATCGGCGGACAAGGTCTCTTTCTTCAAGTCCTCTGTCTTTGAATGGCAGACCGTCACGATGCCGCCCTTGGCTCGGCACAATGCCGCCACAGGCGTGCCGACCAAGGCTGATCTGCCTATGACGCAGATTTTTTTGCCGGAGATTTTTATATCGTAAAAATCCATGAGCTCGCCCACCCCTCTGGCGGTGGCGGGCCAAAGTATTTTCCCAGAAGGGCCAGTGCCCGTCGTTCCCGATGCTTGCCATTCAGCGGTTCTCCGGGAAGTGATGGCGTCGGCGTCTTTGGCGATGTTTATGGAATCTATTATCTCTTTTGTGTGCGCTTTCAATCCTTCCGGCAGAGGCAATTGCAGAATAATGCCTCTAATGGATTGATCTTTATCGAGCTTCCATATCTCATCGACAACTTCCCTTTCAGAGGTGCTTTCTTTCAAATGGACATGACTGACTTCGACACCGATGGCCGCGCCGAAAGATTTCTTGGCTTTTATGTACGAAGCCGTATCAGGCTTGTCGCCGACTTGGATGATGACCAAGGTCGGCGCGATGCCGCGGCTCTTCAGCTCGGCGATCTTTTCTATCAGACCCTTCTTCAATGCGTCGCGCGCGACGCGACCGTTGAGCAATTTGGCAGACATGGTACTAGAAAGCATAACATGAATCTTATTCTTGATATTCCGGCCTTTGCAGTGGCTCAACAGGCCTAGGTAAGAAGCGACGACGGCTTCAAATCTACGCTTGGAAATTAGCCCTGCTTTGAATGACATGATGGCTTCTTTGACCTTCTTCAACATTCTCCTCTTTGTCCTCGTCCGCAGGATCTTGCGATGAGGCAAAGAGACATATCCGAGGAAGTCGACTCCTTGGGTGAGTTTCCTAATCTCCAACTTTACCGGATGAATCTCTAGAGCCAACTCGTCGCACAAAAATCGGCGTATAGGGGGGATAAACCTTTCAAGGGCTTCCCGAGAAGAATCTATGATTGAGGCCGTGAGACCTCTTTATGCGAGAAACTTCTCGGCGAGCGCGCAAGTTCGGATTCCGATTCGACGGATCGTACCTGTTGATGTTCACATCGCCATCATTGTTACGATTGACCTTCGGCACAAAGCCATCGGCATAGCGCGAGGACGCGCAGAGCGTTACAGTCCTTACGTCGAGATGCTGCTTTGTCTCGCTCCAGTACTTGAAACCGTGGACGAGGCGTTCGAGCAAATTCTCCGTGTCTTGCGGCCGTTCAACCATTTCAGCGGAGAGATTCTGGAGGTCCTCGTCAGCCTCCTGGCTGTCGCGGACCCAGATGGCGTAAGCCGCCTTGACCGAACCTCGCTCTTCGGGGCGCATTTTAGATTCAATGTCGCCATTGCACCATTTCCACGAAGTGAAGTTTTTCTTTCCGGTTTCATAGACCTGGTTGATGGAGACGCCTTGGGCGATGACGATCAGGCGGTCGAGCCCCTGGACTTTCGCCGGAATGCGGATGGTCGAGAAGTCGGCGGTGATACCGAAGAACTTTTTGTAGAACTTCGACCAGTCCCGGAGGATGGCGCCGTATTCACGCGTTACTTCAGTCTGATCCGGCATGAGCGCCGAGTCGAGCTTCGACCAGAAGACGACGTCGCCGTCTTTGATCTCGTTGACTCGCGCTTGCGGAAGCTTGAGCGAGTTCATCCTGGACGCAAGACTGGCGGCCAAGGAAAAGATGGAGTCAGGGCTTGCCAGAATAACCGGCGGAATAGTTTCATTGGTTTTCATAGTTCATGTTCGCGTCATCATGGTGCCGTCCTTTTCTCACGTCTCCGCAGTAGCGAAGCTGAAATCAGGTTCAGGTGCAATCAGATGCGAATGTGAAGCGATTTTAGAGTTATATTTTTTCTCGTAGCGCTCAAAAATAGCCTCAATTCCGCATCTGATTCCTTGCTTTCTCAAGGTACTGTTTGATCTCAATTATACACCCAAATATACTTGCGTGTCAATAGCTTGCTGTATATACCCTTATTCCAAGGCCTATTTTGACCACCTGGCGAATATGCCGGCGGGAAGGAGGCGCGTTCCGGTCTGCGACGCTTGCAATGCTTTCGGCTCATTTCCACCATTTGAGCCGTAAGCCGATTTTGTCTGGCTCTCTTCAATAGCCAACTCCCCTATCTCTATCTTTCCGCCGCGCGATTCTTTCAATGAAAGCAAATTATTCTCATAAGCGATGGCGGAATAGCCGGCGGAATAGCCGTTGATGAGGAAAAATAGGGCGTCGGGCTTCAACAGTTTTTTGCAATCTTCTATGAGCGACAGGAAATCCTCCTCTATCTTCCACAATTCGGCTGTCGGGCCGTGGCCGAAAGCCGGCGGGTCCATGATGATGCCATCGTATGAGCGGCCACGCTTGAGTTCCCTCTCGACAAAGACTCGCGCGTCCTCGACGATCCATCGCACGGGCTTGTCTTTCAATCCGGAAAGTTCCGCGTTCTCGCGAGCCCAAGTCACGGCGGCCTTGGAGCTGTCTATGTGAACGACCTTGGCTCCGGCCTGCGCACACGCGAGCGTCGCCCCGCCCGTGTAGCCGAAAAGATTAAGTACTTCGATACCGTCGCTTTTGTCTTTTTTATTTTCCTTTTTGCTTTTTCCATTTTCAATCTGCTCTTTCAGCCATTCCCAATTCGGCGACTGCTCCGGGAAAAGCCCCGTATGCTTGAAAGCCGTCGGCTTTATCCAGAATTTCAGGCCGGCAAAATCTATGGCCCATTTTTCCGGCACATCTTTCTTGAGCGACCAATCTCCCCGCTCTCCTTTCTCCCTGCTTCCTGCTTCTTTCCCAAAGACGCCGTCAGCTTTCTTCCATTCCGCTTCCGAGAGGCGTTTCGGCCAGAGAGCTTGGGGGTCGGGTCTCGACAAGACAATCTTACCGAATCTTTCGAGCTTCTCCCCTTCTCCGGAATCGAGAAGCTCATAGTCGGCTGACGCCTTGGTTATGAGGATATTTGAATCCGTATTCATTCGTATCATTTGGATAATTCGTATATTAGTATTTTACTTGACCTCCGGCTGATCTTTCGAGCTTCGGCGCAACATGAAGATAGCCGTGATGAACAAGACTGTGGAAGTGGTGGCCGAACCCATGCAGTATACGCAAATCGAGTGGAGAACGGCGAGCTGGAGGTAGATGAACCAGAGGGACATGCCGAAACCAAGCGCCGTGGCCATAAGCGTCCACTTCAGAATGGCCGCATGATGAGCCTTGAGGCCACTGCCAGCATGTTTTGATTCGAGGTATATGAAAGCTCCGACAGCCACCGCCAGATAATATAAAGCGCCGAGAAGAGACGTCGGCACGCCGAAGAGAGTCGAGTATGGGCTGGTGAGGACGGCCTCGCAACCCTCGGTGACGGAACATGGCGGAATGACGCCCTGATAATGCTCGAACGTGAGATAGGACGCATCCGCGAAGCCTAGAACGGCCACGACGAGAAAAAAGACCACGACGGCCGTCGTGGCTTCAGCGAACGGCAGAGTCAATGATCGCTTTAAATGCTTCATAGCCTTGAGGATTGACGATGGCCTTGCCGTTGACGAAGAATGTCGGGGTCTGGTCGATGCCGATCTTCAAGCCTTCCGTCTTGTCGGCAAGAACCACGGCCTTGACGGCGGCGCTGTCGATGTCGGCCTTGAACTTGATCATGTCGAGACCGATCGTCCGGGCATAGCCGTCGAATATGAGATGCGGATCGGCCAAGCCTACCCAGTCGCCTTGGTTCCCATAGAGGAGCTTGTACATATCCCAGAACTTTCCCTGCATGGCGGCGGCTTCCGAAGCGTACGCGGCGATATCGGCGTTCGGATGCTGTACACTGCCGTTCGACAAAGTCTCATCAAGGGGAAAATGGCGGAAGACCAGGCGCAGAGTGGTCGTGGAATCGGCGGCGATGAGCTGTTCGACGACAGGCGCATACAAGCCGCAGGCCGGGCACTGGAAATCGCCGTACTCTATGAGAGTGACTGGGGCGTTGGCCGGTCCGATAGTGTGATCCGCCGAAGTGACCGGCGCGGGCGCGGCGAGATTGGAAGGCGTCGCCGACCTATTCATGGCGACCGAAAGACCCCAGACGATAAGGCCGAGAACGACGACGAATACGGCCCAGAAGAACAGGCGCTTGGTGTTCATGGTCTTCTGATTATATAGATTCCCGGACGACCTCGCAATTCCTTCTTCTTTCTTCTCTTCGGTTTTCTCTTCGGTGTCGGCCTGGACGGTGCCTTCGATGATCTGGACGCCGATCTTGCGCTCGAGAAAAGCACGGACCTCTTCGGCCAGCGCCTTGTCTATCGGGTCGAAAGCTGTATCGGTCTGGTCATGGGCTTCGGGACTTTCATGGCCGGCGGTGATCATGACCAGCCTGCTCACGCCGAAGATCCGATGCGCCACCGTGCGTGCGATGTCTATGTCCTGGATCTGCCGATACGGCAGGGAGATCTCTTTCTGGCTGAAGACTCCCCGGCGCAGCTTCAAGCCGAATTGCCGTTCGTGCAAGAACCTGAGCAAGAATCTGGACAGATTCTTATTAACAAGAAACGATCGTGGAAGGCAATTAATAC
Source organism: uncultured bacterium (assembly GCA_963701025.1). Classification (GTDB taxonomy): domain Bacteria; phylum Patescibacteriota; class Minisyncoccia; order Phycocordibacterales; family PALSA-1337; genus C7867-002. The sequence goes on along the minus strand of OY969557.1, from coordinate 712,984 downwards.
CACAAATCATATTCTTGAGTATGGATTAGATTATTATTGGGATAAGGCTGGATTACACGGAGATAAAGATACATTCCGAGCAGGGTGGAAAGTAACTAATACTCCCTACTGGATGTGCCCCCATGCCCAAGATAGGTCGATTGCCGCAACGATGATGCAAAAAGATTGGGCGGGTCAGCCATTATTTTTACATAGGAATTTAGCCAAATGGTCGCTCCGAGATAACAGCAGAATTTGGGGGTTTTTTCAGGAGGAGCAATGTTTGACTTGGCTTGAAGAATTGAGAAAAAGATTTCGTCCCGATCTTGAATTAGTCCAAGAAGAATCCAATAGAATAGCGGGTACTAAATGGATTTATAATCGAATTGGGTACGATAGACGTAATATGACTTTCGCCAGAAACGGGAAGATTTCAGATGGTGGAGGAGGGTGTGAATCATTTTATGAAGTGTGTGATGAAAAAATTAATCTTTACGGAGAGTACGGAGATTTGACTTGTACTTTATTTCCTTGTAAGATTAGTAAAGAAGAAACATATTATGTCGGACGCTGGAATAATCACGAGCGAATGCCGATTCTCTTGGAGCCTTTCGACAAATGAAATTGATTCTTAAAACAAATCTCCCTCCAGGAGATGTGTTGATGTTGACAGCCGCAGTACACAGCCTCCATAAAGAATATCCTAACGAGCATCAAACAGACGTAAGAACAAATCATCCAGAAATCTGGAATCATAATCCTCACATTACATCAATTCCAGAATCCGAGGGATTGTCGGTGGATATGCATTACCCATCGATCAACGAATCTTCCCAAATTCCCCATCAATTTCTCAATGGATATGTTCTGAATCTGGCCGAGAAGATTAATAAACCAATCCCTCTTGCAACAAATAAGCCATTACTTTATTTGTCGAGAGAAGAAATAAACGAACCGAAAATTACAGAAGCACCATATTTCGTAATCAACGCAGGGGTAAAAGTTGATTTTACCGTTAAACAGTGGCCTCATTACCAAGAAGTGGTAGACGCATTTCCTGAGATGACATTCATTCAAGTAGGTATGTCGTCAGATTTACATCGTCCTCTCAAAGGTGAAAATGTATTGAATTGCATAGGAGAGATGTCGAGGCATAGAAGTCTGTATAAACTTGTCTATCATTCGATTGGCACAATTAATCCAATCACATATTTGCACCATATAGCAGCAGCATTTGACAAACCAAGTTGGTCTATTCTCGGCGGAAGAGAGAACCCAACGTGGATTAACATGTATGCTAAAGCACAAATATTTCATTCCATCGGCATGTTAGATTGCTGTAAACATGGAGGCTGTTGGAAGGCTCGTGTGGTGCCTCTAAAAGATGGGGGAGATGATACTTCTCTCTGTCATTATCCGTGCATTGCTAATGGGTTTGATGTAGCCCGATGCATGGCAGATATTTCCGCTTGTGAGGTAATCACCTCAATTTCTCGCTATTCTTGAATCTTCTTTATAAGGTCTGTCGTGGAACAACCAGCCTTACGATGAAATAAAATAACATTGTGTTTCCCAACAAGTTCCCAGCCTGCAATGTTCTCCAATCTTATAATCATCGCCTTTGACTATTTTGTTTGGTCTAATCCAATCGATAAGATTGTACGGAGTATCTTCTGCAAAAGGAACAACATGATCAACACACCACAGACTATGGATTATTTTAATCCTATCCACAAGCGGTAGAAACGGGCGAATTGGCCCTTTTAATCTTTTGATACTTTCGTCAGTATTAATGCCAACGATAAGTATATCGCCTTGTGCTTTTGCAAACTCAAGACATTCTATGTGATTTGCATTGATGCAATCAAAACACCCATTAGTCCAAACTACACATTTACTCATTTAAATCCCTATGTCCATTTTCCTCGAAATAATCTGACCTTAATCTCTCAAACTTAGATTTATTTCTCTTGCCTTGCCTGAGTACGTTTAGTAAAACAGTAGTGAAATAGTTGAATGCTTTGACTGGTTGATTTGTTTTAGGATTAATGTAGTCGGCATCAAATCGCTCAATTTTATTAAGACAGCAAAGAATACCATCATGGACAAAGTTTCTATTTCGATCGAATCCTCATAATCAGACCGATTATATCTTTGGCACAATCCCTCAGAAAGTTTGTAGAGCATAGGAGTAATATATTCTTGAGCATCTTTGAATTCTTGATTAATTTTTTTAGACATATCTTCTGGGATTTTTACATTCGTTTTAGTATTTCTTTTTTTTAATTGCTCATTCGATAGGTCAATCCCTTCTTGCAATAATAACAATTTATTACGGTCTCGTGTAGCCTTTTGTAGGCGTATCACTGCATCGGTAAATACTTTATTGTTTAAATAATGAGACATATATTAGCAATAGCCGAAACCAGCAGAAATCGTAACAGGGTCCATTTCACCACTTACACTGCAACAGGGAGGTAAAGAATCTGTAGCAAAATTACAGGTAAATCCGTCATAAATACAATTTCCATCTTCTGAAGTTACAGGTGTCCAAATACCAGCACACCCTCCACTATCTGAGATAATATAAAGTCCTGTACCATAGGTGTATCGGATCGTCCAAGTAGCACAATCACCACCTCCTTCCGTTTCCACGGTAGTAAACCAGGAACAGCCTGTACTTGGATCAATATCCAGCGTATAGGTCGGAGAACCAGTGAATAAAGTCGTACAATTAGTACAGACCCCATTATTAAACCCAGAGTTTTCTCCAAATTGAACAAACAAAGTTTGGGGGGTATATCCAGGTGGGGTTCCTGATGGATTAAAAGTTGTACACTCATTACACATCACACAACTAGACGATGACGATGAAGATGACGACGAAGATGACGACGAAACCGAAGAAGATTCCGAAGATGAAGAAACAGACGAAACTGACGACGCAGAACTGGAACTTAGACTACTGCTCGAACTAGACTTACATCCGCAGCAATCAATCGATTCAACATAAGGAGCAAGATTTTGTATACTTGTAAGCAATCCAGTGCAATCAAAACTTAATAAACTCTCATAAAAAGTTTGGGTGCAATTACTTAAATTAGTTGTTACGAGCGTGACCACATTAACTTGCGTAGCAATGGGGCTACAAGATGAACTCGAACTAGATGATGAAGGCGATGACGAACTCGATGACGAACTAGAACTTGATTTAGAACTCGAACTAGATTTAGAACTGCTCGAACTTTTGGAACTGGAAGAAGAAGAACTTGAACTAGGATTAGAACAAGAAAGTCCATGCTGGAATTCCTCGTACTCGAAATTCCACGGAGCCGAACTCACGCGAGTAAAGCAATCTGATCTGGACATCCTCCAGTGAATATCAGTGCATCCGTCTGGTTGCCACAGAATAATATCGTCGAGGCAAACATCTGTTCCTTGACCAATACCTGTTTTCCACTGCACCCAATCTGTTGCAATTTGTTGAGCCAAATTTTGCAATGTAACCTGATTACTGGGTGGTCCTACTGGCGGTGAAGTTTGCCATGTCGCTCGAAGCGTGTCGTGAAATACTTTTGTCGTGTTCGGTGTTCCGTTTGCGGGGGAGATAGAATTCGTCGCAACTGCTTGAATCCATACATCTCCATATACATCAGGAGAATATTGATGATTAGGTTGGCTTGTATTATAGGATTTTGTACTTAAAATCCATTTAGGATAGGTTACTATGATCTCTTGTGGGAGAACCGCATTTATTCTTGCGGCATTCGTATCAAAAATAATACTAAATGCTTCACCACCTGCCCTGGCGTGAGTCAAAGCATTCTTTGTTTTGTTGGCTTGATATAGGTTAGAGGCTATCGTCGTAGTAACATTTTGAAACGATCCATCAAGATTTCTAACGATTCGACAGCCACAATTAGCAGCAGTTGCGTCCAACATTAATCCAACATTTTCATACAAGCCGTTTCCAAAATTCAAATCAGAAAAAGTTTCTGGCGGGCATTGATCATAAATTCCAGCAACAGAATTAACAGATAAATTTATTCCTGCATTTGAAGCAAGTTGGGAGAGTAATCCCTCCCAAGAGGACGAACAACTAAACGAGGTTTGGGCTGGAGCATATTGTAGGAAGTATCGATAATCTACGAGACATATTAGATACAAGCCATCCGCCATTTTGGCATCTGAAATGTTAGTAGAATTGTCAGTTGGAGAGTAAAAATTAGTATTTGCTTCTCTCTCCATAAGAGGTTTTGGAGGAAGCATATACATGGGGGTTGTGATCGTGCCGTTAGCAGTCTGAATCACAAGTGGAGCAGATTGGTTTGTTGCCCCATAGTTGCCAGAATAACAATTTGCTTCAACCGCATTGAGTTCTTGTCGGGTCATTACACCCCAGAACTCGACATCGAGTGCAGCCCCAACTGGGGTAGTAGAGTGTATTAAGCCAGCCGCAGGTCGGGTTAAAGGACTTAAGGGGAAGGCTAGGGATTCGAGCCTACCTCGCATAGTTCGAGAAGGTAGAATCGTGGTAGTAGCCCCCAACGATAGATTTTTACCTATGTAATTCTTTAATTCTTCTGTATCGTCACAAAAAGGTTGACCAGAAAATGTTAATTTATAACTCATATTCTATTTACTCTAATAGAGTTATGATCAGATCATGCCAATTCAGTACAGAAAATTATGTTGATGGGGTTTATACTTGCCAACTTTGTGGGCGAAAGGTTAAATCGACAAGTCCACCAGAGAAAACTTTCGCTAATTGTCGAAGTAGGACTGGTACAGGATCACGCGATACGACCCCAATTCCCAGAAGTAGTCTTACCTTTCCAAAGAAAAAGTGTTGTGGGAATTAAAAAATCTTTAACCCTGTGCAATTCCTAATGCCGTGCAAATGGCTTGGATGGCGGCTTGTGTCCCATCTACATTTTGTATAGTGGAGGTGGTGATAATCGGCACAGAATTAAATGCACAAGGAACCATATTGGGGCTGGCGAAGGTATATCCTACTCCCGAAGTTATTGAGCCACTGCAAACCAAACCTTGAAAAGTATCCGAAGTCAATGCCGTGTTTTTGATTGTTACGCTGACCGCCGTGAGATTACCACTGCCATCGGTCGTTATTGTGTCGGCATCCAATGATGTACTGGTGGATAAGGAGTATCCGTTTCCAACAATGTTGCCTTCGACATCGGTTGTTAAAGCACCACTGGCTAAATCGAGATTAACTGCCGTGATTTGTCCAGCACCATTAGTGCCAATGTTCCCATTATCGAGGACGCTTTCACCGACAACATACAATTCTGCCACATGTAAATTGCCGCTTCCATCGCTGACAATAACCCCTTGATCCGCATATAAAGGACTGCCACTATTCCAATTTCCATTCAATGGATTAAATATAATTGGGATTGTAATATATTGATTTGCTGGAGCAACAGGAGCAAGACCCCAATAGGTTGAAGCAGTATAGGCAGAACTATTTTGCGTATTATCAAACACTAAAATTGCTGAAGAAATAGTAGATGGACTCGGCAGGGATAAAGTGCCTGATGCGGTTGTGTCGGTGATACTTCCATAAAAAACATTTGCATCGGCATTTGTAAAAGTTAAACCGCTTCCACTATCGGTTTTGGTTTCGGTAATTACTCCGCCACCAGTAAGCAGAGAACCATCACCTGTCCATTGTCCAGAGGAATTAACACTTGCAACCACACTTCCGCTAGAATTTTTAATATCAAATAAATCAGCAGATTGAGATGCATGGGCTTCAATTGTCAAAGGAATTACTGTTGCACTCTGAGCAATAATCGTATTTTCACCTGTCTGACTTGTGGGTAGATTATGAACACCTAAAGTATAACCGAGCGACCGTCATCAGCAGAAATGTCACCTGCGGTATTATCCGCGTACTGCGTCAACAAAGTAGTTTGATTTTCAATGGATGCCATTATTTATCTCCGAAATTTGATTGTTTTAACTATTATATACTATGCGATTTATTGACCTGACAGGTAAAAGATTTGGTAAACTTCTGGTTGTCTCTCTATTTAGAGATAATAAAGTGGAAAAAGACCACCATTGGAAATGTAAATGCGATTGTGGTTCTGATAAAATAATCAGAGGACATGAATTGAGAGGAACTAAAAATAGAAAAGGAACAATAAGTTGCGGTTGTGAAGTGGGTAAACGAGGAACTCATTTTTTATCAAAGTCGAAGGAATATGGGCGTTGGCATATCAATGAAAGATCGATGTTATAATTTAAACAATCCGTCGTGGCATAATTATGGTGGACGTGGAATAACTGTGTGTGAAAGTTGGCAGAATTCGTTTATACGGTTTTTCAAAGATATGGGTAAATGTCCAGAAAAATATACATTAGAAAGATTAAATGTAAATGAAGGATATTGCCTAAAAAATTGTATCTGGGCAAATTGGAAAACACAGGCTAATAATAAACGAAATAATAAATTAATAACATTGAATAACAGCACACATACTTTATCTGAATGGTCGGAAATTACTGGTATTAAAAAAACGACCCTACATCTAAGGATTAAACAAAATTGGGATATAGAAAGAGCTCAGACGCAACCTGTAAGAACATTTAAAGATCATCCACCATTATAAGCCGAACTATAAGCATCACTAAACGGACCCCCACTCGTCGTCGCTGGGACTCCCAATACAACACGAACTCGAATGAAATATCCAGTTTTACCGCCCTCTAAAGCAATTGCTCCAAATGGTTCTGAGGTAACGGGAATTCCTTGTGATGAAGAATTTGGGCCTAATTCAGCGTTGGGATTACAATTTGCACCTAATAGTAAAAAACATTCTTCTGTCTCTCCAAAGACTTTCACATAAGAACCTGGAGAAGCATAGTAATTTTCGTCAAATGCATTTCCTCCAAGGTCTACAATCCCAATCGTGACATCGTTTGTCGTTGCAGATTTAACCTGAAAATCTTCAGTCAAAATCACAAAAGTACCCTGATAAACTGGCCCATCAGGGCTAACCTGATAGGATCGATTAGGGGCTTGAAAATCGAGATTTGATTTGGACCATAGAGCCATTGAATTCCTATTGATTAATTGCTACAATCTATTTATGAAAGAATTGGCTATAAATAAGGTATGACCTATATTCGCGTACCGACGAGCAGGTCAAGAAGATCAAATATTGCTTGCCGTACAGCAACAATTAATGACACAATTTGGAGTCGGCAATTCTGTGGTTATAATAACCCTCGAACCAACCATGCTTTTGATAGTTACCAAAGTCCCTTGGTATATTACAATATATGAAAAAGGATTTAAATTAAGAAATGATGAAACAATCAATCCTCTTCAATTTCCAGGTCAAAGTCCAAGCACGTTAGTTTCTAATGCAACGGCAACAATGCAGGTTGTAATAACTTTGTGGGTGCAGCACGCATCGGATACTGCTCAAAGACTAAATTGGCAATTAACAGATTCGACAACGCTCGCTAACGGTCTGTATACTCAGATTACAAATATTCAGACAGCCATGTCTTGGTTTGACCCCCAAGATGGTGACGGCAATTTTATTTTAAGTCGTCCGTTTAAGTTGATAAACAAAGAACCAACAACCAGAATGAAATCTGCTACAACATCAGGAGCAACTACTACTTATACGCCGTATTGGAGTCTAACTAACATAAATTATGAATGTGATCTATTATACGAAACGATAACTCAGGATTCATAATGGGCCGTAAACTTATCGAGGATGGCACGCATTTATTACCTAAACAAAGAGTGATTCCACTGCATCTGGTAAAATCCGAAAGAAATGCGTCCTTAAATCCGATTGAGTCCCAAAGCAAACTTGCTTCGAGTTTCCAAACTTGGATCGCATCTGAATACGACAATCAAAATGGTTGGGCTATGTTAGAGTTACTTGCCCATTATTACGCGGGATTTTTTCTCATTGAAAGATCAATGACGAAAGAAAGTGGGCTTCAAGAAAATTTGGCGAAATTCATACCTTTAATTTGCGATCAATTTCTTGCCGAATATCAAAATTCTATGAGCAAATCCGAAGAAGGTTCAGAGCTTACGTCAGAAGCGAATTAGTAATTGATGGAGAACCACTGTTTGGAAGGATTAATCCTTGAGCATTCAAGTTGCAAGTTCTTTCAATATAGGTCGCCCAAAGAGAATCGTAGTTATTATCGACGACAATTGAAAATTGATCTCCGATTACAAATGGTACATTTCCACTTACTACCTGATATAACAAAGAACCAGGATAGGGTGTAAACATATTTCCAAACGAGAGTTGATCCAAATAGACAGAATCTGTGCTCGTAATTGAAGTAAATGAAACACGAAATCCATAACTTGCTGGTAATACTCTAGGAGTATTGAAAACACCATTTATAGGTGCATAAGAAGTGGTCAGGGTATTCAAGTTCACAGTGACGAGAGAGATTATTACCGCTATAATCTTGCATTACTGCCGAATTCGTTATGTCATATAATTCAAATGTGACGGAACCTGTGATTGATGTACTTGCTTTCATCCAGCAAGCAAAAGCATAGGGTGTAAGAGGTTGAAGAACCGTAGAAGTGCCAGTTGTACCATCTCCAAATACTTGTTGAATAGATGGATCAGTCCCAGTCCCCACAAATTTGACGAGCCGCAGTTCCAGCGTATACAATACTTGTAGTCTCTTTAACTTCGGTGCCTGCGGTCCCTGTGAGAAAGTGTCCAATTAGCAGGCGTATTGCTCGTCCAACTCTCAAAAGAACTATTCGTCAAAAAATTAGTACCCACATCAATCAAGGCATCGACAGCGTTAAAACTTACCGAACTACCTGAACCGAGAGGCCATCCGTAATCTAAAGAACCAAAACTATCTGCATATTGTCCAGATAAGTTAAATAATTCATTGCCCTCCGTTTGACCGCCAGTATATGAATCAGAAGTGCAGGTGAGAGTTAGCGTCTCGTCATATGGCATCTGATAAACTTGACCTAATTGATTTTTATAACTGATTACAACTTGTCCTGTTCCAATGTTGTTTGCGTTCGCGGTATAAGAAGCAGAAACCGTATTTGATGGAATACTTTGACTATCTCCCGACATTTGCGATATAAGTTCTACCAGAGCAGGAAATAAACTCGTATTGATTTGGGGGACATCAGCATTCACGACCTGTATGATCACATTTTGGGTAATTTGTTGAATATCGTTTGAATTGAATGATCTTGAAAAACCTTGTAAAGCGATTGAATCTTGTTGAAGAGTACCAAGTTGGGCAATGTATCCAGACAAATCAGAAAATATTGCTGCAGTATTTGTGGGAATAGTGGTAGCCGCGTAGGCGTTCTGGGAATTGAACATAAATCCTACACGCCCTAAACCTGTGAATAAATTTGTAAAATTAATCATTTATTTCCTTACTATATGTATCAATCGTCAAAGGATGGTATTTGAGTATAAGTAAATGTTCCATTTGCGTTTTGTTGGGCAACACCTGATGGGGCAACCACCACATTTCCTTGATTTACCCCCAAAACATTTATATTTTTATTCAGGATTTGCTTGTGCAGCGGTAATATTTGAAGTGATTGGTCCGCTCGGCCACAAAGCCGCTAATGTCGCATTTCCTAATCCATAAGACGAATTCCCCCCATATTGCCCACCAGTCCCTGTATTCGGGGTGCAAATTGAAGGTTGCCACAAATTTGTACCAGGAAAGTTCACCAATAAAAGCACCTTGAGCACTATCCCCTGGGGCTTGACTTGTTTTAGTGTTATTATTTGGAGCATTAAGACCTTTAATATCTAACGGAGTCATCGGAAATTGTAAAGGATTATTTCCGAGGTTTAAATAGCAATTCACTCCGTATATCCATTCTCCACTCATATAGAACACCCGATTTTGCCCATCAGGCATAAATTCTATATTCTGCATTAAGATTCTTCCTCCAAGTTGGGTATATGCGGTTTGAGGAATTCCTGGGGCAGGAACTTGGGGCGGATAATTCATTCGGGCCGCTTCCCAATAAACTCTTACTCTACTTACAGGTTGTCTTACTTGTACAAAATCACAAGTAACCCCATTAGTATCTGTCATCAAAGGAAGTTGAAGAATTCCGTGGTCCTCCACCATTTCCTATTCTAATTTGTAATGCACATACATCGTGCGCGGTGTACCTTGGAGGCTAAAGATCAGTGCTTACGATAGGTAATAATTGCTTTATAGCGTTGAACACACCAATTGCTACAGATGCTATCCCTAATCCAGTTTGATAAATGTTATTTCTATCGCTTGGGCAGTTGATTGCATAATTCCTGCCACATTAATAGGTGCTACTGGGGCACCACCCCCATTCCCTGTAGGCGAAGAATTAGTAGAACTACTCCCACTTCCTGAATCTACATTGTAAGCAGGATATTGATTGGAAGTTGCCTGATAAGCATTTTGAATAGCGGCTGCATTGGCTTGAATTCCCCCATTTTTTGTATTTATTTGATTGGAGATGCCCCAGGTTGTTGTGAACTAGAAGTACAATAATTATTTGCTAGAGAAGTATTGATGTAATTAGCAAATAATACAGAAAGTAAGGGTACATTACTTTCAAAAGGGGGTAAATTTTGAATATTGTTGACTGTTTGGATATTAGTATAACGATAATGCGGGTTATTATATGGCCCAACAACTGTCAAATTATTTTGAGGAGTAGGGTTGGAAGAAATATTAGTTGATTGTGGAGACAAATCAAAAGGATATACTTGACCACCAATCCCGTAAGCATTTTGTGGATTGCCAGCATCTCAGGAAGTAAGTCCCATTATTCTTAATCTAAAATTATCAAACAATGCAGTTTGTCCAGGTTTAAATTGCTGTTGGATGGCAGTGATCACTGAGCCACCAGCCCCAGCATTTACCCCCGCCGTTGCCCCGTTGGCAGAAGAAGATGTCGATGCGGGGGTTGCTGTTCTTTGGACCATCAGAACTTGAAGTTTAATTTGAATTGTATTGTCTCTCAATCCTTCCACAACATTCCAATTCATTAAAATATCTTGGGGGGTAATCCTAGAAAAGGCTGCAAGTCATTAATGTCGAAAAAATTTCTTGCTTAGATGTTGCAGTTGATCCTTTACCTGTGGCACTGAATACTCCTATGACCCTACCAGAAGCATTCCCCCCGTCATCAACTATCTTGCAACTTTGTTCCCATGTTCCGTCCCAAGTAGTTAAACCATTAACTCCTGGACGATAAAATTCTTTATCGACAATTTGCCAGTCGCATCGGAACATCGTTCTGAGGACTTCCAGAAAAATTTTGGGCTATTCGGTTACAATTAGGGTAAATCCATGTTATAGGGGATGGCAGCCCTCTGAATAAAGCCGGATTTAAACTGACCTGTCCTGCTATTGGATTGAGAAATTTATTATCAGACCCAAAAATATTTTGTATGTCAGTCCTAAAAATCATATAGCCAGTTGTCGTATAGGTACTCAATCCTTCTTGGTCAATATCTTGCTTCATAGACCAACGATTAGACAAAAGTAATGAAGGAGATGTTTCTGTAGTTTCATCGGAATAATCAGACCCGCATAAACATTTGATTAACCAACATTCAATTTTTATGTTTGCAATTATTGTTAATCCATCTAATTCAAAAGCATTAGCTTTTACGAGCGGCCCATTTCTGCAATCGGTTTCTATTGTTTTCATCGGTTGCCCCAGTATCGATAATTGGGAAACCTTTTGCATCGGTATAAATTAATCTTTGTCTAGGAAGATTAAGTAGATCGTTTATAATTTGTAAATATTGTGCATTATTTAATGGATTTGAACTACTCAACCATAAGTCCCATCATTCTGCCCCACTTGCATTGGTTTACCCCAGAGAGCATCTGGATTAAGAGTATAGAATAATTCTGGATTAATTATGCAATTCGCTGTGATGGTAATATGATTGTGTCCAAAATCTATATTATTCTCATCATAAACTGGTTCATAGAAAAATTACTTTGATTATAAGGGATTTGGATTCCACCATAGTAAATGGTAAAAGGATAATATTGGTTTGAATTTTGTCTTGGGTATGCCATAATACTATCTATACTCTTAATCCAGATGAGATTAATAAAAATCCTCCAAGAGGGCCATGAGGTCCTATGCCATTACTTCTATATCCACTAAATCCAGTACCTTGAGGTGTAGTCTGCCATTGTAATCCACTGGATCGAGGATCATAAAATTTAAACGGTCTTTCAAAAGGATTATTAAGCCAATCTACCTTTCTAGTGCGGTCTTCCTCACTGATACTACCCAAAGTCAAGAAATTAATACCTTTCAAAATTCCTTCTAGTAATTTCAATACACCAATCTCCAAGACATTTACCACATTATTTATTCCATCTTTAATAGGTCTTAATTCATCTTGAAGATCGGTCATTGCATCCAATAAGCCCGATGTAGTCGAAGAGGTTGCCCCAGCCGAAATTATATTTCTTTGTAATGTTCGTATGTCATATTGAGCAAAAGCCGCAGCAGTTTGCCCGTTTAGCCCAGCAATTTTTCTTTGACTCTCGATAAGCATTTGTCCAACTTTAACAAGTCCCGCAAAGGTGGCAATAACAGCCACTGTAGCCGTTGCAACTGGATGGGCAGTGACAAACCCAAAGATTCCACCTCCACCTGCCCCTGCGGCGGCTCCACCTCCACCCCCAATTCCACCTCCTCCTGCCCCTGCGGCCGCTCCAATTCCGCTTCCAATTCCTCCTCCTGCTCCGCCTGCTACTTCTGTCGCTGCCTCACTACCTCCGCCCCCGCCAAACATTCGAGATACTGAACCTTTTGCGACATTCAATCCTTGCTGTCCAAATTTCCATACAGGGCCAATTTGTTTACGAAAATGTTGAAATAAATTTTTTGATTCTTCTGGGATTGGCTCAAGTCCTTGATAAAAGAATTTCCCAAACTCCTTCAATCCATACCCCGCTTTCCCGAGTAGTGAATTAGCCGCTCCAAAACCTGGACGTAAAAAATCCTTTGCTCGATCAAATCCCATTGAGGCGAATTTACCAATCTTGCCAACATTATTTCTTAGGTAATCAAATTTATGCATTCTTTTGTACGTCAACTCTGTGTGCCTATCAAAAATACTTTTTTGTAAAGCATCTGCATAAGTCTTGGGCCGCTCTTTTGCTTTAAAAAGATTAGATAAATAATCTTTTGTTCCTTTTGATGAATCTTTTGCTTTAAAAATTTCACTATAAATATCTTTTAAACTCCCTTTTCGACCACCTTCTCTACCTTTTATTACTTTTGCCATTATCGCTCCACCTGTAAGATCGGCAACAAGATTTTTAGCAAAACTATTGCTCGCCCCTTTTGTCATATTTGGAACAAAATTTTTGGCAATGCCCTCGAATGTTCGTTGTAAATCTGTAATGATTTTGGCAAATGTTTTAGTGATCGGGCCACCAAATTTGTTGGCGAAGTCCGTAACAAGACTTATAGGATTTTGAGTAGAGCCACCTTTGACACCAGCCGTTCCGCTCGATGTCGGGCTGATCCTCTGCAATAAGTTATTCAATAACTCATTGTGTTTTACTTGCTCTTGATATATGCTTTGAAAGATGTCGTCGCTAATGGGATTCTCCTTATCTACCTATTTAGGGTTCTTTACTCTCGATTGAATTGACTTATAAGTTTGGTCAAGAAGTTCTGGGGAGTCGATAAAAGAGGACAACCATTCTTTGCTGATTCCCCCAAGAGAAATGGCAATCCCTTCGATAATTGGTCGGGATTGCCATGCGAGTGCAGTTTCGAGATTTAAAAAATATCCTAACTTTCTTCTTTTTGATCGTCTGGGTAGTTTTGTAGAATGTGGCGAGGATGGCTCTAACTCGGTATTTTTTTTTTCAGTTGCCATTTCAACCCACCATCGAGCGATGAGTTCTTCGAGTTTTGTATCCGTCATGCCAAAATCTACACCATCTCTAAATTCATATGGTGGAATGTCGAGAATCTTACGAAACAATCCTTTCAGAGCATCTATCGCGGACAATTGCCCTTTAATAATCTGATCATTAAATTTTAAAGTCAAATCATTTGCGGCATTGCGGGCGATCGTTTCCTCTTCGGTTTCATTTTCTTTTGGAGCAATAAGATCACCAAGTCGGGGGTTGTCCATCAATTTCAAAAGCCCAGATTGGACTTTTGCATCGCAAGAGTTTTGCCAATCAAGGAGGAGACGCACCGCGTCAACTTTTCTAAATGCCCTCTACCTCATATTCAAAGAATTCAGCCATGAATTAATAGAGTAATAATTTTCTACGATGGGTCGGTACTATACGCAAACGTATCAATATTCACAGTAATTTCTGTGTTAATTGTTGGAGCGTTAAACTCATTAATTGGGAATCTATAGTAAGCGAAGCCACTAGCATCGGGATTGAAATGAATTCGCATATGCACTGACAAATTATCCCCAATGGAGAGCCTATGTTCTGATCGTTTTCTACGAATGTCCTCGGGAAAATAAAGGAAAGTCGTCCACGATCATATAGATTTTTAGGGGCACCTACCCACAGGCAACTGGTTAGATTGGACGCATTTTGAAGATTGTAATTATCGTACATTAAATTTCCGATATTCACACCAAAACCTGTTGGATTACCGGCTGAGTCCAGAGATGCGGCACCTTGTTCGATGTAGGTCCATAAAGTATCTTGGTCATACTGAAATAAATCAAACTCAAGAAATCCATCGACTCCCAAATTAATTCGTTGATCTTCGACCGCAGGGCCACGAGGATCCGTAAAAATTGGTCTTGAGATGTGTCATGCGATGGAGTTTTACTCCGTCCGCAGAAGTTACTCCAAGAATCGTATAAGTATCACCAGTTGGAGAACCACTCGCAAAATCTCCTGGGTAGCCACCACCTAATTGCGTTTGAGCAACCATTAAGAGGGCTGTGCCATTAACTATCGTAGCCACGCTGGATTGTTCGTAAAGACTCATTTATTTCCTTGTTTTGATTTTCTGTTATATTTAGTTTCCCGCACCTGTATTTGTGGCTCCGCCCCATTGCTGTTGGGCACCAGTTTGCTGAGGAAGAAAGTAAATACGATTCCTGGTATAATTTTGGCTCAATATTTGCCCAATTGTAACAACTGGATCATGACCATATTTCCTGCTTCTATTACCGTTGCAACATTAAACAATTGCTGACCTGCGGCAAGAGCAGCGAGAGATTGTAGAGCAAGTTGGCATTGTGGATACTCACTGATGGGCAACCCGCGACGTAACACGCACCTCCAGATAGCAATATCGCAAACTAATTGTTTCAACCATTCTTGACTTATATCAGTCAATGCTTGCAATTGAGCGTCGGAATATATTCCTCCTCGTAAACAATAAGAAAGAACTGTGCCAGAGGAAGAAGATAAATCGCTGCCAGATTGGGGTCTGTGAGTAGTTGAGAGAATTCTGGCGTGCCCGTGTTGTTCACCAATCGGCCAACAGTATTGACATCGTAGAAATTCAACATATCCGCAGGTGTTGCATAACTTGGCATAACTTATGTATTGCTTATACATCATTCTTCGGGTAAAATGGAAGAATGCCTTACAAAGACCCCAAAAAACGTAGAGAATGCCAAAGGCGATACAGAGAACATAATATAGAGAAATATAGGGCAAGAGATAAACAATACAATGATAAACGTCAACGACTGGGATATTTTAAAAAATGGCGAGAGGATAATGCCGAAAAATGTCGAGAAGCAAATCGCAAGTGTCACGCAAAAACTCCAGAAGTTGGGCGTAGAAGAGGCAAAAGAAATAGGGTGAAACAAAAAGAATTCCTTTCAATTATTAAACTTCATTATGGATGTCAAAATCCAAATTGTGAATTCAAAGAAAAGGTTTTAGATTATTGTTTGGATTTTCATCACATCAACCCTAAAGAAAAAGAATTTAATCTATCAAAGGTTTCGACACGAAAAATTGAAATTCTAATAAGAGAAATAAACAAATGCTGCATACTTTGTTGTTTTTGTCATAGAATGGCGACTTATAAAGATTTAGATTGTTCTTTATTACAACGCTGCAACCTCGATCAAAATGGCTCCCCAATACATAAAATATGCCATTGAATGATTTATTCGATTATCTAAAAGTATCTCCGAATGGAAATACCGCTGTTGATCTTGCTCACGGTGTCCTTCTTGCTGGTACATTATTGTCTTATAAGCCAATGAATATCCTAGAACTTGGCGTAGGTACAGGATATTGTACATTCGTTGCAATCCATTGTATTGAGTACAATAAGATCGGTAAATTAACTTGTGTAGATAATTGGTGGGATTACAGCGGGCGTGAACCTAATTGGGCAGAAACATTAAAAAATGAAGGTGTATCAGTAATAGCTTCAAACGAAAAAAATTTCTTATCCCATTGCCGAGATTATCAATATGATTTCCTTATATCTGATGCAGATCATTTTACAGATTCTATTGATTAACACATACGAGTCATTAAACCTAAAGGAATGATGTTTTTTCACGATACAAACACTCCAGAATATAAAGGTCTTTACCAGATAAAAGATCATTATAGGGGATTTCATTTCACAAAGTCTTCTAGAGAAGATGAACAATGTCAAAGAGGATTTTTTATGATGGAGAATGGAAAATAACTATTCAGACTTAACTCCACTAATGAATGCCTTATAAAAACAAAGAAGATAGAAAACCCGCAAACAAACGATATTATGAGAAACATAAAATAAAAATTAAGGTTTTTCAGAAAGAATACGGTAAAAACCCAGAAGTTAGAAGAAAACGTAGTAATCGGTCATCAATAAGGGCGAAAAAGACCAGAGCATGGATTGCATCTATAAAAGAATCATATGGTTGCTTGAACCCTAATTGTAATTGCGGTGAATTGAAACCCTACCATCTGGATTGTCATCATATTAATCCAATGGCAAAGTCGTTCGCTCTCGCCTCATCTGGATTTCGTTCTCGAAAAGATTTGATACAAGAATTGAACAAATGCACCGTTCTATGTGCGATCTGTCATAGGTCGGTAGAAGCGGGCGATCTTTTATGTTATGATTTTGAAAAGATCGAACTTAATGAAGAAGGTAAACCAAAATGCCATACAAAGATAAAGAAAAAGATAAATTAAGTCATCACGAAGCATATCTTCGTAGAACTGAGGGTAGAGTACGGAGAAACGGCGGAAATAAGAAATCCCCGCTGTACAACACATGGATAGGAATGAAACAGAGATGTCTAAATCCTAATCATTCAGTTTATTCTTACTATGGCGGGAAAGGAATAAAAGTATTCGAGGATTGGATAAACGATTTCAAAGAATTTGAAAAATGGATTTTAGAAAATCTTGGCCAGAAACCCGAGGGAACTACTCTTGATCGAATAAATTCAAATGAAGATTATGTTCCTGGAAATATACGATGGTCCTCATATTCAATTCAAAATACGAATAAAGGAAATATTATTCTTTATCCTTTTCAAGGAGAAGAATTAACTCTATATGAGATTTCCAAAAGATTAGGTATTAAATATACCACTCTTCGTAATCGTATTTTTGTTTATGGTTATTCTTTTGAAGAAGCAATAAAAAAGCCTCTTCATTCAAAGAGGCTTGATCTTTAAGAAAGCACTTCTTAAAAGGAAACTTAGTTAGCCGGATTAAACGAGCTTAATACGGAGGTGATGAGATAACCCAACTGGGGACGTAGGATGTATACATAGTTGTCAGAGATCACGCCATTCGTTCTCTGATACAAAGGTTTTGCTTCAATCACGGTTGTCAAGTCGGCATAAAGTCCGTTCGTCAAGCAACTCATCGTGTTGAGAGGTGCTTCAAGTGTGCCTGGACGAGACATTAAAACCATGCTATTCGGAGCAACCGCATCCCAAAGATAAACAAAATCATTTGGTTGTCCTTCAGAAGCTTAAATTAACCACTGTTGGGTCCACAACCACGTCGATGCCGTACATTTGGTCCCAAACCGTAACGAAATGCCTGATTCGTTAAATTATTCATCCCAAGAGCATCAGACTTGAGTGCCTCATTAAGATAAGGCAAAGCGTAAACACTGTTGGCCAAATACCCTCTATACTCTGCGGAGGGGGCAATACCCATCGCTACGGTGGGGGACATTAAGGCGACGATAATATTTGCATTGCCAACCGCGTTAGTGCCTCGTTCAATCGAACGCACAGCAGCCGACAAACCAAGTTGCAAGTACGGGTTAGTGTTAGTACCAGCAGAGAAATAACCCCCACCGAGGCTGGTTGCAGTTGCGTTATTAATACTGTTATTACCGAAATCAACCCAGTTGGCGGAATTACCAAGCGTGGTATAAGCATTAAGGGTACGATTTGTCATCAGCACGTTTGCACCGTCTGTCGCATGATCGGCGATGATCGGCCACTCTGCTTGATCAATCGTCAACTGATCAATAATAAATTCAACACCGTAGCGTTGAGTCATTGCTGGCTGGAAAGATTGTTTCTTGGAGAAGTTTTTAACCGGATCAGCATTGGCATTCCAAGCGTAAAGACGGCTATCCAGATGAGAATCACTCGACAAAGGAATTCGAGATGCAGCACCCGGATCGAAAGCAAGATACTTAAATTGCTCTTTAGCAACATTGTTAATTGTCGCAACGCGATTCACAGCGTAGCTGTTCGGGTTTCTGGAATAGTTGCTCCGCAGATTTTGGTCTGCAGCTGGAACGTATACAGTACCCTGACTCGGATAATTGACTGGATTAAAAACTGGCATCTTACTTCCGTTGAGCCGTAAGGCTCGTTAAATTCCTTTTTTTTATTTTTTATCTCAGGCTCTCGCCTTCGTTAAAACTTTCCTTATTAAACGTAAACTAATATTTATTACGGAGTGAATTCCCCTGTTGCAGCAACGCGAGCGTGAATTAAAGTCCCCGCCGATCCACCTTCCAAACTCCAAGCACCAATCTTGTTTGTCGAACTTGCTGCAATCGCATTTCCACTCGTGTCCGATTTCAGTGGAACATTAGGATTGCATCCACCGCTCCCAAGAGTCAACCAGCATTCTTGTGCAGTACCAAAAACAGAAACTTGCTGGCCGCTTACGGCAAGATGGGTTGACTGAAAATCCACCGCACCGAGGTCCGTCACACCAATCGGAGAATCACCAGTGGTACTTTGCACAACAATAAAATCTTCGGACAGAGTCACGAAAGTTCCCTGATTAATTGTGCCACCTGCGGTGTATGTTCTATTTGGGGCTTGAAAACTCATTTTACTTCCGTTGAGCCGTGAGGCTCGTTAAATTCCTTTTTTTATTTTTATCTCAGGCTCTCGCCTTCGTTAAATTGTTTTACTTTTAAACTCTAATTTTATTTATTATATTAATTCCATTTCTTGAAATATTCTTGTCGAAAATCTAAACCATTCGCAAGGCAATAGTTCGTCAACTCACCCAATTCTTTTGGGTAGGTCCAGTTTTATCGATCGGGGCACGACTCAATTCATCTGAGACTTTAACTCCAATCGGGGCACGACCAGAATATTTCTTGATTTTTTCCACAACATGCTTTCCGAAGTTGTCGTCATCGAGATCAATGCTCCCATTCAATTCTTCATCGAGATTGAAGGTATAACCCTCGGTAGAAAGATGCTGAAGGGCGTCCTTCCTTTTCAGCAATCGCAAGTCAGCCCGTGCTTGGCGAAGTTCCATTTCCACGGCTGAATACTTAGCGGCTTCTTCTTCCCTTTTCTTTTTCATCTCAGGCTCATGTTCCTCTTCTTCAACTTTTTCAGGGTGTTCCATTTTCCCGTTGGGGGCAGTCCCTTCTTCCTCTTCATCTTCAACTTTATCAGATTTTTCCTCTTCTGGGTCTCGGCCTTCGGCGTCCTTTGCCATATCCATTTTCATCTCAGCATCTTCTTTTGCATCTGTCTTGGATTCCTCTTCACAGATTTCGACTTCTTTGCTCATAAGGTCGTGATAGAATTTGAACATGTCAGATTCTTCAATCAGGCCCATGATGGCCTCTTTAAGTTCGTCAGATAAAATTTTTCCGTCTTCCATATTGTCCTTATTTTTATGTATTGTGGTCGCCATTACTTTTCCGCCTGAATATGTCATAGTTTGCATTCCATGAGAATACAAATTACCTAAACTTAATGCAGGATTTGAGCCAAGCACAACAAGGCTTGTCAGAATATTTTTAGTTGGTTTAATCTCCGCAGAGCGTTTTGGGAAAGAATCGAGAAGGTATGTTTTATCTTCAGGCACTTGTAACCTTCCAAATACGGTATGTTTATTTTTACGTTTCCCCAGCCACATATGGTCAATGTGTCCGATTGAAGGTCGTGGACCGCCATGTTGATCTCCTTTCGGTCCCTCAACAATTATTGAAGGAAACTCTCCATCCTCGATTGCATTGTTAGTATTTTTTACTAGTTGCTCCAATTTTTCTTTATTGAAATCGATAATGTTCCCATTAGAATCTACATCTGTAAGTTCGTGAAAAAGCGGTACGTTTTCGTAAGTCTTAAACATGTTTTTTATGTTCCAAATTTCCTATTCTTTTCGTGATCTTGCAGGGTTATACTATGTATATCTAATTGTTCACATAGAAATTTTTAATCTACCCCAGTTGACGCACCAATATCATTCTCTACATCGGTGACATCTTCTTTCCCAGTATCAAGTCCGAGTTCGGTTGGAATCTCGAAGCCAGCGGCCTGTAAAAGCTCATTCTGGTCAATAACAACGCCCATTTGATGAAGTTTTAATGCAGACTCGATCTTCTCTTGGGAGTCTCGCAAATCTAAACTAAATTCAAATCGAAGAGGAGGGACATCACTAAACCCGTTATATTTCTGAAGGACTCGCACCATTTGCTGAGTAATTGTGCCTTGAAGTTGGCGAGCGTGAAAGTTAATCAATCGTGCAAAAGTAGACTGATGAGTATGGGCAGTCTTAGAACCTAAGCCTGTGTTGTGGGATTCCGCGGTTAGTTCCTGTCCGCAGATCGCCAACCTATTCCAACTCTCAAATTTTTCAATCATTCTAACGAGGTCCATAAGGCCACTTGGAGGTTGCACAACTTCGACCCCTTCTGCCGCATCTTTCTGTCCCGCTTGACGGGGAAGTAAGAGGGTATAACTTGTCATCGCTTTCTGGGCTGCATCCGCCATCGTCTGATACGAAGGATCAGAGCCAAATTCATAATAATAAATTATTCTTCCAAGGTTGCCAAACGAATCGCAAAATTGGTAAATATTATCCCAAAGAGCGTTTTTAGCGATGTATGTTGGATAGAGAAAATCTCTGAGTCCTTGTCCCCACACCCTGCCGCCAGTTCTATAATCCCGCCACTCACCTGGGAGTTTAAGATTGCTATGGACTACCCAAGCCTCTTTCTCTTGAGGAGGCACTCTTACTCCCCATCCTTCTACGCAACTGAAATATCTTTCTTTTTCGATGTCTGCATTCCAAGGGCCAGTAAGAATTCCCGCAAACCCGTATGAATCAAAAAGTAAAGTATCTCCGTGTACTGGGAACCAGCCTTTTGGGATCATCTTTCGAGGTCCGTAACTGAAATCCCAATCATAATCAATAACTGCTCCTTGTCGCCCGTAATAGATCGCCCAGGCAAGGTTCATCATAAATGATTGGAATTCTGGCCATTCATCCAGAATACCTTTAATACTGTCCGCCGCATACTTCTGCCTGGAATCTTTTATATCATAAGGTAATACGGAATAAGGAAGAGAACACAACGCATAAAAAACCTCAAATAGCGGGGCCAAAATAGAAAGGTCATAGATCATTCGATATGTATTCGCCTGATTTGGGCCTTGTAAACTTATGTCCGAGGCATAGTAAATATTACCGTATTGATCCTTACCTCCTGAAGGATTGACAAGCGATACGAAACCCGATTCGTAATCAATCTTTGAGGCAGGCGTTAAGCGATGAGGAAGATTCTCACGAGTGCGGTCGAATAAACCGTGAAGAGATACTCTGCTTTTCCCATTACTTTTACCATTATTTTCTTGAGTCATATGTTTATTTAGTGTATAATCTTACTTATGCCACGTAAAGATATAACAAATCAAACTTTCGGTGGACTAACTGCTCTTTATCCTACCCGTCAAGATAAAAGTAAAAGATGGTTCTGGATGTGCAGATGCAATTATTGCGGAAAAGAAAAAGAAATATTTGGAAGCAATCTTATCCAAAGACACCAATATTCTTGCGGATGCCAACGTATAAAAGTTGCAACCAAACACGGTAAAGCGTATGATGATGTCTATAGCATTTGGTGTGGAATGAAACAAAGGTGCCTTAACCAAAACCATACTGGCTATAAAGATTATGGAGGTAGAGGAATAAAAATCTGCGAGGAATGGCTGGACTTTAATGTTTTCTATAACGATATGGGCGATAAGCAAAAGGATTATCCCTTGATAGAGTTGATAACGATAAAGGATATTGTAAAAACAATTGTAGATGGGCGAATAATTTCCAGCAACAAAATAATAAACGCCGATCTAAAATTACTTTCAATAAAAAAAGTTTAACTAGACGAGAATGGGCAAAAGAAATAGGAATTAGCATTCAGGCCTTCAATACCCGCATTAAGCGTGGCTGGACTATTGAAAGAATTCTAACGACTCCAAAAAGGATCAATCAGTATGTCTAGCACTAATTTTATATTCATCAAATACAAGTTGTCAGAAGAACAGTATGTCGATCTCCATAATCAGTATGCTAAATTGGCTTATTTTATTTCCCATAAGTTGGTGAGAGGTAATTCTCAAACAATAAAAGATAGTTTTGATGACATCACTCAAGAAATTTTGATTGACATGTATTCAGCGGCATGTTATTACAAGCGATTCCTACACCTTGAAAATTCATTTGAGATCGCAAAAAGATATACGAGTGGATCAACCCTGATAAAAATAAATCAACTTGAAACTGATTGGAAAAATAGAAAACATCACGGGGCTAGAAAAAGTAAATTTGGGCTTGAAGAAGAAAATGAGTTAGAAACGATAATTAAAGAAAATGTGCCCGAGTCAGAGGCCCCTAAGATTAAAAAAATTGATGTTAGTAAGTTTAAAAATTACGCATCCCAATGCATGTGGAACCGAGAAAGGAACTTGGGTAAACGCATAACAAAAATGGCTAGTATTAATAAAAATATGGTAAGTCTTTCTGGCGATGATGGGAAAAGGTTGGAGATATAATTACTCCCTTAAAATATGAAAAGAATAATAATGAACTTTCCTCTAGGAAGTCTCACATTAAATTTTTTACGAGCCGAGTTGCCGATAAGGTGGCTTCGAGAACCGCTAATGAAGAAGGGCATTTCTTTAGAGCAAAAAATAATAAAAACAACTGAAAATTGCCAGTGTTATTGTTTTGCTAATTGTCCCGAACCTGCGAGCGTTCCTGGTATCTTGGAACTGGCAAGATTCACCCGACTCTGTTGGACCAATGACGACAATTTTTTTAGTATTCACCCTGACAATCCTTGTACTCGCCACATAGGTAAGATGGATTTATACGGACTTCGTCAATGCCTCGATACCGCAGATTTTCGTTGGACTACCACCGAGCCTCTCGCAAAAATATTAAAGAATGCTGACATCCTTCCAAATCTTATTGATGTGGATGAGTACGAGGCACCTCAAAGAACTAAAAAAGGTTGCCTATGGAGCGGAAGTCCTACGCATCTTGCTGATCTGGATCATCTCGGTGACATAACCACTAAGATGCCAAATACTGAATTCCATTTTCTCGGACTGACTCCAAGGCAGAATACAAGAATATCCGCAAAAGGAATAAACGTGCATACTGATCCAATCGGAGAGAATGTTTTTTTATTATCCGATGGTGAACTTTCCCGTATATCACGAAAGTATTAATTATATTGCAACTCAATGTAGTGTCGGACTTGCTCCCCTCCATAATGATGAATTTAATGTTTGTAAGTCGATTCTTAGAGTTCAAGAAATGTGGGCACTCGGACTGACGGTAGTGGCATCGGATGCATATCCATATAATCAAGTAATCCAAGATGGGGTGACGGGGTATATCGCTTGGCATGATAATTGGGAAGCAGCGATCGGAGCAGCCCTTGAAGTTCCTCTAAATATGAGGGATTTTGTTGCATCCGAATGGTCTTGGCAATCACAACACAGGCGAGATCATTGGCAAGAAGGCTTTGAACATATCGTAAATTCATTTACGCCTCCAAAGGCAATTCGAGGATTGTATGAACGAAACTAAAAAATTACAAAATATTCGCAAATCTTGGGGCCATTTTGATCGCTACTTTCAAGGTAGAGGAATTGACATTGGTTGCGGGCCAGATTGTCTCGAAGGAGCAGAACCTTTTGATCGGGAATTAGGACATGGGGATGCTCAATTAATGTCAAATATCCCCGATGAAACTTATGATTATGTTTATTCTTCTCATTGCCTTGAACATATGAGGGACATTCCTGAAACTATAAAGAATTGGTGTCGCATACTAAAAGTCGGTGGGTGGATGTACATCGTGGTTCCTGAATACATTTATTACGAGAAATGCACTTGGCCTCCGAAATTCAACTTGGATCACAAACATTCTTTTCTTATTGGCTGTCTCGAAAACAAGTTGGGAGGGATAATCATTGGGACGCCAGCATTCTCTCTGGATACTTTGCAGCCTATGGACTTAATTCAATGATTGTAACACCCGAAATACTTAATTTTGATTATAATAAAGGAATTGAAGATCAAACCATGAAGAATGCAATCTGCCAAATCAGTTTTATTGGAAAGAAAGATTAAAGGAATATAATGAAAGATATTATCAGTTATGTTAGACAATTCGATAAAATATATCAATTTGAAGACGGCAAGTTAGTTGGAGAAGTTCATTGACCACTGGGGAAGGATATTTTATTGATATACATGGGAATCGTATTGCGAATTCAGAAAGATTAGAAAAAGAATTGAGGGAAATGCTCCCGAACTATTGGGCCACAGGTAAAATAAAAGAAAGGATTGTTGATGACCCTTAGAGAATGGTCTAAAGCAATCCGAGAGCGAGATGGGAAGTGTCTCGTATGCGGGAAGACAACGCACCTGAATGCTCATCATCTCTTGATAAAAAACAATATAAAGAATTCAGTTTATTGTTGATTAACGGAATTAGCCTATGCCCTTCTTGCCATGTATTCGGTCGTTATTCAGCCCATAGAAATGGAATCTGGTTTACCCATTGGTTGAGAAAATTCGCCCCTGAACATTATGATTGGGTATTAAAGAATATGTGAGTCGGAAATCCTTCGGATTTGCCTTTCCGATTACTTACCCACTTCGATCCCCATTCTTATCTTGAAAGATTTTTCTTAACATATCGCCTTGAGGAATTCTTGAACCATTTTTAGTTAATGCTTGTTCGGTGGGACTTGCAAGCCGATCCCCGAAATTATCTTGCAAGTCCCTACGCATAGCCTCTTCAATTGCTGGCGGAACATTATGATTTTCTTTTTGATTATCAAGAAGATTGACAAGCGATTTCAACTCGTCCACTGAATCAACTTCTATTTTAACTCCAGATTTTAATACAATTCTGTACATATCTTCCTTAATACGGCGAGTTCGGACGGCAATTCGGACAATTTTGACCGTTTTGAAAAGGGGCTTGCTGAAATCTTGGAGAAGGTATTACTTTTTTCTTTATGTTTGGATCGACTGCATCATTCGCACCATCTTCATCTTGACTCATATTATCAAGGTCATTATCTCGCCAATGAGGTTTTGGCTTGTATGGCGTATAAAGTTCCTGTCTTTGACTTATTTTATCTAAAATATTGGCTTCAATTTCAGGCTCCAAATAGAATTTCCAGCCGAGAACAAGAGCTAAGATTCCAGCCAAAACATAAAGTATATTTTTATCGATGGTCATTGAGTTCCTTATAGTCACTTAAAGTATAATCACAACGCCTCTCCATAAATTTTAAGCAAATAATCTTCCATATTTTGTTCATTTACACAATTGTCTGTTTTCAAAAAATCACGCCAATCATTCCACAATATTCCATTACATTGAGTTATTCCTTTATTTTTAATGTATTGATGCCATTTATTACCAAAGGCATGAGGGACAAAAAAATAAACTTCCAGGCTCTTGCGGATTATACGGTTGCAGTTCCATTTCCATTTCCAAGTTGCTGTATGCTTTTCCTTTATATTAATCATTTCTTTTCATAGTTCTTAGGAAGAAATGTAGACCTTCAATGGAGGTTATATCAAACCCCTGCTATTTCCTTCGGATTTACCGATCAAGTTTCGGATCATATACAACTTTATGTTCTCCCACCATCAAATCGGGCATCCTCACATCACTCGACATCGGCTCAGGATTCGGGTCGAAATGCGACAAAACCGATCGCCCTTGGAACCTTATCTGTTCCTCCCACTTCCCGCTTACAGAGTTGAATACTTGTACTATCATTATTTTCTTTTTAGTCGAATTCCGTTATTATTTATCGAGATTGTTACCCCACTATTATTTACCGTTATTGTTGCTGTTCCCATCCGCACATTATGAGCAATAATATTGCATCTTTTCCAATATTCAGTCGCCCATATCATATCTTCGGTCGGCTTTAATTTTTCGATTATCCATTTATTTTTCATTTGCTCCCGCCGAAATCCGAAGGATTTACAAAAATAGGTTTATTTATCTCACAAGCCGTTGGCTTCCCCCGCTTCCCTCGCTCTGATTGATGCCTCTGCTTTCGCTTTTGAATCCGAAGTGCCCACCACTTTACCAGTGCTGGTTTTTACAATTTGATATTTATTTCCTTTTTTACGAACATGCCAGGGCATCACTTTACTCCAAATAAATGATAATGTTCAACAACCCAAAATATTGCACAACCCAATAAGAATAAATTAAAAAAAGTATTTCCTCCACATCGCCACGAAACATGATCGACCCGATCTTGAAGATTACTTATTTTATTTTGTAATTCGTATTCCGAATTTTTCGTCATCTCGTGAATATGATCGTGAGAGGTATCGAGTAATCTCTCAATTTCTTCCACTTTATGACTGACTGATTCTAAGGTCAATCGTGGAGGGATCGGGGAATCCGAAGGATTTGCAATAATAGATTTATTTATCTTACAAGCCTTCGGCTTCCCGTCCACTTTGTTCAATCTCTCCTCCATCTTGTTTATTTTCTTTTCAATTCGTCGAACTCGTTTTCCATCGTTCTCCTCTTCTTTTATTTTATTGAATAATCTATCTCGATTGGAGGGCTGATTTACGCTCCGTTCAAGGGCTTCAACCCTCTGAGTCAGGCTCAAGATCATCTCCTCGAAATTCGGCTTCCCCTCGAAATTCGGCTTTCCTGATTGCTTCATAAAATGTTCCATCTTTAGCCACTTGCTCTACACCATTATCGGAGTTAAATGACTTTATTTCTTTTAGTTTTTCTTGCATCAAAGCCATATATTTTTCTGGATCACGAGATATTTCTGATAAATCCTCGCTCGTCTGATCGACTTGTACATGCGATGTAATCGTAGGTGGATTCATTTTGACGAGAGTATTTGCAGCCTGCACTACAACTTTGCCTGAATATTTGTCAGGTGCATCGAGGATTTTCTCCATCATCTTAACGGCCTTTTTCTTTATCTTTGGCGGAACATCCCAGCCATTATTCAACGCCTGTCGAATAAGTTGATTTTCCATTCTTTTTTGTTTACTATTTTTTAGCATAAAACTTACAAGCCGAGGCGAATCTCGCTTCCCCAATCCCTGACCCTTATATATCGTAAAAAATTAGCCTTTCCAGGGCGAAAGAAGAGGTCATTGGTACAAAGGTCTAGGGCATTTTGCACGATTATCTTCTTGGAAATTTCTCGGAATTTCCCTGATTTTGCTGGACAGGTGTGTTCCCTATGCTATAATGTAAGCGTGGGAAGGCACTTCGCCGACCCGATCGAACAAGGGAACGAAAAATGACAAGCCGTGAAATTTATGGCAAGCGTCCTCGGATCGTAGAAGGATTTCTAGTTTGGCCGACTTGATTGAGGCAAAGATGATGGACCTGGAAACAGCACGATGCTGGTACGCGGTCGAAATCGCCTCGAAAAAAGTCTGCGAAAATGTCGCAAGCGCGGAGAATCTAGTGTTGGCTATCTGGATGGGCGGTTTGTGGTCAGTCGGTATGTGGGATTAGCAGGGGGCAACCAATTCGGCAGAAATGAGTTCCCCGTTATGTTGGAAAGACGGGTGACGAACCTATCTTGGCTACGAGGCTATGATCGCTGATCCTTTGAAGTATCTTTTACAAGCATCAACCGAAGCTCTCTTCCACCCCTCAAAAGGTGGGGGAAATTTTTTTCTGAAATCTTTTCGGAATTCGCTTGCAATGGGTGTTCCCCTATGGTACAATGATGAAACGGAAACGAAACTCAAACCCAAAGGTGAAGCGATGGCAACTTGTTCTAATTGTGGATCGTCGGGAGCGTATCGTAAAAGTGGTATGGGGCTTTTGTGTGATGATTGTGCTGGGCCACGATCAACAAAGCCCCCTGAATTGAAGCCGAGCGACTACACCACTTGCGAGCGTTGCGGCGAAAAGTGGTATGTGATGCACACTTGCCCAAAGGGGGGCGGCGGTTGTGGAAGCAGAGAGGAAAACGAGAGCGGAAATCAAAAAACCAACAAATAGAAAGAAAGGTGAAGCGATGAAAAGCGAAACCGAAAAACACATCGTATTGGTTGATACAGATTATTTTTTCGATGGCCCCGAAAGCGAAGCCGATCAGGAAACGGCACTGGCAACAATGATCGAACTATGCGAAGCCGAGTATCCACAGGCGAAAGCCGTATATGATATGCCAGCCAGCGAAATGGAGAGCTTCATCCGAGCGGGCAACTATCGGGCAAGCGAAGTAGTCCACGCCGACGACGACCTATACCAATCGGCTTGGGATTTGGCGGAGGACTCCGATGACTGAATACGAACTCAAACCCAAAGGTGATGTAATGTACGAGTGCAAAAATTCGCAAGCTCGTTCGGCTGATGCGTATAAAATGTTGGTGGCGATGGGATGTGTATTAGATAAAGCGGGGGGAATCCAGGTTCCCTTCGCCGCCTTGACGAAGCAAAGCCGTTGATACAGCGTCGGAAGCCAGAGCGGATGTCAAGGGAGCAGGCGTCAGACGCATCCGCTCCGATTGGCTGGCGAATCTCTCCTGTGATGGGACTACTAACAATGACACAATGCAAAACCCAAAGGTGAAGTGATGAAACCGAGCAAGATGCCACAACTTTGTGATTGCTGCGAAGGCCACGGGATGCGAGAACTGCAAAATGGCGGATGTGTATCCGCCACGCCCTTGCCCAACCAAAGGTGGGTGATTACGGGGATTGTCACAGCAGTATTTGGCGGTGGTGAAAACATGGAAGTGGGGGGCTTTGCAGAACGACTCGAATATAATAAAAATCCCCCATCTCGACCAGAATAGTGCACTTTTATTTACCTTCACGGGCTTTGGCCTTACCACCCCGGCCGGAGCAATCTATTTTTCCTTCCTCTCGGGGGGTGGGGGGGCTTCGTCCCTTGCTTGGACAGCCGCTCTTTCCAAGCGTCTCCCCCCGCTTCGGGACTTTGAGCGGCTTGATGAGCTCTCGATCTCAGTTCTTTTCCATTTTGTTGTCGTATTCATAGGCTCCTGCTTGACGTTAGTGTTATATGATCATTATTGCTTGACGTTGGAGATTAATATAGTATCTCTCCCATCCAAATGCTCTCGGAAATGTTATTGGTTTCCCGATTTGTTTATGATTAATTTTATGGTTCAATTTTATGGAGATATAAGACACCTTAGAGACTGTCCACCAAAGTTCATGGTTCTCTCTTTTTCGGTTAATCTCATTTGTGGTCCCTCAATTGGTTATTACCTTGATTTAACTTATGAAATGTTTAGATCAAAGATCCATAATGAACTAATTTTATTTTGAAGGAATAGAGTTCTCACGCAATGTGTCTGCTACCACAACTGGTTCTTTTCTCCATGATGTCAGGGGTAAAACACGATTTACTTAATTCCATTCGTTCTTGATTCGCTGCTGAATCCCCGAATAGTGTCCTATGCCCAATGTTTGCGGTTCAAGGTTGGCTGTTCTTTCTTTAATATGATTAACTTTTATCTGCGATAAATTCTCGGCTAATCATAGATTCGTCATAAACAATATATTTTGGATTCTCTTCCGCAACCCAATTGCAGCCGTGTTGTGGGCTGAAGTCGATCCAAAGTCAACACCAAGATAATAGATCTTGGGCAGATTTAAAGATCGCCTCGGAATAATATGTTTTTTTCAATCGAATTCCTTAAATATTCTTCCTTCTGGGTGAGAAAAAAATCCATATAATCGAGATGCTCTACGATCAATCGAAATCGAATTAATCCATTCCAAATTTTTAATAGCAGTATTCTTTTCTGTATTATAGGTAAAACTTAAAAGTTGGATGGGCTTGTTGATTGTTAAAATTTCCTTAAGTTCTGGGTTGAGCTAATCTGGTGTCAAAGTTATAATACTTACCCAGGAATTGAGTTTTAAATTTCTCTACCTCTCATACTTTCTTTAACCAAAAACATATTGACATATTCCTTTAGCCACATTCCAACGGTGTGAGATACACCAACGAAAGCCCCCACTGATTGCTGATACGATGAAACTCTATTTTATATCGATTACCGTTCGCTGGGTGTGGCTTTAAAATAATTGCTTTAGGATATAAACTTGACCGTTTATACCACTCAATATGCTCTATTAATTGATCATGAAAAAACATTCTTCCATGTTCCTGCCAAGAGGCTCCTACCACCGACATGGATTCATTAACTACCCAAAATTTAGCAAGATCAACTGGAGGTGACGTCAGTAATTATTTTACCATCTTATAATACCCGGTAAAATCTTTACCGCTACCATTACCCCCAAGTACAACTGAAATTCCTAAATCTTTATTATTGATAAACGCTGTCTGCTCGCTGCACAACTGAAACACTCTAATTCTTGATCCCATTCTGGGACTGAATCTGGTCGAGGAGAAAAATTAAGATAAGGAGTATCGATAAATTTATTAATGAGTGCGGTTCGTATTTAGCGAGCAACAATAAATCTTCTTATTCCAATTAGAAAAGCATAGTATAATATAGTTATGAAAGAAATACCAACAAAAGACAAACCAATATTTGAGATGATGAAAAATATGAAAAGTATTACCTTTTAATTGGTATTTAAAATGGAATGGATATTCCTCTACGCCGTAACCAACATGGAAAGTAAGAAAGTTTATATGGCTAGATTTATCATGAATGCAAAAAAGAAGAAGCTGTTGATCACATTAATCATAACGCTTTAGATAATAAACGAGAAAATTCGAGCATTTGTAATCATCAAGAAAACCACCACAATGAAAATAAAGAATAGTTGGAGAAATGGTAAGCCTACATCATCTCAATACAAAGGAGTAAGTTGGGATAAAGACAATAAAAGATGGTTTATAAAATTACTTGTGGCTATAAGCAATATTTTCTCGGCTACTATGATTCTGAAGAAGAGGCAGAACAATTTAATCTCAAAGCCGCTGAATTTTTTGGAAAGTTTGCGTAAATTAAATACAATAAAAAATCCCGTAGATTAAGGAATAAAACTTTAATCTACGGGATTATCCATTCACACCACATTACCTCACTATACTCCAGCTTGGCCCAACCTAATACTACAATCCCTTACATGACAGACCATGCCCTGACGAACGGCACTCAACCTAACTTTACCTTCACCAAAATTAAGTATACATCACCTTACATACCCACTACTATACACTTCCACACCATACTTTACTTTCACTATACACCACCTTACATACCTAGACCTTAACATGACGATGCAG
Source organism: uncultured bacterium (assembly GCA_963701025.1). Lineage (GTDB taxonomy): Bacteria > Patescibacteriota > Minisyncoccia > Phycocordibacterales > PALSA-1337 > C7867-002. Next base: position 680,981 of record OY969557.1, on the reverse strand, counting down.
AACCATACCTCCACATTACTTCTAATCACATAACAGTGCCTTTACCAAATCTTTCTCGGCATAACAGTACCACTTTACTTAACTAGACTATACCTTACTTTACCTTCACTACACGCAACTTTACTTGTACAATACTCTACCATGCCTTACGTATACATAACTAAACGGTTCATACACTAAACTTTATTCGACTCTACGTTGCGTGTCATGGGGACACATTCACTTAATCTTCCTTAATCAATTTCGTTACGACGAACCTACCATCTCCCGGAATTTCTCCAACACCCTAATCCTACTAATTCTCCGTATTGCAACAACTTAACAATCGTATTCGTTGGGATTTGATAGTGGAGAGTCTTAATTTTAAATGAAAATTTGGTCTCTGGAGGGATTTCTTCCGTGAGAAATTGAGGTTCGTTCCCCTTGAGGTGTGGACGCTCGTAACGGACGTTCACAAATCTCCAATTTCGCATCTGCTCCAGCGAGATAAATTTTTGTGGAGTCCTCAACCCCATACACAAACAAATACTTACTTACGACCGATTTCAGTTGGTTCATCGCCCCAAATTGCTTCATAGTAGCGGCCAATTTCGTAGGAACCCGCGAACCATATACGCTTTAATATAATATCCTATATCGTCCTTGAGGAATACCGTCTTACCTGTGGCATCGTCGGTGTAATCCGCGACCTCCAACTGCTCCGCGTCCAGTTTTGCGGATATTTCCTCTTCGGAAAGACCCTCCTTCTTCAGTTCTTTGCTCCACTTGGTCGCAACATAGTTCCTCCAGATCGCTTGGTTTTCGGGCGACGTGCCCAAACATGGAGTTATAAATTTGCAATGGACAGTATAATTTGTTTCTCCCCATTGACTCTTGAGACTAATTTCTTCTGACATGATTAAATCCTAATAAATGGTATTGTTTAAATATAAAATAATATAAACCCTGTGGCTCAATAGAAACAATCTAAGGAGCCAATAGGGGTTTAAAATTGGAAAGAACCTGATCCAATTTTTTAGTTTTGTAGAAAATCGAATTCCGAATCATCGGTGAGTAGACCCAAATGACGTTTTAATGCCAGTTCAAGATCGTCCTCGGATTTCAAAGCTCTAATCGTGGTAAGATCGTGCCGCGTTTCGAGGTACGGCACGCAATCTTCGCAAGGGGACGGTTCGAGGAAAACAGACTGATCGTAATTCGGAAACTGCTTTCCGTTTCCCTTGACCATCTTTTGATAATCTTGAAATTACGACCGGATTCCAAATTAGTAATGTCTCCAAATCCCTCAAATCCAGAGTCTGCGTCCCCGAGATATTAAGTTGGATTTTACTATGCAATTGCAGGCCTACGGATAAAATCAGAGCGTTTTGGGGAACCTCTAGTTTACCTTGTTTCTAGTCGTAGGATTCAATGACCTTCGTGTTGTAATAATATTCGCTGGATCAGGTTTTAATCGTCTTGCCAAACCTTGTATATCGTCCCGAGCCTTACCTTCGACTTTCAGGCTGTCCTGCCACAACTTATTGTAATATTATCAGGATTCTCCAATCACCAACTGCCAATGCTCCTGTACGGGCATCAGGTCTGTCTTTAGGGCAATGTACCGCAAATTGCTTATCGCCACTGCTCAAATAATGCAATCGCGTCCAAGCATAGAACGAGGTGTTCGGAACTTTAGGGTTAAATTTTAGACGTTGCCGGCGCATAACCGCCGTTCGGGGGCAATTTAACATAAATTTCTGGTCGATCTTCGTTTTTGCTATAGGATAGCCCTCTTTGGCACCACGCATTCTTCGAGATTTAACGCTTCATACTCTAAACTAGCCATAAATAAAAGTCCTTAGTAAAAAAGTTAGGAAGTCAAAATTGACTTAACTTGTATAATCGAAGGTTATATCAAAAAATTCTGGTAAAATGCAGAATAATTTATATTATAGTCAAAATGTTAAGATGGGCAGATTACAAATATCGCTCTTCCTTTTTTAGAATTCTATAGACCAACCTTGGAGTCAAATCAACTACTAACTAGTGTAGTCCTAGATCATAAAGTATATACTAAGAAATGGGATTTTTGCCTTATTTTTTGATATAAAGTATTTCCACATAAAGAGTTAAAGCAAAAAAAAGGCCCTTTTTTTACCCTCTAAAAATTCAGTTAATAACTTTTTAGTTGTACACCTCAAAAATATTTTTCATTATTTTTCTATATTTCTCTTGCTTCCACTTTTGATTTATGTTAATCTTTGTTTTGCCAACGTGACAACTAAATCGTAATCGCTGTTGGTAGTAGTTCTATTGTTCGCAAAACAAATGACTACCAACGGCTTTTTTTATTGGAGATGTATGAAACAAGATGAATTTGATGAAATTTTAGAGAAGTATAAATTTGTTGGGGGTAAATGGCTACATCATAATGCGAATAGCCACTCAGGTAGAGATCAATTACCTCAAATGTTTTTGGAATATTCCCAAAAACACTCAGAACAAGCAATCAGCCTTGATCAGTTTATAGAGAATCTTAAAAAATTTCTAAAAGAAAAGGATGAACGACACCATACATTACTTTTAGTTGGACAACAGAGGCAAGGTACAAAGATTTATGCAAAGAAATTATTACTCAAAAAAATATCTAGTTTGAACACAGCAAATTCAAGATAGGGAATATTCCTTGTAATCGGGCAGATGCAATAATCCGTCTTAAAGAGGGGGTTATGGAATACAATAACAACATTCCTATCATTGATGGACAACGGGCTTACCCCTTGCAAAAGAAAGAAGATATTTGGTGGATATGTTTGAGGCTGTATGTTTGGATAACAAATTTGAAAAACTCAACGAATTGCAGGAAAAATTACAGTATAATAAAAAGTATAAGTTTGATGATTTATCTCATAATTTTTTTGAGTTGGCTCACATTGAACCAAGCGAGATTAATAAAATCATTTTGCAACATTGGATGACGAATACAAAAAAATCTGTTTATCAATTGCCAACTTTTTATGATATGTTTATCAATTTCAAAGGATCGCAAGGAACTGGCAAAGATACAATTGCCTCTTTACTGACACGCGGCGGCCCTCACTATTACGATAAATGTGAGATAGAAGGGCCACTCTATGGCTATACGGCTGAAATGAATTTTGAAGATATGTTCAAAGATCAATTTTTTGTTTTTGGTTCTACCAATTATGTTTTGATTATCAGCGAACCGGGTGGCAAAGAGCAAGCAAGTTTGAATGGTGCCCAAATGAACCAATTCAAAAATATTACGCAATGTAGAGAATTTGCAAATCGTGTATTTTTCACGCAACAATACCAAAGGATTCCTAAAATTTTCTCTTTTGCTCTTCACTAGCAACCAACACATTTATGTTATTGCCCCAGATCAAACAGGGCAACGCAGAATGTGGGAATATGAGATGATTGGGGCGGTAAGTACAAAGTATTTAACTCGTGAAATTTATGATTTCCCTTTTCTTGATTTATGGCAATCTATCAATCAAGAGGATAATGTGCCAATGACGGTAGATCATCCTTTATGGGAAACAAAAGAGGAAATTCAAGAAGGGTATAGAGCCAAAGGGACTTTTGAATTATGGATTGGTTATGAAAATTATGGCAGGCAGCAAGCAGCCAGTGATGTTAATAAAATCTAAAAAAATATGAAATGGTGTGTGAACAATGGGTATGAAAAATATCTACTTAAATATTTCTAATTTCCATGACAAATTAAAGGAGAAAAAATTATGTGACAGTGATGGTGGAGTTTATTTGATTTGTAAAAAAGCAATCCAAAAAAGTAATTTTGAAACACTGGAGAATTAAATGATAGAATCATTATCAAAAGAAGTTAGAGAAATTTTAGAAGGTAAGCAAAAAGATATTGGTGGTAAATGGGAACCAGTATGTGGGAAACCGGGGGATAAATTTCTTGTAAGATACGAGAATCAGGAAGTCAATAAAGCCCGATAACCGTTAAAGAAAAAAGAAACTACAAACCAAATATAAAACTCCTAAATGGTTTGAGAGTAAATATAAAAAACTTTTTAGGGGTGGTAATCGTCAATGGATGGATCATTGTGGTCACATTACCCAAGATGGAGTTCAACATTTTGTTACTGAACCTTATCATATTACAGAAGAAGAATTTAATAGAGATTGAAACATTATGTGAAGAATTTAAATGGAAGTGGAAAGTTACTCACGAATCATGGCACTATCCAACCTCAACATTAAGGATAATAATTTCACAATATGATTTACCTCGACTTTGAATTTACCCAAAGCAATGAACGGCAACAAAGGGTATTTTGTTGCTCCCTTAGGTTGAAGATCAACCAATAGAAAATTATTGGTTGTTAGATCAATCCCTAGATGCATTCAAAAAACGAATGCAAGCATTAGAGGGAGAAACCTGTGTAGGCTATGCAGTAATTGCGGAAATCAGATGCTTTCTTTCGTTAGGAATTGACCCAGATAAATATGAATGGATTGACCTTCACGCTGAATTCAGACAATTGGTGAATGAAACTGATTGGAAATATGGCTGGCAATGGCATCAAGATAAAAAAACAGAAAAATGGAAGAAAAAATATTATTCCAAATATGATGAACCTGAATATGTTTCATTAGAGGATGATACATTAATAAAAGTAGATTATGGTAGAACGCAATGCAAGCTCATCAATGCAAAATTGAAGTTCCTTGGCGTTGACTCTGATCCCCACCTAAAAGACGAGATGCGTGCTTTGATATTACAGGACAAAAAAAGAATATACAGATAAAGAGCAAGTAGACATTATAAAATATTGTATGTCTGATATTCATTACCTTCCCGCTTTGTATCAGAAATGACAAATGCTCTCGAAGAACTCCTATATCGTCCAGAAAATCCTCGCAACATAAAACAATTTCAGCATAATCGTGGACAATGGTGTGTAGATTTAGCGAAGATTGAGTCGGTAGGAATTCCGATTGATCGAAAAGCAATCCAGAATCTATCAAATAATTTTGAGAGAGTGACAAGACATTCAATAGAAGAATGCAACAAAGTTTATAAATTTTATGAATTGAAAAAACAAACAAAAGTAGAAAAAGAATTAGGAATCCAACCAGAGTATCAGAAAAAGGATTACTTATTTAATCAATTTGTTTGTAGTAAGAATTTACAAGATACTTGGCCACTTACAAAAGGAGGAAAATATTCAACAGAAGATAAAGTATTAAAAGATTATGAAAATCTACGGGAAATTGAGCTTTTTAGAACAACAAAGAAACTAAAAAGAGAAATGGCCGCCTATAGCCCGGCGTCTAAAAAAGAATTCGATAAAGCAGTAGGGAAAGACGATAGAATTCGTTGTTATTTTAATGCATTTGGGACACTCACATCCAGAAATGCTCCACCAACAAAAACTTTCATTCCAGCCCAAAGTAAATGGTTAAGAGCGTTAATTAGGGCTGAACCAGGGAAGGCTATTATTTCAGCAGATTATTCTACGCAAGAATTTTTTGTTGCTGCTTGTATGTCAAAAGATGATAATATGATCGAGGCATATTTAACGGGAGATGTGTATGAGGCTTTTACAAAACAGACAGGGTTAAAAATTCCAAGAAAAATAAGTAAGGCATTTATACTTGGAGTTGGTTATGGTATGGGTGTAGAAAAAGCGGCGATTAATCTTGGAATTGATTCAGAACAAGTTACGGAATTGAGAAATTGTCATCATGAACTTTATACTAATTATTGGGATTTCAGGAATCGTCTCAAAGAAAAATATGAAAATGGCGATTGTATTTTATTGAAATCGGGTTGGGCTTTTTGGCCTGATAAAAAACTTAATACTTATCAAAATTTTCCAATTCAGGGAACCGCTCAAGATATGTTACGGAAGGCGGTAAATTTAATCCATAAGGAAAAAATAGAGATAATATTTCCTTTGCATGATGCAATCTATGTCTTGTGTGACGAAACGAATATCGATAAAATAAAGGAAATGATCAAAGAGAAGATGCTGGTTGCGAGTCGAGAAATATTAGGCAGAGAGGGGATGAGAATTTCAATGGAGGTACATACCTCCAAAGATATATGGAAAGAAGACGGGTACGAAGATTACAAACAATTTTTAGGAGAATAAAATGAGTGAGATAATTAAACACGTAGACGAGTTATTGGAATTGATTCCGGTTAAAGATTTGTTGGACGCGGCGAACGAGGATTTTAGATTGCGATCCGAGGACGCTTTTAAGAAAATTTCTTGTAATCGAGATGACGATGAATGGATGGAATTGTGTTCTTCCGTTTTGTCTTATATTAAAGTTTTGGAATTCAGATTAAATTATATGGATGAGGTGACGAATGAATATTAGATTTTGTGAACGATGTACCGACGAAATCGGACATCAAACGGATGGAGAGATTTGTTGGTTTTGTCAATTGGACGATGTGTTTTATGACATTAGTCTTCCTGATTATTTTACCGATGATAAACCCCAAGTAATGGAATTGAAAAAGGATTTCTGGGATTGAAGAAATAAATGTCGTTATAACTAAATTAAGTTATGGCCACTAATTTTCTCTCGCAAACAATAAACAATGATTTAATTAAGTATTTACATTTGCTCCACGATGGTAAATATTCTCGGCTCCTAGATTTTATCTATATGGAGCCAGGAGTCGCTTGTACCGCGAAAGGAAGGATAAAGAAATCCGCGATTTGTCGGGAACTCGATATTTCTGCGAAGGAATTAGGTCTGCTCCTCGATGAACTCACGCTCGAAATAGAGATTCAATCGGAATGAGCATATCCCCAGAGAATTGGGAGAAAAGAAGGATCGCTTTATCCGATGCGATTTTCCCACTCATAGAGCACGATTTGGGGGACAAGAAAACAGGGCCACTATTTATCTGCGATGTGCTTGGCACCCTATTAGCCACATCAATTGTGATACTCTCCGAGCAAATTGATCCGTCGTACAAAAATTTGACTGAAGCTGGGCGTATAATGATGGTCGAAAAACTCAGGTCGAAGATCGCGGCGTTATGTACAGAAGAATGGCCTCACGATCAACCATTACCTTGATCATTGAATAGATTTATTTGAATGAAGCACTCTCCTACCTTCCCCGCCTGGAATCGATCGATTTATTGTTGGGCATTTTTTATGGCCCATTGCCGCTCTGCGTTGTTGAGTTTCTCGGCATTTTAGATGGTAATTGTGAGTCGCTTTAATAAAATTATCATCAATAATAGGCTTTTTACACCAGCAACAAATTTTAGACTTGGCCATTTCAAAATCCTTAAAAATAAAAAATATAGGGCCATAAATTTTCTTCTTTTATTTTAACACAAGGGAACACCTATGTCTATCCATCTTTCAGGTGGCCCTGAAAATTTTCTTTAATCATTAGTAAGATTATCAACTTAGTCAACATTATTTCTTATTGATACTGAGTCTCAATATCAGGGATCACCCTTTCTAAAAAATCTTTACGCACCACCCGAAATGGGTATATACATGGTGATCACCTTATGCTATGATATAAGAAGTCGTGGGGAATACCGGGAAAGAAATTTCCGAAATCTTTCGAGATTTCGCCTATACAAACGGAAATTCCTGCGTACTATGTAATAGAGGATTTGGGGATCACCCATTTCCGTTCGTTCAGTTCTTTCACAATTTGGAGATGTGGTATGTACGACGAGAAATTTTCTAGGACGTTGCAGAGTGATCCGGCGTTGTCCGCGTGGCTTGAAGAACATGACGGATTGTGTGGCTACTTATTATCGTCGCCATGTTTTAGAATTGGCGAAGATGATCGCAACTTATGGAGATACGACCGAAAATGGCAAACGAAAAATCCATGAGTTGCTAGACCTAGTAGCCGACGCTTGGGATCGCTGGGATGAGTTGCCTGCGGTCGTTGGGAAGTATGAACTTGGCCTAAAGAAGTAGAGGAATGCGACGGATCGAATCATGGCCCACGGAAGGGCCATTTGGAAAAATCTTTGGAAACCACCCGAAATGGGGATAGACAAGGGTATTCCCCTATGCTACAATGTAGAAACGGAAACGGAAACGGAAACGAAACTCAAACCGGAGAAGCCATGTTCATTACCTCAGAAATCGCGTTTAAGTTGGAAAAGCAAGTTAAAGCCGCATTACGGGCCGTAAGGGCTTGCATTGAAGCGGGAGTAGATGAAAATGATCCGCCATTAGTCAATATTCATGAAAACGATTTGGATTTTTGGGGCGATCATAAGGACGAAACGATCAAGATTTTTCGGGCCGCTCGCGTGGCATCGCCGAAGCGTGAAGTGCGTGGAGCAGGGACAGCCTCGATACCAATAGCGTTAGAGGTGCCAACATTTCTGATCGGTGGCTTCGGCAGTGTGTGGGCTGACGTTGAAGTTGAGGGTAGGATGGTGCGAATCAGTTTTAATCCAAATAATGGCCGATTTTATCTTGATTTTATTGGAGAGTGAGTTATGTTAAGTAAAATGAATGACGCAGACTGGGATGATTATTGTCAAATGCTCCACCACCCGTGGGTTGTTTTTCATCCGACCAGAGGATTAGTAATCTTTGAAGAAAGCAAGGTCGTGATGTTTAAAAGTAAAAAAGAGTGCGATCTTTTTATATCGACTTGCGAGTGGATAGATGGTGAAATTTCTCAAAGATTAAGCCCGATGGGAATTAAGGCAATTCAAGTGGAAGGTTATAATGTTGAATTATGTGAAAGAGGAGCCAAATGAAATTGGCAAGTAGAGATGGCGACATCGGTTCCTAGAACGTCAATGCGAAGGAGAGGCATAATGACCGCTGAACAAGTTTGGTCACAAGACAGCGTAATTGCTGCTCAATTTTTGGCTGGTAGGAGCGTCCAACAATTAACGCAGATTTTCGGGCCAGCGACAAAAGGACAAATTGAACGGGCGATTAGGAATGTTTGTGAAGTACGGAATAGGGAAGAGTGGCTCAAACTCGTAAAAGAAGATGTAGAAAAAAGTAAAACTTACAACTTGTTCAAGAAAAAGATGTTAAAGAAACAACTAAAGGAATTAGAAGAATGAACACCGAACTGATCGATGAGTTGTTTGGGGAAATCACAAAAAATATCAAATCTAAAATAGAAAATCCCGATTTGAGTGCTGAAGAAGGTGGCATGAGTGTATACTTAACAGGCCAGAAGATTGGGGCGTTGGAAATTCTTGGGCGATTTATTATGATAGATCATCGCGGCAAGAAAAAATCTTGGCATTGGTGTCTTTGTGATTGCGGAAAACTTGTGGAGGTCAGAACTGAGGCACTTCAAAATGCTCTACACCCGAAATCAAAAAGAAGTTACACCAAAACCTGTGGGAGTAAAGAATGTAAAAAATTAAATAGAAAGCATTCTATTCGTCGATCTGATTTGGTTGGGCAAAGATTCGAGATGCTGGTTGTAATAAGTTTCTCCCATAAAGATAATAGGAGCAATTGTTTTTGGCTGTGCTTATGCGATTGTGGGAGCTATAAAACGGTGAGAGGATCGCATCTTACGAATGGGCAAAAATCTTGCGGTTGCTTAAACCCGAGGATAGAGATTGGGCAAAGATATAATCGATATGTTGTAATAGATTTCTCCCATAAAAATAAGCATAACACGACATTCTGGAAATGTCTATGCGACTGTGGGACAGTAAAAGTTGTGGAAGGAGCGAGACTAGTGTGTGGTGAAACTAAATCTTGCGGGTGTTATCTGAGAGATAAACTTCGGGCAGCCCATAAAGTAAGAGGCAAGAAAAATCTTCGTAAGCAATTACAAGAAATCAAACAAATAATGAGCGGAGAAGAAAATGGCGGAAATAATTAAGCAGGTGGATTTTGAAGTTCGATCTACCAAAAAATATCCTTGGAATGATTGGGCCAATGGAAGCTGTTGGAAACTGCTCAAAGGAATTGACTATAAATCCAGCACCTCCCAATTTAGGGCAACGCAGAACAGCAGCCTATCGTCGAGATATGCTAATAAAATTTACAAGAATCGATGGTGGTTGCATCATACAATTTGTCGAAAAAAGAAAGGAAATACATGCATAAAGAATCAACAAGAGGGCTGGTAACTTGGATGGAGAAAGCCGAAATTGAACGACTTAAAAAGATTGCGAAATCTCAAGGATATGATAGTCTGAGTGAATATGTCCGTTACCTCTTACGATACAAGATATGTGAATATGATGGCTTTAAATCAAAGTTTCCTACCAAAAAATTGTCCAGCGTATAATCATCGATTGATGACGACCATGTACGATGCCATTAATTGTGTCGCCAAATTTGTTTGTAGTCGATGCGATAGGGAATATATCTTTCAAAATTACAGGATGATCCATGCACCTACTTCTAATCATAATAATTGCATTGTTAGTTCTGATATATTGCCAAAATAAAAAGGATTTATGAAGTATTTGGAGTTCGCGGTCGGATTATTTCTCTGGATATTAGTTTTACTAATTCTGCCTTTCCAAACTAGGAGAAATCAGCGATGAAATTTTACAAAATTGATTGGTTGCCGATTATTGCTTTACAATTTTACGGCATGTATACATTCTTTGCACAACAAACTAAAGGGGAAATTGCCCGAGATGGTGGATGGTTGTCAAACAACTCTCAAATCGAATTCATACATCAAAGCCAATTAAATGTTACATTAGGAGTTTTGGTGGTATGTACTTTTATTGTTTGGGCGATTTTGAGATTATCTAAAGTTGAGTAATCCGCTTGAACAGCGTGGGTCTAAATGCTATACATAAGTTATGGCGTTTGACGAATCTGAACCAGACTGGTACAAAGAGTTATTTGAGGGAGTGGAGAGAAAATCTTCTCACGATCGGGGGTCCGCAGATGGGGGCTTCACGATGTTATACGATTTAACAGGGGTTTCATCGTCATGGATAGAATCGGTAGGTTACGCCTATAACAATGGATCAAAAGGAATTGTGGTAAAATTCCTGAGCGGATCAACAATTATGTACGAGGATACTAGCCTCCATGCCTATGAAGATTTCATTCACGCAGAATCTCCAGGAAGATATTTGCACACTCATTTGTACGAATTACCCTATGTCACACTCTAATAGATAGCGTTGGCCTGCACACCAATGCACCCATTTACCCTCTCATTTCCTTGTTGGATTTGAGAGGGTTTTTTATTGGATATTCTCCATTAGAATATGACAAGAATTCTTATTTCAGGTTCCGCAGGGTTTATTGGTAGTCACCTTGTAAACTATTTTTTTAATAATACAGATTATGAGATTGTGGCTCTTGTGCGTTGTTCTACGGTGGGTGATCTTGAAAAACTACCACATAATAAACGGGTTAAGATGGTTCACCACGATCTACGTTCCCCGATTCACGAGGCAATTTCTAAAAAAATTGGACAGGTTGATTATGTGGCACACCTAGCGGCGTGTAGTGATGTGGATTATTCTATTCACCACCCCGTTGAAATGGTTTACGATAATGTTCTAGGAACAGTACATCTTCTTGATTGGGCGAATAAGCAAGAAGGTTTGATTAAATTTCTGAATTTTAGCACCGATGAATGTTTTGGTCCCGCCCCAGGAGATGAGATATTTGATGAATGGGATTGTTTTAAACCTTCTAATCCATACGCGGCGGGTAAATCAGGGGCAGCAGAATTTGCACACGCATATTGGATTACCTATAGGCTTCCAACTATTTCAACATTCAGTATGAATGTTTATGGGCCGGAACAAAAATCAAATAAGTTTATCCCTTTGGTAATAAAAAAGATATTAAATGAAGAAGAAGTTACAATCCATGCTGATTCTACCTGTAAGAAGGCCGGTAGTCGATACTGGATTCATGCGAACGATGTCTGTCGAGCGACCCATTTTGCCTTAAATCATCTCAACAATGGGGATAGATTAAATATCGCTGGCTATAAAGAAATCGATAATCTTTCAGTTGCGTTAAAGATTGCCGAAGTTATGGGAAAGGATTTGAAATACAAACTGGTCGATGCCCATTCATCTCGTCCGGCCACGATAAGAGGTATGCAATTTCTCCCGATAAACTTTTAGGAATGGGATTCACGTATCGTTTTACTTGGGAAAAAGGACTTGAAGATACGGTCGATTGGTATATGAATAACCCTTCTGGATTGGATTAAACATATTTTTTCAATTGCTCAATCCTAGTTTCTAGCGGACGATTTTGGAACATGTAAGATAAAATCTGGTTCCCCTAGTTCTGGATATTGATTCCATTGCTTCTGAGTAAGATACTCGACTTTTAGCGGGCAATCTTCTTGCGATGTGAAATCCATTATCGCTTTTGTTTTGCCCACATATGCTTATGTCCGATAGGATACTCCCAAATAGCGTCAAGAAATTTATTTACTTTTTCACTACATTTGAACATCATTACACCAGCATTAATCCCGTTTAAATCTTTCGCTACGAATAGGTCTGCGTCAACATTTCTTGCAATATAAGATTCAAGGGCCACAAAATGAGCAAAAATTGTATCACCATCCACCCATAACATATAGTCATGGTCGTCAATTAGCCTGCGAAAAGACACAATTTTTGAATACCCTAATGCAAGATTAGTGGCCATTTATCAAAATGATAAGAAGAAGTATAATTGAAATTTTTGCAATAATCAAAAAATCTTCCTTGATTAACTGCCCGTAACTTATGCCAGTTGTCGAGCGTTAAAGTTGAAACAGAAATTCTCATAAATTAAAATTAGGTTTTGCAAATTTCCCAAAAAATACTTGAGAAGCAATATCATAGGCTATTGCTGCTTCAATATCTGAATTAAAACTACCGAGATTATATAATCTTTTTTCATACCTGATTTGTGCTCGCCAAGTTGCTAAAGGTTTGCCGTTTTTTGTCCGCCTATATACACCTTTATATTTACCACCATTTTTACGTTTCCCTTGCATCTTATTGCGGCTATTTTCGGCAGGAGAGCAAGGTCGTAAGTTATTACGTCTGTTGTCACATCCATCATGATTGATATGATCAGTAACTTGATTGTTTTTTGGATTTATGATGATTCTATGCATCCATAGACGCTTTCCTTTTTCTGACCTGCAAGCATAATAGTTTCCAGTAGTTTTCTTGAGAATAGCGTGCCATTTCCATTGGTTAAGATATGCAAAATCTTCATCGTCTACGAGTGCAAATTGACCCTGTGTTAATTTTATTTTTTTCATATCTATATTATTGCAGATATTCTACCACTAATCAATAGGAGAGTTCCGATGAAACATTTTAGTCACGGCGGGGACTTTCGGTGATACGATTTACGCCCTACCCATCCTCAAATATTGGTATGATACGTTCGACGAGCAAACGATTTTTTATCATAAAGAACGATCTGATACGCGATGTCGTTTTAATGCGGAACACGCCGCCAAGATAATTCCACTCTTGAAATTACAACCGTACATCGCAGATGTGTTGCCTTATGATCCATCGATTTCTTGTATTGACGGCGATCATTGGAGGCAACATTACAGAAACATTAACATTTCTCTCGCATTAGCCCAAGCAACCGAACAAAAATTAGGGCCACAAATATTTCATCTCCCTTGGCTTTCTAACATAGAGCCTAAATTCGTAAGTCGAATCATATTGCATAAATCAGTTCGTTATCCTGGTATGTTAAATTGGTCAAATTATCGAGAGCAGGCTGTGTTAATCGGACAGAAAGATGAGCATGTTGCATTCGAGAAAAAATTTGGGAAAGTGGATTTTTATGAGACACCAAACCTTTTCGAAGTTGCCAGAGTCATACAGGCCGCTGATATATTCGTGGGAAATCAATCTTGTCCTCTTGCGATTGCATACGGATTAGGCAAGAAAATTATCGTCGAAGAGTGTCCAAATAACAGAAATTGCAATCTTGGAAGGCATAATGTTCTATTAAAATAACTCATTTAAGTTATGACACCTCCCAATCTTAAAGAGTTCGTGAATTCCATCTCAGACTATCCAGATACTTACAAAGGTAGAGGAATTGTAACCAGCGGAGGAGGTCTAAAATGGTTCCCAAGTCTCGTACGTTTTATTCAAACAATTACGATTTCACGGCTGTAAATTGCCTATCCAATGTTTCTATCTCGGAGAGAAGGAATATGATGCTCTTTTCATAGAAATTTGTCGTGATTTAGATGTAGAATTTATCGATTCTTATGAAGTCAGAAAGAAGCATCGCCATAGAACCCTCAACGGATTATGGAAAATCAGCTTTCGCAATTCTTCATTCGTCGTTTGAAGAAGTTTTATTTTTGGACGCCGATAATACCCCCGTCCGTGATCCTTCATTACTTTTTAATTACGATGAATTTCGTAAGGGAGATTTATTCTGGCCCGATTGCAATCATCAAGGACAGGGTAAAAGTGTAATTGCGATACTCGAGCAAGGTCACTATGAAGCCTATGAGAAAAGCGATGATGCCGACGAGAAATACCAGGAGGCCAATATAGGAGATGCCGCCTGATATGTTATCAGCCAAGGAACGGCTGATGGGCCCGCCTAAGGACATGGCACCGGCGATGCCCAGAGCGAGCGAGCTCTGCAAGACCAGCAGGAAAAGCGCCGCCGCCAAGAGGACTATGCCCGTCGCGGCCTTGCGCGACAGCAAAAGCATGAATGTCCTCCTACCCAAATGCTGTTCCTGTCCAAGCGCGATCATGGGGCTAGTATACCACCGAATCTGTAATACGATCATTCCCGCGCCGTCTTGTAGTATAATTACCCCATTACCCATTAACCAATACGCACATGCTCACAACCATCGCGGTCATCCTCATCGTTCTCTGGCTCATAGGTGTCGTCACCTCTTATACCTTGGGTGGGTTTATTCACATCCTGCTGGTCGTGGCTATCATCATGATCCTAGTGCGGCTCATCAGGGGGCAGAAGGTCCTATAAGAGGTCGCAAGACGATCCACCCTATTTCCACCGGTAGATATGCACGGCTATGTACATGGCCAGCATCCCGAGGGCAAAGCCTCCGCATACCGAGACAGCCGAGTAGAAAGTGTCGGTGTGGCCCAATGCCCACATGGTGCCGAGTATGATCGCCCATACGACGGCTACCGCGATCACATATACGTACAGAGGCCTTTTATTCTGCATGATATTTTTTAAATTTTATCAAGATCACGCATACAATCATGAAAATAACAGAAACCCAGAACATGATCCAAGAATATGAAGACGCGTGCTGATCGTAATCGATCTTCCAAATATTTATTATGCTCATCAAGCCGATCCCTATCCAAAAACTAAGGGCCAACTCCAATTGTCTTTTGCTTTTTATCATGCCTGAAGTATATCAGGTTTGAGCTCAAAATGCTTCTCTTACATGGTATTATTAGGTGCGAATAGTTCTAACCAAAGGATGATTATGGTAAGAAAAGGTAAATTGAAACCTGGTATGGAGGTTCGCAATCGTATTTCTGGCATGTTCGGCATTGTCAGGGGGCGTAATGGTGAACTTCTACCCTCACATAGTTGCTGCGTCGCTGTCGCCGTAAGAAACAGAACGGGCAAGCACAAGGGCAAGTCGAGCTATCCCTACTGGAATCTTGAAAACCTCGATTTGGTCAAAAAGGCGACATAGATCCAGCGAAGTTCGTCTTGCCGATGTGCGCACTGTAAAAACAATGCGCATTTTTTATTTCGGACGGGAGAAGCTCCTCTTTTGAGAATTGCGAATAGTCTTTATCCATAGGTTTATTTTTGCGTTGCGCCTTCATATATAAAATTCTCCGCAATCTTCCATACCCCCTTCTCCCTGAAGGCAGGAATCTTCTGCCGACGTGCCGCGTTAGCAAGAGCTGGACCGGATTTATAATTCTGTTTTACATAATCCGAAAGAGGAATGATCTTCTCACCCTTGAGGTATGTCATTCGCTTGTGTAGAGACTCCATAAGTGAGAGCGCGAGAATCTTCTCCATCTTTTTTGCTGTCTTCTTGTCACGGTATTCGGCAAAGGTACTGTAGTAATCCTTCTTTTCTTTGTCACGAATTATGATTCCGGGAAAGCCAAGACGCTGGAATTGGTAGCTAATCAAGACACGACCAATACGACCGTTGCCATCGTTGAATGGATGGATTGTTTCAAACTCGAGATGAAACTTTGAAATCTTGTCTACGAAATAATCACCGAGGTGTGCAGTGTATTCAAGAAGTGCCGCCTCGATCATTCTTTCGACGTGTTCTGGCGCAGGAGCAACATGAGTCCCCACTCTTACGTATTCACCAATTTTTCTAAAGCGTCCGGCAATGCCGTCATCGATGCCACCGATAAGCATTTTATGGAGAAGTAAAATCGTCTCTTTATTTATTTCAGACTCTTGTGCTTTAGTCCTGATGTAAGCAACAACACGCGCAAGATTCTTTGCTTCGAATACTTCCCGGACCGACACATCTCGAGCAACTTCCATCTCCAAGAGAATCTTCTCCGTTTCCTTAAGGGTAAGGGTTGAGTTTTCGATCGCATTCGAGTTATAGACCGCCTCTGCTACTTCAGCCTCATCAACAAGCACTAAAAGCGACTCCTTGCCTTGGCGAAGAGTGTCATATTCCTTCTTGAGGTCTTGGAGCCTCTCTTTGATTGGTTTAGTGGTAGCCATGTTTTATATTAAAACTTACTGGCCATTATAGTCTTTTCACCACTTATTGTCAAATATCAGTGAAATAAGCTATAAAAAGCTCAATTTTCACTGTTTTACAAGGATAATCGTGAAGATACGGCATAAAATGCTTCTTTTTAACGTTTTTATTTGAATATTTTAAACTCGAGAATTGGGTGACTAGCGAGAATCGGACTCGCGACGCCTCTGCCACAGAGAGGAGTTTTGCCACTAAACTATAGTCACCATATTGTAGCCGCCGTGATCTACTGATACGTCGGCGGCTGTTCAGTTATACCAGATTTGTGGTTAGTTAGTCGAGCCAGGGCGTAGAACAGCGAAGATAGGCGGTTCATGAACGCGAGAGTGGCGGGGTCGACCGAAAGCTCGCCGCTGTCGGTGCCGGCCACGACGCGGCGCTCGGCCGCGCGGGCCAAGGTGCGGGAGATATCGAAGAGCGCTGCCAATTCAGTGCCGCCTGATATGAAGAATGTCTTGATCGGTGGCAGTTCCTTTTCCGCCGCGTCGATCCAACCTTCCATTTCCGTGACTTTCGCCTGCCCCACCCTCTTATCGGCTCCGGCTATCTCCGCCTGAATGGAGAAGAGGCAATTTTGCGCCCAGAAAGACGATATCGCTGAACTTTTTACCGCTTATAGTCCGGGGAATTTCCGCGCACTTTACTTTCACCAAGCCTAAAAAAGAATTGAGCTCGTCCAGTGCGCCAAGAGCTTCCGTCTGACAGGAGCTTTTCGATTTGCGCACGCCAGGACCGGATTTAAAATCCTTGGTCGTGCCGGAGTCGCCTTTGCGGGTATAGAGCATGGCCTGATTATAGCTCACAAATACTTGTGCCGATTCCTGAACAAAGTTCGAACCTTTTTCGCCGAAAATCCGACATGAATGGTTGCGCCTTCGCTCTGCTCGGCGCGGTGAAAGGGCGGACGGAGGACTGGGGGTGTGGGGGAAGGACTCCGTCCGCCCTTCCTCTTCGTTTTCGCGCGCCGCCGTGCCGGTTTTTTCGGGCGGGGGCGGGTTCGATATGGAAATCATAGCATAATCACAATCGTCACATAGTCGAAGCGGCCCACTTCCGCTTCAGAGAGTTCTGTGGCGCGTCCTTGCGTCAGTCCGTGCGGCTTCATTGCATTCCGCCGCACCGACGTTCCGCCGGACGCGAATAACGATTGACGGAAGAAGCGGAAGTCGACCGCTTCTCAAGATCACTGTGGCTCAATCGGTTGGATTGAGCCACAAGACCTAATCAGCGCACAAATCGATATATCGCATGTCGCGGGGATCCTTCACGGACCAGACGACCTTGCTTTACTAAATCGACCAAATATCTGGTGGCTGTAGCGTCGGAGACGCGCACGAGCTTCTGGACTTCGTCGTTGGTGATGGTTTGCTTCTTCTGCGCATATTCGATGATCTTTTCTAACTTATTCTGTCTGTGCTCTTGGATTTTAATGCGTCCATGAGCTTGGATGTCACGAAATTGAGTTGATTGAGTGAAAGTTGGTGGAGTTTGAGGTACTACTGGCGTTGACGGCGCAGATATCGGAGCTTGTGGCGATTGCGCCGGCGATTGCGTCCACGGCTCCGTCGGCGTTTGTGCCGCCGGCGCGGACACAGGAGTTGATTCTTGATCAGATGTTGGTTCAGTGATTGGCACTGGTTCAGTCACAGGCTCCGCCTGCGCCACCGGGTCAACAGAAGTACTTTCAGCCGCTGATTGCTCTGAAGGTGTCACTGGTTCAGGAATTATTGCTGCAACAGACTCCTCCGGAGCAGGTTCAGGCCCAGGCGTAGACGGTTCTGGAGCTGGCACATTTTGAGTGTTTTCATCGTCCATTTAGTCATTCTATCACTGTCAGCGTTTAAATCCTTGTGCCTCAAACGGTTGGATTGAGCCACAGACTGATTCCGGTGAGCCACAAACTCTTTAATTTGGCTTAGATTCGGTCTATTTCCATGGCTTGGTAGAGCCACTAGAAAATTGGACAGCTATTGACTTTTATGTTGTGGTATGCTATACTTAACAGGTAAGCTCTTTAAAAGGTAATCACTTCTGTTTACTGTAGAAATCGGTTCCCCATTTAGGCAAACAATTTAACTTAGGGAATCGCAACTGCAGTAAACAATCAAATGGAGAAAAACTATGAAACGTGAAATGATTAGAGTCGCAGTAGTGCTCGTCCTTATCAATATCGTCATCGGTGCCGTCATCTATGCGGTAGTCGTCGGCGCGAGAACGCCGTTACCGGCCGGATTCACATCCGAAGACAATATTGCATCCATGAGCGCGAGCATCAAAGACGAAGGCGATTGGATGGTGACATTGGTCATCACCAACAGCAAGGGTGTGAGCCTCGTCCGGGTCATGTCGCCGAAAGCCACCGACGCGAACAGCTATGCTCGCTACGCGGTGACGACGGACAACACGATAACCAACGGCACGATGGTCAGGCTTGTCCAAGCATGGCATGCCAACTCGACCACCACCGTCGGCCAATCGGAATACAATGATCGGGCGATACTCGCCATCCGGAAGTGATCGCTGATGTGTAAGCTTCAATCGGGAAACGCCTCAAAACAGCGTTTCCCGACTCAACTGGATTTACGACACTTCAGTCGCGAATCCTGAGAGTTCAGTTCTTTGAGTCAACAATTCAACCATAGGAGATACCAATGAATCGATTGCCAATCATCAGAGCGCATGGTCGCGGAATGGACAAGCAACAAACTGCCCAGAACAAACAACTCCTGATCCGTGTAGCCGGAGAACAAGACGTTCCTTGGTGGGAAAACAAACCCACCGAGCCGAGCGCCAAATACTTCATCTACATTATCGCTCCCGAGGAAGCCGGAATACCGGACCCTTGGGGCAAGGAGAAGAAGCTGTTCCGGTTCGTCCGCATCGTCGGTCACCAGGAAACAACGCTCGACGAAGGAATCATCGAACAGGAGAAGGCCTTGGTGCAGAAGCAACCGTGGCAACGCCAAATCTGGGTCAAGGGACAGAAGCTAGGAGATTTCTTCTTCGACACTCCCTACGAGCTCAATGCGGCGGCTGACGAGAGTTACATCATGAATAAGTCCGGTTAGTCTTGACTGCCGGCGGTAGTGAAGTGGCTACCAAAACACCGCTCATGGGGAATAGCAATATTCCCCACTTAACTGGGTTTACGACACTGATGTCGCGAATCCTGAGAGTTTGAACTTTGACAACAAACCCTTAACCAAGGAAATAATATGAATAGTTTGCAAATTAAAGCTGCCCTAGCCGGAGTGTTCTTTGGACTATGGCCGCTCTTCATGAATCGGAGCAAAATGACGGGAAATGTATCATCGGCCTTTTTTTCTCTAATCGTCTTTGTCTGTGTCCTTCCTTTCGCTCTTGGCGGATTGAAAAGCATGGATGGAATCAATTGGAAAATGGTCGCGGCTGCCGGGATTGCTGGAGCTATTGGTGTTTTGTTCTTCAATGGTATGCTTGCGAAAGCTACCAAAGAAAATGTTGGCATGTTGTTCGTTATTATGATCGTCGTTCAGACGACTATACCGGCGATGAATTATGCCATCATGAATGGAGGTATGAGTCCTTCAAAAATCATCGGTTTCGTCATGGCTTTCACCGCGGCGATATTACTGACACGGTAAACAAGCAACCAAAAACAAAAAGAAAATTATGTCTACCTTAGGCGACGTCTGCATCAAATTAAACCAGGAGCAATATTCGAGCATGATGTTCGGCTACACGGCCGAACGCCGAACAGCCCTGAATGAAAGCTTCAAGCAGGTGCGAAAGGCGATCATCGAGGAATTCGGCGCTGATCTCGAAAAACTCAATAAACCAGCACGAACCAAACTTGGTCCGAAATCGCAGGCTGCCTTCGATAACTTCGAGAAGGTCTGCGATAATCCGGGCGGATGTGCCTTCCCGGTGCGCATTCCGACCGCAAGTGAGCTTGGGGGATAATCATGTTCCCAGAAGTAATACGCAAATTCACGACCCGCACTACGTTCTAACCGTAGGCGGGTTTTATTTTTTGGCTAGCGTACAAATATACGCGATTCCTGGCACTTTTTTACAATCGACAAGATTCAATCCAGACTGATCGGCCAAACCTTCTATATCTTCTTTGCTAAACTGCTCCGATACATTCGCCGCAAGACTTTCGTCGAACGTGACTTTCGTGCCTTCGGTCTTGTTTATGGGAGCATTCACTATCTTGTAAATGTCCATGCGCGCATCGAAAGCGTCCTCGGAATATACGCTGATGATTATTTTGCCGTCATCCGTCAACACCCTGCTCATCTCCTTCAATGCTTGGACTTTGTTTTCTTTCATGTTGACCAGAGTATCCAAGAATATCATGACGTCAAAAGATTTATCTGGGAACGGCAGATCGAGAACGTCGGCCAGCATTATCTTTACGCCTGAAAATCCGGCGAGGTTCTTCTGTGCGTCTTCGACCGCTTTCGGATCGTTGTCGATTCCGATGATGTCCTTCGTGAATTCGGCGATAGACCTGATATTCCTGCCATTACCGCAACCGATCTCGAGAACTTTGGAATTCCCCGGAACGCGCGACCGAATGTAAGTCAATTCCGCGTCGAAAAGAGCCTTGAAGTCAGGCGTCGGATTTTCCAAGACTTTTTCCCAATAATCGATGTTGGTGCTCATAAATTTATTATACGATAGTTATGGCAACTTCGGCTACTTAACAACATATTTAGCCTCTATAAAATCAACCAGTTTACGCACGGAATTTTTAACTTCTTTCGAATCATCAATCCCAGAAGCGACTACATGCGTCTTCCACCACTTTGGAAACTCATCGCTAGTGAATTCCTTTCTGATGCTTCCGAAATTCACCCAGCCCAGCCACAGAACCCTGTCGAAAAATGTCTCGGCGATGAAGTAATGCTTATCAACCATCTTGGCTGACAATCTCTCCTGCTTCAAGAACGACCGGTAATCCGCGAGCACACCAGAAATCCACTTCTTGAATGGTTCCTGAGCCCTTGCCATTTCCTTGAGCATGGCTTGATGCTCGTCCCATGACATCTCCCTGTTGCCGACGCAAACGCGAGGCATGGTATCCACTCCTTTCTTGCTTTTTGTCTTCGTCGGATGCTTCTCTGCGTATTCCAATGATTTCTCCGACGGGGATATCCCGCCCAGAGCTTTATGGGGGAAATAATTCCAGGCATCGGTAACCAGTTCAAGGACATTGCTCAATTGGCTCATGTCGCCATTGTCGAACATGGCTATGATCTTCGTCATATCGTCGTTCTCCTCTTCCTCGTATATGGCATCGAGCACGTCGGCAAGCTCGAAATTGCTCTCGGTTTCTTCGAGCATCTCCACGATCTCTTGCTCAAGCTCTTTCCGTCGAGCGAGAATTTGTTGTTTTGATTCGATTTGCATATATTTTAAGATTTTTACTTTATCTCCTTTTTGACTAGCTCACTTATCGCAAGCAGTTCCTCCTCTGGAGAAGTCTCTCGTTCACCTGGTCTGTAGATAAACTTCCTTGGCTCATATTCAAGAATACCTGTATCACCGTGTTTTCTCTGGATTATATGTAAATGAAAATGCGGAATGGATTGACCTGCAAGTTTGCCATCATTCCATGCAAAATTAAAACCCTCCGCGCCAAATACCTTCTTCAGAGCACCAACGATCTTCATTCGGAGTTCCTCGATTGCATTTTTCTCATCGCTTGTTAAATCTTCATAGCGTGCAACGCATCTTTTCGGAATGATAAGCATGTGTCCAGGAGTTATCGGAATATTAGTCGGAAAAGCTACAGCGAGTTTGTTCTCTGTAACTCTTCTGGCTTGTATTTCCGGCAATGTGCAATATACACAATTTTTCATAATTATTTGTTTAGCTCATATTTCCACCCCGGCTGCCACTTGAAATGCGTGGTAACAAGCTGTTCGAGCGGCACGCCGTTTACGATGTTTTCAATGCCATACTGTGTAGCGCGATGGCCGATGACCATGACGCGTTTACCGTCATAATTTTTCTTCAAGTGATCGATAAATAACCCCATTCGGTGTGTAGTCCGTATATAACTTTCACCGCGAGGAAATGGCACCGTGATGTGCTTTGGTTTTTCCGCATCTACGATTTCACTCGGCTTTTGTGTAAAGTCGCCATAGTCGCATTCACGTAAGCGCTTATCTTGTATGATTGGAAACTTATCACCAAAAGCGATCTCGGCTGAGTGATAGGCGCGCTGTAGGTCAGAGCAGAAAATAGCATCGAAATGATCTTCCTTGTAGCGTTCGCCCATCTCTTTTGACTGCTTCTCTCCAAGCGGCGACAACGCCACATCATTCCAGCCCGAAGACAAATGTGCTTCGTTATCGAATGTAGTGCCGTGAGCTTCAAAAATAAGAGTGATGGACATATGGTTAAATTATAAAGTCTTAATCCACTTATCAAAATGTTGGTACACCTGCTTCAGATGCTTCTCATCTCTGAATGTATGCGGCGATCCTTCTATGACATACATCTCTTTCCTGCCAGGCAATGCGTCGTAGAGTATTTGCTGATGACGCACTGGCGTAGGCACATCTTCTGAGCCGACTATCATCAAGACCGGCATGGTCAGGAGATTTGCTTTTGGCAAGAGATCATATTTGAGCCGATCTTCCATATGCGACCACTTGAGCTTGCCGACAAGACCAGGCTTTGAGTTACTGATCTTTTCTTGATACCCCTTTTTCTTCCAACCATCGAAATCTTTCTCCCTGTCCATGCTTAATTTGCCTGATACTACCGTGGAGATTGGAGCCAGGCCTTTGACGAGCTTCGGATATTTCTGGGCATACAGGGCGACAGAAATGGCACCCAGGCTGTGTCCGGCCAGACAGAATGGTTCCATGTACCACGGTTGGCTTTTTGACCAAGCTACGACATCCTCGAGATCTTCAGAATAATTGGTTACGGTGGCATCGTCATAGCTTCCGTCGCTTTCGCCGAATGTATTCGTGGTATCGAATGTCACCACGGTATAGCCGTTATCGAGAAAAGCTTGCGCCATGGTTCGGATGTGGGCCTGTTCCTTGAATCCGCCCAGACCGTGGGTCACGAAAGCCATACCACGCGCTTTGGCGGGCTGATCTATGACGACGGCGATTTTCTGGTCCTTACGGTTTTTGATGAAAAGTTTTTGCATAATTCGACAGAGTGTAATTTTATCATATCAAACCTGTTCTGTTTTCTTTTATCAACATTTCTGGCTACTCTGTTCCTAGCTGTAAATCTCCAAGTGAGGCAATCATCGGGAGCAGTGTCGGGGAAATTGCTCTCGAAAAAAGTAAAATTTTATCAAAGATTGACATGTTATCATTTTCTCTTGAGGATTGACTTTCTGTTTTCTTATTCTTCTCTTCAAAATCAAGTAGCGAGATACCTAGCAAAACCATTCCATACTTAAATCTTGCTTCCAGAAGCTTGGGGTCAACCTTTATATTCTCCTTGATTTCCATCTGGAGGTAGACATTATCCATGTTGATATAAAAATCGTACCCGGACTCTTCCCCCGCATCTACAACCTTCAAAGCACTCTTGTCATCAAAGCTGTGCTTGTCCCATTCATTTCTACGTACTTCCCAAGCATTCGGAATATCAAGATATGTGGGCTTTTTCCTTCCCTCGCCAGATTTCTTTCCTGAAGATTTTTTCCTATCACCATTTTTTCCTTCCCCGTCTTTTTGAGATTCTTCAATTTTTATACAAAATTCGTTAGAAAATGGCTCTACTCGTGTATGATCTATTACTTCTGTTGAAAAACAGAGAATATCCCCAATTTTTACCGTATTGGGAATCTCAATATTCAGAGTTGCCAATCCATTCCATAGATTAAGCGAATAGTCTTCAATAGTGCCCCCGTTTATCTTAACAGTTATACCACCCGGCTCTTTATCTCGATTGAAATAATCATTCTCCGCATCAGTCTCAAATTGAATACGAAACTTCCTGTTGTTAATAGGGCATGATTTTGGTTTTTCAGCTGGATATTTCTTCGTCAGCTCAAAATAAGTCGGGAATTTTTTACTCTTAAACTTCCCATTTTCCGTTGCACCGGCAAGATTGAAAGGATTTTTTATCCTTACTCCTTGCGTAAATAGACTTGATAGAGATGGAGATTTCTTTATTATGTTTTCGAGAACTTCCGCCAACGGTCTTGAATCTTGTAATTTATTCTCAATATCTTCTCTGCGTCTCTTCTCTCTTAATGCCCGGAGGCCTTGGTGATTTTTAATGATTTCCTCTAATTGCTGTTCAATTTCACTTTGAAGTGGTCCGCCGCTAAGACGATCACGGCTGTTCATAAATAAATCTTCCTGTCTTCTTCTGTCAATCTTCGAACAGTCAATGAGAATAAGGATGCTATCGGAAAGATACGACATGCCAACTGCCTTGCGTTCAAAAAATGTTTTTGGTAAAAAGCCATGAGCCTGACCATTTACAGTAAACACAACGCCTTCATTTCCTGAATAAGTCCTCCTGCGATCTTTTTTAAAAGCATATATTGAATAATCCATTCTCTGACCTTTTACACTTAATTCACCTGTGCTGGGAAAATCCTCTTCAAGATTATCTCTTTTGTCTTCGTCAAGACGAACACTTAATCCAGACATGGTAATCTTCATATCCCTCGTTTTACCATCTTTGTCGTTATAATCTCTTCGCTCACAAAGAGTTATTGGTAAAGCTATATTTGGCAAAAGCAATGATAGACGATAAAACAAATCAAATCGTACGTTACTTTTAAGGCCGACGAGATCATACTCATAGATCTTTATAAATGACCCCCACGAAAGCTGATTCGAGTAAGCATTGGGGTGTTTTCCCGGCAAAAGAGGTAGGGATTGTGCAGTAAAAGAGAGAACGCTGTTATTTGGAGCAAGATATGTAAAAATTGAACTTCGCATTTGTCCAGTCGGAGGAATACGTCTAATGACGGTCATCCCCCATTGTTCGCTTTTCTTACCAAACTTAATAGAGGGATCTTTTTTAGAAATTATTAATTGAAGGTTATGTTCCGGACTGCCAAATCTGAAAACTCCCGTACCGCCCATTCCGAACTTTCCTTGTACAAATTGAACATTACTTTTATTTCCTCTATTCAGAGACAGAAAGGTATCAGAAAAAGACTCCGGTGATTGACCTTCTCCTAAGTCAATTATTGAGTAGGAGGGATTTGTCTTATCGCCAGTAGCGACAAGAAAAATATTCTCCGCGATACTCGCTCTCATATTGGCATCAATACTAGAAAGTTTTCCGTTATGGATTCCAAAATATCTTTTTTGAGCTTCTACGATACTTTTAGGTGCCGCGTCACTTTTGGGGTCTATGCCTTCCCTTAGACATTCCCGTGTTAATACTGCATCGACCGAATTAATTATCTTCTCGACAAGTGCAGTGTCGGGCGCACTTTGTTGGTTCCCGATTGTTGACCAGTTTCCTGCGCTTTGATCAACTTCCTTCCAAGATTTTTGGTCATCCCAAAGATAAAAATCTTTTAAGACTTTAACAACCTCTTTCTCTGTATCTGCCTTAACTAATGCAAGAGCAAGATTCTTAATATCCTCATTTTTCATAGTTTAAATTCTTTATTCTTAGGAAAGTGGAATTTTGCTTTGGTCTCACGAACCCGGCGTTCAACCTCTAAAAAGATTTTATTGATTTCTTCCTCGGTATAGTTATAAGCGCTTCTATTCGAACAATTGCCAAGCACTTTTAGCTTCTGTAAAACAGCGTTCGTACGCTGTACTCCTAAGCGTTTAAATCGTTCTCTTTTTTGATCTTGATTCATAGTGATAAATTAATTCTGTATGTAAATACATACCATATTAGTAAGGGTAGCGTATCCTTATCTAAATGTCAATTTCCTTATATGTGGATAAGATTTCAGCGCCCCCGCCCGAAAAAACCGGCACGGCGGCGCGCGAAAACGAAGAGGAAGGGCGGACGGAGTCCTTCCCCCACACCCCCAGTCCTCCGTCCGCCCTTTCACCGCGCCGAGCAGAGCGAAGGCGCAACCATTCATGTCGGATTTTCGGCGAAAAAGGTTCGAACTTTGTTCAGGAATCGGCACAAATTCGCGAAAAACTCGGAATCGCCCGAAAAAGACGAAAGCAAATCACAATGCGGAGGGCGGGGCGGCATTCCTCCCCAGACCCCTCCTGCCGCCCCGCCCGCATCCTTGTTGGCGTTTTTGGGGATTTCCGGAACGAAGGCGAAGGGTGCACGAGGCGAAAAAACGAGGGCGCGGTCGCGGAGGAGTCGGATTCTCACCGGCTTATTTATCTTTCATCGCAAACGCAGATCGCAATCATCGCAGTGGCTCGAAGCGGCCCACTTCCGCTTCCACAGAGCCTGTGGCGCGCCCGGAGCGTCTGTCCGTACGGCTCTCGCACCTTCCACCGTCGCTTTTGGGCGACCGTGGGGTGCTCCGCCGCACCGACATCCGCCGGGCGCGAACAAAAGTCCGTGAGGAGAAGCGGAAGTCGACCGCTTCTCGGCGGTACGTGTGTTATGAAATAATTTTAAGTATAATGACCTCCTCCCCGCATTTCATGCGGGGTTTCCTTTTAGGGTCACGAGGACCCGAAGCGTATGCGGAGGGTGTGGCCGAGGTCCTTCTTGCCTTGGTATTGTATGTAATTCTTGATTTGAGTTTCGTTTAGGCCGATGGTGGAGACAAAATACCCCACGCTCCAGATGCTGCCGTCGATGTACATCTCCCTGATGAATTTGAATCGTTTCTTGAGCCTCACGCTCGATTCGATCTTAAGTGCCTTGACGACGGCAGCCACAGACATATTCGGTGGTATCTCGATCTGGAGGTGGATATGATCGTTGTCCGTGTTTACCGTATGTATGAAGAGCGTGGGATATTTCTTCACTACTTCCCAGCAGGCCAGCCTGAATTCGGTGTTTACATAGTCCTTCAGGTACTTCCTGCGATACTTCGTGCCCCAGACAATGTGATATTGAGTCTGATATACCGAGTGGTTTAAGCTTCGGGTCCTCATGGAACCTTTAGCGTACCATGTCGCCTCCTCCGGAGGCGATACGCAGATGGACCAATTCATCCCCGCATTTCGGAAGCCATGCGTCTTCCTCATGCGGGGTTTCCTTGGAATTAAAAAAGGCCGGGTATGATGACCGGACCTTTGTGATTTGAGAAAGTGTATTATCCAGACACTTGTTGATTGAAGAGTCTGGCACTCTGAGAGAATACCTCGACAAAATCATTTGCTAACATATGGCCGGGCTTTTCGATCCTGAAAATGCCTGACTTATCAACAAAGATGATCGAGCCGTCAATCATCGGGTTGCTCATGTCCCTGTTAAGAAGCTTGGCAATGGGTATAACGACTGTTTTGACGTCGCTCCCCTTGATAACCAATTCAGCAGCTTTGATCCATGATGATGTAATGGTCCGCGGACAGGTTCCAAGAACCAATACTCGCGATTTTTCATCGTTGACAGCTTCCACAAGGAATGTGATTGATTCGGCGAAATCCACCTCCGTGTCTTTGCATCCATCCGAGCCATACCCAAGCGACATATGAGCGATCGGCCTAAATAGGCCATTCCGCCAACCCTGCTCATACAAACTGCCAGCCATGTCGTGAAGAACAGTCACTACAATTCGATTTTTCATAATTCTAATCCTTTCTGATTTAGAAACTATATCAAATATGGTCATGTGTCAAGTAGTCAACGAAAATTCGTATGAATGTATTTCTATCCCCTTCTTATGAACTTTTCTTGACTTCACTGAAAAATGGTAAAATGTATCCATGAGTGAGAAAAAATATTTTATTTATACCAGAAAGTCTACCGACACCGAGGATCGGCAAGTGAGATCGCTTGCCGACCAGCTCTCCGAGCTGCGCGAGCTCGCCAAAAAAGAGCAACTGGAGGTCGTTGATATTTTCGTCGAGAAACAAACGGCGAAAGTACCGGGCAGGCCTGTATTCGCGGAGATGTTGGAGCGTATAGAGGCCGGTGAGGCTTCTGGTATCCTCGCATGGCATCCAGATCGTTTAGCTCGCAACTCGGTTGATGGAGGTAAGGTGATATATCTCGTGGATACCGGCATGATTACGGATCTCAAGTTCCCGACATTCTGGTTTGATGCAACTCCGCAGGGCAAATTCATGCTCTCCATTGCCTTCGGCCAGAGTAAATATTTTGTCGACAACCTCTCGGAGAATATCAAACGCAGTTATCGTCAGAAATTGAAGAATGGCATCTGGCCGCATAAAGCTCCGATGGGATATCTGTGGGACAAGAAAAGCAAATCGATCATTGTCGATCCTGATAGAGCTCCGCTTATTAGGAAAATGTTTGAAGCATACGGCTCCGGCAACTACACCCTCTCTGGATTGAAGAAGGTCATGGGCACTCTTGGCTTAAGAAGCCATACGGGAAAAGAGCTTTCCATTTCCAACTATCAATCTCTTCTCAAAAATACCCTGTACCATGGACTCATGTACGTGGGCGGCGAGTTTTACGAAGGTAAGCATGAGCCTATCATCACGAAGAAGCTTTTTGACACTTGCCAGGAGATGATGACGCAGAAAAAGCAAACCTCAGCACGGTGGTGGTTTGAAACCGTATGTATATCGCGGACTATTCAAGTGCGGCGAATGCGGCTGTTCCATCACCGCCGAGACGCAGAAAGGCCATAACTACTTGCGATGTACCAAAAGGAAGGGACCATGCTCGCAAAAGTATGTCCGCGAGGAGGCTATGACCGATATGATCAAAACGGAACTGGAGAAAGTATCGTTGTCTGATGCTGTGGCCGATTGGCTCATTGCCGAGGTTGAGAAAGAGAAAGCTGAAGACAACAATTCCTCAAAAGACCAAATTCAAAAAGTGAATGCTGAAGTCACGGCTGTTGATGCCAAGCTCGACAAACTTATGACCGCTTATCTTGAGAACGCTTTGACGCTGGAAGAATATCAAGACTACCAAAAACAAGCTCGTCTACCGAAAAGCAGATTTTGAAAGACAAATTGGTAGCTTTCGGACGCGTCTCGTCGAGTCGGTTCGAACCGGTAGTCAACTTCCTAAACGACTGTAAACAAGCCGGTATTTTGGCGAGGAGCGATGATCAGATGAAAATTCGGGAATTTTTCCAAAAGGTCGGTTCGAACCCACTCCTCCGCGACCGCGCCCTCGTTTTTTCGCCTCGTGCACCCTTCGCCTTCGTGTCCGAAATCCCCAAAAACGCCAACAATGAAGCGGGCGGGGCGGCAGGAGGGGTCTGGGGAGGAATGCCGCCCCGCCCTCCGCATTGTGATGTGCTTTCGCCTTTTTCGGGCGATTCCGAGTTTTTCGCGAATTTGTGCTCCCACCAGGAATCGAACCTGGACCGCGAACTTCGGAGGCTCGTGTTCTATCCATTAAACTATGGGAGCGAGCGAGGATGAAAGGACAAGCTCGTTTGGACTTTCAGTCCGAGCGAAGCTCCCAAACGGAGCGAAGCGGAGTATGGGAGCGAAGCGGAGTATGGGAGCCAGAATCACATGTGCTCCCACCAGGAATCGAACCTGGACCGCGAACTTCGGAGGCTCGCGTTCTATCCATTAAACTATGGGAGCGAGCGAGGATGAAAGGACAAGCTCGTTTGGACTTTCAGTCCGAGCGAAGC
Organism: uncultured bacterium; assembly: GCA_963701025.1. GTDB lineage: Bacteria > Patescibacteriota > Minisyncoccia > Phycocordibacterales > PALSA-1337 > C7867-002. Next base: position 650,614 of record OY969557.1, on the reverse strand, counting down.
TCCCAAACGGAGCGAAGCGGAGTATGGGAGCCAGAATCACATGTGCGCGGGAGAGGAATCGAACCTCCACGCCCGTAAGGGCTTACGCACCTCAAGCGTAAACGTCTACCAGTTTCGCCACCCGCGCGTTCATTCGCAAAGTACTCGTGAACTATAGCAGATATCGTTATTTTTTCGTAGTCTCGGCTTTGGGCGCCTCCGCAATGACCGCGGCGGAAGCGTCAGCCGGAGCGGCAGTAGGAACAACACTCGCGACCGCTGGTCCGCCAGCTGGCGGAGCCTCCTCTTCGTACTTTGCCGCCATGATGCGGCGCATCTGGTGCCGGATCTCCTTGGCGGCTTTGCGGCGGACGAAATAAAGCTTGGCCCGGCGGACCTTGGAACGGCGCACCATCTCGACCTCGTCGATCATGGGCGAATACAGGGGGAAGATGCGCTCGACGCCGATGCCGTCGATGACTTTGCGCACGGTGAAAGTGCCGCCGGCTTCGCGGCCGTGCTTCCTGGCGAGGACTAGGCCCTCGAAGGCCTGCAGGCGGAATTTGCCCTTGTCTTCCTGGACTTTTTGCCAGACGCGGACCGTATCGCCGGGACGGATGTCCAGCGCGGCGCGGTGTTCGACGTTGACGGGAGAGACGACTTTGGTTGCCATGGTGAGGGTGAGCTTATCACGGAGCCGATGAATAATCAAGATTTATGCGTGCCGCTGGAACGCGCCATGAGAAAAGGCGCTCGACTGGGAGCGCCTTTGATTTGAGATCGGACTCGAAATTGAAGTGCTGCGGCCTTGTTTGTGTACGACCTTTTTTGAAGTGCTTATCTTGGGGAAAAAGACTTCACAAGTAGGTAGTCCAAGTATTTCCTCCTTCAGGCCGCAACACGGGTGAGGAACCGAAACTGGCTTGATGGTAGGCGAAAACGACGGCGCAGTCAAGGAAAAGGACGCGCCGGAAAGTCGAAGGCCGTGATACTATAAGAGCATGCGCCGCATCGTCGTAAAAGAGGGACCGCTGGTCTTCATCCGAAACGTCCTGGTGATGGAATTTCTGGCGGCAGCCTTCATCTATCTCGCGAAATTCGCCGAAAACTACGAGGCTCTTTATAATTCCTGGCCGATACACATGTATATCACTTTCCACGTGTTCCTGGTACTATCTTTTTCGCTCTTCCAACTGGTCTATATCCTCCTACTCTTCCTCGACTGGTACTTCTCTCATTACGAAATATATGAAAAAGAGATCATTCGAAAATCCGGTCTTTTCTTCCGGAGGCGCAAGGCGGTAAGCCTTTCCGACGTGACCTCTGTCGAGCTCTATCAATCGCCACTGTCACGCATGATGTATCACGGCACCATCATACTCGAGCACGCGAACGGCCGGACTACCAAGCTCAAGAATATCGGTAATTTCGAGGAATACCTGCACATCGTCAAGCAGTCGGTGCAAGCGGCTTCAGGAAGATTGGTCACTCATGACGCAAAAGCCCTGATCGAGCGGGGCGAAGGCCTATTCCTGGAATTCAAGGAGACTTTGCGTTATGACATCCGTAAGGGCGAGGTCAGCAAGGAAATGGAACGCATGGTCCTGAAGACCATCGTCGGTTTTCTGAATGCCGACGGCGGAACTCTATTGATAGGAGTCGGGGACAATAGCACGATCGCCGGGCTGGAAAAAGATTATAACGCCCTGCCAAAGAAGAACCGCGACGGCTTTGAAAATCACGTGAACATGCTCATAAAGACTCTCATCGGGCTCTCATTCGCCAAATACGTCAGCATCGCGTTCGAATCCATAGAAGGGCGAGACATATGCATGGTGAATGTCCGTGAGAGCCATAAACCGGCGTATCTTCAAGGCCCCGATAATAAAGAGGAATTCTTCGTCCGCGTCGGCAATTCGACCCAGCCTTTCTCCATGAGCGAGGCGCAGGAATACATAAAGACGCATTGGAAATAAGCGAGGAAGGAAATACTATCGCATCTGATCTATTTTCCCCCCAACCACTCACCTCTAGATATTCCCGCCCGTCTTAATATCCTAACTAGCAAATCTATACCGATATCTTTTCGATGAGGGTTGGGTATTATCACCGACACATCACCCCTCGCCATCACTGGATGCCTACCTTCCTGACTTGGACCGCTCCAACCCAAAAATCTCATCTTCTTGACAAAAGTTCCCCAAGAAACTGCGTACAATCTAGGCATATTTACTCACTGGCAGTTGTTTGCCACGGATTTTGAAATTAGGTATCGCCAGATTCCTTTTCAGACGAAACACAAGCCAGCTTTCTATTGCAGTCATAAGATTGAGACGGCATTCTTCAAGGGTTTTACCGACAGCCCATACGCCGCGCAAACTCTTTATCTCTCCGTAAAACCGCTTATCGCCGTCTATCATCTCATAGACAGCCTTGTTGAGGTTCGATGTAAGAAAGTCTTGAATCATGAGCGAATTGTATCAGCTAATACTTGTGAATGGTACTTGACAAGTCTCCTTTTTATGCTAGTCTGTTTTTAAACAGCAAACATGCGGTAAACAATGCCCTTTGAAAAGGCGACTCTGCCAGCAATCGGTAGAGAGAACAAAAAAATTTGGTTTATGAAAGCAATCATAATACTGGTGGCAGTGATCATCATCGGCGGCGGCCTCTATGGATACAGGCAATATCATGTAAACCGAATAGGCCCGATATTGTGGGTGTCGCGCCATTCTGAATAGCCTTGGTGTGTTCCGAGACCTCTCGCTCGCGCGCGGGGCTTTTTTATTCCACTTTAGTTGACTAAAGTGCCGAACTTCAAACCAACCAAACTTCGTGGCCCATTTCCACCATTTGACCCGCAACTGAATTACAAATCCTTCCTCTTTGACTTGGCCCTGTCCAATTCGGTCAAAAACTTCTTGCGCAAGCGCACGCTCTTTGGCGTGATTTCCAAGTACTCATCTTCACGCATGAGCTCGAGGCCGCGCTCGATGGTCAATTCGTACGGCGGCACGAGCATGAGAGCCTCATCCTTGCCGGACGAGCGCATATTGGACAGCTGTTTGCCCTTGGTGGGGTTGACGTCTAGATCATCGCCTTTGGCGGTGTCGCCTATGACCATGCCCTCATAGACTTCCACGGCCGGTCTGACGAACAGGCGGCCGCGATCCTGGAGATTCCAGAGCGAGAAGCCAAGAGTCTTTCCGGAAGCCATGGAAGTCATGGAGCCCGTCTCGCGCTTTTCTATCTCGCCTGCGTAAGGCTTGAATTCGGTGAAACGACTGGCCAATATGCCCTCGCCTTTGGTGTCGATGGTGAATGCGTTGCGGTAGCCGAGTAATCCGCGGGTCGGGATCTCGAAGAGCATGCGCGAATGGCCGTCCTTGGTCTTCATGTCGGTCATGATGGCTTTGCGCTTGCCGAGCTTCTCGATGACGGCGCCGGAATACGCTTCGGGAATGTCGATGGTCAGCTCTTCGAACGGCTCGAGAATTTTTTCCTTTCCATTCTCCACACTCCCTTCTCCTTTCTCCTTCTTAAAAATGACCTGCGGCTGGGAGACCTGGAGCTCATACCCTTCGCGGCGCATGTTCTCGAGGAGAATGGCCACGTGGAGCTCGCCGCGGCCATAGACTTTGAAGAATTCACTGGCGGAAAAATCGACCTTGAGGCCGACGTTGACCTCGAGCTCCTTTTCCAAGCGCTCGCGGATCTGACGGCCGGTGACGAACCTGCCTTCCCTGCCGGCAAAGGGAGAATTGTTGACCAGGAAATCGAGGCTGATGGTCGGCTCGTCGATTTTGATGGCGGGCAATGCCGGCGAGACCTCATTGTCGGTGATAGTCTCTCCGATATATATGTCGGGTAGGCCAGCGACCATGACGATGTCGCCGGCGAAGGCTTCCGGGATCTCGACTCGCTTCTTGCCCTCATAGGTGAAAAGCTTGGTCAGCTTGCCTTTGGTCGTGGCGCTGCCGATCTGTTTGACGAATACTTCTTGTCCGTCACGGATGACGCCGTCGTATATGCGGCACGCGGCCAGACGACCGAGAAAATTGTCATAACCAAGGTTGAAAACCTGGGCGGCCAGAGGCAGTTTCGACTGTTCCGGCGTATTGGCCGGTGGCACATGGCTCAATATAGTATCGAGAAGCGGGGTCAAATCTTTGGAATCATCAGTGAGCTTCATCTTTGCTATACCCTGACGACCGATGGCGTAGACGGTCGGAAAATCTATTTGTTTGTCATGTGCGCCGAGCTCGATGAATAGCTCCAGTATCTCATCGTGCACGCGCATCGGGTTCGCCGCGGGTTTGTCTATCTTGTTGATGATGACGATCGGGTTCAGGCCGAGTTCGAGGGACTTTTTCAATACGAAGCGCGTCTGCGGCATCGGGCCTTCCTGGGCGTCCACGACGAGGAGGACGGTGTCGATAGAACGCAGGACGCGCTCCACCTCCGAGCCGAAATCCGCGTGGCCCGGCGTATCCACTATGTTGATCTTCGTGCCCTTGTAATTGACCGAAGTATTCTTGGCGTAAATGGTGATGCCGCGCTCTTGTTCTAGCGCGTTCGAGTCCATTGAGCCCTCGTCCCCGTGGCCGCACTGGGCCATGATGGCGTCCGTCAAGGTGGTCTTGCCATGGTCAACGTGAGCGATGATGGCTATGTTGCGTATCTGTTGCTTGTCCATGAATGGTTAGGCGCGGCATCCGCCAGCTGGCTGATGCCGCGTCGTAGGGGGTTTATTTAAGCATTCTTTGGGCGGGATGTAAAGAAAAAGCCCAACACTTAGATTGTGTCGGGCTAGCCTATAAAGTTAAGGCTACTTGATTCTATTTCTCCTTACGAATTCGATCATCTTTTGTCGAGGCGCTCCACCACCTCCCCAGGGGGATTTCTCCGGCCCAAGCCTTAGAATACTTTCCGTAACAAGGATGTCTGCCATGGTAGCGACCAAAACACGTTTTGCATATTCCTTAAGGATATACCAACCCTGATTGGTTTCTGAATATATGTCACGGCTACAAACAGACGATATTGGACAGCCCCTGTATTCCGTCTGTTCACACCGGCTAATAGCACAAACAATGATTCGAGCAAGGGTGCCATAATTCATCTCGTCAATTATTTCATTGATGCCAGACGATTGTGCATCGAGATAACGATACAAGTCGGATGGGTGCCTGAGCTCGACCATCCGTTCGTAGGTCAGGCCCATTTTCCCCATAGAATTATTGGCCAAGTTGAGAAGGTGCAGTTCGTCTCGGTTTCTTGTTCTCATGTTTATCTCCTTTCAAGAGATTCCCCATTACCTGTATGGACCGCGATGCCGAAACATTCGACGCTCTACGGTGTGGATAGAGAATATCCACTAATGGCCAGATGAAGCTTTATGCTAAATCTTATGCTTTGTTTATAGCATTTATAATATAAAATGTCAAGTATTGAAATCCTTTCTCAACCTGCTACACTTCCCCGTGGCACTTGTGAGGGCTTCGGCTCTCCCGCGGCCAATCAAGCCGCAGCCAAGTGCTCACAAAAGTCATCAGGCAACTGGTGATTTTTGCTTTATATCCAGGACATCCAAATCACTGACGATATTGCCATCGTGCTCCAATTCTTCGTCGTACAGTTTCCTTTCTCTGGTAATCTCATTCATCTTCCAGAACGGAATGATGCTCCAGAAGAATCTTTGTCCGCCTTCGATTTCTTTGATCACTATCTTGATGCGGGCATGGCTGATGACGGCTATGAATTCGTAATACGCGACATCTTTAGGGATCTTTTCCCATTTGCCATGCTTCTTTTGGCGTACCCACTCCTTCCGCTCCCAAACTCCTTGTACCGTATGAGATCGACGGAGTATCTCCGGCACCAGATGAAATAGTTTTAGCCTCATATATTGGTCGAACTTAAAACGAGGCTTATTCCAAGCTTTGAACTTGATATGATCCAGCCCACGCGCGTTGAAATTAACCGTATCTTTGAGATATGGACACTCGACAGATACAGTTTCTTTGTAGAGCTTCTCAACAGAATCCTTGACCTTCTGAAAATGCGCGTCGGGAATCTCTACTGGTCTTACTTTTCCTTCCATAAGCATACGGAAGGGATTATACTCTTGAATCAAATCAAAAACTACAATTTTCCCAGGTAATCATCCTCCTTCTTTGTATCAGTGAACACTGGCGAGAGGTCACGCCCCATTTTAACTCCAGTGATCGCACACGCCTTCACAAAATCCTCCGGCAAGGGCGCTTCGACACGGATCCGCTTCCCTGCCACAGTGTCAAACTCGATGGAACGCGCGTGGAGGGCGGTGCGCTCAAAGCCGAGAGCTTTCGGGCGATTGGGCCCATAGAGGGTGTCGCCCACGACGGGATGCTGGATCGCGGCGAAATGCACGCGGATCTGGTGGGTGCGGCCGGTCTTGGGCTCGGCTTCCATGAAGGTGAAGGACTGCTGGTCGCGGGCTTCTCCGATGGTAGCGTAACCGAGTTTAGTCCAATAGGTCTCGGCGTCGCGCAGGTCGCCGCGGGCGCCGCGCTGGGCGGACCATTTGCGGAAGTCATTCGTACTCCGGCCGATGGGCCGGTCTATGGTGCCGAACTCTTCTTCGAGATCACCCCAGACGAAAGCAACGTATTTTTTCTTTATGGTGCGGTCTTTGAACTGCTGTTTCAGGCAGGTATGGCCTGCTGAAGTTTTTGCGACGAGGAGGACGCCCGAAGTTTCCCTGTCGAGGCGATGGACGATGCCGGGACGGACTATCTCCGTGCCGTCAGGCGCACGCGACGACTCGCCGACGGTAGCCGCCTCGGGAAATCTTCGCGCGATCCAATCCGTCAGGAATGGCCCTTTTGACCTGCCATCCGGATGCACCATGAGCCCCGACGGCTTGTCGATAGCGACGATGTCGGCGTCTTCATAGAGGATATTTATTTCATTGCTCATGCCTTGAATATACGCTAGTCTATGGACAAGCGCAAAAACGCGCGCGCTTAGCTCAGTTGGTAGAGCATCCCGTTTACATCGGGCAGGTCCAAGGTTCGAATCCTTGAGCGCGCACCAGGTTTGAGCCTTTTCTGGAGGGGCATGGGATACTCGGAAAGGTATGTTTCTCTAAATGGGAATTAAGACTCTTCTGCTTTAATAATGCGGCTTATTCTCGTTGAAAAAATAACCTTAATTCCCAATTAGAAAAAGGCATGTAAAAGAGACACCCCCAACCCCCACCAAACCGCTATACTTGAAAACTCCAAAAAATATCATGCCCATCAGCGAAGAAGACAGAAAAAATGCGAGGAGACGTATACCGAGCAAATATCACCTTCGTGGGGAAGGATTAAAGATAACCGCGCCTAGGATAGCGATCCTCGACCTCTTCCGACAAAGCCGTACACCGCTCTGCGCCGAAGACATCATGTCTTCAATGCCGGAAATGAAAATTTCAACTATTTACCGCGTACTGAAATTCCTGGAAGAAATGGGGGTCATAACCAGTGCGAAGGCGTCAGCCGAAGCGGCGGTGACCGCACCAAGAGCCGCCGGAACGAGAAAGCGCCGCTATTACGAGTTTAAATAAGCGCACCACATCCGCGGAATGAAAAACCGCCCCGAATGAGGCGATCTTCCAAAGTCGCGGCCGATGCGGCGCAAACTTCGATTACATCTGCGGAGCTCCGGCGCCCTTGTCGCAATTCTTGCAGGTCTTCTTGTGCGTGAAGACGAGATAGAGGGCGGACAGGCCGACCAAGATGTAGATCAGGCTTTCGAGCCATCCGATCGAACCAAAGATGAGGTTGACGACATTCCAACCGGAGTTGATGCCGATGAGGCCCCAGTTCAATCCCCCGATGATGACGAGGATGAAGGCGATCATGTGTACTGCTTTCATATTTATTGAATTAGCTGTTAATTGATAAGAAAAGTGACCTCCACCAGTATAGCACGCGACGCAGGCGCGCAATGGCGACTAATTCACACCCTCCAACCGTCAGGCACCCCAACGATAACTTGTCCTCCCGGAGGGAATCGAACCCCCATCAAGAGCTTAGAAGTCTCCTGTTCTATCCATTGAACTACGGGAGGGACGGATCCGGCGGCCCGCTATAGGCCTTGTCTAACAGTACCCTCTCGGCGGCACGGGCGTCAAATGCGCCCGTGATGCGATCGAGGCTTTGGATGTCGAAATGCGAGGCCTGGCTGATCGCAGGGGAGATCTGGGGCGGCGACGCGAGCTCCGCGGCGCCATCGACGTATACGGAGGCCCCGACGGCTACGAGGATAGCGGCGGCGACAACCGATAGCGCAAGGATGATGGACCAATCAATGAATGGGTCGTCGCCGATCATATGCCAAAAGTGGAATAATCTTTTCATGTGAATCAAGAAGCGGCCGGCGCCCGGACGATCATATCCGCCTGTATATCGAATGACAGGCTCCATGAGCGTCCGTTAGCGGGGCCGGCCGACGAAGAATCGAGCTGTACGTGATCTATGGAAACGGCATAAGGCATGCGCTCGGCGAGAGCCAGAGCGCGCATGACCGAGGACCATCCGCCGTGAACGTCTATATGCGCGCGGACCGCGCCTATGGTGCCGGCGGGCCTTCCGGCAAGGGAGTCGGCGTCTATAGAGGCGATGGAGACCGCGCTTCCGGACTGCGGACCGATGGACTCCAACACCGTGATGAAAGCGACGACATCGTCGGCCGGAACGAAGAATGATGCCAGGCGAGCCCGCAAAGGCGCCGTGGAAGAAGCGATCCCCGAGAGGGTCGCTGATTCCGATTGATCGGATTTCTCGGCGAGCACGATATCGCGGGCCAGATTCGCTTGGCGAACGGAGGCCGCAGTGGCATGGACTATGTAGGCATAGAGCGCGACCACGGTCGCCGAAATGGCGATGGAGAGTATGAGGAATGGGATATGGCTGTGAGGATGTTTCATGGCCTTATTCGGTGATCTCGATGGAGAACTGGATATCCGTGTCGCGGGCTAGCTCCGATACAGGAAGGTTGACGGATATGCCCGGAGCGAGGGCGACCAGACGATCCTTGAAAGCGAGCAGGGCGGCGCGCGTCGGTGCCGACCCCTCTATGACGATGGAGGTTGACGACGCAGCCCGCGAAAGGGAGAACGAACTCACTTCCACGGCGCCTCTCTCGGAAGCGATGTCCTCGACCGTCGAGGAGAATGGCGCCGGCACGATCGATCCGGAGAGAACGGACATGAGCGCGGCGCTGCCGGACAGGTCGTTCTCCGCCGACGAGAGAGCTTCGGCACCGCCCGTCTGATTGAGCGTGGCCACATCCTTGAGATGAAGGCGTTCCTCTAGCATGGCATGGACATAGGCCGGGAAGAGGGCGGCAACGCCGACGAGAAAGGCAAGCGACAGGAAGAACAAGCCGACGATGGCCACGCGGATGTGATAATCGCGCGCGATGTTCTTTCGTTCGGATTCAGGAAGGAATGTGTAATTCATGGTATATGATGCGTCACATGGCTAGGCCGGCGGCGGGCGCGTATTCGAGCGAGTCTTCCCGGGTGATCGGCGGCACGTATCTTTCGAGGCGGAAGACCTCTCGCCAGACATCGGCTATGGTGACTGGCAGAATGTCAGACACTTTTCCACGCAGAGCGGGAGCCGTGCGCTCGGCGAAGACGCCGACCACAGTGACGCTCTTCAATGGCGCACCGGCCGTATCGCCCCGAGACAACCAGTACGTATAGACTTGGCGCACTTCCGCGGCAAGAGCAGTCACGTATGCGGCCGCGTCGACGTCGCCGGCGCCTGCCGCGATGGTCGAGGTAAATCCTACCGCGCTTCCTGATACGACATATACGCCGGTTTTGCGGCTCATGGCGTGAATGACGATAGACGCCCCGGAAACACCGTCCGAGACGATCCGGGCTATGGCCCGCGGAGCCGTCTCAAAGGCGAGCGGTATGATGCCTGCTTCATTCAAGAGCTTCATCATGCGCTCGATGTAGCTTTTGGGTATGGCTGAGACGCTGGCGCGCCGGGGCTTGCCCGCTTCCGTAGGCAAGAGATCGAAAGCAAAGACCGCATCGGGTGCGGCGAGCGGAATATTTTCCTCGAGCTTGAACTCTATATTCTGGTTGACTGCTTTGTAGTCGCCGGAGGGCACGTCTGTCTCGAACAGGTAGGCTTTCTCTTCTGGGATCGATATCTTGGCGTACGATATGCCGTGCTCACGGGCTATGCCGGCTAGGATGTCTCCGAACTTTTTCTCGTCTTTGACGTCGCCGCTCTCGACAAGGCCGGGAGGAAGGTCGACATGACCGTATTTCGCTATGACGAAAGAACCATTACGCCGAGAATACTGGATGAAACGGACCGCGTCATCGGAGATGTCCAGCCCCGCATGGGACATGAGGAGGAATTTCGGCGGGGGGAATAGCTTGAAGAAAGCTGACGTATGCACGGCGACATTATACCACGGCGCATGGGCCATGCTCTCGATCAGCGACCGCGCCGATTTTTGAGGATCTCTCTTATGGCAGGCAGAGCCGAGATGACGATAATGATCGCCACGGCCGGAATGACATAGCGGTCAGGATCTGGGATGATCGAGCCAAAACCGTAACCCAGCCATAGCATGGCCCACGTCCAGACGAAGCCGCCGATCAGATTGAAGCTGATGAAGACGCGGTAGCTCATATTTCCCACCCCGGCCGCTATGGGCGCAAAAGTACGGATGACAGGGATGAAGCGGGCTAATATGATGGTTTTTGCGCCATATTTTTCATAGAAATGTTGAGCCCGAGCGATATGCTTCCTGTCGAAAAAGAACGAATCATCCCTGGTGAATATGGCCGGACCGACTTTCTTGCCGAAAGCGTAGCCGACGCTGTCGCCGAGAACGGCCGCGACGAATGCCCCGACTAGGAGCGCGGCGAATGAGATATGATGCTGTGAAGCCAGGAAGCCAGCGGTGAAAAGAAGCGAGTCGCCGGGAAAGAAGAAGCCGAAAAAGAGCCCCGTCTCGGCAAAGACTATGGCGATGACGCCGATGACGCCGAGGGCCGCGATGATGGCGTGAGGATCCAGGATCGAAAGGAATGAGTACATGCGATTATCTTTTTTCTTTATCCAGATACGCCTGGAGGATGAGGGCCGCTGCCGAAGCGTCAGAGTTCGCGTTCTTGCCTTGGATGCGCTCGGCTTCCGCGCTGGTCATGAACTCCGGCTCGAGACGAACAATGAAGCCTTTATCTTCCAGCCGGCCTTTCAGTTCGAGTATGGGCGCCATGACTGGGTTCGCTTCCCCTTGGTAATCATTCGACTCGCCGATGACTATTTCTTTGACGCCGTTCACCGTTGCCATCTTTTCGATCTCGCCCGCAAGCCCGTCAGAAAGAGATCGACTGTTCCCAATGACCGAATACGGCATGGCGAATCGGCCAGCCTCATCAGAGAGAGCCACGCCGATCCGCTTGGTGCCATAGTCTATGCCGAGGAGACGCATGGTCAAAGTCTACTCTATACGGGTAGATGGGGCAAAATGGTATACTGGTTTAGTGACTGAGAAATACAAAAGAAAGCCGAATATAAAGTGTACGATCTGCGATAATCTGATCTATAGAAGGCCGCACGCGATTCAGAAAAGCAACGGTCGAGCTTTTTGTAGCATGACTTGTTATGGCATAGCATGCAGAAAAGAGCTCCCTTGCATTGTGTGTGGCAAACCAATTTTGGCGAGCAAGAATAAGAAAACTTGTAGCCGAAGTTGCGCAAATCAACACAGGACTGGAACCAGCTATAATATTAATAGCCCACGAGACAAGGTGAGATCTCAAAGGGCTATAAAAATGAGACTGCTCAAGGAGAGAGGGATGAAATGTGAACGTTGCTATTATAGTAGACATGAAATACTCCAGGTCCATCACAAAGACAGAAACAGATCAAACAATGACCTCGTTAATTTGGAACCTATATGTCCCAATTGCCATTATGAAGAGCATTTCCTAGAAAAGAGTTGGTTGCATGATATTCACAAAAAAGAAAAAGTAGTGTAGAGTTTCTTGGCTAGAAAGGGAGGAGTGGCTCGAGAGGTTTAAGGCACCGCTCTTGAAAAGCGGAACCCGGGCAACTGGGTCGTGAGTTCGAATCTCACCTCCTCCGCAATGATTTTATTTGTTGTGATTGAGAAAAATATTTCCTTGTTCTTCTTGTGTCCACGGCACTGGATTTCAAATGTAGCATCTCTTAATTAAAGAGAATATAATGGGCACATGATAAAAGACATTAGCATAAATGGCCCAAGCCAGAGCTTCGAAGGCATAAAGGAAGTCGATAATAACGGAATAGAGTTCTGGACCGCCAGAAATCTCTTCCCTTTGCTTGGTTATGCTACATGGCAAGCATTTGACGAAGTAGTCACTCGTGCCGCCCGCGCGGCTCTAAATAGCGGTCAAATCGTCGATGACCATTTTAGCCAGTTGACTAAATTGGTTGACATAGGGTCTGGCAGTAAGAGAGCCGTCATCCGATAGTATCTGGACTGACGGCAAGCCAAGTCGGATGCGGTGCAACTGTTACTGTCTGCCGGTATACATGGAAACCGACAGTTAGTGTAGCTTCGGATCAAATAGGCATTAGTCTCCATCCGGCCGGCTCTGTTAATAGTAGCCCAATGACGTTCTCGCCATTATTTTCAGTTCAATAATAATTATTAAATCTATGAACGATCAAAATTTCACTGAGGGCCCGTCGACACAGACAACGGTCGAAAAGATTATCCCTACTGTTTTTAAGGTTGAGGGTTGGGATTATCGTGTAAAAGTGATCAAGCAAGTAATATTTGGGGTCATACTGATTCTTCTAGGTTCGTACGTCGCATACGCAGGGAATTTAGTGATAGGTGGAGTGCTTATCCTCATCAGTGTGCTTCTGTTTTTAAGTGCCTGGTTCTACTGGTGGAGGAGCAAATCTCTTGTAAAAGGCAAGTTCTACGTGCCGCCAGAAAATAAACAGACTGGTTCTATGTAATAGAAGACCTATGCGGAGCCTTCAGCACGTCATCGAGAAATTCGCTAGAATACCCTTATGGGGGTCTAACGTCAAAAGTTTGAAACCCGACTAGTCCGCTTTTATACACATAGCTCGGAGCCCTGTTCGGTGATAAAATACTTCCATGGCCACCGAAGCTCTCGTCTCATGGAACGCCCCGGCGCATTTCTACGTCGAAAAGAAGACCGACTGGTATTGGGCCGTCGGCATCGTCACCTTGGCTCTCGCCGCGGTCTGTTTCATTTTTGGACAGATCATCACCGGCCTATTCGTCATAGCGGCGGCCGTCGCCCTAGTCCTTCACGCCTCCCGTCCGCCCAGGCGCATCTATTGCGAGGTCAATGACCGAGGCGTCATGATAGACAAAGTCCTTTATCCATTCCTTTCGCTCGAATCTTTCTGGATTCCCCACGATGATTTGCCGCCGAAGCTCATCCTCAAATCGCACAAGGCTTTCATGCCCCTCATCGTCATATATATAGAAGAAGTCGACCCCGAGTCGGTCCGTGAGGTCATGCTCAAATACATCGCCGAGACCGAGCATCATGAGCCTATGCTCAAGCATCTTTTGGAGGGATTGGGATTTTAAGAGTTGCACAATGTCCTTTGTGCGACATACCTATGCAGGTTCGTCGCAACGGGAGCGACATCAGTCAGGGCAACGGTGAGCTGATTCGTTCCTAGATTGTGTGTACTATTTGCTACGTCCTGTACAAAAAAATTAAATTTATTGAATGTGGCCATTGTTATTATTTATAAGTCTGATAAGTTGCACAATGTCCTTTGTGCGACATACCTATGCAGGCCAGAATGCCCTTCCAATCGACGTCGTAGAGTATCTTTTCCTGAACGGTCTTGTATTTCATCAGTTCTTCCGGCTTGAACCAGTGTTTGATCTCGTCATTCGCCTCTTTGACGGATCCGGAGGCGTGGACGACGTTGCGCATGGCTCGACCGTCATTGTCCGACATCTGATATGAGTCAAGAACGAAATCCCCGCGGATAGTGCCGACATCCGACATGAGCGGCTCCGTGCCGCCGACGAGCTTGCGGACGATCGGCACGGCATAGGCACCCTCGAGCACGATGGCTACTATTGGACCGGCCGTCAAATATGAAACGAGGTTTTTGAGGATGCGCGCGGTGAGTTCATGAGGATCGTTCGATGGAGGCACGAGACCTTTGCTTACAGTTGCACAATGTCCTTTGTGCGACATACCTATGCAGGCCCGTTTTGCCGATGACGTAAACGTGTTGCCGCAAATCCGGCAACGAAATCCCGAAGGGAACTTGCTGCCCCCATTCCTCGCGCATTCCGATTTGGATCACGTCATTGTTCATGGTTGCAGGTTCAACCGCCACTCCTCGGCCACGCTCAAAATTCCCCGGTTGTAGTAGGAACTTTTGGCAAAAAGAAACGCACGCCGGCGCAAAAGCATTTCAATGGCTGTCGTGTGTGACCATTGGCAAACGCTATTGGGTGCGAGCCAACGGGGCAGTGGCGGCTGAATCTGAAACCCGAAGGTAGATAATTGTATCACAAGGAAGTCGTCGCGCTAGGCGCGAACCTGTGAATTGCCGCTGCATGGCAGGTGGGGCTCGCACGCGGCGGCGCTTTTCCTTCAATTGAGGAATTCGTTCCACCTCGCAACTCGAAGTCGTCAGAACTCGTTTTGTCCGTTAAGGACATCAACTCGTCCCCCCAACGTGTCGTCGGTTAGGCAGATAGGCCGACGCCGGGCGACTTCGCGCTTTTTGGTGAAGGACACCGGTTAGGTGGAACTGAACCCGATAGCCGTAGGAAAAAGCGCGAAGTCGCGCGGTAGCCGACGACACGTTGGGGAACTCGTAAGGCTCTATTGAGCCACCTGTCAAGTGCCGGTGCCATTGGCACCCCTACATACCATGTATGTAGGGGATCGTTGTAGGACGTTGACAAAGGGGCTTGCCTATCAGCTAGAAAACTGTTTACCCTTTAGAGTGATTTTCCATCAGGCAAAAATAGGGCCGTGGCTTTAACCGATGGTGTTCGAGTATCACTGGCTCCACAAATAATATTTTGAACGCAACTTTGAATGTATTGAGAATTTCTTCCCGTGTAAATTTATACGGACCATCGATTGTTGTATCATACTCGCTGGCGGCAAATAGTATGAATTTCCCATTTGGTTTAATGACCGACTTTATACTCTCAATATATGTTTGTCGGTCGTGAGGTAAGATGAAATGGAAACAGGCCTTGTCCAGTACCACTTCAAATTTCTCATTTTGGAAGGGCAGGCATAAAACATCTGCAACAATAAAACGGCACCGCACCCCACCTTTGGCTGCTCTGCTATAGGCGAGATCAATGGCAACAGGTGATATGTCTATGCCCGTTGCCTCAAAGCCTTGTTGCGCTAAGTAGATCGTTTCGTTCCCTGCTCCACATCCGACATCCAGTAAAGTGCCGGATGTGATCAGCCCAGTTTTTATTAAATTGCTAATATGTGGGTCGGGTAACCCGACATCCCATGAATCTCTGCCGGCCAGATACTCTTGGTCCCACGAATCGCTCTCGCTCGTTTTGGGAGGAATCGAGTCAAACATGGCTAATTTAATAAATGGCATCTCTACTGTTATGATGGCGGGTTAGTTTGGCTTTGCATTTTTTTGGGCCAATTGAGCAACGGATGTGGTTTCGTGATATATTCGCAGACACCGGATAAGGTTCGTGCCGGTCGCAAATTCAAATTTGTTAATACCTCGCAGCTCTACTTCAAAGGGCGAGGCCAGTTCCCAGGGACCAATTTTGGCACCCAGACGAAAATCCAACTTTGCCTGCCACTCGATCATTACGCAATCTTTACCTTCGGCCGTCTCAATCACTTTGAATTGGCGTTTTGATGTGCGCGCATATAAATTTTCACAAAAGATGCGCACGCCATCTTTTCCGTTAACTGGTGGCAAATTCACATTGTAAACATCTGCGCTGTCGTCAAAAAGATCGACAACCCCTTCCTTGTCGGAAGCGTTTTGACAGGCGAAGTAATTAAGTGCTTTTTCTATGCGTTTGCTCATATTTTTCCTTTGGTTTAATTATTAATTTGGTGTTTCTGTTACAAAAATCTGCGCTTGAAACACTAGGTTTTTCGGGCGGAGTCCAGGAAAAGATGCATGGGGGCAGTAATTTACAATTCAGTCTGGGAATACATATCTTTGCCGCGCGTAACGTTTCTGGATCAATTCCTCTCCCGTAAATTGTAGCCTCAATGTCAGGTGACTGATTGAGGTGGGTTAAAACGCTGCCACACCGCCATTCTTTCATCTCTCGACAGAGGCCTTCCAGGTTATGAATGTTGCCATTCGAGTCACAGTAGCGTTCCGCGGCAAGCATTGCTAACCTTGCGCCGTCGTCAAGTGTGAGAGGTGGTTGCTGGCATTGTGCCGCAAGCAATATTTGTCCGGCACAAAGCATATCCTCCATTGCCATTGTACCACGGAATCCGGCGCATAGAAATAATAGTGGCAGTGGAATGTGCCCATTGCGAACTGCGGTGCCGATAGTTGTCGCATTGAGCATGCATGCCCAAAACACTTGATTTACCGTAGTATAATCTAACAGGAGTGCCAACGCCGAACCGTTGTTAGTGCTAGCGTAAAAAACCCGCCTGCCTCGGACTTTTCCGGGTTGGAACTCGAGCGGCGAATTGCCACAATCAAATTCAGGAATCGGCTGGCCTTCAATTTCTCCAGCCCGTAATATGGGGCCAGAATATAATTTAGCATCTGCGGCAAGTATTTTGAGACAATCTTCTCGTTTCCCATATAGGATCACATCTTTGGCTCCAGCCGCCAAGGCCACTGTGATTGATGTGGAATTGCGGAGTGTATCAATTTGAATGACACTCCGCCCGTGAATGAGATAAGGTTTTGCCTTGAGTTCCGCTGGAGTGCAGAATAGCGCGATGTCATATCGTGATTCGTGAGCCTCCACAACTCCCTCAAAGCGGCGAACTGTTTTTTTGAAAGTATCAATTACTTGCAATTGAGTTCTATATTTTCTGGCTGATGCTCTCATTGACTTCTCCTTTGGTTAATGCCGCGATGTTGCGACAGGTAAATGTTCCGTGAAAAGTGTCCTTTCGTTCAATTAGTTCGATGATTCGCGCATCGCCCATAATTCGGACGAAGACCTGACTTAGGGAATTTGAATCAATGGCCAAAGGGCTTATCTGACTCACCCCAGAAACATTAAGACATTCTTCGAGCTTGGCCCGAATGTTCGACGTTGTAAAAGCCAGATGGTGAACACCGGTACCTGTGTGTTTAAGAAATCTAGCGATCAGATCACTCTCATTGTGTGGAGCTAGAAGCACGAGTTTGAAACGGTAACAATCGAGTGTCACCATCCATTTTTTCGATTCGTTCGAAACCGGTTGGCACCCAGGAACATCATCTGGCCACAAAAGCACAGGCTCAATTGTTTCCGCACCTCCTTCAGTCAATGATTGCCAATATGATTTTAATTCCCTTGGTGATGTTACAGCAACCGCGAAGTGGTCGATTGCACAATCACAAAGCGGCATCCCCGCCGCCGCCAACCTCGGCAGGTCACTAAAACTTTTATGCAAAATGTCGGCCAGTTCAATTGGCCAAGATATTTCGCGGGGTGAATCCAGCGACGTCATTGAAATGTTCCTCGATGAGTTGTTCAGCTGTGATTGAATTATCCATACTGTTTAGCACGAAATCTACCAATGGTTTGTGTGTTTTGGCTCCGCTCAATTTTCGATTTGATTTATTACGAACACGCTGCCGGTAAAACGCCCAAAGTGGGGCACAGACCCGATCCAAAAGGGCCGCAAGATGTTGATTGTGGCCAAGACGCCAAATCATCCGGTGGAAATCCATGTGCAAAATATGGTATTTGAGCAAATCATTCTCATCTGCGGCCGCTCCTAGCTCATTTAATGCGTTTTGAAGTTGCCTTTTTTCTTCTTCAGTCGCGAACCGTTGTGCTGATTTCAAAGCCATTGGCTCTAAAGTTCGCCTCAAATCGAGCATTTCGTTAATATCCTGTTGAGTCAAATTTACCACGGTCGCGCCCTTGTCTTGCACGTGTGTAATAAGACCCCGTTCTTCCAAAATGCGCAAGGCCTCCCGAACTGGAGTTTGAGAGGTGCCTAACGTCCGCGCAATATGTGACTCGATCAATCGTGCGCCTGGTTTGTATTTCTCTTGGAAAATCCAATTGTTGCACAATGTCCTTTGTGCGACATACCTATGCAGGGGCTTTACAAAAAACACCATTTCGTTTATATTAGGGTTATGAGTTCTTTATTAAAGTTAAACTTCTTTTGCTGGAGGTAGTATGAGACATAATAAATCGTGCAAACTAACCAAGGGGGCTTTCACGCAAGCCTATTTCGAAAGCCTCTCAGAACTTGTCATCGGCTTCCTTCGCTCCTCCCCGTTTGGGTTGGCTAAGAGAGAGGCAGAATTGTGCGCTCAGAGCGTAATGAAGATCATTCAGCAGAATGTCCGCTAAATGACGCTTCCCTCGGTTTCCAACCCGACATTTGTCGGGTTTTTTAATGTTTAGTCAGAGAATTGCCTTCACACACAATTCGTTTGGCCCGGCAAACAAACGAATCATATTCGGCTTCGTTTTCATCCACGCAATGGCAATAGTGTCACCGGGTTATTTCTAAATCGTAACAATTATTCTTGACCGTGACTGGACATAGTGTTTGCTTTGGGCATGTCATCTCCTAGGGCGACAGAGGAAATGCTGGTCGAAAAAATGACGGCGGTGGGCGCATCCTCATGCACGTTTTATGTCGAAGATCCCTGGTGGCCTGGCGAGTTGGTTGCACAATGTCCTTTGTGCGACATACCTATGCAGGTATGATAAAACAGATGAAATACCGTTTACTCAATAAGAAAGAGACTGACCAAGCTATTATTAAGATACTTGAAGTCCTCTTAGACCCGTCTGTGCCGTATTCAGGTACACATCGTCGTGAGCAATGGGAGAAAGGATGGGGTGAGTTGCACAATGTCCTTTGTGCGACATACCTATGCAGGGTGTTAGACGATTCACATGGAGTTGAGGGAACTCCGGAGTATATGGCACCAGAAGCATTTGTTCCAAAAAGCGACCGAAAGTATGTGCCATCTTTTCCATCTGATATTTACTCGCTTGGGGTGTTATTTTACGAAGCTATAACTGGCCATAAGCCCTATGTGTCGTCAGCATTATCGCCTACTGAAAAGTTTGCCGCATATGAAACACTACACAAATCGGGCAATATAAACTTAGGCGGAGTTCAAGCAAAGATGGGTGAAGAGATGGCACTGCTCGTTAAGGACATGCTGTCACTTAATCCGGAAAAGAGGCCGGATATTCGCTCTATTGTTGCCGATATAGAAAAGCAAATCGTCCTTGCGCTGCACGGTGAATTCACAGCCCAAGGAACTCAATCCATTCCATCGAGCATTTACAGGTGGAACCCATTTGTTCATGAAAGACTTGGCGATTATTTATGCTATTACTTTTTGAAAGGGCAGAATTCCAGAAATGACCCGCTTTGGATTTGTGATACATTAAAAAAGTCCAACATTCAGGGGTTTTCGTTGTATAGAGTCATTGGCGGAATTGATCTATTGTTGAGAATCTGGGAAAGGCCAGGGGTGACATCGCAGGAAATTGACAGGATTCTGGCAGAATTTAAGCGGTTGCAAAATGGTTCAGTAATGCGATTCAAAGTTGATGGATTCCACTCATTATCATCAAAACCAACAATTTCGTTTTCACGCCTCGACAACATGGATGTCAGCAAACTTATTTACGATAGTCTTAGTGAAAACCGGGATGAAGAGAATAAAGCATTATCCGGACTAGGTCTTACTATAGGGCGACTTGCCTTTGATGGAACAAAGGAATCCCACCCGCTAAGGGTTTTTGCGGCATTTAGAATTGACGAACGCAGTGCTAGCGCGGCGAATAAGCGTATTTTTGCACGCGAAATTTATGAGACATTATTACCATTTCAAGAAGTAAAAAAAATTGCAAATATTAGCGTCTATTGGGGTGGTGGAGCATACAGCTTCTTGTTGAAAATGCGCTTAAAGAAATTTGAGGAGTATGAATCCGTTTGGGATGAATGTCTCAAGGCTTTTAGTTCTGTATATGAAGGGGTGGTCGTTCAGTCGGACACCTATCTTGAACTTAATCGTATTTCATTTCACGAAAGCGATGATGGAAATATATGGAAGGATGTTGATAAATATCGCATTGATCACCGCTTGGCTTGGCCCGGAGCACTACCCAAAGCAACTAAATGAGCCTTGAAACATCAATAATCAACACCTAGCTTTTTTCCTTTTTATATGAGAGCATTATTTCAGAAAGGAGGTTGTAATAGTGATTAACAAAATTAAACCAGCACCTTCAAATATACGACAGCCATCTACAAAACAAAGCGCAGACACTGCGGATATTAGGTCTTGTCAGCCGGATGATTACAATTCATTTTGGGCAGGTTTATTTGCCCTAGCATCTAAACCATTCAATCCCAACAGGAATTCTCCATCGGTATTGACGCCTAATATTGATTTGCGAAGCGCACCACAGCGTTAAGACACATGCAACTGATTCCAATCAGTTGCTTTTTTGTGATGCTCTTTATGCTGCCTACGTGGCGTCGAAGACTGACGTGATGTTTCAACTCATTTTTCTTGCAGCCTTTCGTCATGGTAAAATAGGCGCACATTTCCCATGCTCCGCGCCAAGCAAAAACTCACCGGCGAGATCGTCACCGCATATTTGGCGTCGAAAGCGCACGGCCCGTTCAAATGTCCTGATTGCGGCGATGAAGTCATTTTGAAGACCGGCAGACACATGGTGAACCACTTCGCCCACGCCAATCCCCTTGCGTGTCTGTATGCCGAAAACGAAAGCGACGAGCACCGGCGCTGCAAAATGGAGATTTTCATGGCGCTCCGAAAGGAACCCCATGTCCGCAATGTCGCGTTGGAACACCCGCTCGGAACGAACCGGCCGGATGTAAGCGCGGAGATAAACGGAGTGCCGGTTGCCATTGAAGTGCAGATCAGTTCGCTTTCCCTTGAAACCATCGCGCAACGGACGATTGATTACGCCCGGAACGGTATTTACGTCCTGTGGCTTTTGCAATGGACGCCCGGCCTCAATGCCCAGCGCTACACCCCGCGACTGTGGGAAAAGTGGATTCACGCCGCATATTTTGGGCGCGTGTATTACTGGATCGAAGGGCTCACGGTCGCAAGCTATCATTTTGACCCGCATTTCAAATCAGTCCCGAAAAAATCGTGGTATTCTCCGAAGGGCAAGAAAATCACAGCCGGAGGATTCAGCCACAGGTCAAAGCGTTACCGGATGGCGATACGCGGCAGGACGTTCAATTTGGCAACCGATTTCGGCCCCCGGAATCGCGACTGGTGGGAGGGCAAAGAAATCACGATTCCCGCCGCAAAACTTTACGTTGACCGGCAGCGGAATTCAGTCGCCGCCGAATTTTACGAGGTTTGAATAAAATTCTTTTTTCTGCTTTTCGCAATTTGAGGGGACTGGTTGCACAATGTCCTTTGTGCGACATACCTATGCAGGTGACATAGGACAGGGGTAATAAAAACAAAATCCAAATGGATAAAGAAAAAATCGTTGCCCTATTAAAAGAAGCACGCACTACAATTTTCCTAGCGGAATCTACCTTGAAAAAGGGGATTGACATGGAAAAAGAATCAATCAACAAGATTGTAAACAGTGCGATAAATTGCTTGACTGCCGTGCAAGTCAATCATCTCTAACATGGAATACGACGTTGCACAATGTCCTTTGTGCGACATACCTATGCAGGAGCACCATTTTTCAATCCTTTTCTGGCATTTGGATCAATTCAAAGTGCTCCAACTGACTGAACTTTTCCTTGATCAGTACGCCTGACATACCCTCATTAAAGCACGATCTGCACATGCCCGCAAAGAAGAACTTTTCGGTTTTTTTGGTGAAGAGGCTTTTGAATTTGGCTTCCAGCTCTTTTCTTTCCTTGGCATACAGCTCGCCGATGAATATATGCCTGGTGATCGCTTCCAAACCATAATCCTTACACCAGATAAGTGCCTTGTCGCGATGCCGCCAATTCCTGGTCTCCCAACCGACAAGAGTTATGTACGGCAGGTAATTCATCTTCCGTCATCGACAATCGGCGACTCTATGGGCAGGAATTCGGTGCTGTCGAAAGCTTTATATTTCGCCTCTTTGCCGACGAAGTGCCTGGCCAGGGCGCGTATCTGATTCTCGATGATGCGCTTCATGGCATAGTTCTTGCCGTCCCACTTCGCCTCGCGGTAGAGATGCTTCATGACGGCTCCGACGACAAGAGCTTTTCCTTCGGCAGAAAGCTGATACTGCGCCTTCTTTCCCGTGCCAACTCTTTCGAAATACTTGCGCTTATTGATCTCCTTGCTTATGAAGAATGGAAATACAGCCATGTCTACTATTGGCACACGGAACTCCTCGACTAGATCTAGAACCAGAGCTGGTTTGCCATAGCGCTCGCTGTGGTAGAGGCCGAGATATGGATCAAGACCTACGTAGAGACACATGCGTTCTACCTCGTTGTAGAGTATGCCGTAGCCGTAATTGAGCATGCTGTTGTACTTGTCGCGGCCCTGCGGGATACGACCGGGGAATTTAGAGACCTTGCGCAGGCAGGCAAAGTACCTATCGGCTATATATCCCTCGGTACCAAGGAGCTGTTCCTTACTCTTTTCGCTAGCCGGAAGAAAGTCTATGGAGTCGAACATGGTCTGGGCCTGCAGAAGCTCCTTGGAGAAGTCCTGCTTGCCCTGGTAGCCCAAGAGCCTCATATGGCTGATCTGGTTGGCGCACTTGCCTTTGACGAAGGCCTTGGCCAAGGCGAATGATTTTTCCTGATCATTAGAGATCTCAAGCTGGGCCTTACGGAGACTGGCGAGACCTTTCGGTTCGCTGGAGAATATGCGGCCGATGGGTTTGCCGAAAGCGCCCAGATAGACGATGTCCACGTCATGTTCGAGGGCGAGCTGGACGGCGTTGGTGGTGAGAGAGGCTGGACGCAATATGACTATCTTGTCCACGCGACGGATGGGATATTCCTTCTTCTCTTCTATTTTTGGGAACGAGAGCGTGATCCTTTCGCCGCTGGCGCCGATGCGCGTGCCGTACGTGTCTATGAGCAGGTCGGTTTTCATATGTGGTGAATTTAGCAGTTGCTAATCTGAACTGCCTATTCATACCATATTTGAAACCGTATGTCAAGTGGTGCCCCCGAGAGGAATCGAACCTCTATTGCAGGATCCGCAATCCTGCGTCCTATCCGTTGAACGACGAGGGCAGTATGAATTGAATATCGATGATTGAAATTGAAAATTAATTTCCAATACGCAATTTTCAATTTACGATTTTCTTAAGGGCCGCCATGGCGCGCGACTTGAGGCGGGACGCGGCGTTAGCCTTGATATAGCCGGTCTTCACGGCCTTGTCGAGAGATTGATATAGAGTCGGCACGAGCTTGGCCGCGGCGGCTGCGTCTTTGGCGACGACGAGCTTCCTGAAGGCTTTGATGTTCTTCTCGATCTCGGCCTTGCGGCGCAGATTGAAGACGCGCTTCTTCGTGGCGGCGCGGAGAGCTTTCTTGGCTGAAGAGGTGATGGCCATATGCGTAAGTGTCATTGAAAGGTAGCACGCGGCCGAAAAAATGTAAAGAAAATGCTATACTGGCCTCATGATAGCGACCATACGGGGAAACGTGGCCGAGTTGGGCGGCAAATATGCCGTCGTTGAAGTCCGTGGCATCGGCTACAAGATATTCATCACCGATGACACCGCGCACACTCTGAAAGTCGGCAATGAAACGGCCTTTTGGACTCACATGGCCGTGCGCGAAGACGCGCAGGACCTCTACGGTTTCCTGTCCCGAAAGGAGCGCGACTTTTTCCAGCTTCTCATCACCGTCTCCGGCATCGGCCCCAAGAGCGCGCTCAACATATTGTCGCTGGTATCGAGCGATACGCTCTCCGGAGCCATCCGCACCGGTTCGGTCGCCCACCTGGTCAAAGTCTCCGGCATAGGAAAGAAGACCGCGGAGAAGATCGTTCTCGAATTGAAAGACAAGCTAGGTGGATTCTCCGGCGAAGGTAGCGGTGAAATGTCCGCGGGCATGTCGAGTGATATGGACGCCATTGAAGCGCTGAAAGCCCTCGGCTACGACGCCGACGAAGCTCGTGACGCCTTGAAGAAAGTCTCGGCTGATGGCGTCAAGAACGGCGGCGTGGACGCCGATACCGGAGCCAAGGTCAAAGCGGCGTTGAAAGAATTAGGGAAATAATGAATACGTTCTTTCGACAGCACCCGGACATTGTGCTTGCAAGCAATCACATGCTCCTCGTTTGTCGAAATAAAAAGACCGCCCCGTCTCAATGACTAAGGCGGCTTGAAGGGCAATGGTTTCAGTATATGACCAACCGATAGAATCCTGCGACCAGTGGAGGATTAGTGTCGACGAAGTTCAATATCTCGTTCATCGGACACGCGGTATTGGTGTAGATCGGGGACCAATCAGCCATGTTCGTCGTTATTTGGATGACAACCGTTTTCAACGAAGAGCTGGTCCAGGAACTCAGCAAATTGGCGGTTGTAGCGTCATAGTCATAATAGAACACTTGACCATTTGCATAGGTCAACATGAATGCATACTCGTTGCTGGTGTTGATGAACGCGTACGGCGTCCCATCGACCGGTCCGACCAAGTTCGTGCCGGCGTTGAGCCACCCTTGACCATTGAGATTGGTATCAATGATCTTGACACCATATTGCAAAGCAAATGGTGGCGGTGAAACGGTTTGCGGGAGAGCTGCATCCGTCTGAAGCGACGCTGACATCACGATGTTATTGTGGGGTGCCTGGTTTGTCGGCGAATAATACGTGTCCGTATCATTCGTATCGGCCGGCGGTACTTGGATATGGGACACTACTCTGGCTATCTTGTAATAGGCATAGCCGGCAGCACCTACCACAACAAGAATCGCTATTATTACCAATATCCAACCGCTCTGTTGGCGTCGGCGCGTGTTTACTATTATTTTCATATCGTCCTTTCAATGAAGTGATCGTTGTGAGTTTTTAGTGATTGGCCAGCGCGGGGAAACACCGCACGAGGAAAATGGCCAGTTTGGGGGCAATGATCGGCACGAGGAACACGGCACTTACGCCCACAGCAAGAAGGATGATCGCGATGACCCCTTCATGTCTGTTGCAGAACCTGTTCACTCTACCGATCCTCGGAAAATTCCGATCCAACCAAGCATCGCCTGGTTCGTTGAAAGCGCGCCACCATTCTCCGAAACTGCGACGGGGTTTCCCGTTTGTCATTGTGTTCATATAATACCTTTCTCTTGTTGAGTCACTCTGTCTCCGCCAACTTTCGTTGTCAAAGGCCTAAAATCGACCCTATCACTTATCAGACAATAAGTCAATAGTGCAATCTTCTTCAAAATGATACACGATAACTACATGCTCGACTCCGTCCTCTCAAAGACCCAGCGATTCATTCCAGGCCCGATCTTCAGGGCTCTCAATCCCGCGTATCATTGGACGCTCGCTTTCTTGGCCGCGCTCGTATACCGCTTCCCTTCGCGCAAGATCAAAGTCATCGCCGTCATCGGCACCAAAGGCAAGAGCTCCACGGTCGAGATCCTGAACGCCATCATGGAGGAAGCCGGCTATCAGACGGCCCTATCGAATACTATCCGCTTCAAGGTGGGCGAACTGTCATCCGACAATCTATACAAGATGAGCATGCCCGGAAGGTTCTTCATGCAAAGATTCCTGCGCAAGGCTGTGAACAAGAAATGCGACTACGCCATAGTCGAGATGACTTCGCAGGGCGCCATCACCTATCGGCATCTCTTTATCGACATGGACGCTCTAGTCTTCACCAATCTCTCGCCGGAACATATAGAAGCCCACGGATCATACGAGAGATACGTCGAGGCCAAGCTGGCTATCGCTAGACAGCTCGGAAAATCGCGCAAAAATGACCGCGCGCTCATCGTCAATGCGGATGACAAAGAAAGCGGCCGGTTCATGGTGTGCCCAGCCGACCGTCGGATGACCTACGACATCCGTTCCGCCGATCCATATAGCGTAGAAAAGGAGGGCCTTTCGTTCACCTTCGGCGGACGCCTCGTCCATTCGCCGCTCTCCGGACTTTTCAACATCTACAACATCCTCGCCGCCGCCACGGCCGCCAAGAGCCAGGGCGTCGCCGACGAGACTATCATCCGAGCCGTGGAGAAGTTCAGCGGCATCCGAGGCCGGGTCGAGCGCATAGACGCCGGGCAGGACTTCACCGTCATCGTGGACTACGCCCATACGCCCGATTCCCTCGAGAAGCTCTATCAAGTCTTTCCGTCGTCGCGGAACATCTGCGTCCTCGGCGGCACCGGCGGCGGGCGCGACGCATGGAAGCGCTCCGAGATGGGCCGGCTCGCCGACACATATTGCGACCAAGTCATCCTGACCGACGAAGATCCGTATGACGAGGACCCGCGCAGCATCGTGGACGACGTAGCCAAGGGCATGTCTCATCCGCCGATCATCATCATGGACCGCCGTCTGGCTATCCGCGAGGCACTCAAACAGGCTCGAACTGGCGACACCGTCATCATTACCGGCAAAGGCACCGATCCTTACATCATGGGCCCGAACGGGACCAAGACGCAGTGGAGCGACGCCAAGGTGGCGCGGGAAGAGTTGGAGAGGTTAATTTCTAATTGACCTAATTAGTCTAATTTCTAAGTTTGGGTTAACTCATCATTATGCCGGAACTTCCCGAAGTACAAACTACCGTCAACGGGCTCAATAGAACCATCCGCGGCCTGAAAATCACCGACGTATGGACGGATTACGACAGCGCTTTCCATAAAGGCAAGGATTCCATAAAGGATCCCCCATATTTCAAGTATTTCAAGAGAGAAGTCGTCGGGGCGCGCATCGAGAGCGCATCGAGGCAAGCCAAGAATATTCTCATGCATATAAAGAAAGATGACAAGGATCTTGTCATCTTGATCCACATGAAGATGACAGGTCATCTCATGTACGGCGATTACGACCGCGCCGATCCTTTCAACCGATTCATCCACCTCATATTCACTTTCTCGAACGGCAAGACTCTGGAGCTTTCCGACATGCGCAAGTTCGCAAAGGTGACGCTTATCTCGGAAGCCAATCCGGGAAAAGGCCTTGAACAATCTTTACATCTGGTGAATATAGGGCCTGATCCATTGGACAAGAGCTTTACTTTCGCCGTTTTCAAAGAGCGCTTGGACACGAAGCCGGGCGGCCGCGTCAAAACTGTCCTCATGGACCAGTCCGTCATCGCCGGCATAGGCAATATATACAGCGACGAGGCCCTCTGGCGCGCAGGTATCAATCCGGAGGAACGGGTGAAAAATATCTTCGCGCGAAATGATTCGGATGCACTGCTTAAAAAGCTGTACGCGGCCGTGATAATCGTGCTCAAAAAAGGCATAGACTTTGGCGGAGACTCGATGTCCGATTATCGGAACATCCACGGCGTACGCGGAAAATTCCAGGAACAGCATCGAGCATATAGGAAAACCGGGGAAAGATGTTCGTTCATCGTCCGGGATAAACAGTGTAAAGGCATCATAATGAGAAAAGTGGTAGGCGGCAGGAGCGCTCATTTCTGTAGCGCGCATCAGAAGCTCTTGCACAATAGCCGGCCACACAGGAGCTGATTGCCAGTATTATGAAGCCTTACACCCAGCCGCTCTGGCTTCTTTTTTAGGCCCATTTTTGTTATCATAGCCCCATGCTATCACTATTCCCGGCGCTACTCACCTACCAGCAGTTCGGACCGTTCATCATCCGCCTCGTTCTCGGCATCACCCTGGCCTATTTCGGCTATGAGAAGATCCGCAGGCGTGGCACGAGCTCCGGCTCGAACAGCGTCCTGTATGGAGCGGTGGAGATATTCATCGCCATCTTTCTCATCATCGGCCTCTTCACACAACTCGCCGCCCTCTTGAACGCCGTCATACTGGTCATCAAGCTCGGCTTCAAGGCGCGCGACCGCAAATTCCTCTCTGACGGCATCAATTATTACATCCTGCTCCTCGTTATGGCCGTCTCCCTCCTCTTCACCGGCGCCGGATTCTTTGCTTTCGATCTGCCGCTATAAAATATTCCGATGGGATCAGCAGTCGCCTTTCGCTTGAACGTTTCGACAAAAGATCTTCCGTATTCGAAGATGGTGTACCCGACTGCGACGTTTGACCGTCTGAAATACGTCGCCTGGAGATTCTATACGCCATGTCATCCCTTTCTACGGGATACTCTGACGTCGCTCGGCGTCATCGTCCATGATACCCGACAGAATTTCCTTTTGGGCAGGCTGGCTCCGGACCGATCCGCCAAAGAGTTCGCTTCTTTCCTCATCAGTCAAGGGTACGGGAACCATTTCATCGCGTGGAAGGACAAAGGCGAGATCCTCGGTCTGCGCCGGGTGAAGGATTTCTCTCGTCAATATCACATCCGTCTTTTTGAAGACGGGGAGGTACGCGGCCACTATGAGTATACTCCGGAATGTTATCCCATCTTGCACATGCGTGAGATCGGCATGGAGGATTGCGGCTCCGAGCTCAAGGATTTTCTGAAGGGGTGGATAGTTTAAGAAATTAAAAATCCAATGGTGTGCGCCCAGTTGGAGTCGAACCAACGACCCACTCCTTAAAAGGGAGTTGCTCTACCAGCTGAGCTATGGGCGCAAGTGAGCTCGATTGCGAATGCTTGCATTCGCTATTCGAGCGAACGCAGCGCCTATATCGAGCGTAGCGAAGACATGGGCGCAAGCGAGAAGCAAAGAACGAGCTCGCACAAATCAGAGTAGCACGAGGATACGCTCGATTCCAAGCTCGAGATCGACGAGCCCGCGATGCCCGTCATGATACAGGGCGACTAGCTCTTTCAAGAGCGCGCTTGACTTCTCCTTGGAATAATTCCTCTTGACCTGCCAGAAGAGGGTGCCTACGATGTTTTCGGGAGCTATGCCGTCGTCGATGGCGCTACGATAGAGCTTCCAGGACTTGAAACCGTCTCTCTTTTCCAGGGCGTCGCCAAGAGCAAAGATGTTGAATTCTTCTTTCGGCGCGACTTTTTCCGTCACATCCGTAAGCACAACCTTCTCCGCGTCTTTTTCGACGGCTCTCTTCAATTCAGCATTAAGTTTGCCCTCAAGGAGTATGAATATGTTGGCCGACTCATTCATCGCCGAAATAAGATCTGGTAATGTTTCTTTCGCCTCGGTATTTTCCGTCACGCGATTCAGGTAGACGACGTACTTGCTGGAAAAGAGCCCTTGTCCGCCGAGGTGGCCCTCTATGGCCGATGGGTTCCACTGGTCGGCGATGATCTCCACGAATGCGGCATCGGGCCGTTTGGCTCGTAAGGAATTGATCAGAGCGCGAGCTTTTTCGGCTGATCTGGCTATGTCTGAACCGTGAAAAACGTAGAGCATACGGTAAGTATATCTCGAATCAGTCCACTTTAGTCAACTAAAGTGCCTCGATTTTCAAAGGTCAGCCCCTCCTTCATACCGGCATTACTTCAACTGCCCCCAATTATCGCCTATGGACGCGTGCGCGGCCAACGTAATACCTTTGGTATCTTTCGTATCAATGATTGATTCCATGATTTTTTCTATATCGGCCGTGATCTCTTCGACTGATTTTTTCTCACCGACTTTTTCCTTGGCCGAATTTTCCCTGATCTCATAGACGAGCTCGTCATGCACCTGCAGTAATGGAAAAACATCATTCTCGAGCTTTTCCTTGCGTATATATTCATCCACGCGGATCATGGCCAGCTTGATGATGTCGGCTTCGGTGCCCTGTATGGGCGCGTTCACCGCCATGCGCTCGGCTGAAGCGCGGATATAGGGTATTTTTGATCTGATGCCTTCGAAATGCCGCCGGCGGCCGAAGAAGGTCTCCGTATAACCCTTGCGTGCCGTCTCGGCTTTGATCCGGTCGAGATAGGCGGCCAAGACGGAGAATGTGGCGAAATAATCATTGAGAAAATTCTGCGCTTCTTCCCTGCTGGTACCCAGATTTTGCTTCAGGGCCAAGACGCCCATGCCGTATATGATGCCGAAGTTGATAACCTTGGCACGGCGGCGCATCTCCGGCGTCACTTCCGCGGGCGGCACTTTGAAAACGGATGCCGCAACCGATGTGTGCACGTCGTCTCCTCTCTTGAAGATGTCTATGAGCTTCGGGTCTCCAGAGAGAAATGCCGCGATGCGCAATTCTATCTGGGAATAGTCGAAAGCCGCCAGTTTGAATCCTTTTTCGGCCACGAAAGCGTCGCGGATCTTTTTGCCGAGGTCGGATTTGATCGGGATGTTCTGAATATTCGGGTCTTCCGAAGCCATGCGTCCGGTGCTCGAGCCGGACTGGATGAAATGCGTATGTAATCGGTCGTTGCTGTCGAGCAATGGCGGTATAGCATCTATATAGGTGCCAAGAAGTTTGGACAATTCGCGGTATTCAAAGAGAAGCGGCACGATCGGGTGCATGTCGCGCATCTTTTCCAGCTCTGATTCCTTGGTCGAGCGCGCTCCGCCGCCGGTCTTCTTGGCGTTCTTCACTTTGAGGCCGAGCTTGTCGAAGAGCACGTCGCCCAATTGCTTCGGCGAAGCGATGTTGAATTCCATTCCGGCTTCTTTCCATATCCTCTTCTCCAAACTGGCCAATTCGGCGCCATATCTCTTGGAAAGATCCTTGAGAAGAGCCCGGTCGACCTTGATGCCGCGCTCTTCCATGCGACGGATGACGGGAATGAGGGGCAATTCGATCCCTTCGTAGACTTTTCGCAATCCTTTTGCATCAAGTTCGGCGAATATCTTCGTGCTCGCCTCAGTGAAATCTTCTCCGCCAACTGGCGGATGTCCACCGGCGGAGGCGAAATTCAATATGTCTTCGATCTTCGGATCCGTTATGGTGGAGTTGACCAGCCATAAAGCCACCGCCGTTTTTTCGAATTCGGCTTTCGGTATGCTCGCGGCGAACGACATCTGCCCAGGTCTTTCGACTTCCGCTTTCATTTCCCCTTTCATGGTCGGCTTCTTGTTCTTGCCGCTCACCGCATTCTCCAGACGCTGCGTCAGCGTCCGGAATTCGAGCTCATTCCACAGGGCGCTGACTTTTTTCATGTCCAATGCTTCTTTGAACGTCTTGTCCGGCATAGTGAAAGCTATGGGCGCGTCCCGACGGATAGTGGCGAGCATTTTGCTGAATTCAGCTTCTTCTTTATTATCCTTTAACAGCTGTATTATCCGGGGGCTTATGCCTGCCTTGGCGAATTTGGCTTCGCCGACAGAGAGCGGGACTTTTTCTAATTCCTTGTACATATCCTCAATCGTGCCGAATCCGGTTATGAGGGACGTCGCTGTCTTCTCGCCGATGCCTTGTATGCCGGGAATATTATCCGACGGGTCGCCGCGCAGGCCCTTGTAGTCGGGAATGAGCTCCGGCCCGAAGCCGAAGCGCTCGTTCACGGCTTTTTCATCGTACATGATCGTATCTTTGATGCCTTTCTTCAGAGTGTAGACTTTGACGCGCTCGCCCGAGATGAGTTGCATCGTGTCCATGTCTCCAGAAGCAATGATGATCTCGATTCCCTCATTTTTTTTTAATTGTTCGACTATGGTACCGAGGATGTCATCCGCCTCAAACCCTTGCTTATCATAGATAGGTATATCGAGCGCGACGAAGATATCCCTCGAGCGGTTGATCTGGGTGATAAGGTCATCATCGGTCTTTTTGCGCTGTGACTTGTACTCTTTGTATGCCTCGTGGCGATATGTCGGCCCTTTGACGTCGTAGCAAGCGGCGATATAGTCGGGCTTCAGGTCTTCGATGATCTTGATCAGCATGGACGACAGACCGTAGAGGGCGCCGGTCGGTTCGCCTTTCGATGTGGAAAAGTCGGGCAATGCGTGATATGCCCGGTGAAGAATAGCGTGGGCGTCAAGCAGGATAAGGCGTTTCTCTGACATATGAACATTGTACCCTATCTATCCCGCCTTGCCTTCCATACATCTATGTTAGAATGAGAGTAATGGAAGCATACTCACTCGGTTCAAGTCCTCTGCCGCAATCGTCGATGACGCGAGAAGAGCATCACCGCCTGCTCAACTTGCTCCTGATCGTCGTCGCAATCGCCGTTATCATCGGCGCCCTGTGGTGGTGGAGCGGATCAGCGACGAATCAACAGTCGCTGTCGCCGACGGATCTGCGCGCCCAAGTCGCCGCCATCCTGCGCAGCTCGTCGGTCAAGCCGTCAGCGCAGGAGATCGAGAGCGTGGCGTCACAGCTCTCGGCTTCCCCTGCGGCTCCGACGGAGGCAGAGAAGCAGGCCGTGGCCAATGCATTGAAGCACTAACGTCATTATTCATATTAATAACAGTCATAACATCACATGAAGACCTCATTCCTCGCCAAGACCGGTATATTAGCAGGAGCCCTGATCGGAGCCTTGGCTCTGTCAGCGCTGGCCCAATCGAGCGGTACCTGGACCGCTCCCACGGCTACTCCCCCAGGCAATAACGTTGCGGCGCCGATCAATGTCGGTGGAGGAGGAGATCCGCTTACGTATCCGCAGATCAAGACAGGGTTGCTCGGGTTGAGCAATTTGGTGGTGAATAATTTGCAGGTGCTTACCGGCGAAGGCACGACTACCACGAATACAACTGTAGGTACCGGTGGTATATCAGGAAAAGTCCTCACAGCGATCGATTCCAACGGAACGGTGGGGTGGAGGGTGGCTGGAGGAGGGGGATGGGGGGGATCGTGCAGTGTAGCTCTAACAAGTGTCAATAACAATTCTGTTTATCAAAATACTTCTTCTTCAAATATCGTGGTTACTGCATACGAGTCTGTTTCAAATGCAGTTAGCGGGGCCATTATGTCTATAACGGGATCGATCTCGCAAAACGGCTCCGGCTACTCTCTCGTAACTAACAACGGCGGTCTCATGTCTAGTGGTGGCAGTGGGTTCGCTATATCATTTGTTGTTCCATCAGGTTATTACTATGTAGTGAATGCCAGTACCAATACCGGGACACTTAATTTCACCGGTTCCACTTGGCCGCTTTGCACTGGTGGAAGTTCTTCCGCTCTTTCTAGCGGTTCAGTAGGAGGGGGATGGTCCAGTGGAGGAACTAGTGCTACATGGGGTAATGCTACAGGAATTGGGTTTTGTCCAACAGGCTACTCGGCTCAAATCATAGCAACGGCAGTCGCTTTTCCTGGAGGTAGTGGAAACATAGGTCTTTGTCTGAAGAATTAATATCTATGACACCGGCACATTCTTGGACCAGTGACCGACGAACGGCAGAGGCTTCTCCTCGCCTTTGGCGGCGTGGATGATGCCGATGATGGACAGGACGAGCGTACCCAAGCTGACGAGATTCCACAGGGGCCAGAGAGGCCACCAGAGAGCGCCGAGGATCCAGAGAGCCACCTCGACGGCAAAGACGATGGCGCCCTGCTTTATGTGATATTTGACGAATGAGTCGGACTTGGCGGCGATGTATGAGACGATGACCAGAGGGCCGATGTAGCACAGGACTGCCATCGGGATATTCTTTTGGGCGTTCGGGCTATTTTGGATTGGATCCATGTTATTTTGTTTTAAATGATAAATGATGCGGGTCAGTACGGGATAGTATATAACAAAGCGGCAGATCTTTTAACCCCGCGTTCTCCGGCCATTCGACCATGATGAGGTTGTTGCGGTCGGCAACGAGATCTTCCCAGCCGAGAGCCTCCAGTTCTTCAGCCTGTTCCAATCGGTATGCGTCTATGTGCACAAGCCGTTTCCAGTTCCAGGGAAATTTGACGCCGTCTTGCGAACTCGGTTCATTTCCACCATTTGACCCGAATCCGTATGTTTTCATGAGCACGAACGTCGGACTCGTTATGTCATCCTTCACACCTAAAGCCTTGCCGACCGCCTTGACGAAAGCCGTCTTCCCCGCCCCGAGATGCCCTGACAGGCCGACAATGAGAGCTTCGTCGGTACCATCATATTCCTTTGAAATATCAACGAGCCATTGCCGGGCCATGGCTTCGGTTTCCGCGATCGAATGAGAGACGAATTCTTTCATCAGTCCATGGTAATGAATTAAAAGCCCGGAAGCAAGAAACAAAAATGCCGGTCACTCTTCGAGAGTAGACCGGCACTGTGCAATACACGACATTTGGGAACATTAGTGATGGCTGTTACCGCCACCGTGATTCTGGCCGTTGCCCTGTCCACCTCCGTTACCATGGGGGTGAGGGGGATTGAACACCGGCTGGCCGTCTCTGTTATGGAAGCCTACCGGCGGCAAATGAGGATATCCATGTTGACGATCGTAATCGCCTCTTGACGGGTGGTCGCCGCCGTTATTCCAGTTGCCCCCCGAATTGTAATGCTCATTCAAGCGACGCTCATTGAACCAATTTGGGGTACCCTGTGAGTACAGATAGAATCGGTTGACGACCATCGGTGGCGCCGGATTCCATGTAACAAGGTCGGATGAGTAAACCATCTGGTTATTGATCCACCCGATGTTCTCGTACCCGTCGTACACGTAGAATTGGGGCGGACTCACCGCGGAGACCAGTACGGCCTCCCCGACTCCGCAAGAAACACCGACAACATCATCACCCACCTGTTTGACGACGTGGATGGTAGTCTCCACAACCTCAACCGGAAGATTGAGGGGGCTTGAGATGGTCCAATCGGTGTCGTGGTGATAAACGGTCCCGTCAGGCCTGATCCTGTCATTCAGGGTCGCGGTATGACTTTTGCCCGTAACACATCCGGAACAGACTGCTGCCAACGCAACCAGGCAAACCGACATTTTGATTCTTTTCATTTTCAAACTTTCTTCAAACCCCCAAGTTCATCCCGGGGCGCATCATGAGACTGATGCGAGCTTTGGTGGCATTATATCACAAATAGAATTAAAGTCAAGCACCATTGAAAGACCTCGGTTGGAAAGCCATTTCTGCTATACTTAACGGAAATATGACCATCCAATTCGACGAAGACAAGCAAAAGCGTCGGCTGAACGAGCTCTTGCACAAAGAAGAAGAAGACCTGGTGCAAATGCTCTCCGGTAAATACAATCTTGAATACGTCAATCTCATGGGCACGCCGGTCAACACTGACGCCTTGCGCCTCATCGGCGAAGAGCCGGCCCGCGCCGCGCAAGCGGTCGCTTTCGCCATCATAAACAAAAAGGTGAAAGTTGCCGCGCGTAATCCGGAGGATGAAAAGACCCAGGCCCTTCTGGGAGACCTCAAGACCAAGGGCTATGAGCCGGAACTCTACATCACCTCGACCCAAGGCCTGGAAAAGGCGTGGAAAATGTACAAGGACCTCTCGTTCGCTTCGGAAAGCCGTGCCGGTTCGCTCGAGATATCCAGCGAAGAGATAGAAGCCATCATCGAACAAGCCAAGAGCCTGCCCACCATCATCTCGATACTGCAGAATACCCTTGCCGCGAAAAAGAGCTATCGCGTCTCACGCATATTGGAAACCGTCGTGGCCGGAGCCCTGGCGGTGGAGGCCTCCGATATCCATCTGGAACCGGAGGAAGGATACGTCCTCCTGCGCTATCGCCTAGACGGCGTGCTCCAAGAGGTCATACGCTTCGACAATGATACCTATGCCCTGCTTCTTTCCCGGATCAAGCTCATCGCCGGCATGAAGCTCAATATAAAGAAAGATTCCCAGGACGGACGCTTCAGCATCCGCCTGCCCATCGGCGACATCGAAGTCCGCGCCTCCATCTTGCCAGGCGCCTACAACGAATCCGTGGTCATGCGCTTGCTCAACCCGAAGTCCATCAACGTGCCTCTGGAAGAGCTCGGCATCAACCCAAGGCTCCTGAAGATCCTGCTCGAGGAGATCAACCGGCCTGACGGCATGCTCCTCACCACCGGACCGACCGGCTCCGGCAAGACCACGACATTGTATTCATTCCTGAAAAAAGTCTCCAATCCGGAGGTCAAGATCATCACTATCGAGGACCCGATTGAATATCACCTTCCAGGCATCGTCCAGACCCAGGTCAACGACAAAGGATATAATTTCGTCGAAGGCTTGCGCGCCGCCGTCCGACAGGATCCGGACATCATCATGATCGGTGAGATTCGCGACAATGAGACGGCCGACATCGCCATCAATTCCGCCCTGACCGGACACCTCGTCTTTTCGACCCTCCACACCAACGACGCCGCCGGCACATTCCCCAGGCTCATCGACCTCGGCGCCAATCCGACCATCATCCCCTCTGCCCTGCGCGTCTCCATGGCCCAACGCCTGGTCAGACGCCTCTGTCCGGTGTGCAAAAAAGAAGCCGTCGTGGATGGCGATATCAAAAAGGAGATCGAGTTAACCGTCGCTGGTATCGAGGATGTCTCCACTGTTCCAGCCGACCGGACAAAAATGTGGTCAGCCGTCGGTTGCGACAAATGCAATCACACCGGCTATAAAGGTCGCATAGGCATATACGAGGCCATATTGATGACCCGCGAGATCGAGAGCGGCCGTCCAGGCTAGTTCCAGCGACCGCGAGATCTGGACCGCCGCCAAAGGCCAGGGCATACTGACCATGAAGCAGGATGGCGTGCTCAAGGTGCTCTCCGGCGTGACGTCGTATGACGAACTGGAGAGGGTGATAACGCTGGAAGATTGAGGATCGGCGCATTAGAAGATTAATTTCATATCAATATGCAAAAAATGAACGCGACTGAATCTGTGCAGCAGCTTCAAGAAGAAATACGGAAAGAAATGGCTGAGATGCTCAAATTGCAGGAGGAAATAAGGGCTATGGAGATCGATGCGGGCAAGATGAAAGTAGAAATACCGCGCCTCCAGAAGGATATAGAGACGGATAAACACCAGCTCTATGAAGACGAGAGGGATATTCCGAAATTAAAGTCAAAGCTGACCGAACTTCAGCGAGAAAAGCTCCTGTTGCAAGGACAACTGACATCTGTCCAAAGATCCGTTCAGGAAGGATTGCGCGGACATGACGCTAAACTCGGGTAAGATCATCTGTTGCTTTTTCCCTGTGCATAGCGTTAGGATACGAACAGACGAACCGGCAGGTTCGCGCCGCTAGGCGAGGTTCAAACCTATAAATCCCTAAGCAATATCTCTCGTCGTGATGACGAAAGCGAGGCAGAGTCCCGAGGATAATTTCAGTACGCAAGGCCGAAGCCTTGCAACCAACATGTCCTTAGCACTATGCCCAAACCTGGGAAGGCCATTGCTTAGAGATTTATGGGCTCGAATACGGCCATAAATTTGCATATTTCCATTGTTTCAATTTCCTCGCTATCCTAGCATATAACTATCCAAATGTCAAGAACTCCCCCGCATACCGCTCCAGACGAGAAAGAGGTCGGTTTCCTCGACCAGACTCTGCGCCCGTCGCGCTGGGACGACTATATAGGCCAGAAGAACATCAAAGACAATCTCCATATTCTGCTCACCGCCGCCAAAGAGCGCAAACACCCGCCAGAGCATATCCTTTTCTATGGGCCTCCCGGTTTGGGCAAGACGACGCTCGCCCATCTCATCGCTAAAGAGACCGGCGCGCAGATGAAAGTCACTTCCGGGCCGGCCATTCTCAAAGTCGGTGATCTCGCGTCCATACTCACCAATCTCTCCGCCGGAGACATACTCTTTATCGACGAGATACACCGGCTGAACAAGGCGATAGAGGAAGTCCTCTACCCAGCCATGGAGTCGGGAACCCTGGATATTATCATAGGTAAAGGACCATCGGCAAGGACCATTCAGCTCGACCTGCCGCCATTCACCTTGATCGCCGCCACGACCAGGATCGCCTTGCTCTCTTCGCCATTGCGGTCGCGCTTCTCCGGCGGAGTCTTCAAGCTCGAGTTTTATTCTGATAAAGAGATAGCCGATATCGTCAAGCGCTCCGCCAAGATATTGGGTATGCGCATCCACGATGACGCGGTGAAAGAGATCGCCGTCAGATCGCGCTTTACCCCTCGCACGGCGAACTATCACCTGAAAAGATGCCGCGATTACGCCCAGATCAACAAGACTGACCTGGATAAGGCGACCGTGGAAAAAGCTTTGAATATGCTCGGCGTAGATGTCATAGGCCTCACTGCCGCTGATCGTGAGATATTGAAGGTCATTATAAGCAAATTCGGCGGAGGGCCTGTGGGGTTAAATACGATCGCAGCCGCATTGTCCGAGGAGCAGGCAACGGTCGAAGAAGTCTATGAGCCGTATTTGATACAACTAGGGCTGTTGGAGAGAACGCCGCGCGGCAGGATAGCCACGGAAAAGGCTTATGCGCATCTGGGAGAGAAGGGTACGGTCCCGCTCTGATCTCTTTCATAACCACCTATCTGTCTTACAACACTCTCTTCTGTCTTATAAGAGAAAACGACACTTTAGGTGACACTTCGGTGCCTATATAATGGGGCAAAAGTGTCAGGTAAGGTGTCATTTTTGCATATGTATCGATATCCCTAGTTCTCTCTATACCCGAATCTATCTAAACCTTTCTTATACATCCACGCATCTTTCGTCCCCTTTAAATTAGTCCTCTTAATAATCAACCCCCTCTTCTCAAAGTCTCGCAAGATTCTAACGGCCGTTCTCCTCGGCACGCCAGCCATCCTAGCTATTTTAATGCTTTCTCTTGCCATCTGTTGGCCGCACAGTATGTCAAAGACTTTGAGCTCTTCGCCAGATAAACCCATAGCTTGTACTATCCTTGGATGGATGCAAATCTTCTTCATGCATGTATAATAACTCATATTAATCCTCCTTATAAACTACTCTCATGTCCGGCCACAACAAATTCTCAAAGATAAAGCACCTCAAGGCCAAGAATGACGCTGAGAAGAGCAAATCCTTCGGAAAATATGTCCGCTTGATCACTGTCGAGGCGAAAAAAGCCAAAGGCGTACTGTCCTCTCCAGGCCTTGCCGCCGCTATCGAAAAGGCACGCAAGGAGAATATGCCAAACGACACTATTGATCGCGCGGTCAAGAAAGGCGCTACGGACAATAGCGCGGTCATGGAGTCAATCATTTACGAGACATACGGTCCAGGCGGAGTGGCCCTCCTTATAGAAGCGCTGACCGACAACCGGAACAAGGCCGCACAGGAGATCAAACACATCCTCTCATCGAACGGCTTCGAGTTGGCGGCACCAGGTAGCGCTTCATGGGCTTTCGCCAAAACGAACAACATATGGACACCGACCTCGACTATTCCGCTAGAGGACGCTGACGTCGAAGCTTTGTCCAAAATCGTCGAGGAATTGGAAAATAACGACGAGGTTCAGGAAGTATTCACAAATGCGGAATAGGATTCAGGACTTAAGGATAAATAACGAGATGAAAATTCTTGGAATTGATCCCGGATACGACCGTCTCGGCATCGCGGTGATCGAGAAGCCGGCGAGGGGAAAAGAAACCGTCATATACTCCGACTGCTTCACTACTTCACCGAAAGAGACGATATACGAGCGTCTCCGGCATATAGGTACCGAAATCGCGCGCATCCTCGACGAGTTCAAGCCGGGTGCCTTGGCCATTGAAACCCTTTTCATCACCAAAAACCAAAAGACGGCCATGCGCGTGGCCGAAGCCCGGGGCATCATCATATACGAGGGCCTTAAAAGGGGCATTCCCGTCTTCGAATACTCACCCATGGAGATAAAGATGGCGGTG
Organism: uncultured bacterium; assembly: GCA_963701025.1. GTDB lineage: Bacteria > Patescibacteriota > Minisyncoccia > Phycocordibacterales > PALSA-1337 > C7867-002. The sequence continues at coordinate 610,721 of OY969557.1, read as the reverse complement.
ACCGGCGATGGCACTAGTGATAAAGGCCATATGATGAAGATGATGCCCATGCTAGTGGATATGCCAGTGAAAGAAGCCGCTACTGGGTCCAAAAAAGGCGGAAAAAAGACTTTGGACGACGAATACGACGCCATAGCAGTTGCTCTCACGCACTCCGCTTGCGCCAGATCGAAGCATCCCGGGTTATTTTGAGTTTTGGGCATATTGCCGAGTTTTCCACAGTTTCCCTTCATTGCAAAAAGGACCGCCCTTTGTTACAAATTATCCACGCATACATAATGCCGCATTCAAAGACAAAAATGAGGCCGGTGAAGGCGGAGCCAAAGAAAATCGCCCTGCCTGCCGGCAGGCAGGAGGCCGACGCCCCGATCATCCTTCCCGATCTAGAAGAAAAGATCGCGGATGAAGACGCTCCTGTAGTCGGCACCGAGGAAGACGAGGAGTCCGAGGAGACCCCGACCCTAGATGAAGAAGAGCTGAATCCGTTCGGCGATAAGTGGGAGCAATAGGAAAACATCCGGCTACGCGTGCTATAATTGCCATTCATGACGAGACGCCGCCGTCCGCGAAAAAAGCATGTCCGGCACATATTGCGCGCTGCGGCGATCGTCGCCTCGGCGGTCCTTATCGCCGCAGGTTGCGCAGCTATATGGATAGCGACTTTGAAGATACCTGACTTGAATTCTTTCGAGACGCGACAAGTAGTCCAGTCCACCAAGATATACGACCGTACCGGTACCGTCCTCCTCTACGACACCGGAGCGAACGCAAAGCGTACGGTCGTGCCGCTTGCCAACATATCACCCTTCATACAAAAGGCCACCGTGGCTATCGAGGATTCCAATTTTTATAACAATATCGGCATCGAGCCGACATCCATCATCCGCGCGCTCCTGGCCGACCTCGCCACCGGCAGTTTCGGCCAAGGCGCCTCTACCATCACCCAGCAGGTCATCAAGAACGCCCTTTTGACGCAGGACAAGACTTTGTCGCGGAAGCTGGAGGAATGGATACTGTCCGTAAAGCTGACGCGCATCATGACCAAGGACCAGATCCTCGAGGCGTACCTTAACGAGACTTCATACGGCGGCACGATATACGGCGTCGAGGAAGCCAGCCAGGAATTTTTCGGCAAGCAGGCCAAGGACGTGAGCCTGGCCGAAGCGGCATATATCGCCGCCATCCCCCAAGCACCGACGTATTATTCGCCATATGGGACCCATACCGCGGACTTGGACGCTAGACAAAAGCTGGTCCTCTCACGCATGAAAGGTCTCGGTATGATAAGCGACGCCGACTACCAATTGGCCATCAAAGAAAAAGTGACGTTCTTGGCCAAGAATTCCCAAGGTATCCGCGCGCCGCACTTCGTCATGTTCGTCCTGGATTATTTGATCCAGAAATACGGCGAGGATGCCGTTGATACGGGCGGGCTTAAGGTCATAACTACTATTGATTATGACATGCAGCAGAAGGCCGAGAACGTGGTGGCGCGTTTCGGCCCGTCTTTGAACACCAATTTCAACGCCAGCAATACGGCCATGGTGGCGATAGACCCGAAAACTGGCGATATCCTGACGATGATCGGATCAAGGGATTATTTCGACGCGTCAATCGACGGAAACTACAACGACGCCACGGCACAGCGCCAGCCTGGCTCGACATTCAAGCCGTTCGTTTATGCCACTCTATTCGAAAAAGGCTATACGCCGGATACGATCCTTTACGATACGCCCATGCAGTTCTCGAGCCTTTGTACGCCTGACGGCAAGCCGAAGAATCCGAGTGATGATCCGACGAAGGTGTGTTATTCGCCTGTGGAATATGATAATTTATATAAAGGACCCCTGACCATCCGGTTGGCGTTGCCGGAATCCCGCAACATACCGGCAGTCCAAGCCCTCTATCTGGCCGGCATACCGGAATCAATCAAGACCGCGACTGACATGGGCATCACCAGCCTCAATGACCCGAACCGCTACGGCCTGACTCTTGTCCTCGGCGGTGGAGAAGTCTCTTTGCTCGACATGACGAGCGCGTACGGCGTATTCGCCAATGACGGCGTCCGTAACCCATACCGATCCATATTGGAAGTCGACGACGCCAGCGGCAATATCCTCGAGCAGGCTACGACAAGCCCGACACAGGCTATACCAACCGAGATCGCCCGTGAGATAAATGACGTGCTATCGAGCGACGCCAATCGCATGGGGTCTATCGAACCCATAGCTCAAAGCGTCGGGCGACAAGTCGCCATCAAGACGGGAACCACCAATGATTACCGTGATGTCTGGACCATGGGCTACACCCCGAACCTCGTGGTAGGAGCCTGGGCGGGCAACAACGACAACCACCCGATGAAAGACGCCATATCAGCCCTCATCATCACGCCGGTCTGGGGAGCTTTCATGTCCGAAGTCGCCGGCGATTTCCCGCCGGAAAACTTCAAATCCCCACAGCCGGAACCTGACGGCTTGAAACCAGTCCTTTCAGGCATATGGCAAGGAGGCGTCTCGTACTGGATAGACACAATATCCGGAAAGGTGGCGACACGATACACGCCCCAAGAAACAAGGAAGGAGATCGTCTTCGACAGCGTGCACTCCATCCTGCAGTGGGTGAACAAAGATGATCCGCGTGGGCCTATACCCACAGATCCTTCCCAGGATTCTCAATACGCGAATTGGGAATATGCCGTCCGAGCGTGGTTCACCAACTGGCACAAGAGCAATCCGGATTTCATGGAGACCACTGACTTCACCATACCGACAGCCACCGATGACGTGCATGTGCCGGCGAATATGCCGCAGGTGAGCATCGTCACGCCGCAAGAAGACTCCGTCATCGACCCGAGCAAGCTTCTTTCGGTCAATCTGCAGGAAACAGGCAAATACCCAGTCAAGGAATCTGAGGTGTACCTGAACGGAAAATACATACTGACTAACACGCAAAATCCATTGAACATATCGTTCATACCCGCGGACATCGGTGGGCTTGAGGCGACCGACACCATATCGGTCGTCGTGCATGACACGGTCTACGATCAAGCCACGACGTCCGTAGACTTCTCGACTATATAAAATCGTCTACATGTCTAACTGACTGCAACGCGTTGGTCCGCTCGATGATGGCGGATCTTTTTATGAAGACGGCTGATCGCGCGGCTTGAGATATATTCTTTAATGAGATTTTCCCTGATCTGAACGATATGGACTGTATTGGGATCTCAACGCCTGTCGATTCCTTGATGGCGGCCTGGACTCCGGCGCGGAAGGCGATCTCCCGCGCCTGTATCCCTCCTATACGCTTGAAAAATTCACTGATGCGCAACATGTATCTTCTATTTAGGACCAATCTTCGTTCATGGCTAACGGTTCATCGGCATGACCAAGTACATGAACGTGCCGTCTCCCGCGGCTGGGCGGACGACCATGGGCTTATTGAGGCCTCCGAGCTGGAAAGAGACGCTGTCGGCGTCTATGGACTGGAAGCAGTCGGCTATGTATTTCCCGTTGAAATTGATCTCTACTTTCTCCCCGGAAAGGGCCGCGTCGATGGCCGTGGCGTTCTCTCCGACATCGGCGTTCTTGGTCTGGACTTCGAAAATCTTGCCCTTCGGATCAATGACTAGCTTTATCTGATTGAATTTGTCGGCAAAGACCGTGGAGACTTTGAGTGCGGTCATGACATCCTGTTTGAGCGCGACCGCTTCAGTAGAATAGTTTTTTGGGATGATCTGTCTATAGTCAGGGAATGTCCCGTCCACGATACGCGAAGTGATGCGGGTGCCGCCGGCCTCGAAAGATATCAGATTTTTGTTGGAACGTACAGTCACTTCCGCGCCGATGCCTTCGAGGGTGCGCATTATGTCGGGAATGTTCTTGAATGGGATCAGCACGTCCTCGAGATCGGCCGTGGTCGGTATTTTCACTTTCTTTTCGGCCAGCCTGAACGAGTCCGTCGCGGCGAAAATCAGATGCTCGTTGTTTTTGTACACGTACACGCTCGACAATTCCGGCTTGATGCTGGAAACTGACGCGCTATACCAGACAGACTTAAGGCCCTTCATAAAAATATCCGTTGGTGTTTTTGTTTCTTTGCCATCGGAAATCTTGGGAATGGAAGGAAAATCATCGTGTGGTACTGTCTTTATGATGACTTTCGACCTCATTGAGATTATGTGGAGGTTTCCGGACACAAGCTCTATTTTGACGACTCCGTCCTGATCGGCAAGCTGGGAAATGAATGCCGATATGGTGTGGGCTGGGACCGCGACGGTCCCGCTTGCTTCGGTTTTTGCGGGCATGGTCATTTCGACTCCCACATCGAGGTTTGTAGATCGTATAACAAGAGTGTTTTTCATGACCTCAAAAACGAGACATGATAGAACCGGCAAGCTGGCGTTCTTTTTCGCCACCCGTTCCGCTATGCCGATCATTTTTTTGAATTCCGGAAGATGTACCTCGATTTTCATAGTATTAATAAATTGTTATTTAAAAAATATTACTATTATTAAGGTGGTGGGTATGTGAACAATCCATAGTACGTTCTATCCACTCGCTCTTTGAACTTTTCTTGTGCCGACTCTCTGTTGATAACACCGGCGCACCGACGAACAACTCATCCACCCAGATCTTTCTCCCCGACATCTCCACAGGTTATAACATGGTTCTCAACTGTCCTATCTCTTGCGACAAGACCGTATTGCTCTTGATATCCTCCTTCACTTTCTCATATGAGTGGATGACGGTCGTGTGGTCTCTCCCGCCCATTTTGTCGCCGATCGACGGGAAAGATATGCTGAAGTCTTCGCGGAGAAGATACATGGCCACCTGGCGCGGCTTCACCACTTCCTTTCTGCGGGTCTTGTTGTATATGCTCGCTTCGTCGATGTTGTAAAAATCGGATACGATCTTGACCACCTCTTTGACCGAGATGTTCTTCTTTGGTTTGGCGCTGTTCTTCAGGAGGTGTTTAATCTCATTCAAGGTCAACTCCTTGTTCTTGAGCTGCATCTGACAGGCAATGACGTTAACTATACCCTCTATTTCCCTCACGTTGTCTTCTATCTCGGAGGCCAGGAACTCCACGGCTTCGTTGGGAAGACTTATATTATTCAGCCTGCACTTGGTCCGGACGATGGCCGTCCTCGACTCCTGGTCAGGCGCTGGTATGTCCACGATCATTCCCACGCTGAATCTGCCGCGAATCCGATCTTCAAGACCGGGAATGACGTTTGGATGCCGGTCTGACGAGAATACGAGTTGGCGGCCGGTATCGTGGAAGGTGTTGAATAAATGGAAGAGCTCCTCCTGGAACTTTTCCTTTCCGGAGAAGAACTGGACATCGTCCATGATGACCACGTCATACTTGCGGTACTTCTCTTTGAACTGTTGAGTCTTGTTCTCTTGGAAGGAATTGAGCAGGTCGGAGCCGAACTTCTCCGAAGTGAGATAGAAGACTTTTTTATTTGGATGCGCCTGTTTGATCTTGTTGCCGATGGCCTGGATGAGATGCGTCTTTCCCCTGCCGGTCGAACCGTATATAAAAAGCGGGTTATACGTCTGTCCTGGATTCTTGATGACCGTCTGGGACGCGGCGTGAGCGAGCTCGTTGTACGGACCGACGACGAAATTATCGAATGTGTAGCGCGGATTGAGATTATCTTCTTTGTTGATGTAGAAGTCCTGGAGCGGCATGGCCATAGTCGAGGAGACGATGACCCTCTTTCTGGCCGTTTCGGACTGCTCTCCGTCCTTTACGATGACGTATTCAAGAGCGCGCACATGCTCGTTGATCTGGCGCAGTATGCGTAATATGGAATTATGGCACTTTTTCGCCAACCATTCTCTAGTGAACTCGTTTGGCACGCCCAAATAGACGATCCCCTCCTCCTCACGGACGATTTTCGTCGTGGTGAGCCATGTGGAATAGTTGGCGGGCGATACTATGGTCTTGATTTCTAGTAGGGCGGTCTGCCAGGTTTGGGTGAAGTCGTTCATGGCTTTGAATAGGTCTAAGTATATACTTGTTTGCGATTTTGCAAACTTGCCAACCGGTTTAAAAGCTGTTGATAAGTTGGGGATAAGAATTTGCAAAAATAATATAAAAGATATTTGTAATCAAGAAAATGAATTGTAGCGCTCGCGGCGTGTCAATGATTTATTTTCTTGCTTCTTTCACGTTTATATACTATAGTCTTGCCATGTCATTCACCTACCAGCCGAACAAGCGCAAGCGTGCCAAGAGCCATGGGTTTCGCGTGCGCATGAAGACGCCCGGCGGCCGAAAGGCCCTTTCAGCGCGTCGCGCCAAAGGCCGTCACAGGATCGCCGTATAATAAAAAGCGCGTTCGCGCGCCATCAATATGATCAAAAGATCCCGCAGGCTTTCCACTAAGCAGTTTTCGGAGGTCATGGAAAAAGGAAAGATATATCACTCCCCTCTTTTTCTCATGCGGGTGCTGGAACACGGGAAGCAAGAAGCAGAGAGTAAGGAGAAGGAAGTAAGGAGCAAGGAGAGCGGAGGAATCAAGATCGCCGCCGTGGCGCCAAAAAAGATCGCGCCAACGGCCGTGCTTCGGAACCGCATACGCCGACGCATGTACGAGGCAGTCCAGGCGATTGTTTCAACGAGCGTTCCGCCAGCCGCACAACCCACGGCCAGTTCCATGATTCCTGGCACGCACGCCATCATTTTCGCCAAAACGACGGCGATCACAGCCGAGTTCGAAGGCATGGCCGCTGACCTCAAAACTCTTTTCTCAAAAGCGAGAATTGGTGTATAGTTAACCGGTTCCACTATCCCCTTCTCGCCATGTATCATCAATTCATATTCCTGCCTCTTTATAACGGTCTCGTCGGTCTGATGGACCTACTCCCGTGGATCGATGTCGGCATTGCCGTTATCCTCTTTACCATCATCGTCCGCCTGATCATATTTCCTCTTTCGAAACAGGCTCTTCTGACCCAGGTCAAGATGAAAGAAGTCGAGCCGGAGGCCAATAAGATCAAGGCCGATTACGCCAAAGACAAGCAGGCTCAAGGCTTGAAGGTCATGGAGCTCTACAAATCGAAAGGCATCCACCCGTTCTCGGGCATCCTTCTGCTCATCATCCAATTGCCGATACTACTGGCCCTCATCTCCGTCTTTTACAAGATAACTCCGGCGGTAGACCCGACGCTTCTATACAGCTTCATCCACGTGCCAAAGGCCTTGCCTTCCCTGCTCGGGCTTGACCTTTTGAAGCCGAGCCTGGTCCTTTCTCTTATTACGGCGATCATCCAATTCTTCCAGATGCATTATTCTCTGGCTTCGCGCCAGCAGCGCGCCGCGCCCAAGAGCTCGACCCCGAACATGGCCAATTCCATGAACACTCAGATGAAATTCCTTTTGCCGATCATAGCCTTCGCCTCCACGTACTGGATTATTCCGGTCAAGTTCCCGCAGGCGGCCTCCATCATCGCCATTTACTGGTCGGTCAGCTCGTTATTCACCCTCGGGCAGGAACTCGTCATCCGAAAAAGATATCTAAATAAAAAGGGCGTGAACGCCATCAATTAGCAGTTAGTCGATCAATTAGGCGACACCAAGTCGAGCGACCAGAGCGAAAGGTCGAGCTTGTTCATGAAGAAGAGATAGTTGTCTTTGTCGTCCAAAGCGAGATTAAAGGCGTCTATATTGGTCTGCGCTTGCTCGAAGAGCGACGAGACCAGGTGCACCTCGCCGGTCACGGCGTTCTCCTGCCAGATCTTGTCGACGGTGGAGAGAGTGCCTTTGTACCAATCGTCTGGATAGGTTCCGGAGACCGGCTGGAAAGGCACGGCGCAATAGACCATGTCCTTGTAGAAATTGCCCCAGACGCATTTGTCGGCCAAAGTGCGTATGATAGCGTCCACGCCGCTCGATGTGGCTATGGCGTATATCGAAGTGAGAACATTGTCCGCGCCGCCGGTTATCGAGACGATGGCATAGCGCGCGTCATGGCTTACCAGAGCGGACAATCCCGGCAGAGGCCCGAGGATCTTCTTCCATGCGCCCGTCCTCGGGTCGACGAAGTACAGGAAACCGGCTTCTCCTGCCGAACCCTTGGTGGTGATGGCTATGGTGTTCTCTTCCGGCCAGCTCACATTCACCTGCGTGACCGGAGTGGCGAATATCTGGACGGCCGTACCGCCATTGAACGGAGCCACATAGCCAATGCCTTGGCCTCCCTGCACGGCGAAGAGGAATATTCTGTCCTTCTTCGGGGAAACGGCATACGAGACGATGTCAGCCGGCAGATTCTTACCCTGAAGCCGATACGGAGCGCTCGCGGTGCTGGTGCTCTGCGGCACCATGGCGGCGTATAAGGTCGATACCGTCGCGTCGTCGTCGGCAAGCACCGAACCGATCAAGGAATTGAGGCCTTTGCCCCAGACGCTCTGATACATCTTTGGCAGCAAAGTATTCGAAAGAGTCTGAATGTCGAGAGAGTCCTCCGTCGCCTGCAATACATTGCCTCTGCCGCGGTCTATCCAGCGCACCACCGTCGTTGAAGCCGTGGTCGAAGCGGCGTATCCCCCGACCGGAGTGGCCGACAGGAGCCGCAGGGCCGGTATTTGTATCGCGACAGGCGCGCTTGGGCTGTTCGTGACGGTATTCCCCGTCGAAGTTCCTTGGTTAGATCCTGAAGGCGTTCTGCCGAAAGGTGAGTAGCCCGTTGAAGGAGAATTTGATGTGCCGGTGGTTTGGTTTGAGGGATGCAGAAGGAAGTACCAGTACGCGAAAGCAATAAGGATCAATACGATTGCAATCGCCGATATTGATATGAGTAGTTTACGGGACATATTCTTAAGGTTTTTTAGGACTTTGTGAGCTTATTTGAGCCTTGAGCGCTTGCGCCTGGGTAACAAGTTGTTGGTATTCAGCTGGATCCGTCACAGTTGACTTTGCCGATTGCAGGTCGGCGTCAATATTTGCAAGCGCATTCGTTTGAGCGAGCACTGTAGCATTATACGCCGCATTGCTTCCTGTGAGCGCTCCAGGGACTATCGCAGTGTTCGCTCTTTGCAGGGCTCCGTAGACGGCATTGTCGCCTGCTCCAAAGTATGTCTGATTATAATTTGCAAGCGATTGGTTATAATAATTCACCCAGCTATCCATAGTCAGAGTCGTTTTTGATGTAGCCGCATAATTCTTCAATGCTTGCAGATCGTTTGGTTGTAACCGACTCGTAAGAGTCGAATTGGCCAGGATCGAATCAATAGCAGCTAGGTTATTCGTATAACAATTCCCATTACTTGATCCGGTTACCTGACTGTTTAAACTACCGGTAGTACCACATGCCGCCACGTTGCCATCTATGATACCTTTTGCGGTTATAAGGCCAGTATTGCTCTGTAGTTGAATCAGTTGATTTTGGGTCGAGTCGGTTTTATTCATAGCGTCTTTGCATTCTTGGGAAGTGTCGCCATACGTATAACACGCGTCCTTTTCTGCGTTTTGAGCAACGCTCAATTGATTTTGAAGCACGGCCGCGGCAGCATTGGCATCGGCTATGGTCTGTCTAAGAGCGGTTTGGTTGACGTTGTAGGCGTTCATCTCATTTCCTACGGTCGTGAGCCAATCGGCAGTGGTGTTTTGCGAACTCAACCCGAGTGGTGTCACCAACCCCACTGGTATCTGTACAAACTGCGGATTGATGGTGCGTAAGATGAGATATGAACACAGTACTAGGAGAAGCCCATAAATGGCATTCGTTATCTTTTTCCTGCCTTCCTCTTTTCCTGTAACCGCATCGGTCGTCATATATTCGAATCCTCCCCAGGTGATCATAAAGACGGCCGCCACGGCCGCCAAGGCAATGAGAAGATTGACGGCGTATTGGATGTAGGTTTGAACATTGACGCTCGTCTGCGGTGAGCCGGCACTGCCTTGGCCGCAGGTGACCACAGAACTTGGAATGATAGCCCCACTTGAATCTATCGATCCTGAACTTGGGATGCACGGCAACGGAGCCAATGGCGTGTATTTCGTATCCACTGCCTGGGCCATGGAAGGCATAGAAATTCCGACCAAGACAAAACTGATCAGAACAAAGGCCAGAATTTTATATTTGTTAAGGATTGATTTCATCGTATTTAAAACGTTACCGGCGTCGTCGAAGCGGATGGCCCGCTGGCGCTGAAGGCCGCCGTGAAGGCGCCGCTCGCTCCCTGCAGGATGTCCTTCACCCCTTGGATGCTCAAAGATATAGCCGACGTGCCGGATACTCCATCCGGTGCGCGCAGGACGACCGATTGGCTCGAGGCCAATTCGGGATGCGATGCGCCGTTGATGGACCAATCGAGAGTCAGATCGCCGCCATTGCTCGGAGAAAAATTGAAGCCGAACAATGAGGCAAAAGCGCTGGCCTCCTTCTGTGATCCGATGAAGAGCGTATTGCCAATCGCTTCGTTAAAGAATGGTCCGTACAGTGGATCATCTTTATAGAATGTCACTGACGGGGATTGCGGGGAGATCAGTACGATGCCCTGTCCTTGAGCGGAGCCGTCGCGCGATGACGCGGTGACGATGAGATAATACGGTCTCGGAATGATACTTCCCGCCAGGGTGATCGATTGTTTGTCGTATCCGGACTGATCCTGCAAGACGGTCCCATCGTCTTTTTTCCATTGATATACGAGCGTCGACGGATCATATTCTTTGCCCGATGCGTTAGCCAAGTGAGGGACGGCTATGACAGTGACATTGTTCTCAAAGACGAGCGGTGTCTTGCCAAGGAAAAACGGAGGCACGTAACCGTCGGTCTCGATGATCATATCCACGGATCCGGAACCGAGGGCGAGAGAATTGGTAAAGCGTTGGCCGTCCGTCGTGACAGCCTCGATGCCCACCGTCGTGGTCTTGCCGAGCGCGGGCGCGGTCACTGACAGAGTCGTGGCGCCGATGCCTTTCTGGACCTGTTTGCCGTTGACTGTCCAGATGATCATCGCGGAATTTATGTCAAAGCTGTAGCTCGTCGCGGTCACGGTAACGCTCTGTCCCGGGGCCGGGTTCTGGGATGACGTGGTCAGTGTGATACTTGTGATACCGGCAGGGAGGCTTTGGGCTGAAACATTGGCAGGTAGCAAGTAGCAGACGGAAAGTAGCAGGAAACTCACGGAAACCATTAGAAAATAGGCGCGTTTCATTGGCTCTATTCTAGCAATATATATAGGCCTTTGCGATGCCAGTTATTCACGCTTCGTTGCCCCTTGGACGACCTATGCCCTTGAAGTATCTGGCTATGGACGGTGCTGATGAAACGCGCTCGGCTTCCGGTCCGAGCGACGCTTCTCTCCTGCCGTTAAAATTACTAGCTCTAGCCTGTTGCATGACCTGCTGTTTCCATTCCTCCTGCTCTTTCTGCGCCTGCGATTCAGCTTCTTCAGTCCGGACGCTCTTATATATATACCAGACGTCGAATACCCATCCGGGCGCCATAGCCCCGGTCAGCTCTTCTAGACCGGTCACTCCGAGGAGAGACAAGACTCTTTTCGGCTGACGCAGTATCTCGACCCCGCGGAATTGAAAATAGCCGCCCAAGAATACGCCTATGAACGGGTCGACGATCTCATTTATGACCTCCGGAGCGGCAAAGGCCTCACTCAAGAACAGGTCGCCCAAGAGCTGAACCAGATCAATGAGGCCCGTAACGGCGAACAAGGCGATCCACTCCGGTTTTTTGATCTTCGAAGCCATTTTTGTTTAGGTAATTAGAAATTAGACCAATTAGAACTTCTCTCTACCCCGCCTGCTCCAACTGCCGCTTTGCGTCCCTGATGGCGATGACCTGCTGGGGATTGGTGGTGATGATCTGGTCCTCGGTATACGAGGCGACGATCTTGATGGCCACGTGCTTGAGCCCCACGAAGAATATGCCTTCGCCGACGTCGGACTCGAGCAGGAGATATTTCTCCTCATCGGTCAGATTGAATGTCTGCTGGATATGATCGATGATGGTCGGCGACTGCTTCAGAAGGATCTGGATGGATGAGTTCGTGACGATGGGCATGCCGTAGGGCGATTTGAGGAAGTCGTCCACGTCCTGGGTGATGGTGGCCAGGCCGAGGAAGTATTTGCGGCCGCGCTTGGCCAGACCGAACAGGAATGAGGCGGTATCCTCCGACTTCATCATCCACCAGGCCTCGTCTATGACCAGGAGGCGCTTCTTCAGCTCCTTGCTGATGGCGTTCCAGATATAGTGCGTGACCATGATACATGGCCACCGGCTTGAGCTCGTCTTCCATGTCGCGCAGGGAGAAGACGATGAATTTCTTGTTGATGTCGACGTTCGACGGGCGGTTGATGAAGCCGGCCCAAGTGCCTTTGGTGTATTTCGACAGGCGTTGGACGAGCGAATCGGCTCCCTCCATGCCGGCCAGGACGAGCTCGAAGTCTGACAGGAGCGGCGGCTCGACGTCCTTGAAATTAGAGTCGGGAGTGATGTCTTTCAAGGCGTAGGTCTCGGTGATGGCGCGGTCTATGATGGCGTCTTCCTCCTGCGACAGGCCGCCGAGCATGATGCGGAACAGGCCGACCAGGTTGATGATATTCGAGCGCAGGACGTCGGCACTCGACTCATCTTCGCGGGCGATCGGCAGGTCGAACGGATTGATGTGATGCTCGGAATTGAGGGATATATTGAAATATTTGCCGCCGGTGGCTTCGGCCATGTACTCGTATTCTTTTTCAGGGTCGATGACGATGACGTCGACGTCGAACATGAGCGTGCGCAATATCTCCAACTTGGTGCAATATGATTTTCCGGCGCCGGCCGTGGCGAATGTCACGGAATTGTAGTTCTCCAGAGAATAGCGGTCGAACAGGACCAATGACGAGTTGTGGCGATTGATGCCGTAGAGGATGCCTTTGTCTGGAGGTGAGGTCGAAGGACACGAATGGAAAGACGCTGGAGAGCGGCGAGGAATTGAGCTTGGAATGGACCGTAGAGCTGGTCGTCGGCGATGGGGATGACGCTCTTGAATCCCTGCTCCTGCTGGAACAGAGCCGGCTTCACGATAGACGAGCTTGGACTCCAGGATGGACTTGATCTCGGACTCCAGCTTGTCGAGCTCGTTCTCGTTGTCGGCGAATATGGTGATATAGACGCCGACGTCGAAGAGGTGCTCCTGGGCCTGCATCAGCTGGTCGCGCAGCTGTTCCAGGTCCTGATAGGCCGTGTCCAGGGCGGGATCGCGCACCAAGCCCTTCTCTTCCCTCCTGGAGATCTGGCTCTGGACTTCGGCGACTTTCTTCTGGAAATGGCGCAGAATCTTGGCCGTGTCCACGGGATGGATGAATATGGAGATGTTGAAGACCTTGTCCAGGTTGATGATGGGCGCGAACCAGCTCTCGTCCAGGAAGCGCGGATAGGAGATGACGAAAAGAGTACGGCCGACCTTCTCGCCCAAGTTGAGCTCCTTCGGGCTGACTTTGAGGGCCGACGGAGCTATGACATCCTTCAGTTCCAGGACGCCGGCCTGATATATCTCTTCCGGCAGGATGGAGACTATTGGCGAAGCCTCTTTTTTCTTGAATATATTGCTGATGAATGACATGTTTTTTCTCCTAACTTCTAGCTCCCAACTCCTATCTTCACGTTATCTGTATCGGCTTTTCCGTTTCGCCCGGGTTGAAGAGCTTGTAGAAAAGTTCGACCACCTCTTCCGTGCCCAGCTCTGCCGCGCGTGATGCCGCAACGCACCAGTCCCTGCTCCACCACGGCCACGCGCTGTTCCAGCTGGCTCCGGTATTCGGCGAAGCTCTGGTCGGCGGAAGCCTTGGCCGCAGGAGAGCCTTCTTGTTCTTCCTGCCAGGCAAGGCGTTCGATCAGGGGATTCTTGCTGGCGCTCATGATAGCCGGATCATACGGCACGACCACGAAGAAGCTCTTGGACATGATGCTGGTCGATTCCACGAACGATTTGATGAATTCTATGTATTCGCGCACCTGTATCTTCATGAGCTCGGTTGTCTGCTCCTTGTAGCGGTCTTCCAGGAGGGCGATGTACGGACGGATGTCCAGCTTCTTGGACTGGGCGAATATCTGTATGGAAAAATCGAGCGAGTTCAGGAAGTTCTGGAACTGCATCAGGATGGAGCTCTGCTCGTCTGCCGACTTCAGGGCGAAATTGAGAGAAGTGCAGAGGATGATCGAGCGCATGCCGCCGGATTTCAGGATGACGATGCCGTCGCGGATCTCCTGGATTGGGATGAAGTCCTGGGTTGTAGATTGTTTGGTGGCCATTGAAAATTTTACATTTTACTTTTTCATTTTTGATTTTTATTCGAGTATATGCTCTCTTTGATATCCAGACTCCACGCCAGGTCCTTGAGCTTGCTGTCGGCGATCTTTGGCACCATGACAGAAGCGTAATTCTTCGCGTCCTTGAGAGCAGACTCGGCGTCTTTCGGCCTCGGCTTTTCCTCTTTCTTCCACATGTAGAGCTTGCCGCCGAGGAAATACTTGAAGGCCGATTCCATGACGTTGATGAACGGGCGATTGTTGACCTTGTAAAAAGCCAGAACGGCTGATATGGCCAATACGACCAGTATGGGAATGATGGATACTAGGAGATTGTTGACGAATACGTATATGAGGAAAGCCAATCCGCCCCCACCGGCCATGTAGATGAACTGCTTCAAGGTGAGCGGCCCGAAGATCTTGTCCTCAACCTCGATGAATTGGGGAACTTGGAAGCGCATTGGGTTAATTATACCTTAACCTGGGCATCCTTCATACGTTGAGATACTCTTGTATTTTCTTCTCGACGTCCAGGATGCTTTCTTGCGTCGTGTGCCACACCATGGCCAGGTCCAAATTGAAATACTGATGAGCTATGAGATCCCGCAATCCGGCTATGTTCTTCCAAGGCACGTCAATCGAAGTTTTGACGTCATCCGGCACTGATTTTGCCAATTCGCCAACGACTTGCAGTTGCATGATGACAGCGCTTTGAGTCTTTCCGTCATCGATAAAGTTAGCGTAAGACATCCCCGCTGTGTACGCACGTATTTTGCCGAATGAGTCGAGCATTAGGCGAAGATACGCGCTCTTATCCTTGAGGATAGATTGGTTTGAGGTCATGATAGATATAATCTTTAAAATACGGCACTATAGCCTTGTCGGAAATAAGATCTACGACCCCGTGAAGCAGTCGTGACAATTCATCTTTGAGGGCGACCATATCCCACAACGAGATAGGTTTTTCACCGAATGAAACGAGTATGTCAATATCGCTGTCCGGTCGGGATTCGCCACGGGCGCGTGACCCGAAAATTCCAGCAGATTTCACGCCATACTTTTGCAATACGGGCTTAGCGGTCACGGCAATCTCCTCGACAGTATTCATGCGGACACTATAACACACTTTCAATTTCAATTGATCGGCTCCTTGTAGGGATCAGGTCCGACGGGCTTTTTCGGCTCGATAGGCGCGCTCTTCGCTGGTTCAGGTATTTGTATCGTTTTCTGTTCGCCCGCGGCCACAGGACCCGTGAGCAGATGATCGACAATTATGTCCGTATGGTTCTCTTCCGGCACAGGACTCGAAGGACGTACAAATGAGGAGTTTGAAGTCTTTATAGGCGGCGGGTTCTCGATTCCGGCTATCAATTCATCCGGGCTTTCATCGACTTCTTCCGCTCCCGGCAAGTTAGCCGGCGCCGTCCCGTCCCCATCCTGACCTGTTGACGGCTCTATGCTGAAACCGCCGATGCGCTCCAGGTCAGTTATGCTCTGTTCGGCTTTTGTCTTTTGCGCTTCGACGGCTTCGTCTTTCGCCTCAATGGCCTGCATGGAAGATCGTATCTTGCCGAAGACCTCGTTGTTGATGTCTTCCGCGATCGACGTGGCGATGTCCGTCTTCACCCCCGCTTCCTGCGAGAAATTCCTGACGAAATCTTTCGAAGGGGAAAGTCCGAGCATGATCAGGCCGACCAAGTCCACCATCTCTCCCAGCTGGTCTATGTGGAGGCCGTATTTCTTGCCTATTTTCTCGACCGAATCGCGGACTTCGGCAGAAGAGACCGCTTCCTGCAGGTCTTTCGGCAGTTTCGCGAAGTGGTCTTGAAGCTGTTCAGTGGTGAATTGTTTCATTGTCGTTATGGTGTCTTGGGTTCTTCTTTTGGTCCTTCCTCACTGCCGCCGGATTTCTTTGCTTCTTCGGCGAGGCGTTTTATAACACCGGCTAGATCCTTCTTTCCCTTTCCTTTTGATCCACGTTTGATAACGGCGTTCAGTTCATTTTCTATACCCTTTAGTTTCTCGAATGCCACCTTTTCCTCATCAGTAGGAGCCAGTTTCATTCTTCTCTGCAAATTCACATACTCGTCTGAGCTCATAAGTTCAGCCAATTTGGTCTGGTTCTTTTCCACATCAGCTTCTTCAGTCATACTGCGCTGGCTCTGCTTATTTGCTCTGTTATCCAACATGAATCCCATGATACTGCTCTTCCAAGGAAGATTTGCCCGATATTTCTCCTGGTAGGTCCTTGCCCTTTCCTGTGCTTTCTGGAACTCTGCTTCCGTGGCATAATTACTCCTGTCAAGTTCACCAATTCTCTCGTGCAACTCGTCCTGAGCCTTTTTCTTTGCTTTGAGCCGGTCTTCATATCCCCCCTTCTTCACGCCGAAGCCAGCCGAGCTTATATTCGATAGACCTTTGGAAGCAAGACCGCCGAGGATGGGAGAAGCCCCGGCCAATCTCTTCAGTGCATTACTCTCATTGAGGGAATAAGCAACACGTCCAACCGTACGACTCCCAGCCTGGCTACCGAAATTCTTCCACACATTCGCCGCGCCGAACTTCTTGACTCCGCCCGCGAGGAAATCCGTCGCGTGTCCTCCGAAGCCGAAGGCGACAACCAACGGCATATTGAGCAGGAATAGGATGAAGAAATCATTAATGGCCAGAACGATGAGATTTGTCGGGATCAGAGAAGGCGTTCCCGAGCCGGAAAATACCGTTCCTGGAGAGGTGAAGACGGTGGTGTATTTGATCACGGTCATGGCGGCATAGAGGAGGAGCAGATAGACCGGCATGAAGATCAGCTGGGCATAGAGCTGGTCGGTGAAATGTTTTTTCTTTTCCTCAAGTATGGGAAAGATCATTGCCGCGAACCAGATGGGTGAAAAAGCCAGCAAAACTATGAGTATAGCCAGACGAGCCACGAAAGCGAGTGATGCCAGAAGAAAGCTCATGCCCACAGTGAACATAATGATGCATCCGACCACGCCTTGGATCAATATCTGCAGAGGCGCTGGACTAGTTCCTTGGCCTTGGTCATGGCTCGCAAGCTGGGTATTCGCCGGATTATATATGTCTTGGGGCTTAAGCTTGTCCATGAATATGCTTCCCAGATTGCCGGTATTATTGCTTGCCAACGTATTTGCCGCGATGGCGCATGTGCTCAAATCACCCGCAGTCGTCTGCGGACAATTGGCTGTCTGCGTACCCGTCGTTGCTGTCGGACTGCCGACAATGCCGTTGTATAGGGCGAGCGAAACGATATTCGACGCGTCGATGAGGAGACTAGTGATGAAGAAGCTAAAGTTGATGAGGATGCCTGCGATGACGATATTTTTGATGAGGTTCCCTACTCCGCCTGCGGTATCAAAGCCAAGAATGATCTTGAATGATGCGTACAAGAGCATGAAGATGATGAACAAACCGGAGATGTCGCGTATCGTTTGCCAGACTATGTAGACTCCACTCGTGCTGTTGACGAAATCTTTAATATGAAGAGTCAATGTGATGGAGACATTCAGCAGAGCGCCGGTGATAGAAACCCACCATGACATGATATAAAGTGCCATAGTCGCGATCGAAGCAAAGATTTCCGCGACAAAGTCCGCAAAGCTGAGACCGAACACTTTCAATACGTCCATTACCTGCGCATGCGCCGTCGGCGCGGAAAATGTCATGCCGATGAGGATGAGGACGGCGCACGCGGTGATGATGTAAGATTTCTTACGCATGGTTCGTTATAGCTAGTTACCTGATTGCTGGCCATTGCATGTCGCCTGATACGGCGTGCGGGCGGTCTCCAGAGTCGCGATACCGCCGATGGTGGAATTGAGATCCGAGTAGGCCGCTCCAGGGTCTGCGGCGGCATTATACGGAACGGTTGATAGTTGCGCCGAATACTGGTTGCTCAAGTCTGTGGCCGAGGAGAGCGACGGCGCGTTCTGGATCTGATCGGCTATGCTCTGGTATAAGGCAACGGAGCTCGACGCCGTCTGCAGGTTCGTCGCCGCATCCGATATCTGATGGTTTATGCCGGCTATGGCCGTGTCTATGGAAGACAATTGGCTTTGCAGGTAAGACGTTGAAAGCCGGGGGCTGAAGAGGTTCGTCAAGCCGTTGAAAAATCTTCCTTGTCCGTTAGATCCTCCTTGTCCGTTGGAGGCCGCACTCGATGTTGCCACATTCAGTTCATTGTATATACATGCGCGCGTCGTCTGGTACAAAACCTGCTCGGCGGTTATGGCCGTCAATATCTGGGTGCGGTATGCCACGGCCTGCTGTGCTCCAGCGGCACCGGACTGGACCTCACCGGCCGCTTGTCCCTGCAAAGCCGATGAATTGGTCTGCGCTTGTTGGTCGTTTATGAGTTGTTGGGTCAAAGATCCGAGGTTGGAACCAGACGACGATGAGTGGCTGGCCGAGAACAATCCGCCCTGCAATGTCTTAGACAGGAGCTGGGAGAATAATGCCGAGACGATCTGATTTATGTCGTTCGTCAGATTGAGCTCGTCGGCCGATGCGCCCAGAGTCTTGGCGAGCGAGCTGTTGATGATCGAACCCGGGGTCTCCGTAGTGCACTGGGAATAGTGTTCCCCTGTTGCGTCCGCGGTCTGCTGAATACTGGTTCCATTCCCGGTGTTATATGTTCCGACGACGTTCTTCTGTAAAGTGGCATATTGAGCGTTGCTCAAGCCGAGCGTTTGGTTTATGTATTGGGGCGTGACCGAACCGCCACCGGCTATGCTGGAGGTGATGTCATTACAACTTTGCCATGACAGGAATCCGTTGCCCTGCAGGAGCTGTTGTTGGACTTGGCCCTGCTTTGCGCCGATCCGCGCAAGAAGATCACTGTGGGCTTGGAGATACGCGCCGGCCTCGTTATTCTGCGGCTCGGCCAAGGCGATGAATGCTGGCCAGCCGCCTTGCGAAAAGTCTCCGCCCATGAATCCGCCGATACTCATGCCGTTTATAGTAGAATTTTGGACGTTATTGATGATTGAGCCCAAGGTACAGGTGTATGGATTGGTCTGCCCTCCTTGGCCGAGGGCCAGCGCCAAACGGATATCGATATTGAAAGGCGAGCACAATCCGGCCAATATGCCCGTGTCTGATATGAAGGCCCCGGTCAGCTGATCGCCGAGATTGGCGAAATATCCTTCCGGGTTAGTCAGGAATGCGGGACTGCCTTGGAAGCCGCTGTTGATCCAGTTGACCACACTGCCTGTGAGCGAGTGCAAGACGGTATGAGCTAACTGCCAGGCTATACCTTTCCATGTGCAGTCGATATTCTTCACGGCCGTAGTATTGCTTCGCACCTGGCTGTCCGCCACCGGAACATTACTGCTTAACGCACTGCCGACGGAACCGAACAAAGCCGAAGAACAGGTCAGACTGCCGAGCTGTGCGTGAGCCACGGAAGGTCCAAATAGAGCGCCAACCAACAGGGTAAACGCAACGACCAAAATCGCCGGCCATCTGTTTGCCGCTCCGCTCGAGTTTTTCCGATTAGTGGCCATGTTACCCATTAGTTTAGCAAAGGATTGAGTATTTCCCAATGGAGCCCGAATTGCACGCCGCTCGATTCCAACGCTTGATATATGGCCGACAAGGCGTCCGACACCGCTTGCGCCCCGTCGGCGTGCAGACTGGACCCCACAAGGCCCCTGACCGCATCCGTGTCAGCCGCATACAGTGATTCGCTCGCCGCCTCTAGCGTGCTCATGCCGTTCAAGAGGTTGACATCGTCATTGACAAGCGTCTGTGGCACCGGTATGGCCAATATTCCGGCTATAATTCTCTTCTGCTCGGCTATGATAGGCCGAAGCTCATAGAGGATCGAAGGATCATTATTCGTGGTGAATACCTGTAATATCTCGACCTCGCTCGTAGTGGCCGCGTACGAATCAATGAGGTTCGCCAACGCATCACTGAAAGCTCCCAGGCTTGTGGTATTGGTCGACATCGCCACGATAAGGTCGCTCTCGGAGTAAGTCTTTGGTTTGGCCGGGTTGAGATCGGTCGAGAGCATGTTGTCGACGGTCTGGTTGACGATGTCGGTATTATTGAGAAGATTGGCTTGTTTGAGATCGGCGAAACGCGACAGGAAATCCATGCCGAGAGCTTCGGTCACGGTGGTCGGTCCGGTCGGCGCGTTCGCGGTAGGCTTACCCGCGTATTGGCTCGTCGTCGCGTACGGGAATTGGGCTCGCCAGCTCTCGTCAGCGGTTCCCGTCGCGTTCAACATTGAATTATTATTGCCGGATAGCGCTATCTGGTTACGATTTTGCTGAGCTGATTGCCCGCTACCTGATCCACCATAGGCATAGAGAGCCGCCCCGCCGACCGCCACGGCGCAGGCTACGAAGATGATCACCGTTGATCTACCGGGGTATGGCATGCTGGCCATATTGTAGCATTTATAGGCCTTTTCTCGGCGGCTATGTTATCAACAAGACGCGCGCTAATATTCCGAAGTCCCGATCATCTTTATCGTGCCTTGAGGCGAACCTTGGGAATTGCAACTCTCACCGCTATATACCTGGCATTGCCCCCCGCCTTGGCTGTATGTGCCCAGAACTTCAGGTCCGGACTCGAACACGTTGTAGTCGGCATAGAGGTCGCTTGATCCCGGGCTGAATATGAGCGAAATAGATTGGCCCCTGACATCGTCTATGTCTAGCATCAGAGACACGCTGCATGTGCAATATGTGACATTGGTTATTTTGCCTCCAAAATTACCCGTTGCCCCGCTCCCGCTTCCACCGAACAATGCTCCCAAACCGCCGCCCCCGCCCCCGCCTCCGCCACCTCCGAACAGCGAAGTTATTCCACCAGCCAGAGATCCGACCAGAATGGCACCGATCGGTCCCGCCACAAGATACGCAAGGACTCCTATTCCCAAGTCTATCAGGATCGAAGTGATGTCGCTTCCCCCTCCGCCCCCTCCGCCCGAGCTTACAGTTTTGGGTGGAGGCGAGGCCGGTCCGTTATAGGGAATGTAGGCCGCGAGATTTGGCAAAGGGGAAGTCGATGCCGCGACCGGTGCCTGTATCGGCTGTGGCTCCGGAACAGGCGGCGGCGAAACTTCCGGTTGGGTTTGCTCTACGATGACCGGTTGGCTTATGACAGGACTTGGCTGGACATACTGGATAAATGGCGCAGAAAATGTGGCCGGTTGAGTCGTCACGATTGGGACCTGGTAGACGGGCGCCGGCGGTTGTACGGGAGTCGAGGTTGGCGTCACGGCATATGGTATCGGTGCGGCGTTTTCAGTATTTTGAGCGGCGGAAGAACTGACTCCACCGCGGTCGAAGGTTTGGAATCCATTCGTAGTCGGAGGGGACGGTGTCTGCGCCGGGGAGCGATTCAAATACGCCAAGACGCCGAACATGATCAGTCCGACGAGTATGACGATGCCGATCGAGATGACTACCCTATTCATGCGATTATCATATCATGAAAGATTGTGCGTGCTTGAAAGACCGTGTGCATTTGGGGAGATATGTTCGGCGATACGCAGCCAATCCTGCACGGAAATATCCTCGGCTCTGACCTTCTCATCCAAACCGAATTTTTTCCAAATAACCGCCACTTTTTCTCTGTCAGCCATGGTCTCTAGATTCCTGATCAATAACTTCCGCTTGTGGGCGAATCCGGCTCGGACAATCTCAAAGAATCGTCCTATAGCAGAGGCGTTTTTTCCCGCAAGACTGGAGCCCGATATATTCTCAATGGCGAGAATTGCCGAGTCGACCGTCGGTACAGGAGTGAAAGCTCCGCGTGAGACTCTGGCGATGATCTTGGGATCGCCGAAGGCCTTCACGGAAATGGACAGAACGCTCTCTTTTCCGTGTCCCGTTCCGTCAGGCGGCCGCGCCACGATGCGTTCAGCCACTTCTCTCTGCACGAGCAGGACCATACGGTTCGGCCGGGGCTCATGCTCGAGGAATTTCTCCAATATTGCTCCGGTTATGTAGTACGGAATATTAGCGACGATAGCATAATTCTTCGTGTTAAAGATATCTTGGTTCAAGATATCTCCGTGGGTCAGTCTTAATCTGCCGTCGAAGATCTCTTTTGAGAATTTTTCCTTCAACATCTCATATGCTCTATCGTCTTTCTCAATGGCGATGACATGTGCGTCGGCTTTGAGCAATGCTCCCGTCAATATTCCCGTTCCTGGACCTATTTCCAGAACAGTCTCGTCCTTGGTGATGGCCGCGGCGGATATGATCTGCTCGAGCACATGAGACGAATTGAGGAAATGCTGTCCCAAGGATTTTTTTGGCCGTATTTTTGAGTCTTTGGTCATGGACTGTAAACCTAGAAATCGATGAATATCGCTTTGGCGCCTCCGACAGCTGGCGAATGCTTTTCCGGAACATGATCCTCTATCAGGTTTTTGTCTATATCGGCGATGAATTCCGAAGGAACGCTTATCCTCTGGGCGCCGTATATGGTGCGGATGATAGTGTAGCTCAAGTATATCTTCTTCTTGGCGCGGGTGAGAGCGACGTAAAAAAGACGCCGTTCTTCCTCCTCTTCGGCCTGGCTCATGCCGTCTTCATCCACATGTTTGAAAGGAAAGAGATCCTGCTCGAGACCGGCGATGAATACATTCTCGAACTCGAGACCTTTCGAGGCGTGCACGGTCATCAGCTTTACGGCATCGTCGTCTTTTTCCAGATCATCCTGATCGCTGGCCAAGGCCGCGTTCGCGAGCAGGGCTTCGATGCCTTCTTCCGGCCTCATGTGGTCATAATGCGCCGCCACGGACACGAGCTCGCGGATGTTGAGAAGTCGCTCTTCGTCCTCGCCGTCTCCCTGGCCGCCTTCTGATCGCGGACGGAGCATGTTTTCCATGCCCGTTTCCTTGATGACGAACTTCACCGCCTCGGACGGTTTCTTTTCGACGAGCTCGCGGCGGATATCGTCGAGCAGTTTGCGGAAATCGGCGATCTTCGTCCGGGTGGCCGGAGGTATGAGGTCTTCTCTCGCGGAAAATAGCTTTGCTACGGTAACCTTGCCGATGCCCCGAGGCGGAATGTTGATGATACGACCGATGTCGCCCAGACTGTCGCGATTCAGAGCCGCGCGGACATATGAAAGTACGTCTTTTACCTCTTTCCTTTCGAAGAAGCGCACCCCGACCAGCTGGTAAGGTATGTTCTTCTTGATGAAAGATTCTTCCAGGGCGCGCGATTGGAAGTTGGCCCGATAGAGCACGGCGATCTCGCGTGGTGAAGCGCCCGCGGCGATCAGGTTACGCGTCTCGTCGGCGATGGCCTGCGCTTCATTGTCCTCGGAATACGATGCCATGAGCGTTATCTTCTCTCCGGCGGCATTGTCTGTGCGCAGAGTCTTCTTTTTTCGCATGACATTCTTCTCTATGATGTCATTGGCCGCAGTGATGATGGTCTTGGTCGAGCGATAGTTCGTCTCCAAGGCTATCGTCTGCGCCTCCGGATAATCTTTCTCAAAATTAAGGATGTTCTCTATGGTCGCGCCGCGCCAACTGTAGATATTCTGGTCCGCGTCGCCGACCACGCAGATGTTGGGGCCGCCATTTCCCGGCTCTGATCCAGGCACATTGGTGTTTCCCGCCAAAAGCCTGGCGATCTTGTATTGCACGCGGTTCGTGTCCTGGTATTCGTCGATATGGATGTATTTCCAGACGGCTTGGTAATGTTCGCGCACGTCTTTATGTCTTTCCAGAAGCTGTACAGTCTTCAGAAGCAGGTCGTCGAAGTCCAGGGCCTTCTCTCCGGCCAGGATCGCCTCATATTTCTCCCATACTTTGGCTACGACTTCCTCGATAAATCCGCCCCCGCTCTTTTTCCCGCCTTTTTCGACGGCACGGTCCATATATTCCTGCCGGTCGAGACCGTCCCCTTTCGCCCGCGAGATCATGTTGAGGACCGTCGCCGGATCGAAGGCCTTCGGATCGACTGACGATCGGAGCATCGCTTCTTTGACTGCCCGTCGCGAATCGGCTCGGTCGTATATGGTGAAATGCCGCGAGAGACCGAGCAGGCCGGCATTCTCGCGGATGATATGGACGCCCAGGGCGTGGAATGTGCTGACGAAAGGCCGTTCGTTCATTGAGATCGGCAGATTGAGTGTCTTATCTTCGGTCAAAAGCGTCTCTACTCGCCCCCGCATCTCTTTCGCGGCTTTGTTGGTGAAAGTGATGGCCAGGATGGAATGGGGAGCCGTTCCTTTCCTGATCAGGTTCAGGATGCGGTGAGTGATGACGCGCGTCTTGCCTGCGCCGGCGCCGGCGATGATGAGCAGGGGTCCTTCCGTCGTTTCCACGGCGCGCTCTTGTTCGGCGTTGAGTTTTTGCATGTGGCTCGGATTATGCATGGAAGTCTATAGTAGCACGCGGCTTCGGTTCTCTTAGGTCAGGCTCATATTTTTAGTCACACTTATTGACATTACGGCAATCTTTATTGCTGTGTACAGTATTCATTGACATACTCTGCGTGCCTGCTACGCTTATAGTGCGTTCAAGTGAATAAATAGATTATTGTGGCTCAACAGAGCCGTTTATTTATTACCGAATGCGACACGGAGCGCCTGACGGGCAGATGCGGATGACTTGCGGATAGGACATATTCGTTATGCAATCAGAATCCCATAGGAAATCTAAATACACGGTTTTTTCAAAGCGCCCGGCGACATGGGTCGTTATGTTCGTAATGGCCGCTGGTATATTCATCGCGTACTCGGGGACCGCATCAGCCAATTGGCAGAGCGGTCTCTTTTCATTCGTGGCCAATCTCGTCTCCCCCGGCCAGGCATCAGCGGCAAATGTTGTATCTTCCGGCAATTCATCTTCATCTGCCAGTAACAATGATTATCTTCAGGCCCCGACCGGTCCTTCCAATCCATGCGATCTGCCGGGCGTACCGCCGGTCGATGACAATACTCTTGTCCCGGATTTGACGGCCGCCTGTGCCGCAAGCGGCAGCGACTCCGTCAACACGGCTATGAGCACCTATGTCGTGCAGGGCGACGACACCTTGTCAGGGATCGCTCTCATGTTCGACATATCAGTGGATACGATCAAGCAGGCCAACCATCTTTCTGGTGATACCATAAAACCCGGCCAATCGCTCATCATACTGCCCGTGACGGGCGTCCTCTACGCGGTCCAGGCGAAAGACTCTCTCCAAAAGATAGCGAATGCGTTCAAGGTCGACGTTAACGACATTTATATCTACAACGACATGACCGCTTCTTCAACCATCACGGTAGGCCAGCAACTGGTCATTCCGCACGGAAAACCTTCGATAAGCGAAGTCACGTCATTCCTGTCGCGCCAGAAGTATAAGGTACCTTCGTTCGAACCGCTTTTGGATCCGGTATGGAACTGGCCGTCTTATCCTGGATACTTCACCTGTCCTCTGCCTGGCGCGCGCTTGAGCCAAGGCCTGCACGGACATAACGCCGTCGATCTTGCCATAGAGCGAGGCACGCCCATCCATGCCGCGGCCGCGGGCACCGTCATCATCAGCAAATCGAACGGCATGTGGAACGGTGGCTATGGTAACTTTGTCATGATCTCTCATCCGAACGGGGTTGAAACTCTATACGCCCACATGTCGAAGCCCGCGGTCAGCGCCGGCGAAAGTGTCTCACAGGGAGAAATCATCGGTTATGTCGGTATGACCGGCATGACCACCGGTCCACACACGCATTTCGAGATCCGCGGGGCCCAAAATCCCTTCGTCGACCCGGCTTTGTGCCAGTAGTACCGCGCCTTTTTGTCCGCGCCCTAACGAGGCGTCTTACGTCTGTATTGCAGAGCTTCCAAGACATGTTCCTTGAGGATATCTTTCGACCCGGCCAAGTCGGCTATCGTCCGCGCCACTTTGATGGCCCGATGAAATGCCCGGCCGGAAAATCCGAACCTCTCCGCCGACAGCCGCAGAGCCGTCCGCGCGTCATCTTTCAGATGAGAACCATTCTCTATGTCGTCGGCCGACATCTCGCTGTTGAAGTATTTCACAGCGTCTTCATTTTTTCCGGCATGTTTCTTTCCGGCACCGATCTTACGGAGCCGTTCCGCCTGTAGGGCCCGCGCGGCGGCGATTCTGGCGCGGATGACGCCTGAACTTTCGCCGGACGCTTCCCGTGCCGCCAGTTTTTCATAATCAACCTTGTTCACGTTGACCCACAAGTCGATCCGATCCATGACAGGCGCAGATATCCTCCTGCGATACGCTTCACGGAGATGGGCCGGGCAGACGCATCCTCCTTCGGTAGTCGTACCGCATCTGCAAGGATTCATGGAAGCTATCAGTATGCATTGGGCCGGAAAAGTGACGGATCCCTTGGCTCGGGCGACCGTGATCTCGCGGTCTTCGAGCGGCTGACGGAGGGCTTCAACCACCTTTCGGTCGAATTCCGGGAATTCATCGAGAAAAAGAACGCCGCGATGGGCCAGAGTGATCTCGCCCGGATGCGGGCTCTGGCCGCCGCCCAGGATGGATATGGCCGAGGCCGTATGATGCGGCGCCCGGAAAGGTGACCGGACGATAAGGCCTTGGGGAAGGATTCGAGCCGCGGAATGGATACTGGTGACCTCAACCGACTGTTCGTATGAGAGCGGCGGCAGGATGGAGGTAAAAGCATGAGCCAGCATGGTCTTGCCGGTGCCAGGCGGACCGTAGAGGAGTATGTTATGCGCCCCTGCCGCGGCTATCTCCAATCCTCTTTTGGCGGTCTCATTGCCGCGGATGACTGACATGTCTATGCCTGATGGAGCGTCATCTTCCCCCGCTTCTGGAGCGGGAACGATCTGCTCGAGCCGCCGTTTTCTCGATAGGTGGTCTATGACTTCGCGGAGCGAACGCGCCCCATATATGATGATATCCTTGGCCAGCGACGCCTCGATGGCATTATCCATTGGCACGAAAGCCGTGGTAAAACCTTGCGCCGCGGCTTGAACAAGGACCGGCAGAAGCCCGTGGACATTGCGAATGGTTCCCTCGAGCGACAGTTCGCCGAGGAAGAGCTTTCCTTCATAGTCGAGATCGAGATCGCCCGCCGCGGCGAGATAAGCGACCGCCATGGCCAGATCGAACCCCGGACCTTCCTTGCGCACGTCGGCCGGAGCGAGAGATATGACCACCTTCTGATTTTTCTGTTTCGGGGATACAAAACCAGTGTTCTTAATGGCCGCCGATACGCGGTCCTTGGCTTCTTCCACTGCCCGATCACCCAAGCCGACTATGGAAAAAGCGTGCAGACCATTGGATATGTCCACTTCTATGGTAACTGTCTCTGCTTTGAGTCCGGAAAGATGGGCGCTATATGCTTGTGCGGTGCTCATGCACACAGACTATCAGGAGAGCGATAAAGAAACGCTCAAAAAGTCCTCAAGAAACGATGAAGATCCGATAAAGGAATGATGAAAATCGCCGATGTACCCCCAACGACCTTGTCTAGTGGCCGTGCTTTATGGAAACGCGGGCGCTCGGATTTGCTTCCAGGCGCTCTTTTTCTATCGGTTTGCCGCAGACCTCGCAGAGGCCGTATGTGCCCTTTTCTATGCGTTCGAGGGCGGCTTTGACTTCGTTCAATTGACTGTCGAGATTGTTCACTACGCCAGTATTTTCCTCCAGTTCCTCCAATTTGTCGGCAACCTCGTTGTCATCGGCGGAATCGACTTCCATGCCGCCGGAAGTCGCCTCCCATCCGCCGGCGGTTTGCGGGTTTTTTATGCCGATACCGCCCAATCCTTCCTCGAGTTGCGCCTGCTCCGCGAGGAGCCTTTTTTTGAATCGTTCGGTGTCGTGCGTATTCATGGTGGCGCCATTCTAGCGCACAAACACTTGTTGTTCAAGCCGGTTCAGGATCGCGGAGAGAGTGGCCTCCGAACCCGTTATGACGAGCTTCGTATTGTCGATGAATGAATACAGGAAAAGAACAGTGCCGTCGCTGGTTATAAATTCACGGGCATCTTTGTTGTCTATGATCCGATCAACGAATGATCCGCGCAAAACGACATAGGGCTGGCTAGGCTGAACAGGTGTCGTAGTAGTCGCCGCTGAATTTGTCGAAGATACTGTCGTCGGGCTTGTGCTCGCCTGTACTGTGCCTGCCTGCCCGCCTGTTTCCGAGAATGAGCGGCGCTTGATCGTCGATGACGTCGTTGCCGGGCTTGTTGGATATGTTTTCGTCGAGCTTGCGGCTGGCGACAGGATATTTTCAATACTCGCCAAAGGATTGATCGTCGCCGTTTCGATCGGTGATGCGGCCGTGGTGACGTCGGCTGGCGTATTCGGATAGAGATACAATTTTAGGTCATCGGCCATGAGGCCCTCCCATTGGAGCATGCCGGCGAAGGCGTTCTGGAAATAGTCCACCGTGGCTACCACGAAGACTGTCTTTGTTCCGGAGGAATCGGCGTAGACGCCCAGCATCCAATCGTTAGAGAGCGCCCGTAGGACTATGTCCGGGGCTCCGATATCCATGATATTCGCCATGTCCGGCCCGGTCACTCGGTAATGCAAGCCGTTCGTGGTCTGTACGAGGGTGATCTCCTTTATGGTATTAATACCTTGCGGTTTGGCTATTTCGGCCCGTACCGCGCGTATGACGGCGACAGGGTCCATGCCGTCGATCGCTATCACCGCTTGCGTGTCGGAAGGCACGAGCGACGGAGCCGCTTGCGCCTGCGGAGCCGCCTGTTTTGCCGGTGCCAAGGGACTGATGCTGTAGAGATAGTACGCGCCGACTGCTCCCCCGCCGATGAGGAGCAAGCTTACCAGGGTTATGACGATCTTCCTGCCCGCGTGTGCCGCGGAAGATGATTCTTCCGTGGTGCCAAGACGGTCTTCACCGCTGTTCTTGCGGCTTTCCGCTAGGGCGATGGAAGCGGCGGAGGAACCTTTGTGAGCGAGCGCTTCGGCCACGTCGCCTTCATATGTGCGCAAAGCTTTTGATGAGTCAGCACCGGTCCATGCTGGCGCGTTCGGAGCGGGGGCGGTACCTAGGGTCCGTATCTTCGGTGGTACTGGAGCAGGTCTTGCCGGTGGATTCGTCGCCGTGTTCGCAGGTGTCGTAGGTCTCGCCACGGGATTTGGAACCATGAAGGGTGCTGTGGGCCTTACGGGCGTATTTGATTTTTGCCCTTGTGGCGCTGGCACTGCCGGCGGTATGCGCGATGGCGCGTTCGAAGGCGCCGCCGGTTCGATCTTTGCCGGTATCGCCTCTTTTTTCCCCGTCCTTATGTCGTGGCCTTTGAAGGAGAACAAGGTCTCTTTCTCATCACTGGCGTCTTTGGGTGGAGTTGGGAGATTGTCGTCGTCCATACGTCTATTATAGCTGGAATGGAAGGAAAATATAGTGAGATTCTAAAATCTCCTTCTCGGTCCTCTGTCACCCATCGGCCTTGGAGGTCTCGGCGTTTCCTCTTTTTTGACGAAGAAATCTGGCTTGGCCTGTTTGACCGACAGATTGATGCGGCCTTTCTCGTCTATCTCCTTGACCATGACCGGCACCTTGTCCCCTTCCTTGACATAGGTTTCAACGCGCTCGACGCGGAACGGCGCCATCTCGGACACATGGACCATGCCCTCGGCATTCGGACCTATCTTGACGAAGAAGCCGAAGTCCATGAGCCGTGTCACTTCGCCGTCGAATTTCTCTCCCGGCATGTATTCTTTTGTCATATTGGCTATGAGCTCGCGGGCTTTTTCGGCTGTGCCGCCTTTGCCGGTGATGAAGACCGAGCCGTCGTCCTCTATGGTGATGTCTTCTACGTGCGTTACGTCCCGTATCTCATTGATAGTCTTGCCACCGGTGCCGATGACTAGGCCTATCTGGTCTGGTTTTATCTTCAAAGTTATGATTTCCGGGGCGTTCGGCGATATCTTCGGCCTCGGCGCGGCGATCTCCTTTTCTATGAGGTCGAGTATTTTCAGGCGCGCGGTTTTTGCTTTGACGAATGCCTCGCCCAGTATCTTCAACGGAATTCCTCCTACTTTCACGTCCATTTGCACGGCAGTTATACCTTTCCTAGTTCCTGCAACTTTAAAATCCATATCGCCGTGGTGATCTTCCGGTCCTTGGATATCGGTTAAAAGTTTATACTCATAATTTTCACCTTTCACCTTTCCACCCTTCAACTCTCTCATCATCAATCCGCTGGCGATGCCCGCAACCGGCGCGCTTATCGGCACGCCGCCGTCCATGAGCGCCAACGTGGAGCCGCAGACCGAACCCATGGAAGTCGAGCCGTTCGATGCCATAGCCTCGGAGACGAGGCGTATGGTGTATGGGAATTTATCTTTCGTTGGGATAACGGGAAGCAAAGCCTTCTCCGCCAGAGCGCCGTGGCCGATCATGCGACGATTCGTGCCGCCAATCCTGCCCGTTTCGCCCGTCGAGAATGGCGGGAAATTGTAATGGTGCATGAAGCGTTTGTTCTCTTCCACAGTCAAGCCTTCAATGATGAGGGCATCTCCAGGCGAACCGAGGGTCAATGTCGAAAGGACGTGTGTGCCGCCGCGGTAGAAGATGCCCGAACCGTGAAGGATGCTGGAAAGCCCCCCGGCTTTAACATAGAGCGGCCGTATCTCATCAAGCCCTCGTCCGTCGGGGCGCTTCTCATTTTCTATGGCTTCATCGTGAATGACTTCGTTGACGGCCTCCTCCATTATTTCCATGGCCATGCCGGCGTTTCCTTCAGGGAATTTTTCTTTGAACAGCGTCATCCAGGCGTCGATGGCGTCCTCAAATCTTTGCTTGCCGCCTTCTGGAGATTTGCTGAATATATTTTTAATGAGAGTCGGCCTGATTGCCTTATCGAATAATTCTTTTGTGCCTGGCGTAGCTTCAGGCAATGCCACTTCCGCCTTCTTCTTGCCGATCTCTTTTATGATCTTTTCCTGCCACGCTTGGATCTTTTCGATCTCGGCCGATGCTAATACTAAAGACTCATTGACGGCCTCTTCTCCCACCTCTTTACTTCCGACTTCTATCATATTGATCATGCCATCTTTACCGCAGGCTATCATGTCCAGGCTGATGCCGGCTTCCTCGCGTGCCTTGAAGTCCGGATTGATGAGAAGTTCGGCATTTTTGCCCGCCTGTCCGGCAGACAGGCAGACACGCACTGCCGAAGCTGGTCCATTCCAAGGGATATCCGAAACACCAAGAGCTAAAGAAGCAGCTATGACTGCCGAAACATCCGGATCATCTTGATCGATTGCCAGAGTGGTAATGACTATCTGCACCTCGTTGCGCATCTTCTGGTTGAAAAGCGGGCGGATAGTCCGATCGACGATGCGGCCGGAAAGGATCGCCTCCGTCGAAGGACGCCCTTCCCTTCTCATGAAGCGCGAGCCGAGTATCCTGCCCGTGGCGTAGAAGCGTTCCTCATAGTCCACAGTCAATGGAAAGAAATCTCCGTCACGAACGCCGCCCATAACAGCCGTTGCCATGACGGCAGTGTTGCCGTAACGCAGAAGGACCGAGCCATTGGCCTGGTCAGCGAGGTCGTTGAATTCGGCCACGAGCTTCTTGCCGCCGACTTCAAGGATGTATTCTTTTTTGGTCATACGTTTGATTGCAGGCCGTCCTATTTATTATGCGGCCGCGTTCGCCTACAGATTTCAGCTTTGAATGGATCGCGCGATGCGCGGAGCTTCAAACCTGCTTATCCGGAGGCGAGATTAGTTGGTAATGTGCGTATGTAATGTAGCACAAACATGCATATTTTTGCCATTGCTTATCGAACGGTATTGGAGTATAAATCCAATAAACACATTTGGTCTTGCACTTATGAAAAACAAAGAGATTGTCGTCCCCAGGGTTCTTATACCCATAGACCGAAGTACGCATTATCCGTTGCCGAATTGGGCTACCGGCTGGCAGTTTCCACATTTTGGCTCTATTGGTCCAATCATGATCGATCTTGGGCGGTTGACCGGATTCCCGGAAAGACCCGATCTTCCGAGCAACATGGTCTGTTCCGATCTAGTGGAAATCTTGAGAGGGGATGACCTCATTGATAAATGCCTTAATTTTCAGGCCGGCAGACAAATCGCCGCTTACGAATATTGTCATTCGATCTTCGGCGGAAAGAAAGTATATCTTTGGCAATCGGTGGTCAGGGATAACCGGGGCAGTTTGTATGTGCCGCATATCCAGAACATTAGGGGTCAAACGCCGATTATATATTGGCTCTGGTTGGGTTATCGTATAGACCTTAGCCAGTGCCTGTCTATCCTTATGCAATAACCCAGAGTTTCACTCTGCGCGCCTCTTCGTCAAAAGCGAAATAGGCGCATTTTTTATTTCCCAGGCACCCTAAAACCCATTCTTTCTTTCGGTTTCTCCTCTAGGATCAACTTTTTCCTCTCGCCTCTCAATTGTTTTATAGTTTCGAATATATTGAATATGTGTTTGTCATATTTTCTTTCCATCTTTTCTACTTTCTCCGCCAACTTCTTGTTATCAGCCAATATCTTGCGCAATTTCGTGAAAGTACGGATGATCTGTATATTAACGTGGATAGCTTTAGAGCTGTGTAAGACGCTTGAAAGCATTGCTACACCTTGTCCGAATATTATAACAAGAATATCTCACCTACTTCCTCCCACCGCTTCCGCGCAAAAGATACTTGCTTGGCGCTTCGTCGAGATCTATGAAATGATCAGTCGCTTCTATGAGCTTGGCTGAAGTCGACTTGCCGAATGAAGCCACTTCGACTTGACAACCATTCACCTTGAGGTATTCGACCAACGGCACGAAGTCGCCGTCGCCCGTTATGAGTATGACGGTGTCGAGCTTGGGCGATAGTTTGACCGCGTCTATGGCCATGCCCACGTCCCAGTCGGCTTTCTTGGCGCCGGAACTGAATATCTGCAGGTCTTTGACCTTGGTCTCGATGCCCATCTTGGTTAGGGCTTCGAAAAAGCCCGTCTCTTCGCCGGATTCCGTGGCTATGACATAGGCGATGGCGCGGACGAGCTTCGTCCGTCCGTCGAGGGCCTCTTTGACGATGGCGCCGAAATTGACCTTCGAATGGTATAGATTCTTGCCGCTATGATAGAGATTCTGCGCGTCGATGAAAATGCCGACGCGTTGCTCCTTATGTTTGATGACTGACATGTATAAAAATTATTTCTTCAATTCGAGCTTCTTCACGATAGCCGAATACCTGCGAGGATTATTCTTCTTCAAATATACGAGATGAGTCTGACGATCGGCCACCATGCCGAGAAGGCCTCGGCGCGAATGGTTGTCCTTCTTATGCTTGCGCAGATGCGAAGTCAACTCGTCGATGCGCTTGGTCAAAATGGCCACCTGCACCTCCGGAGAGCCGGTATCCTTGTCGTGGATGCCGGTTTCTTTGATGATCTTGGTCTTTTGACGCGTGCTTAACATGGCCTTTATCATAGCATAAATGGGTAATTGAGGCAAGGAATGTAATGTGGGTGATTGTCATTACTGCTACAATGTAACCATGTCGCACAATATCAAAGATCTCAAACAGCAATTCCTGGAATACATAGAGATAGAGCGGGGCAGGTCGGTGAAGACCGTCGAGAATTACGATCATTATCTGACTCGCTTCTTCGATTATGCCAAGGTCACCGATCCCGCGAAATTGACGATGGACACTATCCGTGAATTCCGTCTATGGTTGAACCGCCAGTCGACCGGCAACAATCGCGCCACAGGCGACACGCTCAAGAAGAAGACGCAGAACTATTATCTCATAGCCTTGCGCGCCTTCCTCAAATATCTGGCCAAGCGCGGCATCAAAACCATCTCCCCCGAGTACATAGAGCTCGCCAAGGTCGGCGAGCGCCACATAGACCTAATATCCGGCGAGGAATTGGAGCGTCTTCTCTCCGCGCCGGACGGTTCCGACGTCAAATCCCTTCGCGATAAGGCCATACTGGAACTCCTGTTCTCGACTGGTCTGCGCGTCTCCGAGCTCTGTTCCCTGTCGCGCGACATCGATCTTTCCGTCGACGAATTCCCCATCCGCGGCAAAGGCGACAAGGTGCGCGTCGTCTTCCTGTCCGATGCGGCGAAGAAAATCCTCAAGAAATATCTCGACGCGCGGACCGACGTCGAAGACGCTTTGTTCGTCAAGACGACCAATGCGGAAAAGCGCGATGGTTCCAAAGAAGCCGCTCTTTCACGTCGTTCTGTCGAACGCATCGTCAAATATTATGCCATCAAGGCCGGCATATCCAAGAGAGTCACTCCGCACGTCATCCGTCATTCGTTTGCCACCGACCTCCTGTCGAATGGCGCCGACCTGCGCTCAGTCCAGATGCTTCTCGGACATTCCAGTATCAGCACCACACAGATCTATACGCATGTAACGGACAGCGAGCTCAAAAGAGTCCATAAACAGTTTCACAACAAAAAGAAATGAACAGATCATTTTACCTTTTACCTTTTTACCTTTAAACTTCCTTTATGCGCATCATCTCCTGGAATGTCAATGGCTTGCGCGCCAATGTGAAAAAAGGCGGTTTCGATTGGCTGATCAATGAATCCCCAGACATTTTCTGTCTCCAAGAGACCAAAGCTCACCCAGACCAGCTCGAGGAGGGCGTTCGCAATCCTCTCGGCTATTTTTCCTATTTTGATCACTCCAAAGGTCGCAAAGGCTACAGCGGCGTTGCAGTTTTCAGTAAAGTTAAGCCGGCGAAAGTCGATTATGGCTTCGGCATAGAAGAATACGACCAAGAAGGGCGATTTCTAGCGCTTTTCTTCGATGAAGGCGCCTTCGATGTTTCCAAATCCAATGCCAAGAGTGCCGGTCTCGGTAAATTTGTCTTCATAAACATTTACTTCCCTAATGGCGGAGGAGGTCCGGAGCGTCTCGATTTCAAACTCCGCTTCTATGATCAGTTCCTCAAGTATATAAATGTCCAGAAAAAGAAAGGATACGAAGTCATTTTCTGTGGTGATGTCAATACCGCTCATACCGAGATCGATCTGGCCCGTCCAAAGGAGAATGTCGAGAACACTGGTTTCTTACCCATCGAGCGAGCGTGGATAGACAAAGTCATTGCCGCCGGCTACGCCGATGCCTTCAGAGAATTACACCCCGAAGAAAAAGAAAAGTACAGCTATTGGGATATGAAAACATTCTCCCGAGATCGCAATGTAGGCTGGAGGATAGACTACTTTTTCGTCTCCGCGAGCATATTCGGGCTAGTGACAAAAGCCCGGATTCTTGATGAAATAATGGGTTCTGACCATTGTCCAATCGATATTTTCATAGGATAATTAAGGCTCTCTATGGAGCCATATTCAGCTAAAAACTGGCATTTTTTCACCCGGAAAAACGGGTCATTCTGCTATGATGTAGTGAAAATAGCTTTGGTGAAATTAGATTTTCGGGTAACAGTAAGCGCATCGTGTGATGCCTTCGAGGAAAAAGTGAAGTATCGCAGAGGATGCGCTTCGAGAGAAGTTAATAATTAACGGTCCACAGACCTATTGTCGGGGTCATTCCTAACGGCATGCGAGTGTGCATCGTTAGATAAATTGTTTGGCGTTCTCCCGTAGGGAGAACTAGTTGTGTGCTGAATCAAGATGCACCACATTTTTTCGCCGAGCAATGAGTCGACGACTAAATTATTTACTTCAAAAAGGAGCTTAGCCTACCCAGGCTTAGTTGTGTAAAGATCAGGTGTTCGTCTTAAACCTCGGACAGACAAACTGATCTGGTCCTATTGTATGTCCTATCTTGATGTTCGTAAAGGACATGAAATGTGGATAACTTTGTCCTTTATAAGCCGTCTAAGATACGTGGTATTTCTTCCTTATCTCTCCTACCTTTTTTGCGTCCTCCTCGTTCTTCTTTTCCCTGCCAGCTTCCCCCATTTTGACTAGTTCCTTGTCGGACAAAGCGGCCAATTCTGCAGCTCTCTTTTCAAGATATTCCGAGGTATTCAATTTTGGCTCATCCAGGACTTCGTTAAAAAGAGCATGCAAAATATGCCCTATTTTTGGGCCAGGCTGGATTTTACAAACATCAATGATCCTTTTTCCATCGATTTTCAGCATCGCTAGTGATATAGGATCGCGCAAAGCTTCTTCGATCATGGCCTGATACTTCCGTAGACGGTATGGGTTTTCCTTAGGCCTGCCAGTGCCTATACGGTCGCATATGCGCACATTTATGAGATCCCATATGTTTTCACGTCCAACATTGACTACCATACGCCTGACCGCGGGTAAGGTTATCTTCTCCGTATCAGAGAAAAACATGTGCCAGCGAATCAGTTTGGTCACTTTTTCGATTGTTACACGTGAAAACTTCATTCTTTCAAGTATTTTTCGTGTTTCACGTGAACCAACCACTTCATGGCCGTAGAACGTTATTTGCTGTGTTTCACGTGAAAATCCCTTTGTTTTTGGCTTTGCAATGTCGTGGAATAGGGCTATAAGCCTTGTTTCTAGGTCCCAGCCCTTATCCGCGGCGTGTTGCACGGTTCTCAAAAGATGCTCCCATACATCAAAAGCGTGAGCTTGTGGTTGTTTAACTCCAATTCCACCCTCTAATTCGGGGATGATATGTTTCAATAGACCGGCTTCGTAGAGAAGCTCAATCCCCTTCTTAGGATTTGGAGACATAAGTATCTTTACGAATTCATCACGGATCCTTTCTATGGACACATCTTTAATCAGCTCATTATGGCTCTGTATGGCCGCAAAAGTCTCTTTTTCAATGGTGAAATCTAGGTCTACCGCTAGGCGTATTGCACGCATCATGCGCAGAGCATCCTCGTTGAAACGGTCCGCGGGCTTCCCAACTGTCCTAATGATTTTGTCCTTTATATCTTTCAAGCCGCCAAAGAAATCAACCATGTCCTTTATGGCTCCTTTTGAAAGTGAAACAGCCAAAGCATTTACCGTAAAGTCCCTTCTTTTCAGGTCGGCGTCTATGGTGTCGCTGAATTTCACTTGATCCGGGTGTCGCCGATCGGAATATCCAGATTCGAGGCGATAAGGGGTGACCTCGACGTTCTTCAGAGGCCCTTCCTCCGATGATTCGTTTATGACAATGACCGTACCATAGATATTTTCATATACTGTCTTCGGGAACAGGCTCTGGATCTTTTCCGGAGTAGCGTTAGTAGTTATATCCCAATCTTTCGGCTGTCGACCGAGAAAAATATCTCGCACGCAGCCGCCTACTAGATATGCCTGAAAGCCGGCCCTCTCGAGAGTTTCTACAATGCTTGTAATTTCTGCCGGAATAGGGCTATTTTGAGCCATTTTCATAAGAAAATCATACCACACCTTGGGCTTTTCTGCCATGTGCGCTACTATAGCGCTACGATCATATGTGGTCGTGTTTGATTGCCCTCGTGGTGAAATGGATATCACACCAGTCTTCGGAACTGATGTTGGGGGTTCGAGTCCCTCCGAGGGCACCAAAGGATTTCTAAATCTAGGTCAATTAGAAATTAGAAATTTTGAAAGTTAGACTGCAATAGGTTATACTACCCCAGTTCCTTTTGAATATATTGCGGGTATTGTTTAATGGTAGGACGCGTCCTTGCCAAGGACGAGGTGGGAGTTCGATTCTCCCTACCCGCACAGGGAAGTGATCGATTTTGTGTCGGGAATGCAGGTTTCTGTCCTAGATTTGTCTTTGTGCTAGTGCCCTCATATAATGGCTCTAAATATAGAGTTTCACGTGAAAACTGGGGATAACCCTGTGGATTTAGGGTATAAAAGACAAAAATAAGGCCTAAAATTCGTTGTTTTGGTCCGTTTGGTAAGTCCTTTTACAAGTTTATGGCCTAGTTGAGCCATTCATAAGACCCATTTCTTTAAAAGTCAAATAAAATGTTGCATAAAAGAGCGAAAGGGAATATCGGTGAAGATATAGCCTCTAAATTTTTAGGCGCGCAAGGATTCACTATTGTCGATCGTAATTATCAGAAGAAATGGGGTGAATTGGATATTGTCGCTGAAGTAGCCGATGGCAAAGGAAAATCATTACACTTCTTTGAAGTCAAAAGCGTCATAAGGAATTTTTCCGCAGACTTACCATATAAGCCGGAGGATAATGTCCATGACCTTAAGGTCAGGCACTTGCGGAAAATCATCCAGACATATTTAGCCGAGAAGGGCAGGGGGCAAGACGCTGACTTTCATTTCCATATACTCTGTGTCTATATGAATGAGAAAACGCGTTTGGCGAAGGTTAAATGGATAAAAGACGTCATTTTATAGCCACCCTTGGCCATTCCGTGCTAGGATATCGGAACCTGCCTGTCGGCAGACAGGCGAAACGGGGCGTGGTGTAACGGCTAACATGCCTCTTTTGGGAAGAGGTGACTCCGGGTTCGAATCCCGGCGCCCCGACAAGTCAATAGCGGGATTAGTTTAGTGGCAGAATGCGAACCTTCCAAGTTCGATGCGCCGGTTCGATTCCGGCATCCCGCACAATTAAGGCCGATGTCGAGGCCTCAATTCCTATAATTAATGCTGCCAAGGTCTTTACTATATCCGCCATTTCGTCGGCACCAAAATTGTCAGGTGCGAGCCAATACTTCATGAGAAATAATCCGAATGACAATCTATTCGGTGCCTTGCTAGCTGACTATCTTGCCAGCTCGTCTTACAAGACCGCCGCGACCATATCAGAGCAGACTGATTATGCTCAAGGTATAAAGGGCGTATTCCTCGCTGAACTCCAAAAGGACGGATTACAATTCGTTGCCACACAAGATTATCAGACAGGTACGACTGACTTCCGGTCACTTCTTTTGCCCGTAAAGACTGCTAACCCTGATGTTATCTTCGTTAACTCCCAGACTGGTCCCAATCTGGTCCAAATCATTCAACAGGCTAGACAGTTGGGTATTATGATGATGTCTATCTAATAACACAGGCGATTTCATCGGTAGGTGATGACACTACTAAAGTCGAACAATATCTGCACTCGATCCATAATTATGTCGGTACCGTCGGTACATATTCATTTGATCAAAATGGAGACATGGTTGGAATCGGTGCCCTATTCCAAAAAATAGAAAACGGGAAATTGGTTAATATGTAGATTTCCAAAAATCGAATCAAAAATCGCTCTTTCAGGAGCGATTTTTGGTGGCGGGTTAGCGAGTCGGAGAGTATACTTACATGACCAACATATGGACAAAATCGCCGTATTCAAAGGCAAGAAGGTTCGTAGGACTATTCACGAGAATGAATGGTGGTTTTCGGTTGTGGATGTATGCCAAGCATTGACTGATCAACCAGATGATTTATCCGCTAGAAAGTATTGGAATAAACTCTTCCAAAGATTGAAAGAAGAGGGAAGTGAACTGGTGACACTTTGTCACCGGTTGAAACTTGAAGCTTCAGACGGAAAAATGCGCGAGACCGATTGTGCTAATACTGAGGGAATCTTCCGTATTGTACAGTCCATCCCATCTCCAAAGGCAGAGCCTTTCAAACGCTGGCTGGCCAAAGTTGGCTATGAGCGCGTTCAGGAAATTGAAAATCCAGAACTGGCATCCAAGAGAACGAGAATACTTTATAAACTTAAAGGATATCCCGACGATTGGATAGAAAAGAGGATGCGCGGTATCGTCATCCGCGAAGAATTGACAGATGAATGGAAAAATCGCGGTGCCAAAGATGACAGAGATTATGAAATCTTGACAGCCGAGATATCGAAAGCCACTTTCGGCGTGACACCGAGCGAGTACAAGGAATTGAAAGGCTTGAAGCGGCAGAATCTGCGAGATCATATGAATGATTTCGAACTGATCTTCACCATGCTCGGCGAACGATCGACCACGGAGATACATCGAACGGAAGATTCCAAGGGCATGGCCAAACTATCTTCAGACGCCAAAGCCGGCGGCGATATAGCGGGTGTGGCTAGGAAGAAGTTGGAAAAGAGAATAGGCAGATCAGTCGTTACGGGTGGGAATTTTATCGGAAACGACAAGAAGGGTAAGTAGTTATTTATGGACATCATCCCGCAACTCATAGTCAACTCGATCATTGCGGGGGCGATCTATAGCATGGTCGCCCTGGGGGGCGAGATTTACGCCGAAGGAAATCCAAAGGAGATCATAGAGAAAGGTATTTTGGAGAAGGTTTTTTGGGGAAGAGCTAGGATTTGTCTCATTAAGAGCAACCAAAAACCGCCTTTATGGCGGCTTCTGTGTTTCCGTGAGGAAGTAGAAGGAAAATCTATTTAACCGCCTCCTTGAGAGCCTTTGCGGCGCGGAACTTCGGAACCTTCATGGCCGGGACCTTGATGGCTTCGCCAGTCCTGGGGTTGCGAGCTTCGCGAGCGGCGCGCTGCTTGACGGAGAAGATGCCGAGACCCGCGATAGACACTTCATCGCCTTTCTTGAGGCCGTCGATGATGCTATTAATAGCCGTCTCAACCGCTTGCTCGGCTTGGACCTTGGTACCGCCGAGAACGCCGTGGACTGCCTCTACAATGCTAGCTTTATTCATGATTATTTAGTTAATGCTGGTAATGTGGCTTACATTATACGTTAAGCCGTTTTTTAGGCAATAGGGGTGTTAGGAGAGGTGTTTTGACACTGCTCCACCCATTTTCATCATATTTATAGGCGCATTGCCCAGAACCTTCCCAAGCTTCTCGTCAGGATTGATAACGCGCTTGTCCTTGGCGTCCTGGAGGTTGTTGGCCTTTATGTAGACCCAAAGCTTACTCACGACTTCTGAACGAGGCATAGGACCGTTGCCTACTACTGCGGCCAAATCGGCGCTGACTGTCATAGGCTTCATGAATGCGGAGTTCTTAGTTGCCATGTGTTTTATTGTTATTTATATTAGTAATATGGCTCTAATTGTACTTTAAGGGCTATTTTAAGCAATAGGCCACGAATTACACCTGATTACATCCGCTTCCAGATGGCGTGTGCCTCCGGATTCTTAATAAGTTCCGTTTCATTGACTGACCAATGCTTATTCATGGCCATATTATAACATTTTTACCTAGCAAACTCTATCGTCCTCGTCTCCCTTATAACCGTAACTTTTATTTCACCAGGATATTTCAGATCCTTTTCTATCTTCAAGGCGATATTGCGGGCCAATTCCTTGGCTTCGACGTCGCCGATGGCCTCTGGTTTGACGAAGACGCGGATTTCGCGGCCGGCTTGGAGAGCGTAGGACTTTTCTATGCCGGGGAATGAGTTGGCGGTGGCTTCGAGGTCGCCGAGGCGCTTGAGGTAATTCTCTATGTTGTCGCGGCGGGCGCCGGGGCGGGCGCCGGATATGGCGTCAGCCGTCTGGACGATGCGGGATTCGATGGTCTCGTATGGATATTCTTCATGGTGGGCCTGCATGGCCTTGACGATGTCCTCGGAAGCGCCGAACTTCTGGAGGATGCGGCGGCCGATCTCGACATGAGTGCCGGAGACTTCGTGGTCGAGGGCTTTGCCGATATCATGGAGGAGAGCGCCGGCTTTGGCCACCTGGACGTTGGCGCCGAGCTCCTCGGCTATCATGCCGGCGATATGGGCCATCTCGACGGAGTGCATGAGGACGTTCTGGCCGTAGCTTGTGCGGAAATGAAGCCTGCCCAGGATAAGCAGTATGCGGGGATCAAGGCCGAGCACTCCGCATTCGTAGGCGGCCTGTTCGCCTTTTTCCTTTATGGTCTTATTGATCTCCTGCTTGGCCTTTTCCACGATCTGCTCTATCTTGGCCGGCTGAATGCGGCCGTCTTTGATGAGCTCCAAGAGGGCGATGCGGGCGGTATGGCGACGCACAGGATCGAATGAGGATATGGTGATGGCGCCTGGGGTGTCGTCCACCATGACTTCCACGCCGGTGGCGCGCTCGAAGGCCTTGATATTGCGGCCTTCCTTGCCGATGATCTTGCCTTTGACGTCGTCGCTCGGTATGGGCACGACGGTGGACATGACGTCGGAGGCGACGGAAGAAGCAAGGCGTTGTATGGATATGGCCAGAATGTCGCGGGCCTTCCGGTCGAGCATCTCTT
Organism: uncultured bacterium; assembly: GCA_963701025.1. Classification (GTDB taxonomy): domain Bacteria; phylum Patescibacteriota; class Minisyncoccia; order Phycocordibacterales; family PALSA-1337; genus C7867-002. Next base: position 568,446 of record OY969557.1, on the reverse strand, counting down.
CGCCCTGCGTGTCCAGCTTATTCATGCGAACGAGGATGTCTTCCTCTGACTGCTTCTCGACCAACTTGATGATCTCCTGTTTTGCTTCATCGGCCGTGAGCTTGGCTACCTTTTCCAAGGCCTGTTTGCGATCGTCCTTCAAGCTTGTCGGCCTGATCTCGTATGGCTTTTATCTCCGCCACGCGGGTTTTGACCAACTCGACTTCCTTGTCTAGATCGCTCTGGCGCTTATCCAAAAGGTCCTCCTTCTTGATCAGACGCTCTTCCGCGTGCTTGTTCTTCTCCTCTTTCTCTTTTATCTCTTTTTTCATCTCCTCCGCGCTCTGGGAGGCCTTGGCTTCGGCGTCGATGGTGATCTTCTTGGCTTCTTCCTTGGCGGCAAGGAGCATCTCCTTGATCTCGAGCTCCATCGAGCCTTTCTTGCCGAGAGAGATGATCAGCCGGAGGTAATATCCTATGGCGATGCCTGCTATTCCGGCGATGGCCAGGAATACGGCGATCAGTTTTAATGAATACATTGCGGATGCGATCCGCCACTACGAACTATGGTGAAAGTAACGTATGAATCTGTGGCTTGTTAAGATTGAGTGTCATAAGTTGGGGGATCACGGCAGTCCGTACGGCGGTATCGAAATTAAATTGAATAACGAGGGTATTATATGCTACAATGCCTGCCATGTCCATACTTATCCCGACCGTCATAGAAAAATCGACCTTCGGCGAGCGCGCCTATGACATATACTCGCGCCTGCTCAAGGATAATATAGTCTTCCTCGGCGGTCCCATCGACGACACGGTGGCCAATATCGTCATCGCCCAGCTGCTCTTTTTGCAGTCGGAAGATCCGAAGAAGGAGATTTCGCTATATATTAATTCTCCAGGCGGGTCGGTTACGGCTGGTCTTGCTGTTGTTGATACGATTAATCACATCAAAAATGACGTTTCCACGGTATGCGTCGGTATAGCTGCCTCCATGGCTGCGGTAATCCTTTCTTCCGGTACAAAAGGGAAGCGCTTGGCTCTGCCGAATTCAGAGATAATGATCCACCAGCCCCTTGGCGGTGTCGAAGGTCAAGCTTCGGATATCGAGATTACCGCCAAACATATCATCAAGACACGGGCATTGACCAATAAGATACTGGCCAAGAACACCGGGCAGACTTTGAATAAGATCGAGAAAGACGTCGACCGCGATTTCTTCATGGACGCCGAAGAGGCCAAGAAATACGGCATAATAGACCAGGTCACGGATACGAAGAAGTAATCCGAATCCACAAATAGCATTCGAATGCTACGAATATGAGATTGCATCGTTTCTTCATTGACGAGCAGGTCGGCGATAAAACCAAGTTCTCTGTTCATTCCGCCGAGCTGGCCAATCAGGTGCGGCGGGTTTTTCGTCTGAAGGCGGGAGATTCGGTGGTCGTCTTTGACGGCTCGGGCTTTGATTATGAGTGCCGGATAGGCGAGTCATCTGCCGGGTCATCCGCCGGCAAGGCGAAAGATGACAAGAATCTTGTCGCTTTTGACGTGGTAACTTCGACGAGGAGCCGTTACATGCCGGCGCGCGATATTTACTTGTGCGCGGCAGTGGTCAAGAAAGACACCTTTGAATGGATAGTAGAAAAAGCCGCTGAATTGGGGGTGACGCATATAATCCCGATAATGGCCGAAAGGAGCGAGAAGAAATCTTTGAGTGAAAAGCGATTGATCAAAATAGCGGTTGAGGCGAGTGAACAGTCTGGAAGGGGAAATGTTCCGGCCATTCATCAGATAATGGATCTAAAAGAGACAGTTGAATCACTAATGGGGGGAGAAGGCATGTCTGATTCAAAGCACTTTAGTCAACTAAAGTGGGCAAAAATTGCCTTCCATACCGACGCCAAAGCCTTCAATCCACAGGATGTCCCCCGAGATATCCCCATTGCCGTATTCATTGGCCCTGAAGGCGGTTGGTCTATGGATGAGATAGATCTGTTTCACAAGAATGGAATTGAGACTGTCTGTCTCGGGCCACAGATATTAAGGGCTGAAACTGCCGTCATTGCCGCCCTGTCGGAGGTGATCTTCGCCCGATAAGCGATTTCACTTGCTATTTTGTTTCATGTGTTCTCTTATTTTTGACTCTCCAGAAACTGAAATATTTTTTCATTCGTGATAATCGTCTCGGCATACGCCTTGGCATGCTCCCGGTCGGCTTCTTTGTAGTGCTCTATGATATGGCTCACTTCAGCCTCGACTTCGGCGACATCAGGCTTGATGTTCTCTTTTTTCGCTATCAAGTTCAGAACCAATTGCAGTTTGGCCTTCTTTTCGGCATGAGGCCTCCATTCGGCCCGGATCTCCTCGATAGTTTTCTTTGCGTGCTTTAGATAATCCTCCAATTTGACGCCCATCCGCTCCATGTCGGCCTTGAATTGGTCCTCGGTACGATGAAGCTCGCTCTCGGTCATGATGTCAGGCAAGTCGGCTTTTGAAGCGTCTGTGATAGCGTCGGCGATACGGATACGCATCTTCTCTATGGCAGTTTGGCGTTTTTCCTCGGCCACCATAGCCGAGAGCTTGTTTTTGAAATCCGGGACATCAGCAAAATCGCCTAACGTTTTCACAAAGTCGTCGGTCAAGTCCGGCAGGCTGGCCTCCACTGCCTTCTCGTGTTCTTCGGGCGTCATCGTAGCGTGATCGTGGCCTTCGTGGGACGCGCGCGATTTTCTTATACGGAGAATTGTATCCTCTACATCTTTATCTGTCACCTTCACATCTTCCTGATTTTGTTTCGCAACTTCTTTTTGGGCGAGCTTCCTATAATCCGGCAATTTTACTTCAGGCACTACGGCGGTGATTATCTTGAATTCCAGAGGATTATCTATGGCCAGCTTCGTTACTTGTATCTCCGGCTTGCCGATGGCGTCTATCCTGTTACCTATGATGATATCCACATACGCTCTGGAAAGGGCGAGTTCGGCCATCTCTTCCAAGACGGCCATATCGCCGACTTTGGCGACGAGGATATTATCCGGGATCATGCCCTTGCGGAAACCGTCCACGGTGACGTGCTCGTTGATATGTTTGAGTGCCTGCGGGCGGTATTTTTCCCAGACTTCCGGCGCAATAGAGCCCTGAATCTCCACGCGCGACTTCTCGATGGGCTTAACGGCCGCTGAAACATACGATGTCGGGACATCGGGCTGTGCCGGCTTGTTCTGCTCGCTCATGTTGGTTACTTAACGGAATTATTAAGGTCGTTCTTCAATGACCGCACGTCGTCGGCGTTATTGGTGATGGTCTGGAATTGGGGCGTCGATGTGGCGTAGAGGGAAGCGTCGATGGCAGATTGGCGGTTTATATGTGAGGCAAAGACGTATATGGCGGCGATAAAAAGGACGATGACGATGACGAGCGTCCCTATGATCGGTCCTATGCCTTTGTCTTGCGTCGGTTCCATTTTTATTCGTTCTCGGCCGTTGCTATGGCGTCGACAACCGTATTGAGAGCGTCTTTGGCGTCATTTAGTGCAAAATGCGCATTCACGAACGCGGGGTGTAGGCCCCCGCTCCCGGTGGAAGTGGCTTCGCCTACGGCATTCACGGCGTTTGCCAGACTCTGCTGGGCGATAACGAGCAAAAGGCCGGCATCGGTCATGTCCGTGCCTGAAGCGGCGTCTTTGTCCATGCGCGACTCTATGAGCGTCTCGATCTTGTTCAGATTTGCCAATGATTGTTCGAGCGGAACGACGAAAAGAGAATTGCGGTAATTGCCGTTGTCGGTAGCGTGCTCGCGCCGTATCTCATAGCTGTTCCGGACATGCTGGGGGAAATTGAATATGTCGGGGATATTGAAGAAAGGAATCATGGATAATGGTATCTTACGCCTCCACGGCTTCTGATTCCACGGCCTCTTCGCTGCTATCGGACCTTATGTCTATCTTCCAGCCCGTCAATTTGGCCGCCAGGCGGACGTTCTGGCCGCCTTTGCCGATGGCCAATGATTGCTCGTCTTCGGTGACGGTGACGATGGCGCGATGCTCTCGTTCATCGAGCTCGAGGGATACGACTTCGGCGGGGGATAGAGCCTCTTCGATGAAAAGGGCTGGATCCTCGTTCCATTCGACGATGTCTATCTTCTCGCCGGAAAGCTCGCTAGTCACGGTCGAGACGCGGACGCCGCGCTGGCCGACCATGGAGCCGATGGGGTCTATGTGCGGATCATGCGAGACGACGGCGACCTTTGAGCGAGAGCCGGCTTCGCGGGCGATGGCCTTGATCTCGACGGTGCCGGCGGCGATCTCCGGCGCTTCGGTCTCGAAGAGCTTGGCCAGGAATCGCGGATGGGCGCGAGAGAGCTTTAGTACTATGCCTTTTGGCGTCTCCTCCACGGCGTAGAGATAGGCGCGGATGCGGTCGCCGGTCTTCCAGCGCTCGCTCGGGATCTGCTCCTCGTAGGGGATGACGCCGAGAGCGCGGCCCATATTGATGAATACGGTGCCGCGTTCGACGCGCTCGACCGTGCCGGCCACGATCTCGCCTTCTTTCTCGCCGTATTCGCCCATGACCGAGACTTTCTCGGCTTCGCGGATCTTCTGGATGATGATCTGCTTGGCCGTCTGGGCGGCGATGCGGCCGAAATCGGCCTTGGTTTCCAGAGGGAAGACCAGCTCGTCGCCGACGACGGCGTCGCGCTTGATCTTCTTGGCATCTTCCGGCAGCATGTGCTGTTCCGGGTTGAAGCGGATCTTGATGTCGTCCACGTTGGCGTCCTTCAGGTCCTCCTCCGGCTCCGGATCGCCTTCCATGATGACCTGGTTGCGGTCTACGACCACCTTGACCTGCCAAAATTCGACCGTGCCGGTATTCGCGTCGAATGAGGCGCGGACGATCTGGCCTTTCTTGCCGTATTCTTTCTTGTAAGCGGTGGCCAAGGCCATGGCAATGGCCTCAAGGGTCTTTTCGCGCGGGATGCCGCGCTCTTCCTCGAGCTGTTGGACGACGCTATTTATGACTTTGAGGTCGAACATGTTATTTAATTGTTATTAAGTTTTCGGGCCTCTAACTAAAATGTCCGCCGGTCTGGCGAACAGAGCTGATGGGAGTAATCTATCATATATACAAAAGAGCGCAAGCTTAGTTTACAGAATGAGCTTTTTCGCATGAATGGTGTTTTTAGGCGTTATTGCTTAATCGTTTAGCCTCTGCCCAAGCAAGGCTATAGATCTTCTTCATGGCGTCGGCTATCTCTGCGCTTTCGATGATAATGCCGAGCTTTTCTCTCCATGAGGCAATCATAATCTTGTTGTCGTAGATGTTTATTTCCGGCGAGAAGTAATATTTATCGGCAGGGACGAAAGCGATCTCGCGTTTTTCCTCCTCGTTGTGACTGGCTCGCTCGATACCAGCCTTGGTTTTGGGTACGATGCCACGGATAGAGATGCCGTTTTTTGCGCGTCTTTTGTAATATTCAGGAAAATAATCAGGCAAAGCCTTGTGCATGTCATCGATGCAAGCATAAGCCAGTATTTTCTCGGAAGAAGTGAGTGTGTCCTCGTAGACATTGCGCAATCCTTCCGTGCCTTCGTAAAATTTTATCTTCGGACGATTTTCCAAGGCCTGCATAGACTTGAGCTCGGCCACGGTTTCCTTTGCCTTCTTGATATTCTCGGCCAATTGAGCTGATTGATCTTCAAGATACTTCATCAGTGCGTCCGGGGACTCGACTATATATTCTTGTTTTGGTTCCTTACCCGAAATATTAACTAGACCCTTGGTTCCGAGGGAAGCGAGGATATCATAGCCGGTCGTCCTGTTTATGCCAGCCTTCCTTGATATCTCAGTGACTGTACCTCTGCCCAATTCCAATAAAGCGAAATATACGCTGCACTCTTTGTCTCCGAATCCGAATGACTGAAGAGTGAATTTTAATTGTGCGTTTTTATTTTGCATTGTGTATCAATTCTATCAAAATAATTGTTTGTGTCAATAACATTCCACAAAAATATGTTGATATTGGTAAATATATTGATTAATAAAGGAAATATGATGATTTTATTGACGATTTCCGTTGACAGGAATGTATTATAATGCTATACTATGTTCAGGTAGTCAAGTCAGAAAACAAAAACAACGTGTTGATCTTTGAAATCAACAAGAAAGGATAATATGAAAAATCAGTTTCCAAATGTCCCTCCGGTTTTGCCGCCGAAAGGCAAGATTCCGGAAGGATTCCGATTGATGGTCCACAAGTGGAGCTATCCAGAAGACCGGATCGGTGAAACGGTCAATATCAGAGATAAGCTGGTCAAAAAGATGCTTACCTTGGACATAAATATCCCTCGTGCGGACTTTGCCGCCATGATAAATGGCGCAGCCACGCCCGAGGAGGCCAAGGGGTTATTCAGCCAGAATTATCCCTGTCCACATCAGTGCCCCGGCTGTTTCAACAATGCCGAACTGCACAATCCGATAATGAGCCTAGCCGAGGTCATGAATGTCATAGACCAGGCAAAGGAGCTTGGCCTTGAATCGGTGAAATTCCTCGGTCCGGGAGAGCTACTGGCGAACCCGGAGTTGTTCCAAATCCTCGATGGGTTCGCTGAACGGGATATCGTGGTTGGAATATTCACTAAGGGTGCGATCATGGGCAATGACGCTTTGTCCCAGCATTACCTCGGTATCGGTTCGGAGGAATTGGTTCGGCGTCTGGTGTCATATCCAAACACTACGTTCTTAGTCGGCGGCCGTTCATTTGACCCCGCCTTCGAGAATGGCGTATTCATTCCCCAGAACAAAAGGGAATTCGGTCAGGAGTTCGATTACCATCTGGCCCGCAATATAGCTGTCGAACGTTTGTGCGAGGCCGGAATGAATGCTGATCTGATGAAGCAGAGGATCGTCATTGCTTGTGCGCCTGTTACGGCACAGAACATCGACGGCGCATTCGAGATATATCGTTGGGGAGTGGAAAGAAACATCCCGGTGTATATCCCGCCGACCATGGTTAGCGGCAAAGGGCACAAGTTGGTCAAGTCTGCGCACGACGCCAAATTCGAACAGGATTACATTGATATGGCAGTCGATGTCTATGCTTGGACGATCGAGCGCGGTGTTATGAGTCTAGAGCAATTGAAACACGAAGGAGCCCATCCATACATCGGGCTAGCTCCATGCAATCAGTTGACTCATGGCTTATATATCCACTATGACGGCGCCGTTTGGAGATGTCCTGGCAACGATACTCCGAACTTCGTCGTTCACCCGAATGTTCGGGACGAGCAACTTCTCAACATTTGGATGAATAGCGTCAATTACCGCATCAACCTGTTCAACAATCGGTGTGTGAAGGATGGCATCTCATTGCCATTCCGTTTTTACATCGAAGTGCTCGAAAGGGTTGAGAGCAGATTGACGGTCAAATAGTCCTTACGTTTGAGGGAGTTCAAGAACCTTCACCACGCTCGCTTAACAGCTTGCGTGGTTTTTTCTTACAAAAAACCGCCGGAAAATTAGAACATAGTGAAACCATTTTGGTAAATTGACCGTAATGGTTCAGGTATGACCTAATCAATATAAACTAGAAGTCATACCTAACGCGACCTTCCATTGATATATGATAGCTGCTCTGAAGTATGGACTTTTTCCCAGATCGCTGATCACGAAAAGAGATTTCCGGAGTATCTTAAAGGCTTTTACTAAATCTCCTTTAGTTAATGAGCCGACAGGTTGGCTCTTGTTGCTAAGGCCACTTTTTGATACGAGATCTTTTCTGTCGAAACACGCATACGAATCGCATCTGAAACACGGATAAGACGCTTGTAAGAGTAAGAGACCCCATACTCGAGGTTCCTTTGATGTGATCACGGAGCACAAGACGCTGTTCTGGTATTCGGTGGCTCGTTCAGGCAGTAAGACAAGTCCGAAATGAGGCTTTAGTTCTCCAGTATCCGTGAATTGGTACTGATCAAAATATAATATATCCCCGACATTAAAATTCATCTGAATACGAGTCCACCACGTCAGGATCGACTGAAATGCTGGCAAAATTTAACGGAGCGCCCTTTAGTACACGCCCCTTCTTTTCTCTTCCTTGGATCTCCTGCATCGGCTCGGTTGCGTAAGCTTTCTCTTTCAGCTTTGCCTGAGTCAACGGGAGTAATTCTGAAAGGAAATTATCCAAAAAGATGATTTCACCCGCGTCAAAATCAAGTTTTGGTATATCTTTACTAAGGCTGAATGCATGTTTGGGGAAACCGTATTCTTTGTTTTCCCTAATCTCTTTTTTAACATAACCGTCTGATTCCAGATTCTTCAGCGCCGTATATATCTCTATGGAGATTGGTCCGTTCTTTTCCCTGACGAAATATGCGTCCGCGATAAAAGGGGTTCCCGCGTATTTCAAGGAATATACTTGCAAAAGATAGGGTATTTTGAAGAGTTGAAACTGGGACAATTCAGACTTACCTTCTTTTTGGGCCCTATCCAGAATAAAGAGTAATAATTGTTGCAAACGTGTCATTGGCTTCATTATAACACCAAACCAATTATCTGATAGAATATAGGGCATAATGCTCATCGAAGACACCCAGCTCTATAAATTCATCCTCGACTCCGGTCTCGTAACCAAGGACGACCTGGAGAATGCCAAGAACAGAGGCGGATAAAAAGAATAAGCGCCTGGGCGATACGCTCGTCACGCCAAGGCAAGATAACCGCGGACAATCTGCGGCGCATGCAGGCGTACGTGCTGGGCATCCCGTTCGTGGATCTTAAAGGCAAGAAAACTGCCGTTCGAGGTGCTCTCGCTCATACCCGAGCCGATCGCCCGCGGTCACAACATCGTCGCTTTCAAGAAGAACGACGTCTCGCTGGAAGTGGCCATGCTGGACGTGAACGACCTGTCGGCCATCGACTTCATCAAGAAGAAGGTGAACCTGAAGATATTGCCGCGCCTGACCGACAGCGATTCGGTCAAGGACGCGCTGGTCCAATACCAGAAGTCGCTCAAAGCGGAGTTCGGCGATATCATCCAGAAGGAAACGGAGACCCTGAAGATGATCTCGGAGGAAAAGGGGGAAGCGGCATCGGAAGAAGACCTGAAGAAGCTGGCCGACGATCTGCCGGTGGTGCGCATCGTGGACACGCTGGTCAAGCACGCCATATTGCAGAACGCATCTGACATCCATATCGAGCCGATGGAAGAACAGGTGCTCGTGCGCTACCGCATCGACGGCCTCTTGCATGACGCCATGGTCCTGCCGCGAAAGCCGCCGGGCCGTCCGTGTCCGCGCGCATCAAGGTGCTCTCGAATCTGAAGCTCGACGAGAAGCGCCTGCCGCAGGACGGCCGTTTCAAAGTCGACCTGACCAACGAGAAAGTCTCCTTCCGCGTGTCCATACTGCCGACATACTATGGCGAAAAGATCGTCATGCGCCTCCTGCGCGAGAGCATATCCGGCTTCACTCTGGAGTATCCTGCACTTCCACGGCGAGAGCCTTGGAGCGCATCCACAAAGCCCTGAACCAGACGACGGGCATGATACTGACCACCGGCCCGACCGGCTCCGGCAAAACGACGACGCTCTATACCATGCTCGATATCCTGAACACGCCTGACGTGAACATCTCCACCATCGAGGACCCGATCGAATACCAGATGGCCCGCATCAACCAGACCCAGGTCAGGCCGGAGATCGGCTTCTCCTTCGCCCAGGGCATACGCACTCTGGTCCGCCAGGATCCGGACATCATCATGGTCGGAGAGATCCGCGACAACGAGACGGCCGCTCTTGGCCGTCAATGCTTCCCTGACCGGCCACTTGGTGCTCTCGACTCTTGCACACCAATAGCGCCGCCGGCGCCATCCCGCGCCTCCTCGACATGAAAGTCGAGCCGTTCCTGCTGGTCTCGACTCTGGATATCGTCATCGGCCAGCGCCTGGTCCGCCGTCTGACCGACACCAAGGCAGCATATGCCTTGTCCAAGGCCGAGTTCGCCCAGTTGGAGAAGCTCGTGGACCTGAACCGCGTCCTGGACGCCCTCAAGACGGAAAAGATCGTCAAGCAGAGCGATGACTTGGAAAGACATATAGTTCTACAAAGCCGGTCGGCCGGGGCGCGATGACGACGGCTTCAAGGGCCGCGTCGGCATCCATGAGGTCTTGAAGATGAGCCAGAGCATCAAAGACCTCATCATGAAAGAGCGCCACTTCGACGCGAGATAGAGGTTCAGGCCAAGAAAGAGGGCATGCTGACCATGCTGGAGGATGGCATATATAAATGCGCGGAAGGGCTGACGACGATAGAGGAGGTGTTGAGGGTGGTGAGCGAATAGTTATTGGGGAGGTTTTACATGTTAAGATTCTGAATACATATGACCAAAGATGAAGCAAGACTGGCAGTTCAGGATCTCGTGGAAAAATATGACGACATCAAAGCCGCTAATAAAATTAGAGACTTCAGCGAAGAAGACACTAAGAAAGACTTTATTTTACCGCTTTTTGAGGCACTCGGTTGGGACGTGTCTAACCGGGCCGAAGTCACGGCGGAAGAGCAGATATCTGGTAAGCGAGTCGACTATGGTTTCTACCTTAACGGCTTTATAAAATTCTATCTTGAAGCAAAGCCGCTCAAAACGGACAAGATGCATGATGACGAGTATGCCCAACAAGCCATTCGTTATTCGTGGAATAAGGGCGTTACATGGGCAATTCTTTCGAACTTCGAGACGACGATCGTATTCAATGCTTTAAGTCCGGACAAGAGTCTGTTCAGCAAAAAATATTTTGAGATCTCAAGCTCGGAGTACGAGAGCAGATTCGATCAACTCTGGCTTTTATCCAAAGAATCTTTCGGGCAGTCTCTCATTGATAAAGAAGCCGAGCAACACGGCAAAAAAGCGCAAAAGGTTTCAGTGACCGAGAGCCTGTCCAAGGACATGAATGAATGCCGAGGTCTACTGACTAAGGCCTTTGAAATATGGAATACCGGAGTCGATTCTCATCTGATCGACGAGGAGGTTCAGAAGCTTAATCGACAGGATGGTTTTTATACGGGTGGCGGAGGACAGGAAGATCGAACCGCCGACATTAAGACCGATGTTGCACCAGTGGCTAGCGGACAGGACGGCCGGTAAAAATGAAGGAAGCTTGTATCAAGCCATGATCGGTAAGTTCCGTGAGTTGGACAAGATATATAACTCGAATCTATTTTCCGAACATCCATTCGAGAAATGGGAAGAATACAACGACGCCACAAAGGAAGTTATAGAGATTTTATACGGCCGCGACACCTATTTTGAATATGATTTTTCGATCATACCAGCGGACGTACTTGGCAGTGTTTATGAAAATTATCTTGGTTACAGGCTACAAAAATCCAAGGAAAAGAAAAAAGACGGCACAAGCGCGGAAGGAAGCCAGAATCTGCGCAAGCGAAAAGAACAGGGCATCTATTATACCCCCAAATTTGTCGTCGAGTACATCGTGAAAAACACCTTGGGCCCAGTGCTGGATTCATGTCGGACTATTGCCGATCTGCAAGAAGTGAAAATACTTGATCCGGCCTGCGGGTCTGGCTCCTTTCTAGTCTCTGCTTTTGATTTGGTCTTGAAGAAATACGAAGGATTCGGAAGCGATCCCAAAGATCCGCTCCTGCGGTCACGAGTGCTGGAGCAGAATATTTACGGCGTCGATCTCGATCAACAGGCGGTTGAAATCGCCCGCCTCAATCTTCTTTTGAATACTTTTGACGCAAAGATAAAGCTACCTAACCTTGGAGGTAACATAAAGAATGGCAATTCCCTAGTCTCGGGCACGGACTCTGAATTGAAAGACAGATTCGGAGCGAATTGGCGCGACAAGAAGGCGTTCAATTGGCGGGAAGAGTTCCCAGTGGTATTCAAGCAGGGAGGATTCGACGTGATCATTGGAAATCCACCGTATATCAAGGAATTCGTCAATAAAGCGGCATTTGACGGTTTGCATGAAAGTCCGTATTACCAAGGAAAAATGGACATTTGGACCATGTTCGCTTGTGTCGCGATTGATCTTCTAAAAGAAGGAGGTGGTAGATTGGGCTTTATCGCGCCGAATAACTGGGTCACAAACGCTGGAGCCAGCATCTTTAGGGACAAGACATTAAAAGATGGGGAGTTGAAGACATTTATTGATTTTTGCGATTACAAGATTTTTCAGGAAGCCGGTATACAGACTATGATATTTGTCTTTGAAAAGAAGAAACCGGGCGAAAAATACGAAGTGAATTATTTGAAGGTTACCGACAAGAATGTCGCGGAAGACAAATTGGTAGCCGATATGATCGAAGGAAAGACGAAGATCGAGATTGAACCCAAAAAACTTATAGGAGGCAATATAACTTTTGCCAAGACTGAATCCAACTCGATTTTCGATAAGATAAAGAACAAGAAGAATTTTGAGCTTACGGAAAAGGAGGTCGGACAAGGTATAGTGGCTGCGCCCGATAAATATTTTCTCGAGAAAGACATCAGTAGGTATAACGACGATGAACAAAAATTTCTCAAGCAATTTTATACTGCATCAGGGAAATATGAAGGCGGTGAATCAACCTATTACATTTTCTATATTTGTGACAAGAATTTCAAAGATAAAAAACTAAGTAAATATCCGAACATTTTTAAACACTTTGAGCCATATGAAGAGGTACTGAAGGAGGCCAAGATAAAGTATGGTACTCCGGATAAACCATTCTTTTATCTTCATAGAGAACGTGACGAGAAGTTTTTTGAGAAAGGTCCCAAAATTGTTTGTGGAGTTAGAGTCAAATTCCCAAGTTTCTATTACACCAACGACCCGTATTACGGCTCGCGTGCTTTGAATTTCATAAAGACCGACAGGGTTGATCTGAAATATCTTACGGGAATACTAAATTCTAGACTCTCATACTTTTGGCTGAAAAATAAAGGCAAACAACTGGGTGACCTACTCCAAGTCGACAAAGGTCCGCTTCTAGATATACCGATATGCGTGGGAAACAAAGAACAACAAAAAGCCGTCGTCTCCTTAGTCGATAAGACACTTCTTCTGCATAAAGAACTTAGCAAGCTGGCTGAAAATTCTGATGATTGGCTGGCGATGAGGGAAGAAATATCCAAGACCGAAAAGAAGGTCGACGAGGAAGTTTACAGGATTTACGGGCTTAATGATGAGGAGATAAAGATCGTCGAATCATGAAACACGGCTCGTATGTCCCAACCCATCCTTGCTCGCCGCACCGAGCTCAAAATGGAGCTTGCAGAATTGTTGAAAGAGACGAACAGCGATTTTAGCGTGGACGACGTGATTGTTTCAATATACCTAGAAGAAGACAATGACGATTTTCAGCACATCATCGCTATGTTCGACGATGGCGACATAGAAAACTTGAGCAATGTATTGGAAACAGTTACCGACGCTTGGAATTATTTTCCGCACAAAGCGCTCAAAGGAAAGTCGCCGCAGGAGATATTGACGGAATATCGACAAAGGTAAATAGATAAATGCTACAATGTCGCGCATGGCAAACGCGCAACATTACATCTTCGTCGACGAATCCGGAGATCCCGGCAAGCCTTTTGATATTGATGCCGCCGGCAACAAAATTCCTACAGGATCCAGTCTTTTCTACATACTCTCCGCCGTTTATCTGGATTCCGCGAAGCTTTTTGCCTTGGAAAACAAGATCATGGAGATAAGGAATAAGTTCGGCTTCAAGAGCGAGATAAAATCGACTATCATCCCTTTGGATATGTACGAAGAATTGCTGGATATCATCAATCAGCTAGGCATTACCGTATATTATCGCTTGATCGACAAGGCTAAATATAAAGGCAAGTTTGCCGTGAAAGATGACGCCAAGCTCCACAATATTTTTGACGACTACAATCTGTCAAAGCTTGTTCTATTCACGGCGAAAATCCAGAATTTAATTGAAGCTGAAGTCGTCATCGATCGAGCGGACAGGCGCATGTTCAAAGGTAAATTCGATAATTTCAACAAGTATCTTTTAGACAGAGTGAACACCAAGACTATTCGACGGATAAGACATATCACTCACGTGAACTCCGAATACGTGAATGCCATGCAGATGTCAGACCTAATAAGCGGCGCGCTCAAAGACCATTTTACCGGCAAGAACAAGGATTTACGCAAAGTCATCGATAAGAAGTATCTCCGGAAAATATGGTAGAAAACCCAAAAGAGCGGGCCCTAGACCTAGGACACGCTCTTTTGGGGAGAAAGGCCGGCTCGCGGCATCACGCTCTCTCCCCAGCCTTTCATGGCTAAATCCTATGCGAACGCTCGCTAAAAGTCAAGCGGTTGTCCACAACCTCATTCCGAGCTAAAATCAAGAGCGATAATGTCTCATTTCACCTTCAAAGCGAAAAAGCCCGGCGGGGAAGTCTACTCGAGCGAACGGGACGCCGCCGACCGCTACGAGCTCTACCGCATCATCCGAGAAAGCGGAGACGAGCTGGTCTCCGTGGAAGAAAAGACTGCCCGCAAAGGCCTGAAAATGAACCTCAATATCGGCTTTTTGAAGCATGTGAAAGCAATAGACAAGATCAACTTCGCCCGCAACCTTGGTTCGATGCTCGAAGCGGGCTTGGCTCTCTCGCGAGCCCTCGCCGTCCTGCAGAAACAGTCGCATAACAAAGCCTTGACCGAAGTCATCACCGCCGTCATATCCGACGTGAACCGCGGCACGACGTTCGCCGAGGCATTGTCGCACCATCCGAAAGTCTTTTCCGCTCTACTCATATCCATGGTCCATGCCGGCGAGCAGTCGGGCACGCTAGCCGATTCACTCAAAGCTGTGGCTACCCAGATGGAGAGCACATTCGCCCTTGAGCGGCGCATCCGTGGCGCCATGATGTATCCGGCGATCATCCTTTGCGCCATGATCATCATAGCCATACTGATGTTCATCTTCGTCATACCGACTCTTTTGAGCACTTTCACCAGCCTTCACGTCCAACTGCCTTTCACCACGCAGGTAATATTGGATATAAGCGATACGGTCCAGCACCAGGGCCTGTTCGTTTTCCTCGCGCTAGTCATCGTTATCGGGGCTTATGTCTGGTGGTCGCGCAAGCCCTCCGGCAAGAATGTCATACACGCCGTCATGCTGAAGATACCGATCATCGGTAGCTTGGTCCAAGAAGTCAATACCGCCCGGACGGCCCGTACCCTGTCATCGCTCATCGGATCCGGGGTCGATATAGTCGAGTCCATGTCGATCACCGCGGCGGTGGTCCAGAACGTCCATTTCCGGGCGGTCCTGGTCCAGGCGGGCGAAGCCATCAAGAAGGGCGATCTCATGTCCAAGGTCTTCAGCGAGCACGAAAAGCTCTTTCCGGCCTTCTTCGTCGAAATGCTCTCGGTCGGCGAAGAGACTGGCAAGACGGGAGAGATGCTCCAGGGCGTCGCCCGTTATTACGAAGAAGACGTAGACCAGAAGACGAAGGACATGTCCACGGTGATCGAGCCGTTCCTGATGCTCGTCATCGGCGCGGCCGTCGGTTTCTTCGCGGTCTCCATGATCAGTCCGATGTATTCGCTGGTGAATGCTATCAATTAGTTCATGAATCCTCGTGGAAAACAACAGGCTTCAGGGACACGGATATTTTCCTGCTGGAAAATTCCTCGTGCTCGCGCCGACGCGCTCGCAGGGTCCCCTCAACCCGTTGTTTTCCACGAGGGCTTCAGCCTCGTTGAGGTCCTCGTAGGCACGGCGCTATTCTTGGTAGTGGGGATCGCCTCATACGGCGCTTTTACGAGCCTGATACAGTTGGCGAGCGGAAGTCAGGCGAGAACGCTGGCAGTCGAATTGGCCGACGAGCAATTCGAGATCGTCAGGAACATGCCCTATGTGTCCGTCGGTCTGACGAACGGCATTCCTCTCGGCATCCTGCCGCAGACGCAGACGCTCACGCGCGGCGGATATACGTTCACGGTCACCTCTGACCGTCCGCAATATCAATTTGGCGACGAGTATCCAGCTCCAGGCCAGCGACAAGCTGGTCGAAGTAGACGTCGAATGCCCGACCTGCAAGGATTTCCAGCCGGTTATCCTGACGGGACAAGTCTCTCCGGCCAATCTGCAGTCGGCATCGAATGGGGGAGCAGTCGTCATCAATGTTATAGATGCCAACGGCAATCCGGTGGAAGACGCTTCGACGACGCTGCAGAGCCTGGCCACCTCGACTGTCCAGGACCATGATTTTACGGACAATAACGGCACGCTGAACATCATCGGTGTGGCGCCGGGCGCGAATATGTACCGGATCACGGTAGCTAAACCGGGCTATTCGACAGACCGGACATATGCCGCAGGTGGATTGGCCGGTCCTACTCCTTCCAAGCCTGATGCGAATGTTATCAATCAGCAAGTGACCAGTATCAGCTTTGCCATAGATCGATTAAGTTCATTGCATTTCACAAGCGTCAATCCTACATGCGTAGCCATATCCAACTATCACTTTTCTCTGGCGGGATCAAAGACCATAGCAACTACTCCGTCACTCATCCTCAAATATCCCTCAACGAATCTATCAACTGGAGCTGGTGGCGCTCTCGACATGAATTCTATGGAATGGGATACGTATACAATCACGCCGACTGATACCACATATGATGTCGAAGGGATCAATCCTCCAAGTCCGTTCGCGCTCAATCCGAATAATTCCCAAAATATACAATTGGTTGTCGTGCCGAAGAGCGGTAACAGCCTCATGGTGTCCGTTGCTGACAAGGTAAGCAAATTGCCGGTTTCTGGAGCGACAGTCGAGCTCTCGAACGGCGCGTATGACCAGTTTCAGACAACAGGAGTGGGGTATCTTTCGCAGACGGATTGGTCACATGGTCCTATTCAAAATGGCCTCTATATTGACCAAAGCGCATATTCCAGTACTAATAGTGGTGGCGTAGACACGGCTACGGCGTCATCTTCAGGGAACATACAGTTGCATTGGAATGCGATCGGCGATCCATATAACACTACGGCGACCGGCACCCTTGAATCATCGGTTTTTGACACCGGTACAACCAGCAATTTTTACACACTGTCTTGGAAGCCGGCCAGCCAAGCGCTCCTCACAGGTCCGATGCCGGTCAAATTCCAGTTTGCAACAAAACCGACCTCGACTTCTACGTTCTCGTGGTCGGATTATCTCGGCCCAGATGGAACGCACAATACCTACTTCACTGTTCCTGGCGGAGCGATCAACGGTGTAAGCAATAACAATGAATTTTCGCGCTACATGGCGTATCTCACGACTAATACCGCCACGGTCACGCCAAGCGTCTCTGATGTGACGTTTTCTTATACATCCGGTTGCATACCGCCGGGACAAGTCCTCTTTCAGGGACTATTCACGAGCGCAAACGGCTACACTATATCGGTCGGAAAGCCTGGGTATGCCACGACTACGATCTCTTCGGTGGGCATCAGTAGCGGTTGGCAACAGCAACCGGTGTCGATCGGGCCATAAATGATAAAATCACACACGATCATGCACAGAATAATGGAGAATGAAATTCAGAGGGTCGGACGAGGCATGACTCTCGTCGAAGTGCTTATCACTCTCGCCATATTCGTGACGGTCATCGCCGCCGTCGGAACATTCGAGGCGAACACCTTCATATATCAAGGCGAGATCTCCAACTCTTTTGCCACAGCGCAGAACGCTCAAGTCATCCTGAAAACCATGCTCACGGAATTGCGCGAGACGGCTCCGGGCGTGAACGGAGCATATGCGTTGGTTAGTACCGGTAGTACCAGTATCTCTTTCTTCTCTGACCCTGATAATGACGGACAGACGGAACAAATCACCTATTCACTCAATGGTACGACTCTGACAAGATCGGTCATTCAGCCGTCCGGCGCGCCTCTTGGTTATGCGGGCAGTCCGATAACTACGACGCTGATCACAAATGTTCGCAATGGGAACACGACGCCTGTTTTCCAATACTTCGATACTAATTATAATGGTACGAGCTCGCCTCTAGCCCAACCGATATCGACGGCGGCAGTCCGTCTGGTCAAGATAAATATCATCATTGATCTTGACCCGAACCGATCGCCGGCACCGATTACCTATACGGTTCAGACCAATCTGCGCAACCTCAAAAACAACCTATGACTAATAAAAATAGAGGAGATATATTATTGAGTGTCATCGTTTTTGCCGCAATAGCGGTCACCATCATCACCGGTCTCACCAACTGGGGTGCGGCCATGCTCACCGGCATTCGTACCGTGGCGGCCAGAGAACAGGCCCTCCAGATAGCCGAAGTCGGCGTGGATTATTACCAGTGGCATCTGGCACAATCACCAAACGACTACAAAGACGGGACGACAACTTCCGGACCCTACGTTCATTATTTCTATAATCGCGACGGAGATTTGCTAGGTACCTATTCTTTGACCATTACCCCGCCGCTCACGGGGTCGACTGTTGTCAAGATACTTTCTGTCGGCACGCTCGCCTCGTCCACGATTACTCGTAAAGTTCAGGAATCTCTCGCCATACCGTCATTGGCAAAATTCGCTGTCATTGCGGATGATAATATGAATTTTGGTTCCGGTACCACTGTCAATGGGCCCGTTCAATCCAATAAAGGCATCCATTTTGACGGAGTCGCCCATAATCTCGTTTCTAGCGCATTGACGACATATACAGATCCAGATTCTTCATCATGTACGACTGCGAATTCATGGGCTGTGCATACATGTGTTGCCACTACTACCTATCCCAACGGTGATCCTGCCTCACCGACGACGCTCCCGACAAGGTTAGACATTTTTGCGTCAGGGAGACAGGTTTCCGTGCCCGCTTTTGATTTTAGTAGTTTGACGGCGAGCTTAACCAGCCTACAAAACATCGCCACAAATAATGGTGGTAGCCCATGTTCAACCTCCGGGTCCTCACCGTGCTGGGCAGCGTCGGGTGCTTACGGATACCATATCGTCTTTGAAGTCTTGAATAGCATAACGACGTATAACATGTATAAGGTCACAGCGCTCCAATCTGCGCCGGGCAACTGTGGGAGCGATAGCACGGCGCAGAGTCAGACGTTGTGGAACACAGGAACCAATTGGGGAACATGGAGCATCAATAATCTTGTCGGTTCTAATCAAACTGGCGCCTCGGAAACCAAGATCGTCGGCCCAAATACCGATGGTTCATGGTCGATTCCGGCCAAGGACGTTCTTTTTGTTAACGATAATGTTTGGGTTGACGGCATTGTCAGCAATGCTCGCGTGACAGTCGTATCCGCCAATATCGGCGCAACAAGCGGAAATAATTATACGAACGTCACTATAAATACGAATCTGAAATACACGCATGCCGATGGCACTGATGTCATAGGCTTGATATCACAAGGCAATGTTAATTCCGGACTGGTAAGTGACGATAATTATGAAATTGACGGCGCGTTGGTGGCGGAGAATGGCCGCGTGGGGAGATTTTATTACGCCCAAAGTTGCGGCTCATCCTTATACAAACGCACCTCACTCACCCTTTATGGGATGATTGCTACTGCCGTTAGATATGGCTTTGCTTGGGAAGATTCAAATGGGACTCTTGTGAGTGGTTACCAAACACGCACTATCAATTATGATGGGAATCTTCTTTACGGCCCGCCGCCCTCATTCCCCCAAGCGACAACTCAATATCAAGTCATTTCTTGGCAACAGCTACAGTGATTTCCGCTTGATCTTCGCGTAGAGCACCATGTCGCGGTATTAAAGCTCCTGTTATACTATGTCCATGTCTAAAAAACTCGTCGTCGGCAATTGGAAGATGAATCCCGGCACTCTGGACGAGGCCAGGAAGATCGCCCGCAAGGTCAGGCGCGCGGCGTCGGATTTGAGGGGCACCGAGGTCGTCATCGCTCCGCCGTTTCCCTTCATCGTCCCTTGTTCGCCGCGAAAGCCGGCCAAGAATTTCCATATGGCAGCGCAATCGGTCTCATATGAAGAAAGCGGAGCCCATACCGGAGAAGTGAGCGCCGTCATGCTCCGTGATGCCGGCGTCGAATACGTCATCGTCGGCCATTCCGAGGAACGGAAGGCGGGCGACAGCGACGAGACGGTCTCGCGAAGGCTGAAAGCGGTCCTCGATGCTCGGTTGATTCCTATCGTCTGCGTCGGCGAAACCGTTCGCGATGAGAACGGCTCGTATCTCGATGCGTTGAGAAGCCAGATCAAGAATACCTTCGCGAATGTACCGGCGAAATCAGCCGGCCGCATCGTCTTGGCATACGAGCCGGTCTGGGCTATCGGAGCCAAAGAGGCCATGCGGCCGCAAGATGTACGCGAGATGTCCATTTTCGTGAAAAAGATATTCGCCGATATTTTCGGCTCGGACGCCGGCCTCAAGGCCAAAGTCCTCTATGGCGGTTCGGTCACGCATCGGAACGCTCCGGACATAATGACCGTCGGAGGAGTCGACGGCCTGCTCGTCGGCCGCGAGAGCGTCAATACGCCCGGCTTCGTCGAATTGCTGAAAGCGGTGGATAAGGCGTAATACGAATATACGAATGTTACCCGAATGCCACAAATCATGAAGACGCTCGCCGACATACAGCATCTTTCAGGCGTCAAGACTCTAGTGCGCGTTGATTTCAATGTGCCGATGGAAAATGGCGCTATCAAAGATGACTTTCGCATCCGCAAAGCTCTGCCGACTATCGATTTTCTGCGCAAGAAGGGCGCGCGGCTGATCCTCATCAGTCACATCGAAGTCGCCGAAGGTTTGGTGGAAACGAAAAATCCTTTGGCTAAAAAGCCGACTCTGACTCAGGTCGCCGATTACTTGAAGAAAAAAGGCCTGCCGGTGACATTCATCAAGAATCTTTCCTCCGCTTTTGGAGCGGCCGAGTCTTTGAAAGACGGTGAGATGATCCTTCTGGAAAATATCCGGGAAAATCCCGGCGAAAAGGAGAATGACGCGAAATTCGCGGAACAGCTAGCCTCGCTCGGGGATATATACGTCAATGACGCCTTCTCTGTTTCGCATCGCGAGCACGCTTCCGTCTGTGCTATCACGCGATTTCTTCCCAGTTATGCCGGCCTTCAGTTCGAAGAAGAGGTCAAGCAATTGAGCGCCGCCTTCAACCCGTCTCATCCGTTCGTCTTCGTGCTAGGCGGGGCGAAGTTCGACACGAAATTGCCTCTCATCAAGAAATTCACCAAGACCGCCGACACGGTCTTCATCGGCGGTGCTTTGGCCAATGACGCTTTGAAAGCTCAAGGCCATGAGATCGGCATGTCCAAGATCTCCGACGGCACCGACGATATTTCCGATGCGATCGGCCAGCCGAACATCATGATCCCGGTCGACGCCATCATCCAGGATCATTCGGAAAAGAGCGTAGATGCCATGGGCACGAGCGATACTATCCTCGACTCCGGCCCGAAGACGCTTTCGGCGCTCAAGGAAAAGATAGACGCGGCGCGGTTCATTCTCTGGAACGGTCCACTTGGTTTGTTCGAGAGAGGATTTATTGAAGGAACAGAGGCATTGGCGAAAAATATTGCTGATAGGACTGTTTCAGATAAAAATGTGCGCTCGATAGTCGGCGGCGGAGACACATTATCGGCCATATCGCGGCTCGGCATCGAAGACCGGTTCACCTTCGTTTCAACCGGCGGCGGAGCGATGTTGGATTTCCTGGCCCAGGGCACCTTGCCTGGGATCGAGGCGCTCAACGCAAGATCGAGATGATCTTGTCGGCCATTTCGCCGATACTTTTCTCACCGTCTTTATCGACTACTCCTTGGATAGGTTGGCCACCGTCATCGTCACGGCGCGGGATCAAGTGTATGTGCAGGTGCGGAACGCCTTTTTTCTCCTTGTGATTGATGCCAATGGTTATGGCATCGCATTGCAAGGTCTCTTCCAATGCCTCCGCCATTTTCTTGACCGTGTCCATGAGCGCGCCTAGCTCTTTGCTGGAATAATCCAATATCGAAAAACCGTGTTTCTTCGGTATGACCATGGTATGGCCCGGCGCTGACGGATGTATATCCAACACAGCCAAAGCGGTGCTATCCTCATAGACTATATTCGCCGGTATCTCCTTTTTGACTATCTTGCAGAAGATACAGTCTTTCATGGAAATATTTTAACCCAATCGGCTCATTTCCACCATTTGACCCGAATCTCCTGCTATACTTTGTCCATGTCCGCATATTCCATCCGCCGGCCTCTTTCCAACGACGAGCAAGCCAGACTGGCCGGCTTCTCGCCTCTGCTGGCGCATCTCATGCATCATAGAGGGCTAAAAGACGCGGAGACGGCCAAGAAGTTCCTCGCGCCGGACTATATTCGCGACACTCATGACCCGTTTTTGTTGAAAGACGCGGAAAAGAGCGCCAGTCGCGTCATAAAAGCTATCCGCGACGACGAACGCATAGCCATTTACGCGGACTATGACGCCGACGGCATACCGGGGGCGGTCATCTGGCATGACTTTTTCACTCGGATCGGCTTCAAGGACTTTTCCATATACATCCCGCACCGCCACGACGAAGGTTTCGGCCTGAATGTCGAGGCCATCGAGCAATTGGCCGGTGAAAAGGTAAATCTGATCATAACCGTTGACTGCGGCATATCCGATGTGACGCCGGTAGAGCGCGCCAATGCATTGAAAATGGACGTCATCATCACCGACCATCACGAGCCGCCTCTGCTCCATCATCCGCCAGCTGGCGGAGCGACTGGCGGAGGACTGCCTCCGGCTTTCGCCATCGTGGATCACAAGCAAACCGATTGCGCCTATACGGACAAGGATATCTGCGGCGCCGGCGTGGCTTTCAAGCTCATCCAGGCCGTCCTGAAAAAAGCAAAAATACTCGGTATAGATCTCGGCCTCAAGGATGGTCATGAAAAATGGCTTCTGGACATGGTAGGGCTGGCCACCTTGTCCGACATGGTGCCTCTCGTCGGCGAGAATCGCGTTTTCGCCTATTACGGCCTCGAAGTCCTGCGTAAAAGCCCGCGCAAAGGATTGGTCCGTCTGCTTGAAAAATTGAAGATAGCCCAGCGGCACCTGACCGAAGACGATGTCGCATTCATGGTGACGCCGCGCATCAATGCCGCCTCGCGCATGGGCGCGCCCATGGACGCCTTCAGTCTGCTTACGGCTGACAACGACGCCGACGCGCGGATATTCGCCGACCGCCTCGACGCCGTCAACGATGAACGCAAGGGCATGGTCGCGTCGCTGGTCAAGGAAGTGAAGAAGACACTGCACGGCCGGCACGGACACGACGCCGCTTCATTTCCATCGGTTATCGTCTTGGGCAACCCGGACTGGCGTCCGTCGCTCTTGGGCTTGGTGGCCAATGCCTGCGCCGGAGAGTTCAGCCGGCCGGTCTTCCTCTGGGGCCGCGACGGCGACAATGCCATCAAGGGTTCATGCCGTTCCGAAGGCCGGTCCAATGTCGTCGAGATCATGCGCGCCGTGCCCGCGGGGGTGCTCACCCAATTCGGCGGTCACCGATATTCCGGAGGGTTCGCCGTGGCCAACGATTCGGTCCATTTCCTGGAGAAGCATATGAATGAGGCGCAGGAGAAGATCCGAAATCTGGAGCACGAGATCCTAGGCACGAAATCCGAAATCAAAGATTCGAATGGTCAGACGGATGACGACATGATAGATTTGGAACTTTCGATAAATGACGTTGATTGGAACCTCCAAAAAGACATCAATCAGCTTGCGCCGTTCGGCTTCGGTAATGCCAAGCCGGTCTTTCTTTTTAAAGGGGTTGCGCCCATAGCTGTACGTCGGTTTGGCAAGGGGAGCGAGCATATCGAGCTTATGTTCAAGAAATCTAACGGCGTTAAGATCCCCGCCATCTCGTTCTTCGGCGTGGAGAATAAATGGGCCAAAAAAGTCGAGGTGAATAAGCCTGTCGATCTGATCGCGTCCGTCGAGAAGTCCATGTTCCGGGGGAGGACGGAATTGCGTCTTCGAGTCGTAGACGTAATTGATTGACAATAAAAAACCCTTTTGCTATGCTTGTAATACAATATATTACAAATAATACACACCATTATGCGCTCCGTCATCAACATATCGTTACCCGCTTCTCTGGCCGCTGAAGTCAAAAAGGAGGTCAAGGCCGGCCGCTTCGCTTCAACGAGCGAGTTCTTCCGGCATATTTTGAGGATGTGGAATACCGAGAGGTTGGCGATGGAGTTAGATAGGGCGGACAAAGATTTCAAGCAAGGAAAGAATTGGAAGCATTTTGATTCAGTGCGCGATATAAGATAGAATTGCACGCGTGCACATCTTTTTTCATTCCAAATTCGTCAAGCAATTCAGGAGATTGCCGAGCGCAGTAAAGATTTTGACAGGGGAGAAGGAATCGATTTTCAAAAAGGACCCTTTTGATGTCGAATTGAAGACTCATAAACTGTCGGGCAGGCTTGCGGGACGGTATGCTTTCTCTGTTAATTTCAAGTTTCGCATCATATTCAAGTTTGAAGGCAAAGGCATGGCGAGATTTTACCAAATAAGAGACCATGACATCTATGAATAATAAAAATCCCGTCACCATCTTCACTGACGGCTCATCTCGCGGAAACCCGGGTCCAGGCGGCTGGGGAGCGATCGTCATTGAAAATGGAAATCCGCCAGCCAGCGGAAGAATGGTCGTCGGAAAAAATAAAAACAAGGCCGCAAATAAGGCCGCGAAGGTTACAGAGTTTGGCGGTGGCGAAAAAGACACGACGAATAATAGGATGGAGCTCATGGCGGCGACACACGCGCTATGCGAGTTACAAGGCAAAGAATCAAAGGGCGTACGAATCATCCTCTACATAGACTCCTCTTACGTCATCAACGGAATAACGAGGTGGATTCACTCTTGGAAGAAGAATGGCTGGAAGACCAAGGCGAGGAAAAGCGTATTGAACGCAGACCTTTGGAAAAAACTGGATGATGTCGCCGGCGCCGTCAAATCATCCGGCGGAAACATCGAGTGGAAATATGTCGGCGGTCACATCGGGATTCTAGGCAATGAGAGGTGCGATCACATCGCCACGGCTTTTGCCGACGGAAGGAAGATTGCCTTGTATAAAGGTACGCTATCGGCGGCTATGACTTGCCGGATATATTGGACATCTCGCACAACGAGGCCGACTTGGAGAAAAAGAAGTCGGCTTCCTCTCGCTCGTCAGCCAGCCGGCGGACCAAAGCGTATTCATACGTGAGCATGGTCGGTGGCGTCATCGAAGTCCATCATTCATGGCCGGAATGCGAGAAACGGGTCAAGGGAATTAAAGGCGCCAAGCATAAAAAGTCGGTCGATCTCGAAGACGAGCAGAGAATAATCGATGAATTCGGCGCATTCTAGCCGATTATAGGCAAGCAAGCAGATCTTCAGTGAAATTTGAGCGGATCTTCATCGTTTCTTGAGGCTTTCTTGAGCGTTCCTTTATCTTGGACGAGTACAATGGCCCTCCATGAACCGGAGAGTCTTTATCTTCTGGACGATTTTCGGCGGAGCGGCTCTCATCCGTCTGATTTTTTCGTTTGGCATACATCCGCCAGATATGGGCTCATGCCTGAAACAACAGATACGCGGCACCGGCACGATCACTCAAGATCCGTCATTCACCGACACAGGCCAGATCTTGATCGTAGAGGCTGAAAAATTGTCGCCGCAGAATATTTCGACTAGCGGCACTTCTCCAGGGACTTCTCCGGCAAGCGCCACTGAATGTCCCAGCGGCATGCTCGTACGCATGAAGACCAAGCTCTATCCGAGGTTCCATTACGGGGAGACCGTATCATTTTCGGGGAAATTGCTTGCGCCGGTCAATTTCGCCAGCGGCAGTGGCAGGCCGTTCGATTACCGGAATTATCTGGCCAAGGACGACATCTTCTATGAGATGAAGAGCTCAACGGTATCTTTGGCCGAAGCCGATAAGGGCCAATCTATCACGTCCTTCCTGCTCAAGATCAAGCGCGCTTTTGTGGACAATCTGAACGGCGCTCTCGGCGAACCGCACTCGGCCTTGGCGGCGGGACTGGTCGTGGGCGAAAAGGCCGCTCTGGGCACGGACCTGCTCAATGATTTCCGCACAGTCGGCTTGATCCACATCGTCGTCTTGTCCGGTTTTAACATAACCATCGTGGCGGTGGCTATGCGCCGTCTGCTCTCATTCCTGCCACGGGTTTGGGGTATCGCCATAGGCGCTTTGGGCATAGTCCTTTTCGGTATCCTGGTCGGCGGCGGAGCCACGGTCGTGCGTTCCTGTTTTATGTCAGGCATAGCGCTTTCTGCCGATCTCATGCGCCGAGACTACAGCATCATAAGGTCGCTGTCTTTCGCCGGACTGGTCATGCTCATCCAGAATCCGATGATATTGCTATATGACGCCTCATTCCAATTGTCGTTCCTTGCCACCTTCGGGCTCATCATATTGGCGAAACCCATAGAAGAGCGACTGGCTTTCATCCCTGACGCATTCGGCGTCCGCGGCATCATCGCCGCCACGGTCTCCACCCAGATATTCGTCTCGCCTTTCATTCTCTACATTATGGGTCAGCTCTCCATCATCGGAGTAGCGGCAAATATGCTCGTATTGCCCCTAGTCCCCATAACGATGCTCGCCGTCTTTCTGACCGGCGCCGCGGGATTTGTATCCGCGCTCGCCTCGCAAGTCATGGGTTGGGGCGCGCATCTGCTTCTATCCTACGAGCTTTTCATAGTCGAACATTTTGCCAGATTGCCGTTCGCTGCGGTATATCTGCCGGCTTTCTCCGGATGGTGGGTGGCGGGTTTTTACGCGGTGTTTTTGATCGGGTTTGTGCTGGTGAAGAGGAGGGGAAGACGAACAGCTGTTGAAAAAACGTGGGTGCCTAACAAGATTTAAACTACGCCTGCGTCTCCCTAAAATTCCCCTCCACCACTTCCCAGTTTACGTTCGCCAGAAAATCTTCGACATACTGCTTCTTGCCCGACGGCTGGTAGTCGGCGACATAAGAATGCTCCCACATGTCGATGGCGAGGATCATGGCGCAATCATTGAGCTCGCCCAGATGTTGTTCGTCTATCCATGAAGCGAGCAGACGCTCGTCTTTGCGGTCCCACCAGAGTACGGCCCAACCGATGCCGCGAGTAAGGGCCAGATCCTTGAAAGCTCCCAGGAAGCCGTCGAAAGAGCCTGCTTCGGCCTCGATGGCTTTTTTAAGCGCGCTTCCGGATGCCAACGGTTTGGCTCCGCCTTCGAGCGCGGCGAAGTAGACCTCGTGATTCCTCATGCCGTTGTATTCAAAGCTGAAGCGCCGATGAAGCTCGCCTATGACATAGGCGTTACCAGCAGGATCGGCCATGAATTTGACGAGCATGTCGTGGACTCCGTTGGCGTTCTTGACGTAGCCTTGATAGAGCTTCAAGTGCTCCTCGATAGTCTTGGCTGAGATGCCCTTGAGGGCCGGGATATTGAAATTTTTTGGGGCGAATGTTTTCATAGATTATTTTTGTTAGTTATATCTGTTATAAAACATATTTTAATAAATAAACCCATTGATGCGCGGCTATTATAGCACTTTTCTTAGGCATTTCTTTATCAGATCTTCATCGTTTCTTGAGCCTTTTTTGAGCGTTTCTTTATCGCCGGCCGGTAAGCTTGAGGCATGACAGTTAAGATCGCCTCGAAGCCTTTCCTCATCGGCGCCGCCGCCACGGCCCTAGCCTGCGGCATGGCTGGTTATGTCTGGAACGAAAAGCACCGGCAACCCCTGCTCGAAATATACGTTTTCGATTTGAAAAGCGGTTCATCGGTCTTCATCCGCACGCCCGATGACGCGAGGATCTTGATAAATGGAGGAGGGAATGCCGAAGTCATCCGTGAATTGACCGGCATCTTGCCATTTTATTCGCGTCGGATCGACACTGTCATAGCTACTGATGCAAATGGTAAAGACGTCTCCGGGCTCATCGATATCCTTGAACGATATTCCGTCGATAGAGTCGTTGTGCCAGCGGTTTCATTACAATCATTGGGTTTGGCAAGCTCGACGGACCAGATATATGGAGTATTTCTCGATACGGCCAAACGCCTCAAAATCCCTTTGGAAGAAGTTTCGGCCGGAGGCACGCTCGATTTCGGCCAAAAAATAGGCGGGCAGAGAGTGAAAGCGGATATACTTTTTCCAGCCATCAACGCTTTCGCCTATTCGAAAGCCAGCGCGCCGGAGATCATCATGAAAATATCGTATGGCGGGACCTCGGTCATGTTGCTCGGCAATGCCACGACGAAAGTGCAGAAATTTTTAGTATCTTCAGCCGCATCTTCGTCTGATTCGATTTCTGATAATACGCTGGGTGCGAATGTTCTGGTCGTGACGCACAGCGCTTTGGCCGGATCATTGTCGGCCGAGCTTATAAATAAGATGAAGCCGGAGTATCTCCTCTATTCGCAGACTATGAACGCTTCGCCGAAAAAATCCGCAACTTCAAAAGATTCTTCATCAAAGAATAAAAAAGTGGATCCGCTCTACTCCATCCTTGACGACAAGAGATTCAATATAAAGGAGAAGGGAACAGTCAAGATAGTTTCGGATGGGGTAGATATCCGTATCCCCCATCGTATTTGAAATTCCCGATATCATACGCAGCCCTTCCAAGATCGCGGATAACTCTTCCAAGAGAAAGAATAGCTTCATCATCGCGAAAATGAACGGAAAGGCGAAGGAAGCCGTGGTCGAGATAACAAAAACGCCCGATCAAAATCGGGTCGTTTCCGCGTTCCCTATAGATCGGAAGACCTACAGGAAACTAAAGGATATTTCCGGGAGGCCGGACGTCCCTCCATAGAATATTTCATCCGTGGAATCCGTATTTCCACTGCTCAGAAATCCTCAACCACTGCTAGTTTATCAAAACGATATAACAGGTCAGGCTCGGACCTATTTGATGATGCCGGCGTCCTTCAAGGCGCGGAACGGGCCTTTCTTCTGGATGGTGCGGAGGCCGCGGGCGGAGACGGTGAGAGAGAAAGACTTCTTCAGTTCGGGCACGTAGACTTTCTTCTTCTGGAGATTGGGGTAGCGACGGACATTGCCGCAGGGGTTGAACTGCGTGGCACGGGTGCGGTTGGAATAGCGGCCACCGACGACCGATCCTACCTTGGTGATGTCGCATACTTTTGCCATAGTGGAGGCATGCTATCATTGATTGATGTTCAGGTCAATTAGGTAATTAGAAATCAGGTCAATTTTTTCATGCTTGTCATTCTATCCATAGCTATACTCATAATCTCCGTCATCTTCCATGAGCTCTCTCATGGCCTTATGGCCGACCGCCTAGGCGATCCCACAGCGCGCCTGGCCGGGCGGCTTACCCTCAATCCGCTGAAGCATATCGACCCAATCGGCTCCGTCATCGTGCCGCTCATCACCTCGCTCTTCGGTTTCACCTTCGGCTGGGCCAAGCCGGTGCCGTATAATCCCTACAATCTCAAGAACAAGCGCCAAGGCGAATTCCTCATCGCCGCCGCCGGCCCGGCTTCGAATCTTCTCATCGCTTTCGTCTTCGGCACTATCCTCCGCTTCACCGCCGGCAGCATCGTCGATGCCGCTTCCGCCGCGGCCATGGCTCCATTCGTCACCATCATCTCGTATATCGTCATCATCAATATAATATTGGCCGTCTTCAATCTCATCCCTCTGCCGCCGCTCGATGGATCGAAGCTGTTATTCGCCGTCATGCCGGACCAATACGGCCGAGCGAGAATGATCATGGAGCGATACGCGCCGATCTTTATCCTCATCGTCGTCTTCTTTCTCTGGCAAGTCGTGGCGCCCGTCATACCGTGGGTGTTCCAGCTGTTTACCGGGATGGGGATGTAGGAAAAGATTTACTTTCACTGTCCGTCAGTATATAATATCGATATCATGCTTTCTTCATTTATAAGCTCAAAACTCGATACGGCTTCATATAAGATCCTTCCTAACAGGAGCTATTTTGGCGAGATCAAAGCCTTACGCGGCGTCTGGGCTAGCGCCCGAAGCCTCGAAGCATGCCGTCGCGAATTGCAAGAAGTTTTGGAGGATTGGCTCATGGTCAAAGTCCGTTCCGGCGAACGCGTGACCGGTTTGTCATTCTCTTTTGATAAGCGGAAACAATTCCGACATGCTTAGGAGCGTTTCTCCGCGTGAGCTTATCCGCAGGTTCCGCGTTTTCGGTTTCGATGGCCCATATTCCGGTGGACGTCACTTGTTCATGTCAAAAGGACCGCTCAAAGTCCGGATACCAAATCCTCATACTGGCGATATCTCAAAGTATCTACTGGCCGAAATCTTACGGCAGGCGGGGATTTCAAAGAGAGAATGGAATAGGGAGGGGTGAATCTAGGCCTATTATTTACTGGTGTGAGGATGGTTTAACTTCTCCGTTTTTCTTAGAGCCTGGTGACTTCTTTTTCCTAAATGCTTGCCATACACCAAAAAGAATTATCGTGCCTGTGCCTATCCAGATAGAGTATTTTTTGGTGTCCACATTCTGTACAGCAGATGGGTCGTATTCGTATCCATTTTCAAATTGAAAAGAATTTATGATTGAATCAAAGACAGGAAGTTCGTTCGGGTAATCACTTTCTAATGAATAAAAATCTAGACTTAGATCTATATTCTTACCCAAAACATATACCTCTAGCGCATGCGCGGCACCAACACCAGGTACATTAGCCGTTAAGTTGATAAAGACCATGTTACGGTTTTTGTCTATAAACGGCTCGCCAAAGGCGGCATTTAGTCCTGGATATTTTTCATTGACTGGAGGTATTCTTTGGTTCACGCCACTGCTAAGCTCTTGTTTGATTTGAGAATAAGAAGCGTTGTCTGTGGGAAATTCATAAATTGTCATAGAAGGAAAAGTGCTACTCGAAGCTTGAAATCCGATATAGTTTTCTGGCGCTTGTACTCCACCTTGTTGCACAGCATTACTGATCTTTTGTGCAAGTGTATATTGTGAAGTCCGTATCCATCCACTAGGTAAAGTCAATGAATAATGTCCTGTTGGACTTGAGTAAACAAAAGCATCTGCTATGACAGTCCTAATAGTAGATATGCCAAAAGTTATGAGACCTATTAGTAAACAGACAAGGAAATATTTTTTCATATACTTAATTTTTAAGAGATGGCACATTTTATTATAAGTCTTCTAATTCAGAGGGAAAAAACGGTATGTGCTTGATTTCACATTCAGGCTCTACGCAGGAATAATAGCTCTTGGCCGTGATCTTGAAGACGTGATTATAAATAGCAAGAACGGCTGATTCTGTCCGTAGCCTACCTCCACATTTCGGGCATTTTTTGTTATAAGGCCACATGTCCATACAATAACATTCTCATCTTAAAATATAAAGTATCCTTGCCTCACAATTCTTTGTATGCTAAAGTCTCCCCACTGCCCAAGGGGGCTCAAAAACCAATTACCAGTTCCGTATGAGTAATCATTCAGGCTCGCTCGAGCCGAAAATGGTGAAGAAGTTCACACGGACACACAATTATTCGTAGCATTCGGATACTATTTGTAGATTCGTATTATATTATGCCCACAATCAATCAGCTTACAAAAAGAAATCGCGTACGCTTCCAGAGGAAGTCGAAGTCGATCGCTCTCACCCGCACGTTTAACTCGATCGAGAATCGGCCGAGCTATATTCCCGCGCCTTTCAAGCGCGGCGTTTGCGTCAAAGTGACGACCAAGACACCGAAAAAGCCTAACTCCGCCATCCGCAAGATCGCCCGCGTGCGCCTTTCCAACGGCGTCGAAGTGACGGCTTATGTACCGGGCGAGGGCCACAACCTGCAGGAGCACGCCGTGGTCCTCCTGCGCGGTGGCCGCGTCAAAGACGTTGGTCTGCGCTATTCCATCGTCCGCGGCGTCCTCGACTGCGCCGGAGTGGAGAAGCGCCGTAAAGGCCGCAGCCAGTATGGAAACAAGAAGCCGAAAGCAGTAAAAGCGTAATTAGACAGTAGAAGGTAGAGAGTAGAAATCACTACTTTCCACCTTCCACTCTCGACTTTCCAATAACATGCGCAGAAAAACAAACATAAAGAGAGATCTCAAGCCCGATTCGACTTTCGATTCGCTCAAGGTCGCCAAGCTCATCAACTATGTCATGCAGGAGGGCAAGAAGTCGACCGCCCGCACCATCGTCTATGGCTGTATGAACGCTATAAAGGAGCAGGCCAAAGTCGAGAATCCGATTGAAGTCTTCGAGCTCGCCCTCAAGAACACCACCCCGGCCATGGAGGTTCGTTCTCGCCGCGTCGGCGGAGCCAACTACCAGGTTCCTCGCGAAGTCCGTCCCGAGCGCAAGAACGCGCTGTCCATGAAATGGATCGTCGAAGCCGCCCGCGGCAAGAAAGGCAAGCCCATGCACTTGAAGCTCGCCGACGAGATCATCGCCGCCTCCAAGAACGAAGGCGAAGCCGTCAAGAAGCGCGAGAACGTCCACAAGATGGCCGAGGCCAACAAGGCCTTCGCCCACTTCGCGTGGTAGTCGTTTGAAATTCCAATTTGGAACATCAAAAAAGCAGGCGTAGGCTTACTTTTTTGTTTTGTATAGACCCTCTCTCTTTTGCTGCTCAACGATACGGCGGGCGATCATAGTAGGCAGAGTCAATAGTATGAAGCCCAGTCCTATAACTGCGAAGAATAGATAGACGATGATTATGTCAGGCATAAGAAGAATAAAGAAAGTATGATTCCGAACGATATGGCGAAAATATTAAAATCATTGAAAAGCGAGGGGATTGCTACAGATGCTAGGCATACGACCCCTAAATCCCCGAAAATCTGGGCGATCCTGTCAGTCTGATGATATGTAATACGATAATATTTATAGAGCATACCCTATAAGTTTAACGGAAAATTTTTGAAGGTCAATATTGAAAATGTTTTTAGGCATGTTCTGGTGCAAGTTTTCTTTTCTTGTGGCTCACATGGTGGAAATGAACCGCAAGGATTGCGTATTTCACGCGTCTTGATACAATATGCGCATGAATATGCGCATGAAAGTAGCCAAAGGCAAGAAAGCACGGACAGTCTCCGTCAGTTTCGATGCTAATCGCTTCGAGCGGATGGCGGCCGAATTCGGCATGTTCAACAAGTCTTTTCTTCAGAGCATAGATAGAGCCGAACGAGACATACGCACCGGCCGAGCGACGCGCATCAACAGCCTTAGGGAACTTCGCGCCTAAATTCCATGTGGAAGGTCGTTGTAACCGATGAATTCAAAAGGCGCTATAAGCTCCTGCCCGTTGAAGTCCAGAAGAAAGCAGAGAAACAGGAGCGCCTGTTCCGGTACAACCCGTTCTATCCTTCTTTGCACACCGAGAAACTGGAACCAAAAGGCAAGCAGATTTGGACCATCCGGATAGATTCCACTTATCGTATCGCCTTCAAATTCGTGGACAAAGATACCGTGGCATTCATGACTTGCGGTACGCATGATTGGATCTACAGAGTCTGGTTGGGGAATAATTGAGTATCATCAGTTGCTCGCGGCTCAAATGGTGGAAATGAGCCGCAAAGATAATTATTTGATTATTCCCGCCTTTTCACGTATAGTACCATCCACTAAGCAGCCACTGCTTTTTTATTTAGCCCAGACAATTTATAAGCCCAAACCTCAATGAACCGCGACTATCCGCTCGAATCAGTCCGTAACTTTGGCATCATCGCCCACATCGACGCGGGCAAGACCACGACTTCGGAGCGCATCCTCTTCTATACGGGCATGACGCACAAGATCGGCGAGGTGCACGAAGGCGACACGGTCACGGACTGGATGGAACAGGAGCGCGAGCGCGGCATCACCATCACGGCCGCCGCCATCACCTGCTTCTGGAACCCGACATACATGAACGGCGTCAAAGGCGCCGACGGCAAGCCCGATGTCTCCAAGAAAGTCCGGTTCAACATCATCGACACTCCGGGACACATCGACTTTACTGTGGAAGTGAAGCGCTCACTGCGCGTCCTTGACGGCGCGGTCGTGGTATTCGACGGCGTGGCCGGCGTCGAGCCGCAGTCGGAGACCAACTGGCGCTATGCCGACGAGGGCAAGGTGCCGCGCCTCTGCTTCATCAACAAGCTCGACCGCACAGGCGCCTCTTTTGAGAAATCATACAAGTCCATACTCGAGCGCCTGAACAAGAACGCCGTCAGATTCCAGATACCGATCGGCCTCGAAGGCGAGCATAAGGGCGTCGTCGATCTTTTGAACATGAAAGCCTACTATTTCGAGGGCGAGATGGGAAATAAGATAGTGGAGAAAGAGATTCCGGAGGAGCTTATGGCGGATGCGAAGAAATACCGCGCCGAGATGATCGAGAAAGTCGTCGAACACGATGATGTCGCCATGCAGAATTATCTCGACGGCAAGGAGATTTCGATAGACGAATTCAAGCGCGTAGCCCGCGCCGCGGTTCATCGCCAACAAGATCTTCCCGGTCTTCACCGGTTCGGCTCTGAAGAATATCGGCGTGCAGCTCGTTCTCGACGCCGTCGTCGATTATCTGCCGTCGCCCACTCGACATGCCGCCTGTTCACGGCATCAATCCGGACACAGGCGAAGAAGTCGTCCGCCATGCCAGCGACAGCGAACCTTTCTGCGCCCTGGCCTTCAAGCTTCAGAACGACCCCTTCGTCGGCCAACTGACCTTCTTCCGCGTCTATTCCGGCACCATCGAAGCCGGCACCTATATATACAACTCCACCACCGGCAAGAAAGAGCGCCTCGGCCGCATCGTCCGCCTCCAAGCCGACAAGCGCGAAGAGGTCAAGAAGGTCTTCGCCGGCGAGATCGCCGCGGCCGTCGGACTAAAGGATGCCCTCACTTCAAATACATTCTGCGACGAAAACAATCCGATCATTCTCGAAGTCATCAAATTCATGGAGCCGGTCGTCTCTCTTCGCATCGAGCCAAAGACCAAGGCCGACCAGGAGAAGATGGGCATGGCTCTGCGCAAGCTTGGCAATGAAGACCCGACATTCCGCATCTCATCCAACCAGGAAACGGGCGAGACCATCATCTCCGGCATGGGCGAGCTCCACCTCGAAATCATGGTCGACCGCATGAAGCGCGAATTCGGCGTCGAAGCCAACGTCGGCGAACCGCAAGTGGCGTATCGCGAGACCATACTCGGCACCGCCGAGGCCGAGCATAAATACATCAAGCAGACCGGTGGCAAAGGCCAGTATGGTCACGTCAGACTCACTCTCAAGCCCATGGAGCCATGGCCGGAAGGTGAGAAGATACCCAAGAATATTCACCGCTATGACGATTTCGAATTCATCAACTCCATCAAAGGCGGCGTCATCCCCAACGAATTCATCCCGGCCGTGGAGAAAGGCGTGCGCGAAGCTCATGGATCGCGGCATCGTCGCCGGTTTCAAGATGGTCAACATCTCCTGCGAGCTGACTTTCGGCTCGTACCATGACGTCGACTCGTCCGAGATCGCCTACAAGATCGCCGCCAGCCAGGCCTTCCAGGACGCCGCCAAGCGCGCCAAACCCGTCATCCTCGAACCCATCATGAAGCTCGAAGTCGTCTGTCCCGAGAAGTACATGGGCGACGTCAACGGCTCCATCGCCTCCAAGCGAGGCCTTATCGAGGGCAGTAATCCAAAGGGCCAAGTCATCTCCATCATCGCCAAAGTCCCGTTGTCGGAGATGTTCGGCTATACCACCCAATTGCGTTCCATGACGTCCGGCCAAGGATCTGCCCAGATGGAATTCGATCACTACGAGGTCGTTCCGGCTAACGTTGCTCTGGAGATCGTGGAGAAGAGGAAATAAAGACAGAATTTTGCATGTGGATAACCACCCTTCCCAAATGGTGCTGTGGTGCTATAATGTTTCCACTACCCAAGCGATGTTTGCCTGACGGCGAGCGTCGCTTTCTCCTTGTATCATCGGTGTTAACAACGTCTATTGTGAAAACAGGGGGCAGGAGTATACTCGAATGAGTATTTGGATATCGTCCATTATCTATTAATCAGCCTAGTAATCACACAAAACCATGAAAAGAGCCTTGTTCTCGCTCGTCGTTCCGGTCGCGGCATTCTCTCTCGCGATCGTTGCTTTTTCGTATGTCTCGGTACAAGCCCAAGTCATTGCGCCGATATCGACTCCCGTGTCGGTAGGCGGTGGGGGCGGAGGAGCTTCTTCCTGCTATGTCTGGTCGACTAACCTGACCATAGGCAGCAGGGGTCCTGACGTCGTCGCTTTGCAGACGTGGCTTTTGGGCAACGGTTTCGATATCCCGGCTTTGTCTTCCGGCCGCCAGCAGAGAGGCGTCTACAGCTACCAGACCGCCGGCGCTGTGGCCAAATATCAGGCCAGCGTTGGCATCCCGGCTACCGGATATTTCGGAGCCCTGACTCGCGCCGCGCTCAATGGATCGTGCACAACGACGAATCCGACACAATCGTCGGTAACGGTTGTGAATCCAAAAGGAGGAGAGACTATTACACAAGGTCAGAATTTTACAATTCAATGGTCGACACAAAATATTCCCTCTAACTCTGAGACGTATATATATCTTGTTAATAGTGCTAATGGTGTCATTGTGGATGAGATTGCAAGCGGTCTGAATGCAAGCAGCGGACAATTTTCTTGGAACACTACTCTGCCGGAGATCGTGCAAGGATATCCAATTTCTCCAGGCCAATATGAAGTAGACATCGAGGCACACGTAATCGTGCCTGTAAATACTAATAACGAGAAAGGATTTATTGTTATAAAAGGTTTAAGTAATAACTTCACTCTAGCGTCTTCTACCGTCAGCAACAACGGTGTTCAAGTCAGCAATACATCTGCTTCACTTGGATCACCTACTGTTGGAACCAATGGAATCATCTCAAGTTATCCAGTTACTTTTGCCTTCACCCTGACGGCAGGGAATAGTCCGATATATCTCACCAGCGCGATAATGCTTGACTTTGCCAGTAAGAATGGGAATGCAAGCCCAGATAAAGGTGCTATAATGGCGAACCCAGCCTCTTTGGCTGGCGACACATCGAGCTACTGGATGATTCCTCCGGGCGCTTCACGCCAGTTTACATTTAACGGTACGGTGAGTAGTGCTTCCGCTACGGTTGGCGGAGCCAATATTGTTCAGGTTGCAGATATCAATTACAGTACAAATCCAAACAATGTTAATGGGTACTCTATCACCTCCGGCCTGCAAAGTCTCCAAGTCACGGTGACATTCGGTGGCGTGCAAACTCAATCATCTGCCACTATCACCAGTAGCGTGCAGACCACTTCTTTGACACCCACTATATCGGGTACAGCTAATGGTACGACTCAAGTCGGAATTGTTTTAAGTGGGAGCAATGGCGGTGACAAGATATATGGTAGCGGTTTGATTTCAGTCATAAACGGTAATTGGTCAGTGACTGTATCGCCGGCGCTTGCTATCGGTCAATACACGGTTTATGTGTATGACTCGAACAATAATAAGTTAACGACCGGTAGTCTTGTTGTTAATCCATTAGGCACCACCCAGCCTTCCATCACCGTTACCTATCCCAATGGAGGGGAACAAATAAGTCTCGGTGTGAAAAATGTAGATTTTAGGACGACATGGATATCATCAGGTCTCACAGGGAATGTGTATGTCTACCTTAATTTTGCTGATGGTGGAACATGCTTGTTAGGAAGCGCTCCGGTCAGCCAAGGTTATTTCACGGCTACTCTCGGTAAGAATTATCAATGTACCAATATTCCGAGAACCATCATTGCCGGGCAATATAAAGTCCTGTTGGCTTCCGATTATGGCAATCCTGCAGTCATAGGGATCCATGACTCGAGCGACAATTATTTCACGATCACGCTGGCGCAGACTACTGCTCCTCAACCCCCCGTCATCTCCGGCGGCACATTCCCGACATCTCTCAATGTCGGCCAGATGGGCACGTGGACGGTCAATGCGTCCGATCCGCAGAATGGCTCATTGACCTACTCGGTCAATTGGGGCGATACCATCGTCGAAGCGCTAACACCTTCCGCGATGAAGAGCTCATCCGTCCAGACATCGACTTTCAGTCATGTCTACAAAATGGCCGGAACTTACAATGTCGTCTTTACTGTTCAAAATGCCGCCGGCCTGACCGCGCATACGAGCGCTTCGGTACAGGTTGGAAGCACGAATACGACCCCATCATGTCCCGCTGGCTATACCTGCTCCTATCAAACCGGTTTTCCGGCCCCGGCTCCGTCTACCACGCAGTCGCAGGGATCCCTATATGCTTACGTAGCCAGCGCTTCGAGCGACATGGCCGGCACATATGGCATTCTCGGACCGGGCACGTCGAACGGCACAGGCTTCACCTCGAACGATTGGGATTGGACCGCCGTCATGACTCTGCCGACGGCGAAGACCGCTCAATGGATATATCTGTCTGACGGTAATAATTGGGAACGCTGGTTCACCGGATCGGCCTTCGGACTCTATCCGTTGGTGATATACGAGAATGGCGTCCAGCTTAACCACAGCTATGACGTACCGCTATCCTTCACGGCCGGAACGCACACATTGTCCATGTACGGCCAGCCGGAACGCTCGCAATTCCCCGGTGGTACTCTCTATGTCCAATTCACCGATGGAACGTCTCTGACGGCGCAGATTCCGGCTTCATCGATCACTCCCGCGCCGGTGACCGTGACGACCACCCAGTCATCTATCAAAATCACCTCTCCTTCAAGTAGTGTCACTTGGCAACAATCCACTCTTGGATCATGGACATGGACATCTTCTGGAAATGTATCCACCGTCGATATTTATCTTGAGATTGGAAGTACTTATTATCCATTCGCCTCATCGTACCCGAATAGTGGTTGGTTCCAGTGGAATGTCGGCTCAGCATCAGGTAATTGGAAAGGGATCTCTAACATTCCAAACGGTACATATACTATAGCTGTTTGTCCTGCGGGCGCATACATAAGCACAACAAGCTGTGGAGAATTTAACGTGACTATAACTGGTAATGCACCAAGTGTAGGTATCGTGTCTCCAACAGGAGGACAAACTTTTCAAGTTGGCAGTCAGTTGAGTGTCACGTTCTCTAATCCATCACAGGGAGATCAATATCTGATTAACCTGGATTATGCTGGAGGAGAGGGATCACCAATCTATGCACTCGGTAATGTAACTGGCATAAGTGGAAATCAACAGACGGTATCATTCATTATCCCTTCTAGTGTTCCAGCAGGATCTTATTTTGTACAGGTTGTTCAGCGTACCAATCAAGGTGCCCCATGTACGAATTATTCCTGCGCTCAAGCCATGTCTAATTCCTTCACTGTAACTTCTGGAAATACCAACAATCCCGCAACGGCCACCCTCTCGCTTGACGCCTCCTCGCCGCTTGCGGGCATGGTACAAATATCGACCACGGCCCAGACTAATAATGTTCCTCTCGCTGTCTTCGACATCAATGTCCAGAACGCACCCGCTACCCTCAACTCTCTCAATGTGAACATAAACACGACTGGCGCTTCCGTTTCTAGCCTATTCTCCGATATCCAGGTCAAGGCTGGCGGCCTCACTTACTCGGCAAGCTCTATCAATGGTTCGTCTGTTTCGTTCACCAATATCAGTATCCCGTTGCCGGCTAGTAGCAATATTCCGGTCACCATCTCTGGTACAGTTGCCGCTGATTCAAGTGGTGCCCTAAACGGTTCCAGCGCTACGGTAAGCCTTGCGGCTAATAACTCGAATGTTGTGATCGTGGATCAGTCGTACAATACCGTCCAAGTGACAAATGCAAATCTTAGCGGGAGCCCCATCACATTCGTCTCTAGTGTGGTCCAAGTCAGCAATACATCAGCCGTCCTCGGTTCGCCGATCACGAGCAATGTCGGTGGCGTCGCTATCACCACTGGTTATAACGTCAGCTACTCCTTCACGCTTACTGCCGCTAACAGCACCATATATATCAGTTCAAATCCGTCCACATCCCTCGGTATCACGAACACAGGACCTGCCACACTGAATCTACCTATTGCCGGCGTTATAACGAACCCGGGTAACCTGTCCGGTGATACCAATCCGACAGCTAGCAATGGTTCTTACGTCATCCCCGCCGGTTCATCTCGTCAGTTCACCTACAATGGCACGATCATGTCTTCGGGCACTGCAGGCTTCTCCTCTTTCCAGGTCAACCAGATAAATTACGGAACGAGCCCGAGCAGCCTTCAAGCGAGTTCCATTACCCAAGGGCTTAGCGGACTTCGAGTGAGCGCGACGGCCTTGTTGCCGCAAACAAACTACACCGCC
Organism: uncultured bacterium; assembly: GCA_963701025.1. GTDB lineage: Bacteria > Patescibacteriota > Minisyncoccia > Phycocordibacterales > PALSA-1337 > C7867-002. The sequence goes on along the minus strand of OY969557.1, from coordinate 528,118 downwards.
TCCATCTGGGACGCCGTCAATGCGGCGGTCAATCAGTGGTACGCGACTCATTAATAGCGAATAAGCTCTTGTGTCAGAAAGCCGCCCTCCTCGGGGCGGTTTTCTCTTCCTATTTTGGCGATTAGGAGCTATCATTGGTCTGAAACAATTATCCATTTCATCCGTCATCATCAGCATGAAAAAATATCTCATTTTTACCGCCATTGCCGTTGCCATTGCCATTATCGCTATCGCCCTTGTCGCCGGCGCCAAATCGAGCGTCTATGCCCAAGACTACACATTCTCGAACAACTTAACCGTCGGCAGTTCCGGGCAGGATGTGGTCAATCTCCAGACGTGGCTCATCTCGAACGGCTATGACATACCGGCCATCAGTTCCGGCAGTGCCGCAAAAGGCTACTTCGGCTCGCAGACCAAAGCCGCTCTCATCAGATATCAGACATCCGTCAGTCTTCCGGCCTTCGGCTTCTTTGGGCCCTTGACCCGCCAGATATTGAACGGCGGCGGTAACAACGATAACAATCCGACCGATTTTCTCCGAGTCATTTCGCCAAATGGCGGCGAGACGTGGCAAACCGGAACGACGCAGTACATCACGTGGACCGGCACGCCGGGCGCGCTCAATCAGACGGGAGACATCAGACTTGAATTTCCTGTGCCGGCCTGTGCGGAGCCCGGTCAGCCGATCAGATGCATGATCGCGGTGCGTGCGCCTCTGACTATTGCGAGCGGGGTCAACCTTGGTTCTGATTCGTATGCCTGGAATGTTGGAAATTCAGTACCTTTGGCAATACCATGTGATGCGTTCGCGACATCTTGTCCTGATCAAATGACGCCAATAGCCTCTGGCCAATACAAGATCCAGATTTGTCTCACGAATGGTTCGCAGTGCGATGACAGCGATAATTATTTCACGATCACTACGAATGGGGTAACGAATGGTCAAACGCCGGTCATTAGCGGCATAGATGCGCCGACGTCGCTCTCTGTCAATCAGACGGGCACATGGACTATTCACGCCAGCGATCCGGCCAATGGGGTATTGAGTTATTCCGTGAATTGGGGAGATTCGCCGAATTGCAACTATCCGGCGACCTGCGCCACTCCTGCTATGGCGATGGCTTTCATCCAGAGTACTTCCTTCACTCACGTCTATTCGAACCCAGGCACATACATGATCACTTTCACTGTCAGGGATAATGCGGGTCTGCAAGCTCAAACGACCTCGACGGTCAATGTCACCGGTTCAACGGCGGTTAGTCCTTTGAGAATAATCTCTCCCAACGGCGGAGAAGCGTGGGCGCGTGGAACGACGCAGAATATCGTCTGGACATCGCCGTATTATTTCGCCGCAACGACGGCTGACTTGAAGCTCGTGCCGTATCAAGCACCGTGCCCGGCCGGTTCGATGTGTCCGATGTATATGCTCGCGCCATATACGATAGCTACAGGCATAGCAATCAACCAGGATTCATATAGTTGGGATGTGGGCCAATACAGTAATATAAATGGTAATGGTGGAACCGGTGACGTCGGTACCGTTCCCGACGGCCAATATAGCGTCCAGATCTGTCAATCAGGCACAAGTAATTGCGATTCGAGCGATGGAGTGTTCAATATCGTCCAATAATATAAGGCGCTTTAGTCAACTAAAGCGGGTGTACTCAGAAGATTTGCGCGTTTTTGGGGCATATGCTATGCTCTTCCCCATACGCCTACCCGGCGCTTTATTAACTATTAACAACATTATCTTTGGCTCTTGACGCTTCGCCCGCTTACCTGCGGACCACGCGCCACAAGCCAAAGCACTAAGCAAATACTATGGCAGCAGAATTCAATCGCACCAAGCCGCACGTCAACGTCGGCACCATCGGTCACATCGACCACGGCAAGTCGACTTTGACCGCCGCTATCTTGGCCGTCCAGGCCAAGAAAGGCCTGGCCAACGTCAAGGCCTACGCGGACATCACCAAAGGAGGCACCGTCCGCGATGCCACCAAGACCGTTACCATATCGCTCTCGCACGTCGAGTACGAGACTCCGACCCGCCACTACGCCCACATCGACTGTCCGGGACACGCCGACTTCATCAAGAACATGATCACCGGCGCCGCCCAGATGGACGGGGCCATCTTGGTCGTTTCCGCCACTGACGGCGTCATGCCGCAGACCCGCGAGCACGTCCTTCTGGCCCGCCAGGTTGGCGTGCCGAAGATCGTGGTATTCCTCAACAAGTGCGACATCGTACCGGAAAAAGACCTCATCGACCTGGTCGAAGAGGAAGTGCGCGAGCTCCTGACCAAGAACCAGTTCGACGGCAAGAATGTCCCGGTCATCCGCGGTTCGGCCACCGGCGCCCTCGAAGGCAAGGCCGAATGGACAGCCAAGATCGACGAGCTCATGGCCGCCCTCGACACTTATATCCCCGAGCCCGTTCGCGAGACTGACAAGCCGTTCCTCATGCCGATCGAGGACATCTTCTCCATCGAAGGCCGCGGCACGGTCGTGACCGGCCGCATCGAGCGCGGAAAGGTCAAGGTCGGCGAGGAAGTCGAGATCGTCGGCTTCCGCGACACCACCAAGACCGTCATGACCGGCATCGAGATGTTCAACAAGTCCCTGAAGGAAGGCATGGCGGGCGACAACGCCGGCGTGCTTCTGCGCGGCACCGCCAAGGACGATGTATCCCGCGGCCAGGTATTGGCCAAGCCCGGTTCCGTCAAGCCTCACACCGAATTTGAGTCTGAAGTCTACGTCTTGAAGAAGGAAGAGGGAGGCCGCCACACCCCGTTCTTCACCGGCTACAAGCCCCAGTTCTATATCCGCACCACCGACGTCACCGGAGAAGTGACCCTCGCCGAGAAGGTCGAGATGGTCATGCCGGGCGACACCGTCACTTTCAAGGTCAAGCTCGTCGCGCCCGTCGCCCTCGAGGAAAAGATGCGTTTCGCCGTCCGTGAAGGAGGCAAGACCGTCGGTGCCGGAGTGGTCACCAAGATCATTGCTTAATGCGAATCTACGAATAATCGCACGAATACAACGAATATTCGCGGCATTCGGATGAGATTCGTAGATTAGGATTACATATCATGCCTACAGCCAAGACCACAACCAAGAAGGAGGTCCATTCAAAGCCGGCAGTCGCCTCGAAGGCTTCGGCGCTGAAAGCACCCCGGGCCAAGAAGGCCAAGCCTGAAGGCGCCCTGCCTCACTTGCGCATCCGCGTTCGTGCCTACGAGCACAAGATCCTGGATGCCAGCCTGCGCCAGATCATGGATACCGCGTCGCGTTATGACGTCGAAATCCTCGGTCCGGTGCCATTGCCAACGGAGATCAAGAAATACACCGTCAACCGTTCGTCTTTCATCGACAAGAACGCCCGCGAGCAGTTCGAGATGCGAGTACACAAGCGGCTCATCGATATCATCAACCCGAACCCGAAAGTCATCGAAGCTCTCACGAACTTGAGCTTGCCATCGGGAGTGAACATCGACGTCAAGATGATGTAGAGCATAATCCGAATCTGCGAATACGCACTAATGCTACGAATTCGTGGCATTCGGATACTATTTGTAGATTCGCATTACATATTCCAATGAAATTCATCCTCGGAAGAAAATTGAACATGACCCAGATCTACGACGCCTCCGGAGCGGCTATTCCGGTTACGCTCGTTGCCGCCCGCGGGAATATCGTCACCCAAGTCAGGACCAAGGAAGCCGACGGCTATGAAGCTGTCCAGGTGGGTGAAGGTTCGCGCAATCCTGTTCGCGTCAACAAGGCGCAAAAGGGCCAATGGAAAGACCTTGGAAGCTTTGCCGCCCTGTCGGAATTCCGTCTTTCTCCTTCCTCCTTACTCCCAACTCCTTCTTTTAAGGTCGGCGACAAGATAGAGCTTTCACAGTTCAAAGCAGGCGATGTGGTCGTCGTTTCAGCAGTGTCCAAAGGCAAGGGCTTCCAAGGCGTGGTCAAGCGTCACGGCTTCCACGGAGGCCCGCGCTCCCACGGCCAAAAGCACAGCGAGCGCGAACCGGGCTCGATCGGCGGCGGCCTGCGCAACCGCGTGCCGACTGGTATGCGCATGGCCGGACGCATGGGCTCTGATCGCATAACCGTCAAGAACTTGAAGGTCGCTCACGTTGACCCGGAAGAGAACATCCTGTATGTTGCCGGAGCGATACCGGGAAGGAGAGGAACGCTGGTGGAGATTGTAGGTTAAATAATTTTAGATCACACCAACCTGATCGTGAGCTCCGCGTCTAACGCCTTGGCCAGTCTGCGAAGGAATTTCACTGAAGGATTGTAGGTTCCAGACTCCAAACGCGAAATAGTCGCCTGGCCGGTGCGCATCTTTTTGGCCAACTGGGCTTGGGTCATGTCGTCCTTGATGCGTTTGCGGATGATGGCGTGGATAATATCGAATTCGAGCCCAAGAGCATCCCACTCCCTTCTGTATTCAGGGTCTTCCATGTCTTTCTCATGCCTCTCTCTCCAATTTACTGTTTTCATAAAGGTAGTATATGCCGTATAAGTCATAAATGCAAGTTCTTAAGCTTTTGTTTTATTAAGCCTATCTCGTGGGCGCTTATCTCCTCGGTCTTTTTTATAAACGCATAGAACACGACCGCCTTATCGTTTATAAATGCATAAACTAGCCGCACGTTGTCTTTTCCTGTTGTACGAAGCTCAAAAACTCCAGGGAGAATATATCTGCTATAAGGCATACGGATCATAGGACCAAACTTTTCAAGCATTAGAAAACGTCTGCTGATTTTGGCACGGACCCTTTTCTCACAGGTCTCTATGAAGGCATCTACTTCTTCTGTCGGCATGACTTTCATCCTCTAACCATATCAAATCGAGATAAAGAAACGCTCAAAAAGTAATCAAAAAACGCCTAAGATTTGATAAAGAAACGCTCAAGATTTCTGCCAGCGCCTTTCACCTAGCTGTTGACTCTCCTTCACGGCTCTGCTACTATGCTCGGCACGACTCGCAAGAGCTTTTTTCTTTCATGGAAGCAACAGTCTATAATCAGACAGGGAAATCGACGGGTAAAATCAAGCTCCCGGAAGGCGTCTTCGGCCTGCCCTGGAACGCCGACCTGGTCCACGAGGTGGTCCGTCTGATGAATTCCAATTCGCGCATGAACATCGCCCATACCAAGACCCGCGGCGAAGTCCGCGGCGGCGGCAAGAAGCCGTGGAAACAAAAAGGCACTGGCCGCGCCCGCCACGGTTCGACCCGTTCGCCACTCTGGGTCGGCGGCGGCGTCGCTCACGGTCCGCGCAATGACCAGAATTATTCGCGCAAGATCAACAAGAAGGCCAAGACCAAGGCTTTCTATACCATCCTCTCCCGCAAATGGAAGGATGGCGAGATCCTTTTCCTCGACGCGGTCAATATGTCCGCGCCCAAGGCCAAAGACGCCAAGGCCATGCTCTCGTCTCTTTCCAAGATAAAAGGCTATGAGAGGCTCGCCACAAAGACGACCAATGCCGCCATCATAGCCATGGACGCCAAGTCATCCGCCGTCGAGAAGAGCTTCCGCAATTTCGGCAACGTCTCGGTGGAGGAATTCCGCAACATCAATCCCGTTTCGGTTCTGAACCATACGTATCTCATCGTGGCCAATCCGGAAGAGTCGTTGAAAGCCCTTACCGTCAAGATGGCCAAAGAAGCATAATTTAGAAATTAGATAATTAGGTCAATTAGAAATTTTCATTCACTACCATGCCACTCTTCGGATTCAGAAAAGACAAGAAGCACGAGCAGAGCCACATCCAAGCTACCGCGGAGCTGGCCAAGAACGCCGCTCCCGATCGGGCGCGCTCCTCGGCGAATGCCGCCGGCACAAGGAATACGAGGAAGTTCGGATCTGAAAAGCCGGAAAAGATCTCCCGCGCGGTCGTGACCAAAGACGCCGCCGCGGCCAAGGCTTCAATGGCTATGCCATCGGGTTCTTTCTCGAGCGCGACTGATGCTATCATCCGTCCACGCATCACCGAAAAGTCCGGCCTTTTAAGCCAGAGCGGGGTCTATACCTTCGAGGTGACGAGAGAAGCTAACAAACAGTCTATAGGCAAGGCGGTGAAAGCCTTGTACAAGGTTACTCCGGTCAAGATCGCGGTTCTGAACGCTCCTGCCAAGATGGTCTTCCTCCGCGGACGGAAAGGCCGGGTGGCCGGTTTCCGCAAGGCGGTCGTGACCGTCAAGAAAGGCGAGAAGATCGATTTTGTATAATCCGAATCAACGAATTTATCCTAATGCTACAAATAGAGCAATAATCACATGAAAAGCTTCCGCCCCACAACTAAATCTCGCCGCCATATGACGGTACTGCCGTTCAAGCAGTACTTGACCGCGTCGGAACCGTACAAGCCTCTGACCCATGGCTGGAAGCGCGACATGGGACGCAATTCCTTCGGCCGCATCACCGTCCGCCACAAGGGCGGAGGTCATGCCAAGCTTTATCGCAAGATCGATTTCAATTATGACAAGAAAGGCATACGCGCCACGGTCAAGACCGTCGAGTACGATCCTTTCCGCACCGGCTATATCGGCCTCGTCGCTTACAAAGACGGCGAAAAGCGCTATGTCCTCCTGCCAAAAACGATGAAAGTAGGCAATTCATTCATGGTGTCCGAATCAGCTCCCATCGAGACCGGCAACCGTTTGCCGCTCAAAAAGATCCCGGTAGGCACCTTCGTCTTCAACATCGAGATCAAACCTGGTTCCGGAGCCAAGCTTGTCCGCTCGGCCGGATCGTTCGGCCAGGTGGTCGCCAATGACGCGAGCTACACCCACATCAAGATGCCGTCTTCAGAAGTCCGCAAGGTCCATGAAGACGCTTGGGCCACCATAGGCGCCGTCTCCAACGAAGAGAATCGCCTGGTCAATATCGGCAAAGCGGGACGCACCCGTTGGATGGGCATACGCCCGACTGTCCGCGGCTCGGCCCAGAACCCCGTCGACCACCCGTACGGCGGCGGCGAGCAGAGGACCGGCCGCGGTCTGCGCCGCCTCAAGACCCGCTGGGGCAAGCCCGCCGGCAAGGGCCAGAAGACCCGCACGCCCAAGAAGTATTCCAACGTCTTCATTGTTTCCAGACGTCAAGTCGGCAAGAAGAAGACCAAGCTCTAGTTGTCGGCGCACCTCACGCCTATCGTCTATCGCGACCGGGGCAGTATTATATTGAATACCGAACCGCGGCCTTCTCCCTCCGAGAAGGCCGTGATCTTTCCTTTGTGTTTTTTGACCACTGACCGGGCGAGATAGAGCCCGATGCCGAATCCCTCGGTATCCGCGGCTCTGGCATTGTCCGCCCGGAAGAATTTGCCGAATATCTTTTTCACGTCAGATTCCCGAATGCCGATGCCCCCGTCCTTGACCGATATGACTGCATTGTGTCCGGAGCCGCCGACCGAAATCTCCACCTTCTTGCCCGTCGGCGTGTAGGCGAAGGCATTGTCCATGAGCACTTGAACGGCGAATTCCATGCGCGGTCTGTCTATCTTGGCGAATACCGGGCCGCTGTCGCAGGCGACCGAGAAGAAGATGTTCTTCTCCTGGAAGGTCCGCCTCGCCGTCTCGCCGATCGTCTTGACGAAATCGCACAGATCGGTGGCTTCGAATGAATACAAGGCGTGGTCCGTATCAGAATCCGTTAGCTCGATCAATGTCGTTGTGAGGCCGACCAGGTTCTTGTCGGCTTTCTGGATCTCTTTCAGGCCTTCGCGCGTCGACGTTTCCTGGGTGTTGCCGGATAACTCCTCGGAGACCCATTTGATATGGGTGAGCGGCGTGCGGAACTTGTGGGCCATGATGGTGATGAATTCGTATTTCGATCTCTCGTCCTCCCGGAGCTTCCGCCAGAGGATGTGGATGATGAGGGCGGCGATGAGAGCTGTGACGAGGGCTGTAGCCACTATCGAATATGGGCTGTTTTGCATGAGACTAAAGACGCTGATGAGATATGCTGATGTCATGGAGAAAGAGACTGGTGGGGGAATTATAGCATGGGGGATATTGAGCTTAAAGGAGCTGGTGACTTTTTTATATCAGTATGATAGATTTTTCTGATGAAGTCTTCAGAGATAAAAGAAATGTTGAGAATGTACGAGGAACCAGTACAAGACGGCCAGTCACGATTTGAGTTGTGGGACCAAGGCAAGAATATTGGAAGCTCGATCACACCCTCGACTTTCAATAAGGATTATCTGGAGATGATCTGTTCTGATATACTGTCTATTATCTACCAAGCGGCTTGCGCATCACTTTCCGAAAGAGCTGTAGGCGCGGTCGGCGAATACAGCCAATTATGAGCTAGAATCTATTCATTATGGGATGGTTTTCCAAATCAAAAACAGATAAGGACTCCGAAATTATTCTTAACGAATTTCCGTCGTGGTCGGCTATTAATTCTACGAAATTGGTGGCCGAATTGAAAAAGGAAGATTTACCAGACTGGACCGGTATTTTGAGTAATGATGAGATAAAATCGAAGTTTATAAACTGCCTAATTGGAGCGCACCTTTTCTATTTGTGTCTCGCTCCTGAAGGCGGTTATTTATCTATTTTTGGAGAAAAAATTCAGGAAAAGCTTATGCATTCTTTGCCAGATGAAGCCAAGAAGTTTTTTGTACTAGCGTTCGCATTTCATGAAAAAAAGACGCAAGAAATTGACAACCAGCACTCATCAATGGAAAAACTTTACGGTATAAAAATAGATCCGCTCGATGCAGATGTTGCATTTATTATTGAACAAGAGGTTTGTGGTCCGTCTGAAGATTTCTCTGGTTTGATATCTTATCTATTACCAATACTGAATCGACTTCGCATCAGCCAACTCAAATGGCTTGGTAATACGGTAAAAAAATGGTCAGTAGCTAAATAAGGATTAGTTATAATAACGGCTTAAATCCGTTCGGATAACATCCCACGCGGCCATCGGATGTGAAGACTGTCGTATACAGTGGCCCTAACCTTGGTCTGCTCACGGTCGCGGTGATGGACGCGTTCCGGAAATTGAGTTTCTCTGTCACATCTCTTGGCGCGAAGTCTATCTTTGCCGAATTCCATCAGTCGGACAAGCCCCCTGGTTCAGCCACGGCTCATGATCTCGCTGAAATGTTCGGCGTCCCGAAGGAAAAAGTCGGTTCTGGTCGTAGCGACCCATTGGCAGAGGTCTTTCTGGATGTTCCCATTGAGCATCTTCGCGGTTTTGCCCGGATTGGTGGTGTCATCAAGGCGTGCGGTTCCACATTCAAATTCCAACTCGATACTGACGGCAGGAAGGCTTACTTTTATGGGCTTATGGCCGTCATTGCCAAGCATTATGAGCGCGGAGCCGCAGTTGGCCGCGGCGTTCATCTGGTGAGCGAACACATGTTTGGTGGCATGCCGTAATCGCTGAAAATCAGGTTTAGCACAGTTGCTGGGTTCAGAAATGGGCCCGGCTTTTTATTACCCATCCTTTATCTTAGCCATTCTCTTGACTCTCCAATCCGGCTCTGATACTATGGCTTCCACGCTCGCTTCGAGCATTTTTCATTGAACATGGCACGTTCGCTCAAAAAAGGGCCTTTCGTCGAAGAGAGGCTCCTCAAGAAGATCGCGGGAAAAAAGCCGGCATCCGCCGGTATCATAAAGACCTGGGCGCGCCGCTCGCAGATCTCCCCGGAGATGGTGGGCTTCACCTTCGGCGTCCACAATGGGCGCATCCATAACGACGTTCTGGTCACCGAGGACATGGTTGGACACCGCCTCGGTGAATTTTCGCCCACAAAGAAGTTCGTCCGCCACGGCGGCAAGATGCAGAAGGAGATCGAGATGAAAGCCAAGGAGGCCGAGATCGCCGCCGCGTCCGCCGCCAAAGCCGCCGCCACCGACGCCGGCGCCAAGAAATAATCTTTCAATCTTCAATTCCAATTTTCAATCACTAACATGGTCACCGCATCCCTCAAGAATTATCGCATCTCCCCCCGCAAAGTCCGTGTCGTGGCCAACATGATCCGCGGCAAGAGCATTAGTGACGCCAAGAACATCCTGGCTCAAGGGTTGAAGAAAGCCCGGCACCCGCTCTCCGATCTCATCGACTCGGCCGTGGCCAACGCTTCCCACAATCACAAGCTCGACAAAGCCAGCCTTTTCATAAAAGAGATCCGCGTCGATCAGGGTTATGTCCTCAAGCGCCATATGCCGGTTTCCCGCGGTTCCGCCCATCCCATCAAGAAACGCACCAGCCATGTGTCAATCACGCTTGCTACGAAAGTCGAGGGTGGAAAGTTGAGTGTGGCGAATAGTAATAAACCCGCAAGAAAATAATATGAAACTTTCCACTTTCCACTTTCCACTTTCCATTTACTAACATGTCCCACACCGTACATCCATATTCCCATAGGCTTGGAATCATCCGCGACTGGAAGAGCCGCTGGTTCGCTACGGACCAGAGCTATCGCACTGCGCTCAAGACCGACATCATCATCCGCGAATTCCTGGAGAAAGAGCTCCGCTCCTTCTACGTCGGCGGCATCGACATCGAGCGCACCCAGAAGGGCATTCGCGTTATCGTCAAGACGTCGCGCCCCGGCATGCTCATCGGCAAGGCCGGCGACGGCATCGTCAAGCTTCGCGAGAAGATCATCACTCTTATCCGCAAAGCCAAGATAGACTTGGCCGGCAAGGAGCTCAAGCTCGACGTCGAGGAAGTGCGGAGCCCGGAGTCCAATGCCGCCATCACCGGCATGATGATCGCCGAAGCTCTGGAAAAGCGTCTGCCGTTCCGCCGCGTCCTGAAACAGACCATAGAGAAAGTCATGGCTCACAAGGAAGTCAAGGGCATCCGCGTCCGTCTCGGCGGCCGCTTGGGCGGGGCCGAGATCGCTCGCACCGAAGAGCTCAAGAAAGGCCAGGTTCCGCTCCAGACCCTGCGCGCCGACATCGACTTCGCTCGCGAAAAAGCCCATATGACGTATGGCGACATAGGCATCAAGGTGTGGATATATAAAGGGGAGATATTTAAAAAGGATCAAAAAACGAATTAAAAATTGAAAATTGAAATTGAAAATTAATTATCAATCTACAATTCCAATCCTCAATTAACCAACATGCTATATCCTAAGAAAGTCAAGCATAGGAAATGGTTCACCAAGCGCAAGAACGCGGCCAAGGAGGCCGTGAAGACCGAGACGCGCGGACTTGAAGTCTCTTTCGGTTCGTACGGGCTTAAGGCCATGAAGTATGGACGCGTCACTTCCAACCAGATCGAATCCGCCCGCAAAGCCGCCATGCACAATGCCGGCAAGACCGGCAAGGTCTGGATCCGCGTCTTCCCCGATCATCCCTTCACCCAGAAGCCGGCTGAAGTCAAAATGGGCAAGGGCAAAGGCGAGCCTGTCGGCTTCACCGCCGAAGTCAGGCCGGGTCGCATCATATTCGAGATCGATGGCGTGGAACCAGTTGTCGCCGCTGAAGCTCTTCGCAAGGCCGGCACCAAGCTCCCCATGAAGACCAAGATCGTAGCCCGAGCGTAGCCGCTTTTGGTGACTTTTGATAAATAGCCCAGCCGCAGGCTTTTGCTATCCCCGTCCTGTCCCCAGCTTCTCCCCATATATATACACGCTGTCTTGACACGCACTACTAGGTGTGATAGGGTTCGCCTGTCCCCGCAAAACCATATTTTTAGTCATACGAGGACTTGTTTTTCATGACTTTTATGAAATATATCCATATTTCCCTCGCAAGAATGCTTTCAGCGGTGGTCATCATCGCTCTCGTCGGCTCGTATGCCAACATACCGATGCTCGTGACGCATGCCGATGACTCCGCTCCAGATTCTTCTGGCACTCCAACAGTCTCTACTGACACGCAATCCGCTCCTGCGGATGTGTCGTCAACGCCTCCCGTTGATCCTACCCCTGTTACTACTGATAGTGCTGGCTCCCTAGTTCAATCTTCAGATCAAGCTCCTGTCGGATATGTTGCAACGACATCGACAGCGGTCGTTAACGCCGGGGACGCTACTACAGCACCAACGACTACTACAGCATTAACAACTTCAACGACAACTATTGTCGACACTAGTGTTACATCCTCTGCTACTTCCTCCGGTTCGTCAGATGCCGTCCCAGTTGGTCCATCGAGCACACCGCCTGTTCCAAGCCTCAAGACGATATCGAACATGGCTCCCGACGCTTTATTCTTTCCTGCCGCCTCTGCGGGCGCAGTTACCTTTAATACCTCGGCCGGCCCACATGGCACGATATCGCCCCTCGGCACCTTCACCGTTCCTTCTGGGAATTCCGAGTCGATCACCTTCGAACCTGATCCTGGCTATATCGCCAACAGCTATACCGATTACATTGATGGCCAGCTCAATGGAGGTGGTACTAGTACAGCCGGATACAGCGGACTCGGTTTCCCCGCTCCGCAGCATTTCGATCACACCATATCTGTGATATTCGCGCCAGCTATACCTTCTATAGGTGGTATACCTACGCAAGATATTACTGCTACCGCCGGCGGGGTTTATGGAACAAGTGTTTCGTATTCGGACTACTACATTACAGGATATGTGTTCGGCGGCACACTCCCCGTGGCGTGCAATCCGGCTTCCGGTTCGATCTTTCCTGCAGGTACGACTACAGTCATCTGCACCGCTACGAGCACGCTTGGTGCGGTGGGCACCGGCACCTTTAACGTGGTCGTCTCGGTCGCCCCGATGCCGGTCAGCCTCTCACCGTCTTCCTTGGTGACTGGCACCGTCAACACACTGTATCAGCGGATTTTTTCGAACGGGCATTTGCCACGGCCGGTGTCTGTGAACCTGTTTACTTCGGCGGACGGACCATTCACCTTCACTACGTCTTCTGGCTCCTTGCCGGCCGGTCTCTCCTTTTCGACCGCCGCGGACGGACGCTCGGAGGCTATTTCCGGCACTCCGACCGCGGCCGGTGTCTCCAATTTTTCCGTCACCGCTGATAACGGCACATCATCCACCACCCAAAGCTTCTCCATTTCCATCGGCCCGGCGCCAGTCGCCATCTCTTTGAATGGCTTGAGCCAAGCGTATGACGGCTCGCCGAAGATCGTAACGGCTTCCACCACGCCTGGCGGTGTGTCGGTGGCCATAAGCTATAACGGCTCGTCGACTGCTCCCTCTGCTTTCGGCAGTTATGCAGTAGACGCAAGCTCGACCGATCCCAACTACGCCGGCGAAGCGACCGGGACTATGACCATATACGACAATACTCCCCCGGTCATCAGCGGGAGCCCTGGAGACATGACTGTGGAGGCGACCTCGCTCGCCGGAGCGGCCGTTTCGTACGTCCCTCCTAAGGCGACGGACGATGTTGACGGCCCCGTACCAGTGGTCTGCGTCCCATCTTCCGGCTCGACCTTTCCATTCGGCACTACCACCGTCGATTGCAATGCCGTCGACTCGAGCGGCAACCATGCATCGCCTACGTCATTCAAAGTGACTGTCGAAGACACGACAGCCCCGGTAATAACGCTCATCGGCAGCCCAGACGTGACTATCCAAGCGCCTTCCACATATGTAGACGCCGGTGCCACGGCCTCGGACAGTGTAGACGGGGATCTCACGAGCCAGATTGCCACGACCAGCACCGTTGACGGCAATGTCATAGGCGATTATTCGGTTATCTATAATGTGACAGATAGCCATGGGAACGTGGCTATTCCCGTAGTGAGGGTCGTTCATGCGGTCGATACCATACCTCCGGCCATCGACGCACACAAAGATGTGACTGCCGAAGCAGCTTCGTCCTCTGGAGCTGTAGTAGCATATGATTCGCCGGCCGCACATGATGCATATAGCGGAGATTCCACAGCCGCCTGTTCGCCGATTTCCGGCTCGACCTTTACCATTGGTGCGACCACGGTGAAATGCACGGCTACCGATTCGAGCAATAATATTTCTTCTTCTACATTCTCCGTGACCGTAGTCGATACAATTCCTCCCGTCATCACCCTGAACGGCGATGCGTCAATTGGCCTGACCGTCGGCGATAAATACACTGAACAAGGCGCCACAGCGTTCGACGCCGTCGACGGAACTACTACGGCTGTAGTCGGCGGCGACATAGTGAACACATCGGTTGCCGGCACATACGCGGTCGCCTACAACGCGACTGATACCGCCGGCAATCCCGCCGTGGAGGTGACAAGAACCGTAGTTGTCAATAATCCGCCCGCTCCGCAATTGAGCGGGGGCGGAGGCAGTAGCGGATCGTCATTCGGCGGTTTTTCTGCCGTTCCGTTTGCCGTCGCTCTCGCCGCGGCGGGTAATGCGGCCGCGGCTGCTGCTGGCTCCGGTCAGAACTTCATTTCCGCCGCCGGAAATGGCGCGAACGGCCTTGTCCTGACTCCGGGAGGTACCCAACCGCCAGTTGGGGCACCTCTTATCCCGGCGCTATCTAACAACTCCACCGGTTCCGCGGGATCGAATTCCGGTAATGCCACGGGCAATCCGGGCACACCAGGCGCCTCTCAAGTAGCCGCCGTGGGAGGGGCTGGCGTCAACTATTCTATATACGTCTACGTTGTCATCCTGGTCGTTCTCGCCAGCCTCGGATTCTATATCTGGAGAAGGATGCGGGCTTAAAAGAGCATAATATCCCGTAACACAGGCGCGCCTTGACTCCCCGGCGCGTTTTTGTTAGCATGGCGGGACAGCTCGACCGAGCTTTTTTCTATGACGAAAGCTATACAGATGAAGGACATAACCAGCAAGACTCCAGCCGACCTGGCTAAGCTCGCGGCCGACAAGCGCGAGTCTTTGCGCATATTCCGTTTCGGCGCCACGGGATCCAAGACCAAGAATGTAAAAGAGGGCAGGGCCATACGGAAAGACATCGCCAGGATATTGACGGCGATGAATGTAAAGATAGAAAATCAAAAATAAAAATTTTCCGTTTCCCTTTAGCTAGACATTTCAACAAACTTCAAGTAGTATCAGCGCTCACATGCCAACCGCCAAAACAGCCGAACAAAAGACGATACGCCAGACATTCACCGGCGTCGTTTCGTCGGACAAAATGAAAGACACGACGGTAGTAGTCATCGAGCGCTACGTCAAGCATGCAAAGTATCACAAGTTCCAGACCAAGAGGACCAAGCTCATGGCGCATGATCCCGGCAATACCAAGAAGATCGGTGACACGGCGACTATCGAGTCCTGCAGGCCGATGTCGAAGAACAAAGCCTTCAAAGTGATTGCCTAACTATACCCTACACCCTCTACCCTAACCTCCATGATCCAACCCCGCTCCATAGTCAAGATCGCGGACAATTCCGGTGCCAAGGTCGGGCGCATCTTCAAGGTGCTCGGCGCTTCCAAGAAGCGCTATGCCGAACTAGGCGAAGTAGTGGTCCTATCGGTACAGAAGGCCGAGCCGAGAAAGACAGTCAAGAAGAAAGACGTCCTCCACGCGGTCGTCGTCCGCCAGACCAAGGCCAGCCGCCGGAAGGACGGCTCATACATACGTTTCGACGAGAACGCGGTCGTCATCATCGAGAAAGACAAGAAAGAGCCGATAGCCGGGCGCGTATTCGGGCCTATTCCCAGAGAAGTGGCGGAAGCAGGCTTCAAGACCATCGCTTCCCGCGCCGCAGAGATCGTGTAGCCATACACTCATACCCGCATACTTTATACTTTCATACTCACTCCTATGCATATCAAGACCGGCGACATGGTGAAGATCCTCTCGGGCGACGACAAGGGCAAGACCGGCAAGGTTGTCCAGTCTTTTCCCGCCGAGGGCAAGATCCTCATCGAGGGGGTGAACATGGTAAAACGCCACGAGCGAGGGAAGAGGCAGGATCAAAAAGGCCAGATCGTCAATCGCGCCATGCCGATCTTTGCTTCCAAGGTCGCAAAGATTTAACCCGAAGATGCAGGAAATGAGATTTACGATTTAAGAAAAAACATGGCACATAAAACCGTCCAAGAACTCAATAAAGAATCCTTCAAAGCCCTGAAGGACAAGTTGCATCTCGAGAATCCGATGCAGGCCCCGCGCCTCTCCAAAGTCGTCGTCGGCACCGGCTTCGGCTCGGTCAAGGACAAGAAGAAGATCGATCTCATCGCCGACCGCATGTCCCGCATCACCGGCCAAAAGCCGGCCCTACGCGTGGCCAAGAAAGCCATCGCTACTTTCAAGACGCGACTCGGCGACCCGCTCGCCTATCAGGTCACGCTCCGTGGCAGGCGCATGGACGAGTTCATGGATCGCCTGATCAATATCGCTCTGCCCCGCACCAAGGACTTCCGCGGTCTGCCCCGCACTGCCGTCGACGCCATGGGCAATTACACTATCGGAGTCAAGGAGCACACCATATTCGCCGAGACATCGGACGAGGACTTGAAAGATGTCTTCGGTATGGGTATCACCCTCGTCACTACTTCTCATGATAAGAAGACCACCTTAGCGTTTTTGGAATATCTGGGATTGCCGCTGAAGAGGGAAGAGGAGAAGGCGAAGAAATGATTTTTGACATATTTGGAGAATAAAAACCGCTATGGACGGCGCGTTCCATCTGTTGTATTTTTATGGTGAGAGCCGTATTTTTTCGTAAGAATCAGGCTCGTTGTCCGTCTTTACGCATGAATCAAGAATCCTTACAACGCCGCTTCACCGCTTGCTATGAGGCTGAAGCCGACTCCATATTCCGATTCTGCCTGGTACGAGTCTCCGACCGTGAGCAGGCATTGGACATCGTCCAAGAGACCTTCAGCCGCATGTGGCAGACCGTGTCACGCGGCACGCGTATAGACAATGAGAAGGCTTTTCTCTTCACGGTCGCTCACCGTCTTATCATCGACTGGTATCGTAAGAAAAAAGCCGTCTCGTTCAGCTCCGTCGAAGACGCGCTCAATCCTGACAACGACGGAAACTTCGAGCCGGCTGACGGCAAAGACTATGCCGACTTGGAAATGGACGCCGAAGGACGATACCTCCTGGTAAAGCTAAGGGAAATGAGTCCGGGGAACAGGCAAGCCGTTTACTTGCGTTTCGTCGAAGGGCTCGCACCGCCGGATATCGGCGAGATCCTCGGGATAACGGCCAACGCGGCGTCAGTTCGAATCAACAGGGGATTACAGGAACTTCGGCGTCTTGCCGGGTATGACAGTCCTTCCGGAAAAGATCAGAGAGACAAACGCGAGAGACACGAATGAAAACCGCCATGAATAACAACCACCCACAATCCGACAGAGATTTCAATACATATTTCGATAAAGCCCTGGGGATCATCAGGAGCGTTAGTATGACTGCTGAAGAAAAGAAAGCCATGCTATCGAGGATCATGTCCGATTCTCCCGCATCGGCGCCTCGCAGGCCATTG
The DNA here is from genome assembly GCA_963701025.1 of uncultured bacterium. Taxonomy (GTDB): domain Bacteria; phylum Patescibacteriota; class Minisyncoccia; order Phycocordibacterales; family PALSA-1337; genus C7867-002. The sequence continues at coordinate 510,751 of OY969557.1, read as the reverse complement.
CCCGCGGCCCCAGTCAAAAGCCCGTGGACTATGTATTCTTTCAGCGCGTGGATCGATCGCAACCGCTGGTCATATGCCGTCATAGCAGTTCTCATCATGAGTCTCGCGGGAAGCGGCGTCGCCCTCGCCGCGGAGAGTAGCTTGCCGGGTGACCTTCTGTACCCTGTTAAAGTCGACGTGACGGAGCCGTTGCGCATCGCCATTGCACCGTCAGCCGAGTCCAAGGCGCAACTTGCCGCTGATTTCACCGATAGACGCGTGCAGGAGGGCGAGACGCTTGCCGCGGAAAACAAGCTCGACCATGCGAAACAGACCGAACTCTCGGATCTGATAGTAGCTCATACGCAGGTACTGAATATCGCTCTTGCCGCCGTGGCGTCGTCTGATCCGCAGACAGCCCAAAAGATCAGTATCGATTTCCAAGCACGGATGAACGAGCGCGCGCGGCATTTGGACGCACTCATCGGGACGACGACTGAAGAGGCTCTCGCTGAATTATCCTCCACGACTGTGGCGCATGCGAGCTCGACGGCTACTGTCGCTACGCATTCATACGGCGATAGATCTAATAGAAGGCCTGAAATGGCTTCGAATAATAACCGGAGAAAAGATACCATGGAGGGAAGTACGACATTATCTGTGTCTCTAGGGAGATATGCTTCCACTACCACCATCGCTCATCCGGCGTTATTCGCCGGCACGACAAGCGCCGATGAGACAATCTCAACGAGCACTGAAAATACGATAGTCGAGGCTCATACGACGGTTGCTTCCAGCACGTCCGGCGAAACGGATAGAAGCACGCATTCCCATGATAGCGGATTATTCGACCAGGAAGCGGCCCCGATCCTCAATTTGGCGGCATCCGCCCGGGCAAGCGGCGAAGACGTTTCGGCGCGCAACGACCACGGACGCAACGACGGCAATACAAACGATACGGGCCATAATGACGCGCGAAGCCGGCAAGGAAAATAAAAAAGACCGCTTCATGCTTTTGAAGCGGCCTTATCTTCGTAACACGGCTTTGAGCCTTTCATCGTCAAGACCCATTATTTTTTGATGAAGCTTGAAGTAAGCCGTCATGTCGGCCGGAAATTCAGGTGCCTCCAGTCCGCGCGGAAAGACGGTGACATAGGGCGTCCTCTTGCATCCGTAACAAAGAAAGAAGAATTCCCCGCTGTCGGCTTGATACGGACCGTCAAAGAAGTCGTAGCTGGATTTGGGAAAATCGAGGTAGCCTTCGGTAGCTCCTTCCCAATACGCCCACTTGTCGTTCCAGATCAAGGCCTCCGTCCATTCTATCCGACGCGGGTGCCCGATCTCCCACCAATCGATGTCATCGAGCCTGCCACGATGTATTTTGCCGGCCATCGGGACTTCGACGCAACCGCCGATAAGGTCGATCTCCAACCGCGCGCGCATCTCCCCGAAAGTCACATATGTTCCGTTCATGGTAACCCCTTTGTCAATGGTTCGTTGTTTGCCTACAAGCTAGCGCGTATAAAGATTTTGTCAAACTGATATACTTTCCGCATGGTCTCCGAATCTATGTCCTACGGCGAATTTGAAGAACTCGTCTCCTCCGTCGGCTTCTCGCCCGTGCCTGACAAGTTCCGATCCATGATCGCCAATGTGGCTATCACTATTGAGGAAGAGCCTGACGAGCCGACCCGGAAGAATATGAAATTACCGGACAATGAGACTCTTCTCGGTCTGTATCACGGCCTGCCGCTTTCTGCTCGCGGCGAAGGCTATGGTTACGGCAACCTGCCCGACAAGATAACCTTATATCGTCTGCCCATCATCCGCGCCGCCCGAGAAGACGGCCTTTCCGTGCGTCAAGTCATAGAGGAGACCGTCTGGCATGAGGTAGCTCATCATTTCGGCCTTGATGAAGACGAAGTAGAAAGAAGAGAGAGGGAAAGAAAACCGGAATAAAGGCATATGTTACAATCTAGATGCCGGTAATGAGTCAGGCGGTCTTCATGATCAAAAATAATTGTACGATTTCACGCATCTTGTTCGCCGTATTTTTTATAGGGACTTTTTGTTTAGCCGATAGAGCCCAAGCATCATATTCTATAAGCACCTTTGGATCACCCGGAACAGATCCGGGTCAATTTGATCGACCAATAGCGATAGCTGTTGATTCTTCCAAAAATATCTTTGTAGCGGATTCGATGAATGGCCGTATACAAAAGTTCGATTCAAACGGTAATTTTCTGCTTGAATGGGGATCATATGGCGACGGGGACTCTCAATTTGGAAGCAATAGCGCGGATTCCGAATATTTCCCCACCAGCATAGGTAATCCTTACGGTATAGCCATCGATTCAACTGATCATATATATGTGATCGATACGGCTCATCGTTCAGTCAAGAAATTCGATGATTCCGGAAATTTCGTCTTATCATGGGGAGATCTTAGCTCGCAATCAAATACCCACTTCTCTCCGCCGTATGGCATCGCAATTGATCCTTCAGATAACGTATATATCGCGAATTATGTTGATGATCGGATACAAAAATACGATTCAAATGGGAATATCTTGCTGTCATGGGGACATTATGGGACAGGAGATGACGAGTTTCTCAATCCATACGGCATCGTTTCCGATTCACTCGGTAACATCTATGTTACGGACGGATATAATGGCTCTTTGAAATCAAGAGTGCTGAAATTCGACTCAAATGGCAACTACTTATCCGCGTTTGGTTCGTATGGAACAGGTGGTGGCCAATTTATCGGATTATATTCTGCGCCATTCGGTATTACGACTGATAGCAGTAACAATATCTACATTGCGGATATCGTTAATAATAGGATCGTCGAGTTTAATCTAAGCGAGAATTTTGTGCGGAATTTTGGACCAAACATATATGCATATGGCGCAATGGCACGAGATTCAGACGATAATCTGTATGTAACTGACCCATTCTCGGATGTCGTTATAAAGTTCACTAAAACTCCCGTCGCCGTCTCAAACGATGGCGCTCAGGATGTTTATTCTACATTCACCCTCAATGGTTCCATCGATGACATAGGAGGGGCAAATGCCACAGAACGTGGCTTCGTCTATGGTACCGATTCAAGCTACGGGGCCACCACCACGCCGGAAACGGGAGAATTCGGTGTGGGTGGATTTACCGCCGATATTAGCGGCCTCCTCGCGAATACCACTTATCACTTTAGAGCTTATGCCATAGGTCCGGAAGGTCTAGCCTATAGTCCAGAGGAGACTTTTTTTACTTCCCTTATTCCTACCTTAAGTGCATCTTCGGCGTATTCGATAACCCAAACCTCCGCTACCATTGACGGCTCCATCGACAATACTGGTGCCGCTGACAGCACGGAACATGGCTTCGTCTATGGTACCGATTCAAGCTACGGGGCCACCACCACGCCTGAGACGGGAGACTTTGGCTCAGGTACATCATTCACAGTCAGCCTTACTGGCCTCACTCCAGATACTACCTATTATTTTAGGGCTTATGCGATTAACCCTGAAGGCATAGCCTATAGCGGAGAGGGAACATTTATCTCAAGTACCACGGTGCCGACGATCATTGCTTTTCCCGTATCTTCTGCGACTCAAACATCCGCAACTCTCAATGGATCCATTGAAAACACAGGAGGTGTCAACCCCACAATAAGGGGCTTTGAATATGGAAATACAGGTTCATATGGAACTATTGCCTCGACGACCGGCAACTATCCCACAGGCTTGTTCTCGATAGGCGTAAATAGTCTCACCTGCGGCACCAGCTATTACTTCAGAGCATTTGCTGTTAATTCCACAGGCGCAGCTTCAAGCACGGGTCTTACATTCAATACCTCCACCTGTTCTACCAATACGGCCAATCCTGCTCCAACAGCAGTATATTCTGGTTCGAGTGGTGGTCATGTCAATCTCTCAACATTGGTATCTCTCGGTCTCGCCCTGCAACCAGTGCTTAGTTGTCCTTCGGGCTTCTCTTGCACTCCAGCTATCTTCTCTCGGAACCTTTCAATAGGGGATATCGGAGATGACGTTAAAAGCCTGCAACAATACCTCAATAGCCACGGGTATGTCCTGTCTGCCGCAGGTTCCGGCTCCCCGGGCAAAGAAACCGCTTTTTTCGGCTCTTTGACCAAGAAAACCCTCGTGAGATTTCAGAGAGAACATAGTATTCCCGCTACCGGATATTTCGGGCCTATTACAAGAAGGTATATCAATCCCAAGTGAAGTGAATTGTTAAGGAATTATACAACGAAGACCGCCCAGGAATGAGGCGGTCTCGCACCTTTTCTTGCGGCATCGCATCAGCATTAGATCGCGGTCCTAAAGCTTCCTTGCGTCGATACCGACACGTTTCCGCTCTGGTCAGTCGACTCCACTATGTAGTAGTAAGTGGTATTGGCCGATAGACCGGTCACCAGGATTGATTTTGCCGTTCCGAATGATTGGTCAGCCACAGATAGCGCTCCCAAAGTAGGTTCCATTTTCGACTGTGTCGCGTCTGATCCAGTTATAGGCGCCCGATCATAATAGACCTTGCCTCGCGCCATCTCATCGGTCGTCCAGGTGAATGTGGCCGACGTCTGGGCCGCGTTTACGGATACATTCGAGATGACCGGAGAGGACACGTCGATCTGCTGTCCGGACGCGATGAGCCCGTTCAAGGCCGCCAGAGTGAGCGGTCCGACCCGGCCGACAGCCGGCAAGGCGTAGCCGATCTGGAAGTTCGTCACGGCGTCGGCGGTCAGCGGTCCGTAATAGCCGGTGACGAGCCCTTGCGGATAAACCGCGGGGTCGCTCGCCAGGAATCTCTGGAGGGCGGATACTGCGACGCCTGTCGAACCGGCTCCGGCCTGGGATGAGATCGGATTGAAGGCCTGTGCTTGGACGAACGCGGCGGCGCAGCAATACGCGAGCGCTCCGAGTATACCCGCCGACCCTATGCCTATGGAAGTACGAATGAGATTGTATTTCATGTTGGTTATTTTAATATTGGTAATAGGTGCTTTCCCATTAAATCCAGACGATTCCCCGGACGCTTTCTTACCCGCTGGTTTGACTCCTTTTCACCCATCTGCTAGTATCATCCTTACCTCTCAAAACCAGGTTTTTATGAGGAAATGATTGGAAGCACGTCGCGCCCGGCTCGAAAGACCGGCCGAATAGCTGACCAGTCCGATTTATTTTGCGGAAATACACATGGCCACAAAAGCAGTCATAGCCCGCTCCAAGAAAAAGCCGAAATTCAAGTCGCGCGTGGTCCGGCGCTGTTTCCGCTGCGGCAGGAAGCACGGCTATATGCGCGACTTCGACATGTGCCGCATCTGTTTCCGCGAATTCGCCAACGAAGGCGCCATTCCCGGTATCAAGAAGTCTTCGTGGTAATCACCAATTCTCAATTCCAATTTTCAATTACTATCATGGTAACCGACCCTATATCAGACCTCATCATCCGCATCAAGAACGGTAGCGACGCCAAGAAAGCATCCGTTGCGGTCCTCGCCTCGAAGTTCGCCGAGAACGTGGCCCACAGCCTGAAGAAGGCCGGCTATTTATCTTCAGTCGAGAAGTCGAAGACCAGGCGAGAGATCGAGCTCGGCCTGGTCTACTTCGACGGCGAGCCGCGCATCCACGGGGTAGAGCGCTTGTCCAAGCCGTCCCGCCGCTTATATCAGAAAGCCAGCGATATCCGTTCATTCAGGAGCGGCTTCGGCAATCTAGTTCTCTCCACTTCCAAAGGCATCATGACCGACATGGAGGCCAAGAAGAACAAGCTCGGCGGCGAGATTCTATTCAAGATATGGTAATTTCCAATTTTCAATACTCAATCTCCAATTAACCGCCATGTCCAGAATCGCCAAGAAACCAATATTGATCCCAGCCAAGACAGAAGCTGCTTTTGCCGCTGGCGTCATGACGGTCAAGGGTCCGCTCGGAACATTGTCCAAGAATTTTCGCGACGATGTGTCGGTTACTGTAGCCGCAAACGAAGCCGGGGGCAAGGAAATCGCTCTGGTTACTACCAGGAATACGCTCCAGGCCAAAGCCATGATCGGCACCTACGCTTCCCACATCAGGAACATGATCGCCGGCGTATCGAAGCCGTACGAAAAGAAGCTCATCGTGGAAGGCATCGGCTTCAAGGCCGACGTGAAAGGCAAGGATCTCGTGCTGAACGTCGGTTTCTCGCATCAGATCCACGTGCCCGTGCCGGCCGATCTCAAAGTGACCTCCGAGAAGAATACGGTGACCATTTCCGGCATCGACTGCGAGAAAGTCGGGCAATTCGCGGCCGTCGTGCGTGCCATGAAGAAGCCGGAGCCGTATCTGGGGAAGGGTATCCGCTATTCCGACGAGGTCATCCGCAGGAAACAAGGCAAGAAGGCGGCGTAATATAATACGAATACTTGCTAAGGAATGTCACAAATACCATGAAATCAATCATCAAAACCCAGAACGCACGATTCGCCCGTAGGGCGGCTCGTGTGCGCGCGAAGATCGCCGGCACAGCAGAGCGTCCTCGCCTGTCCGTCTTCAAATCTCACCGTTACATCTACGCCCAGCTCATCGACGATACGAAAGGCAACACCCTGGTGGCCTTCTCTTCCAAGGAAGCCAAGGGCAAGAGTCCGGCCGATCGGGCCAAGGAAGTCGGCTTGGGCCTAGCCAAGAAGGCCGTCGCCGCCAAAGTGAAGAAAGTCGTCTATGACCGCGGAGGCTATCTCTATGCCGGCAAGATCAAGCTGGTGGCCGAGGGCGCCCGCGAAGGAGGATTGGAATTTTAATGCATTAATAAGATCATGCCAAAACAAGACATACAGACCAATACGGATGACATCGCTTTGAATGACCTGCCTACCGGACAGGCAGGCAAGGCGGCTTTGGACGCCGCAGCCAAGCAAGCCGCAGTCTCGGAAAGGACGGAGCCGGTCGCCGTTCCGCTGGATGCCGCCGTTTCCGCAGCGCCCGTGGCTCCGAATAGGATCACTCCAGGCCGCAAGATGCGCGATTCAGCTCGTTCGGGAGGCCGTTCAGGCGTCGGCCGTGACTCTCGCGGCGGAGGCAGGGGAGGCCGTTCCGGAAACCGCGGTAATGATCGCGGCGAGCGCGTCAAACCGGAGTTCGACGCCAAGATGATAGACATCCGTCGCGTCACCCGTGTTTCTTCCGGTGGCCGTCGCTACAGTTTCAGCGTGGCCGTGGTAGCCGGAGACAAAAAAGGCCGCGTCGGCGTGGGTCTCGGCAAGGCCGGCGACACCTCGCTCGCCATAGAGAAGGCCACCCGCGAAGCCAAGAAGCACCTCATCAAAGTCCCTCTGTCCGCCGCCATGACCATCCCGCATGCCACGGAGGCAAAGTTCGGCTCGGCCCGCATAATGATCTTCCCGGCCCGCGGTAGCGGCGTAGTCGCCGGCTCATCTGCCCGCGTGGTCATCGAGCTGGCCGGCATCCGCGACATAGCCGCCAAGATCATGTCCGGTTCGAAGAATAAGATCAATATCGCCCGGGCCGCCGTAGCCGCCCTCGACAAGCTCTCCCGCATATCCCGCGCCACCATGCGCGGTAAAAAGCCGAAAGAGATCAAAGAAGCTACGAATGCCGACAAGGATCAGGCCTAGGCGTCATTTCCAATACCATGCAATCCCACCAACTCAAAAGAATTCATCCGAACAGAGCGCGCATGATCGTCGCCCGCGGCGGCAAGCGCGGCAAGACCGCTGGACGCGGAGGCAAAGGCCAATCAGCTCGCGCCGGCAACAAACGCCGTCCCGAATGGCGCGACATCATAAAGAAATTGCCCAAGTTGCGCGGTCGCGGCGTCAATCAGAACAAGCCTGTCTCCGACTACATGACCGTCGTCAATGTCGGCCGCCTCGAAGACGCCTTCAAGGCCAGCGACGCCGTCACTCCGGCGACGCTCATCGAAAAGGGCGTCGTATCAACGCAGTCCGGCCGCATTCCCGCGATAAAGATCCTTGGCGACGGCGAGATCACCAAGGCTTTCAAAGTCTCCGGCTGCTTCATCTCCGTTTCGGCCAAGGAGAAGATCGAGAAGGCAAAGGGGGAAGTCGTCGTCCTCGCCGATAAGGTCATCGTGAAGAATCCCGGCGCCGGCGGCATCGTCGGCACTCCGAAGGCTGTCATTCCTGCCAAGGCGAAGAAGGCTGTTAAAGCCAAGCCGGTAAAAAAATAGGGTATACTTAAGGGAATCAGCCTCAAATCATGCAAAACTTCTGGCAAAAAATGACGATGGCCTTCAAAGATCCGATCCTACGCAAAAGGATCGGCTTCACCGTATCCGCTCTCGTCGTTTTCCGCGTTCTGGCGGCCATCCCGATCCCCGGTGTCGATGCCGCCAATCTGGCCAAACTGCTCTCGTCCAGCCAGTTCTTCGGCTTCCTGAACATCTTTTCCGGCGGTGGCCTTTCCAACCTTTCCATCGTCATGCTGGGCGTGGGACCTTTCATCACTGCGTCCATCATCATCCAACTCCTCACTATGATGTTCCCGAAGTGGAAAGCCCTCATGCATGAAGAGGGCCAAGCCGGCCGCATGAAATTCTCGCAGTATTCGCGCCTCCTCTCCGCTCCTTTGGCTTTGATCCAGGCGATCGGTTTCATACTTCTTCTGGAGAATCAGAACGTCCTGCCGCACCTTTCGACGTCCTCTCTCGCCATATCAGTCATCGTCGTCTCCGCCGGGTCCATGCTCCTCATGTGGGTCGGCGAGCTCATATCGGAATTTGGCATCGGCAACGGCGTCAGCCTCATCATCTTCGCCGGTATCGTCGCCCGCCTGCCCAAGGACGCCATCCAATTCACCACGACCTTCGATCCTTCCCAAGTCGCCGTCTATCTCGCCGTTCTGGTCATCGCTCTCATCGTGGTCGCCGGCGTGGTCTACGTAACCGAAGCCGAGCGTTCTGTGCCGGTCACCTATGCCAAACAGGTCCGCGGCAACAAAGTCTACGGCGGCGCTTCCACCTATCTGCCTCTGCGCCTGAACCAGGCCGGCGTCATCCCCATCATCTTCGCCCTGTCCATTCTGCTCTTCCCCCAGATCATCGCTAATTTCCTGACTCACGCCTCGAACGCCACCGTCGCCGCGTATGCCACGTCGTTCGCCCTTTTCTTCAACAACCCGTGGGTCTACGGCGGCTTCTACTTCCTCCTGGTCGTGGCCTTCACTTATTTCTATACCGCGGTCACCTTTGATCCCGCCATGATCTCCCAGAATCTCCAGCAGGGAGGCGCCTTCATCCCCGGCGTCCGTCCCGGTGACCATACCCGCGACTATCTCGCCAATATCGTCACCCGCATCACTCTCGTCGGCGCCTTCTTCCTCGGCATCGTGGCCGTCCTGCCGCTCGCCATGCAATCCTTCACCGGCGGCACCACTCTCGCCATCGGCGGCACGGCCCTTCTCATCGTCGTTTCCGTCGTTCTCGACCTCTTGAAGAAGATAGACGCGCAAGTGGCGATGAGGGAGTATTAGGATAAGAAGAAAGAAGCAGGGAGAAAAACCGGCGCTTTTAAAGCAAAGAACCGAAGGGGACGGGGATGTCCCATCGGCATATTTCCGCTTGACACGGTGTGTCATTATTTTGTTGTGTAGTTTGTCAAAGCATGCCTCTAAACGTAGGTATTTTAAAACATAGATTGGATTGAATGTATATAAAAATTTTCTAGAAAGGAATAAGATCCTTCACCCATGATTCAAAGATTTTCTCCCCCGGCTCTTTCGCATATAGGGTATAATAGTTCGCAATGAAACCTCAACCCTTTATCTTCATTGGCCGTTCCGGTTCGGGCAAGGGAACGCAGGCGGGGCTTCTGATTGATGCATTGAAGAAGGTTGATCCTTCCCACGGCAGTCTCTACGTGCAGACCGGCGAGGAATTCAGGAACTTCATCAAAGGTGACACGTATACTGAGAAGATCGCCAAGAAGATATACGACGCCGGCGAACTTGAACCGGAGTTTGTGGCTACATATCTATGGGTTAAAATTCTCAACGAGCATTTTACGGGAGATCAACACATCATATTTGACGGTACGCCGAGGCGTTTACATGAAGCAGGAGTGCTTGACTCCGTATTCGGTTTTTATGGCTTGGACAATCCATGGGTCATACATGTTGATATCGGTCCGGAAGAGTCGTTGAAACGATTATTGCTCCGCAAGCGTGCGGATGATAGCGAAGAAGACATACAAGAGCGTCTTTCATGGTATGAGACTGAAGTTGTGCCGGTAGTGGAATATTATCGCGACAACCAGGATTGTCAATTTTCTGTCGATATCAACGGTGAACGCTCCATTGAAGAAATCCATGCCGACATTGTGAAGCGGCTCGGTTTGAGCTAGTGTGTACATGCGCGCCGTTTCGGCGCTTTTCATGATAACCATAAAGACAAAGGAAGACATCGCCATCCTGCGCGAAGGTGGCAAACGACATGCGGCTATCCTGCGGGAATTAGCGGCTTTGGTGAAGCCGGGCGTCCGTGCCGCGGAGCTTGAAGACCGCGCCAGGAAGCTCATCGCCGATAACGGGGACAGGCCGGCATTTCTCGATTACAAACCTTCCGGCGCGCGTCGTCCATTCCCGGCGGCCCTATGCGTGTCCGTCAACGACGAGGTTGTCCACGGTATACCGAATGAAAGCAATAAGGTCCTAAAGGAAGGGGACATCGTCACGCTCGACCTCGGCCTTGTCCATCGCGGGCTTATCACCGATGCGGCGGTGACCGTGCCGGTGGGGAAGATATCGGCCGATCTGGAAAGACTTTTGCGCGTGACCAGAGAAGCGCTCGCGGCTGGGATCAAAGCCGCAAAGGGCGGCAAGAAAGTCGGCGACATAAGCGCCGCCATTGAGCGTGTCGGCGCAGCCGGCAAGTACGGCATCGTCGAGGAGCTTGCTGGCCACGGCGTCGGCTACGACGTCCACGAAGATCCTTATGTGCCTAACTACGGAGATGCTGGAAAAGGCGCCGCCCTTAAGCCCGGCATGGTCATAGCCATCGAGCCCATGTTCAATCAGGGCGCGCGGCACGTCACTCTCGGTAAGGATGGCTATACCTATCGCACCGCGGACGGCAAACCATCTGCTCATTTCGAGCACACGGTGCTTATCACCAAAAGCGATGCGGAGATTTTGACGGCGTAATATTACCATACACTGTCCACGAGTTTGGCTCTATATTTAACAGGGTTAAGTGTATGATATGGTGTTAAAATAACCCAGTTAATTATATAAAATAGCAACCGTATTTGACCGATTCACCGATTTCTGTATAATATAGTGAATCTAACCACCAAATTAGTATAAAAATGGTGATTTAACACAAAAACATATGAAAATACACAGATATTTACAGGAGAAAATCAAGAATAATTTAGGCAAGAAAAAAATCCTTATTATCTATGGACCACGGCAAGTTGGGAAAACTACTCTTGTAAAAGAATTTCTTTCAGGACAAGATAGTGTTTATTATAATTGCGATCTAGATGAAACACGCGTCTTGTTCGAATCGGCGAATCTCGAGAAGCTCGGCTCGTTGGTAAAAAAATACGATACTGTCGTGATCGATGAGGCGCAAAAAGTGGCTAATATCGGCTTATCGCTCAAAATAATTTTTGATAATTTTCCGCAAAAAAATTACATAGTAACCGGCTCTTCTTCTTTTGATCTGGCAAAGTCGGTCTCTGAACCTCTGACCGGAAGATTTTTTTCATACACCATGTTCCCGATCGCGGAAATGGAGCTCTCTCTCGGCAAGAACCCCATCGAACTTCGCGAATCGTTGGAAAGCCGTTTGATATACGGCTCTTACCCCGAAGTCATCACGGCCCCTGACGCTGAAACGAAAAAAGAGATTATAAAAAACATCACGACGAATTATCTGTTCAAAGACATTCTGGCTCTCGGCATCATACGAAACCCCGATGATTTGAGGAGGCTTCTTCAAGCACTGGCCTTGCAAAGCGGAAATGAAGTCTCGCTTTCAGAGCTGGCCGGGACTCTCGGCATAGATAAAAACACAGTCAAAAGATATCTCGAAATATGCGAAAAGCTTTACATACTATTCTCCGTATCTCCTTATGCTTCCAATAAAAGGAAATCCATATCCAAGCTCAAAAAATATTTCTTCTATGATCTTGGCATTAGGAATTCCCTCATCAATAATTTCAATTCTCTCGCCACGAGAAATGACGTCGGATCCCTATGGGAGAATTACATGATCCTCGAGAGGATGAAACGAAACTCCGCCAATAATTTTGATCCGGCGTATTATTTCTTTCGCTCGTATGACATGCAAGAGATCGATCTATTCGAAGATGAGGGCGGTGTGTTAAACGGCTATGAATTCAAGTTCACCAAAGGCAGTATAAGCCGTGCGACGAGGGAGATTTTTGAGGATGATATAAAAGGGAAAGAATTGAAAGTAATCAATCGCGATAATTATTCAGAATTTATCGGTGTATAGTATTCACTATGAGGTCCGGCGTAGCAGATGGCATGTTAATAACCGCCCATTTGCGGGGGGGGGGGTAATTGGTTGTAGTATGTCATCATCACTAACAAATTAATTTTTATGAAAAAATATGTGGCGGTTGTGCCGATGGTTTTTGTTCTGATGCTTGCGGTTTCATTTTTCACACCGACAAGGGTAGCGAATGCCCAACTCGGTTTTCCTTGTTATGTGGGAACATCCGCGCAAGGAGTCTATGATAAATATGGCAATTGCGTTCAAACATCGCCAATGAGCGTCAATGTTTCGACATGCTACTCTGTCAATGGAACATTCACGTTCTCTGGCGGAGTAAGCGTTGGGCCGGGTTCTTCATGGTGTCCCGCAAGCACGAATTGGACTCAGGCCTATATAAATTCCTCTGCAGGACAAATTTCTTTGGCTCCAGGCGCTATTTCTTATGGTCCTACCCATGTACAAAACGGCGGTGGCACAGGTCAGCCGGACGGCCCATACGGACTCAATATTTCCATATCGTCGACAGATTTTTCTATAAGTCTTACTGCTATATATTCAGGGGCAACACCGACAAGTGTTACAGGAGCCACAACTGTTCTCAATGTCTTGCCTGTAAAATTGAACAGTTTTACTTTGAAAATCCCATACAACCAGACTGTAGCCAACGATATCGCCAGCAAAGGCAGTATCAGTGTTACCATCGGTTCCGTGACGATGATTATTCCCGCAAGCGCGCTGGCATCGAATGCTCCATCGAACTTGACAGCGATTGCTACCTCGCCGACACAAGTGACTCTTTCATGGAAAGATAATTCATCAGGTCTAGCAGATTACTTTAGCATCGAGCGCTCTACGTCCGGCGGTTCTTTTTCCGAAATCAAGAAAGTTTCAAAGCTGGTGCAATCTATTAATGATCTAGACGTCGTCGGTGGCACGTCTTATCAATATCGTGTTCGAACGTCTTTTTCGGATGGCACATTCACTGGTTATAGTAATGTCGCAAGTGTGACCATGGGTTGTCCGAGTGGTTCAGATACGACTTCTTCCCAACAATTGAAAGCCATATATGACAGATTACCCAATCAGCTTATAGGGAGTGTCTCTACCCCATGGTATATTAGCGCCCTCATCAATGTTGGAAGCCTTGTTGGTTTAGTGGGCCTAGATACTCCGAGTGATTCTATAAAAAAAATAATAAGCGCCCTGGCTCTTCCCGGGCGGAGTCTATCTGATAGTATATCGTTAGGAATGGCCTTATTATTAAATCCCGGTCCAGACGTACAGGTAGGTAGTTCGCTTAGTATTAAACAGATAAGTACTAAATCAAGATTGAAAGTCGTCAAATATATCAAGGAAGCTATCAATGATATCGGTACGAAATATGGTCTGAATAGTAATGAAATAAATATATTGTTTCAAGGAATGGTAACGAATGAAGCACCTTTCACCATTAACTCATTTAGTTATGGAGGCACATTCGACTTACAGCATGACGAAGACTCCACCAGTAGCTTCATGCGCGGCACCTCCAGATAGCAGTGCAATAAATAATTATTTTTCTACCATCACAGTACTTTTTTAGCGCCACCTGCTGTAAGCGGCGTCATCCCCGTAACTGGAGCCACGACTAACACTTTCAAAGTCTCCGGTTCAGGATTCGATACATCTGGTAATATGATCAAGCTTACCCCAGTTTCTCCGACCTCATTGGTCCCGTCTTCTGTCCTTGAAGCAAATGTACATTCAACGTTTGATGCTGTATGGAATTTTTTGAATAATCTGATACCAAAAGCACACGGTCAGACAACAAGCGATGGTACATATTATGGAATAGATGATGTTCCTCAGTGATGGATCATCTCTTATATTTTCCGTACCGACGACGACACCTAATGGAACATATAAAGTAAGTGTCAGTGGATTTGATAGCGACTGGACTGATACACCGTACACTATAACAGTAACTGGCAACGGGGCAGGAGACCCGACGACCGAGGTTGGGGACATACAAGTGATCGTTAGTGGTCAGCAGCTGCAACACCCGTCTACAGATGCCCCGCCGGTATTTATGGATTCAGCTCGTCGTCAAACACATGCACCCCATATACTAGCTCTGGTCAGATAGATACCAGCAAACCAATAATACCAGCCGTAGCGTTCGGATACAGCTGTCCTGACACAAACTATACGCTTTCCGGCACGACATGTCTTATCAACGCAACGCCATCACCCATCGTTGAACCAGCCACGACCATGTACACATGTCCTACCGGTACGGCGACCATCATCCAATCAGACGTCTGCGTTCCTCTAAATGCATCACAACAATTCACTCTTGCGTCGGTATTAGGCTATACCTGCTCTGATACTCGCTATGCTCCGTCAGGCAAGGCATGCAATCTCATCAATGGCGGAGTCACAACGGCGACTAGTAAGCCCGCAACTGTCGTATATGCCTGTCCTGTTGGTAATGGTTTCATTTATGGATTCAGCTCGTCGTCAAACACATGCACCCCATATACTAGCTCTGGTCAGATAGATACCAGCAAACCAATAATACCAGCCGTAGCGTTCGGATACAGCTGTCCTGACACAAACTATACGCTTTCCGGCACGACATGTCTTATCAACGCAACGCCATCACCCATCGTTGAACCAGCCACGACCATGTACACATGTCCTACCGGTACGGCGACCATCATCCAATCAGACGTCTGCGTTCCTCTAAATGCATCACAACAATTCACTCTTGCGTCGGTATTAGGCTATACCTGCTCTGATACTCGCTATGCTCCGTCAGGCAAGGCATGCAATCTCATCAATGGCGGAGTCACAACGGCGACTAGTAAGCCCGCAACTGTCGTATATGCCTGTCCTGTTGGTAATGGTTTCATTTATGGTCTCACATCCTCGAATACGTGCAATGGCGGCGCTAATGGGACTGTGCTTGCCAATGTACTCGGATACGTGTGCACCGACAGCAACTACACGCTTTCCGGTACGACATGTAATTTGAACGGAGGGGCTCCGACTGCCATTACCATGCCAGCCACTAGCGTCTATAAATGTCCATCCACCAGCTACGCTATATACAGCCTTTCATCATCGAATACATGCAACACGACCCCGACTTCATTGGCGACAGTGCTCGGATACACATGTCCTGATAATCGGTATGCTCCATCAGGCAATACATGCAACCTCATTGGCGGGGGAATATCTTCGGCGACTTCCACACCGGCCACAGCTACTTATTCATGTCCCAACACCGCTTACATAGTCTACGCCCTGTCGTCTAATAATACCTGTAGTACCCTCCCGACATCGTTGGCGATCATGAAATACGCTTGTCCGGCAGGGTATGCTCTTTCAGGTACGACATGTAATTTAGTTCCACTACACCTACCAGTCTCACATCTTCCAATGCGACCCAAGGCCAGGTCAGGCTCACTTGGAGCAACAACGGAGCGACCGGTATAACAGGTATCGATGTCGAGCGTTCGACCTCTCAATCATCCGGATATTCCTCCATTGGCACAGCCACGAGCACGACATACACTGACACAGGCCTTCCTAACTCGACTACCTATTACTACAATGTTCGCCTGCAATATGGGTTATTGGGATACGGACCATATGCCGCTACCACGACCGTGACGACGGCCAAGTCTTCCACCCCATCTCTCTCCGCCTCCGCCACCACTTCGTCAGCCATTGGTCTCACCTGGTACGACTATGACGCCGGCATCGCTTCCTACGCGGTCTCGGAAGTCTCTCCCGCTTCCACCTCTCTCGCCACCGTACCGTCATCACCAGTCGCGAATTACTCGGCTCGAACGTACTACACCGCCAACCTTTCGCCCGGCACCAAGTACTGCTTCGCCGTCCAGTCATACGTCAATCCAGTGAACGGTTCGGCGGCCACCGCGCCGGTGTGCGCGACGACCGCTTCCGGAGCGCCTTCCGGGCTTACGGCAGTAGCGAAGGTGAAAGGAGGCGGAACTCTCACATGGACGGATAATTCTCCCGTCGAGAGTGCAGCCCTTGTGGAACGAGCGCCGTACGGAGCGCAAATAGCCAGCCTGCCGGCGCATACGGCATCATACACCGATACCGGTCTGGCTCCGTCGATATATTATCAATCGCAAATAGCCAGCCTGCCGGCGCATACGGCATCATACACCGATACCGGTCTGGCTCCGTCGATATATTATCAATATCGCGTGCGCGTGCAGTACGCCGACGGCACATATTCGGCATATTCGCCGATCGCATATCTGTTGACTCTCGGCGCTCCGGCCGCTCCCGTGTTGACGGCCAGCGTCAATTCATCCGGCCAGATCAACATCTCGTGGACTGACAGCGATTCCGCGCTCATATCCGGATATACTTTGGCCCAAACGTCCCCATCGATCCGGATGCTTCTTGTCACCGCGGCCGTCATGTCGTATCAGACAACCGGCCCGTCCGCTTCGACGAATTATTGCTTTGCCGCGTCAGCGTCGATCAATCCGTTGAACATCTCCGCGACGAGCACCGCTGTCTGTGTTATGACGCCCCGAGCTATGACGGCGTCGCCTCCGCCGGTTCAGATATTGGCTCCAGAGGCTCCTACGCTCGACACCGCGCTGACGGCTCCGACGGCTCCAGTCGCGACGACCACGACAGTTCCGACTCCGCCCGCAAGCACGGCGACTTCGACGACAACCGCAACTGCATCACCCGCACCCGCACCGACACAACCGACTGCATCATCGTCGACGCAACCGACGACAATAACTGTGCCAGCCACGGTCACATACTCATGTTCGACCGGGGCCACTCTCTCCGGAGAGTCCTGCATAACTGTGATAGGCGGTCAGACGAGCACGATTTCTGCCATCGCTTCCAAATCGTGCCCGACTCCGACGGGATATGGTTTGATGTCGAATAATACATGCTCCATGACATCGGCAGCATCGACGACCACTGCACCGGCTAGGGCTGCGTATTCATGCCCATCTGGTTATGCGCTCAATACAACGGATCATACCTGCTCGATTCAAACAACATCCATGATTCATACAACTGCGGCAACTGCTAGTGTTTGGAATGCTATCGTCGATTGGTTCAACAATCTGTTTCATTAGAGTCATCTTGTCCTAATGGTCCGCTCCCTGTATGATGTATCCTTCATATGAAGTCCCATCCCAAGCACGAGCGCACACTCCTCATCATAAAGCCTGACGGCATACAGCGCGGTCTCATCGGCGAAGTCATCGGTCGCTTTGAGCGCGTTGGCCTCAAGCTCGTCGCCATGAAGATGATGATGGCTACGCCGGAACTCATAGAAAAACACTATACTCTTGATCCTGAATGGCGTCGCATAACTGGTGAGAAGTCCATAAAAGGCTATGTAAGCAAGGGTCTCGTGCCTCCATCGAACGATCCTCATGAACTCACCGCGCGCATCCTCAAAAACCTCGTTTCATATTTGACGGCCGGTCCAATAGTAGCCATCGTGCTCGAGGGTGCCTATGCCGTGCCGATCGTCCGCAAGCTCGTCGGCGGCACGGAACCTCTCATGTCGGATGTCGGCACTATCCGCGGGGATTTCGTTCTTGACTCATATCAGATGTCGGACAATGACGGTCGAGCCATGCGCAACGTCGTCCACGCCTCCGGATCCGTCAAAGAGGCGAATGACGAGATCAAACACTGGTTCAAGCCGGAAGAACTGATGAAATACAAGACCGTTCAGGAAAAGATACTCTACGACGTCGATTGGAAGGGCATTCTGGAATGATGTTGTCTGTCTGTCAAAAAAATGTTGGAACGCTTGTGCACCCTTGCATTGCGCTTCGAGAGGTTTACAATTAAGTCAGGTTGCGAAAGTAAAACCCTATAACAATTTAAAACGGGAAGCCGACGAACACTCGTGTTCACATTCTCCGGCGCCTTGGCGTTCGGGGTGAGGCATCCCACCTGGTATATCCAGGTTATATACTTTCGCAATCCTTGAAGGACATCTGTACGCCGACTGGCGGAGCAGGTGTTTTTCAATCCAGGATTTTTCTTGGTTATTGCCCCATTCTCACCTATAATGAAACACGCATATGTCTGAAGCGGCCAAGCTCACCTTCATAACCGGCGTCGGCACCGTCACGGGCGCCAATTTTCTTCTGGAAACCGGCGGCACCAAGATCCTCATCGACTGTGGCATGGTCCAAGGCGAGCGTGTGGCCGAAGAAACCAATCGTGAGGATTTTCCTTATGATACTGGCTCGATCTCGGCGCTCATCGTCACTCATGCCCACCTGGATCACGTCGGCCGCATCCCCAAGCTGGTCAAAGACGGCTTCAAAGGAACGATCTATTCAACACCGGAGACGCGCGCGCTGGCCGAATTGGTCCTGAATGACGCGGTCGGCATCCTCGCCGGAGAAGCCCGGGAAGACGGCCGCGAACCGATTTATGTCGCCGCCGATGTCGCGCGCGTATTTCCGCTATGGAAGACCGTTCCGTATCACGAGAGTTTCAAGATAAGCGAAGAAGTCTCTATTTTCTTGAAAGACGCGGGGCATATCCTCGGCTCGTCCATGGTAGAAGTAACGACCGGTGGCGAAAAGATTTTATTCACAGGCGACCTCGGCAATTCGCCCGCTCCCTTGCTCCGCGACACCGAACCGGTCGGTGACGTCGACTACCTGGTCATGGAAAGCGTCTACGGAGACCGCAACCACGATCCGCGCGAGACGAGATTGCCGCAGTTCGAGAAGATCATCAAAGAAGCCTTAAGCCGCGGCGGCACGCTCGTCATCCCCGCTTTCTCCGTTGACAGGAGTCAGGTCCTGCTCTATGAGCTCAACAATCTGGTCAAAGACAAGAGGATACCGTCCGTGCCGGTCTATTTCGATTCGCCATTGGCGGAAAAAGTCACGGCCATATACAAGGGGAGCGAAGCCCTTTTCAATGACACTGCCAAGGCCGAGATCGCTTCCGGCGACGACCTATTCTCATTTCCGCACCTAACGTTCGTAGAAACTCAAAGCGAATCGCGCGGTATAGACCGTTTCAAAGGAGCCAAGATCATATTGGCCGGTTCTGGCATGTCCGTCGGCGGCCGCATCATAAGCCACGAACAACATTTTCTGCCCGATCCACGAAGCACCATACTTCTTGTCGGCTATCAGGCCGCCGGCTCGCTCGGCAGGGAATTGGCCGACGGAGCAAAAAAGGTCCGCATCCATGGCGAGAATATCGCGGTCAAGGCAAAAATCGAAACATTATACGGTTATTCAGCGCATAAAGATGGGGATCACCTAGTTGAGTTTGTCTCAACGGCTACGGACAGGTTAAAACGGGTCTTCGTCGTTATGGGCGAGCCGGGCGCCTCGATGCATCTGGTCCAGCGCATCAATGACGAAGCGGGCGTGAAGGCCATAGTGCCGGAGCGGTTGAGGCAATATCGGTTATGAATTTTAAGGCGTTATTTGGAATATTTGCGGTTGTTGCAGGATTGATATCATTCATTCCTTATCTGAGGGACATTTTTCGTAAAAAGACAACTCCGCATATTTATTCATGGCTTGTTTGGTAGTAACAAATTTGTTTATTGTGATCTTACTATTGGTACGTAGAAAGATACCAAAGGGGAAGACGCCTGTCTGAAGGTATCTGTTTTTGCCCTAGCTGTAGCTAGGGGGAAATTTTGGGCACGTCAACAGACATACCAACGAGGTACACCGATGTATTATCGGTCCAATTGATAATCTTCCTAGCCTTGTTTCACCGACTCCGCGATCCTCTTGAAAGTCTCGGGCTTGAATTCGGCTAGGTGAGCCAAAGCTTTGCGGTCCAGAGCGATACCTTTCTTCTTGGCCACGCCGATCCACTTGGAGTAAGTGAAGCCGAGCGGGCGCAGGGCCGCGTTTATCTTGACGTTCCAGAGACGGCGGAAATCGCCTTTCTTGTCGCGGCGGTGGGCGAACGAATAGGCTCCGGCATGAGCCAGGGCTTCATTGGCGGCGCGTTCGGTATTCGAGCGGCGGAAGCGGAAGCCTTTGGCTTGACGCAGGACATTGCGGCGGTTCTTCAGGGCATTGACGGATTTCTTTACGCGGGTCATGTTAGTTTAATTTATATATTAGAGATTCGGTAGGAAGCGCCCCATATCTTTGGCGCCCATTTTTATAGACTGCATGCGATGCTTATTCGAGCTCGTCCGGCTACGCTCCTTGGCGTTGAAATGATTCTGGCCTGGCTTGCGCGCGAGAATCTTGCCGTTGCGGGTGACCTTCAGGCGCTTGGCGTATGACTTCGTGGTTTTTATTGACATAAAATTTTGTTACTTTTTCTCCACATAAACCGTCAACCCCTTAGGTCCTTTTACCGCTTCCTGGGCGACCTTGAATTCGACGCTGATGAGCTTGTATATCCTTTCCAGGCGCTCTTTCAAGAAATTGAAGTCCATGTACTTGGAACGGCCGACCAGATAGAGGTCGATCTTGACCCGGTTGCCTTCGCCGAGCCACTCGGATACGCGTTTGGCCTTGAGCTCAAGGTCGTGCTCGCCGGTGCCTATCTTGACTTGGACAGTCTTGAGCTCGCTCGTCTTGGTCCTGGTCTTGGCTACTTTGGACTTCTTCTTTTCATCGTACTGATACTTGCCGTAATCCATTATCTTGGCCACTGGAGGCGCCGCGTTCGGGGATATCTCGATCAAGTCGAGGTCCCGGTTCCTGGCTTCCGCGAGCGCCTTGTCCGTGGGCATGACGCCGAGATTCTCGCCTTCCGCGGTGACGACGCGCAATTCGGGCGCCTTTATCTGGTGATTGATACGTGCTTTCATCAATGATTACAGGGGTTATTTATAGCATGACGAGGACTTATCCGCAAGGCCTTGTCACAGGAACTTCCTGACCAGCCTGATGAGCATTTCCGGTATTCTTTCCACGAAGAAACGGTTGTGCCATTTTTTGGTATCAACCTCTTTTGATTCAGCCATATCCCTGACGAAGAGCGCCGCCAATTCCTCGGCAAACTTTGTATTGGAGCTGACTATGTTGGCCTCGAAGTTGTAGAGCAAACTGATACGATCCAGATTCATGGTGCCTACGGTAGCCCAGTCGCCGTCGATGACCGCGGTCTTTGCGTGGATCATGTTGCCGGAATACAGGAAGATACGGACGCCGGATTCGAGCAATGTATTGAAATATGAACGCGCGCCCAGGTCAACCGCGAAATAATTCGATATCTGCGGAATGATGAGTCTAACCTCTACGCCTCGCCGGGCGGCCAGGCGCAAGACCCGGATCAATCTGTGCGTAGGGACGAAATACGGAGTCGTTACATAGATATAATGTCTGGCTGACCTTATCGCTTCGATCATCTCGGTGTATATGTGGCGTCGACCGGGAGCGGGATAATTGGTGATGTATCTAAATTCCGGATCTCGGACCTTGAGGCGCTTGGGCATGATATTATGGGTCTTCGTCGCTCTGGCCCACATCCTGTCGAAAGCGTTCTCCATCTCGCGTACGACCCCACCCTCCAAACGTACATTGGTGTCGCGCCAGTTTTTCATTTTTTCATATACGCACATGCTGCCTGTGTAGCCGATTTTTTCATCTATGACCAAAGTGCGGCGATGATTGCGCAGGAACCATGACTTCCAATTCGGTACTTTGCTGTAATCAGGAACCAGGGTTTTCCAGAAAACCAGCTCCACGCATTTCTTCTTCAAGTCGTCGGCGATATTCGAACCCCACAGAGTGAAACTGCCCTCGGCGTCCCAGAGGAAACGCACGCGCACGCCCTTCCCGGCCCGTTCCACGCATACGTCTATCAGCTTCTTGCCGAATTCATCGTTGACGAATATGTATTGTTCCAGGACGATCGACTTTTTGGCTGCGGCGCAATCGGCCAGTATGGCCGCCCAGACTTCTTCGTTCGAAGCGTAGAGCGTCCAGGAGACGGGGGAAGGGGACATGGGAATAAGTATAATTCTTAATTTCTAATTGACCTAATATCCGTTATACTTGCTTCATGCCCACCCTCATCGATTACTCCAAGGCCCGCTTCGATTACGAGATCCTCGAATCGTTCGAGGCTGGCATCGAGTTGCTCGGTTTCGAAGTGAAATCATTGAAATTGAAGCGCGGCTCGCTCGAAGGCTCATACGCCATCGTCCGTGGCGGCGAGGCGTTCGTCCAGAATATGCTCGTGCCGCCGTATCAGGAGAAGAATACGCCGAAGGACTACGATCCGCGCCGGCCGCGCCGCCTCATGCTCTCGAAGAAGGAGATCGCCGGCTTCGCCAACGCAGGCAAAGGCTTGACAATAGTACCAATTTCGATATATACTAAGCGCAATCTCATCAAAGTTCAGGTAGCCCTCGTCCGTGGCAAGAAGAAATACGACAAAAGGACGTCGATCAAGAAGCGCGAGAGCGACCGCGAGATGAGGAGGACATTGAAAGACAATTGAGGATTGGTATTGGAAATTGGAGATCAATATTCAATTCCCAATCTCTCAATTCATACTTGGGGATGACAGGCATCGACAATCGTCAGTTTTCGGCCGCGCGGCGCGAGCGCCAGTGACTCGTAAATCCGCCGGAAATCCTAATTGCTAAATCTTCTGTTTCTCCGTATTTCGGAGCAAAGGACTTCGCATTCGCTCTTGTATAAGGGCGCGTCTCTCTAGCGGGATCCATACGCTAGAGCGGGCGTAATAACCCGGATGTAGGGCAGGGGAGCTTCTCACTCCTCTTCTCCGAAACTTAGAGATCGTGGCTGTGTATTTTGTATTATTTTTCACCACGGCTATTAAACTTCAAATGATACTACCGTCGTAGAATCAGCCGACCTAACTTCGATTGCACCGCGGTTCAATTCCGCGCATCTCCACCATCTTTGATCAGCCTATGAACAATAAGGGGGGCCGAAGCACTTGCTTCGACCCCTCCAGCCGGTGACGAGGTTTTATACGCCTTCACCGAGGCGCTCAGTAAAAGTGGCGCGACCAACATACAGGTCGCTGTTCAATGCCACGCCACGAGCAAAACCTCTATGCTACCCTTGAATGAACAGCGAGATTCGGACTCAATATAGCGTGTGTACTTCGTCTTTGCAAGTTCATCCGTGCCTATCACTGATTGACCTTTTTCTGTATTGATGATACTCTATTCAACGAAATCACTGTTGTTTTCCAAAAAGCAAAAAACCAGACATGAATTATGGAAAAACTAACCCCGCCGCCGGAAAGTCCGTTGGCTTGGCATTACAGGGCTTCTTATAAGCCTGCTCCGTATCCCCCGCGTCCCAAGGAAGACAGCGCAAAATACTGTCGGAAGTGCGGAAAAAAGCAAAAACGCCGCATAACAGTCATCGGACCCATGGCTGAAAAGGATTGCTTCAATGTTCCGATCAAAAATCCGCGGTGCTCGGACCACCCCGCCTGGCGATTCGTCGGACTCGGATGGCTCGTATCACCGCCTTGTCCGCCTGACCCTCTCAAGCCTTCTATGGGACAAGCGGATCTTCTCATCTGGTATATCGTCATCGAAGACGGCGATTG
Organism: uncultured bacterium; assembly: GCA_963701025.1. GTDB lineage: Bacteria > Patescibacteriota > Minisyncoccia > Phycocordibacterales > PALSA-1337 > C7867-002. The sequence continues at coordinate 486,706 of OY969557.1, read as the reverse complement.
CGAGAATTGCGGCGAGAAACATCCGGAAAAGAAATACCGGCGTGTGTACGGTCGTATCGGCCTGTGGTCTCTCGAGTTCAAAGCGTCTCGTTTTCCGTCTTCCTATGTCTTGAGACCGGGATGAAGGTCATTGTTCTTTTTCACCGCCGCGCACCTTGATTGGCAGCGCGGTATTTTTCTTTCTTTTGCGGCGTTTTTATGTATAATCGCTTCGCTCATATATAGTCTTCGCTCGGACTCTATGTCAACTAGTTGCCATTAGTCCTCGCTTGCCTATATAATCACACCATGAATCCTACCGGTATGCCCCCACAGCAAGGAAGCCAGAACAGGCAACGCAAGAATATCCGCCCGCCGAGAATGACCTTTCTGAACGTCATCGCCACGGTCTTTCTGGTCTTTTTGCTCCTGACCGGCATATATGCAGAGTTCGCCGGCAAGCCCGACGCGTCAACGCCTGTCCCCCTGTCGTCTTTGGCGGCCGACATCAAGAAAGGCTCCGTCTCTTCTTTGACCATAGAGGACACCCAGGTCGTCGCGACATACGCGGACAAGACGACCAAGGTCGCCCAGCGCGAAACTGACGCGTCGCTCACCGACAGTCTGACCCGCCTCGGCGTCACGCCGGCCGAGCTGGCATCGACGACCATCACCGTTTCCCAGCCTTCCGGCTTCACCTACTGGGTCGGACAGCTCGCGCCATTCCTGGTGCCGCTCCTCTTCCTCGGCCTCTTCATTTGGATGATCACCCGCCAGATGCGCGGTGCGGGCATGCAAGTCATGTCCTTCGGCCAGTCCAAAGCCAGGATCACCATGCCGAACGACCCGAAAGTCAAAGTCACCTTCAAAGACGTGGCCGGCGCAAAGGAAGCCAAGCAGGAATTGTCGGAGATCGTGGACTTCCTGAAGAATCCAAAGAAATTCATCGACATCGGCGCCGAGATACCGAAGGGCGTCCTTCTCATGGGCGCGCCGGGCACCGGCAAGACTCTTCTCGCCCGGGCGGTGGCGGGCGAAGCCGGCGTGGCCTTCTTTTCCATATCCGGCTCGGAATTCGTGGAGATGTTCGTCGGGGTCGGCGCCAGTCGCGTGCGCGACCTCTTCAATCTGGCCAAGACAGCAGGCTCCGGCCATCATATTCGTGGATGAGATAGACGCCGTCGGCCGAGCCCGCGGGGCGGGTATGGGCGGAGCCAATGACGAGCGCGAGCAGACTCTCAATCAGATCCTGGCGGAGATGGACGGCTTCGAGCAGAATCGAGAAGGTCATCGTCATGGCGGCCACGAACAGGCCGGATGTCCTCGATCCCGGCGCTTCTCCGTCCCGGCAGGTTCGATCGACGCGTGACCATAGATCTTCCCGACCGGAACGACCGCGAAGCCATCCTGAAGATCCACACTGCCAAGAAGCAATTGGCCGAGGACGTCAATCTGCGCATCGTGGCCGAGCGCACGCCGGGCTTTTCCGGCGCCGACTTGGCTTCTCTCATGAACGAAGCGGCCATCCTGGCCGCCCGGGAAGACCGGAAGACGATCGGCCAGTTCGACCTCATCCGCTCCATCGAGAAAGTCATGCTCGGACCGGAGCGCAAGAGCCATGTATTGTCGCCAAAAGAAAAGGAGATCACTGCTTATCATGAAGCCGGCCATGCTATCGTGGCCTCGGTCCTGCCGAACGCCGATCCGGTCCACAAGATATCCATCATCTCCCGCGGCCGCGCCGCAGGCTATACCCTGCACCTGCCGTTCGAAGAGCGCAGGCTCCAGTCGCGCAAGGAATTCCTCGACGACATCGCCATGTCTCTCGGCGGCTACGTGGCCGAGAATATGGTCTTCGGCGACATCACCACCGGCGCGTCCAATGACCTGCAAGTCTCGACTGCCCTCGCTCGCGACATGGTCACGCGCTACGGCATGTCCGACAAGATCGGCCCCATCGCCCTCGAATCCGCCCAAGGCCGGGTGCTCTTCGGCATGGGCGTGGCGGATAAGGATTATTCAGAGACAGTCGGCGCTCTCATAGATTCAGAAGTCTCCAAGATAATGACCGAAGCCCGCGAACGGGCCGTCAAGGCTTTGAATGAGCACAAGAAGGCTTTCGAGGCCGTATCCAAGCGTCTGATAGAGGCGGAGACCATAGAAAGGGAAGAGTACGAAGCTCTGCTCATGGCCAACGGCATCACGCCGAAGAAGCAGGCCAAGGTCTCCTGATATTGATTTTGAGTAGAGAGAGGAGTAAGCTTTCCTTCGAACATCTTGAATAGTGTGAAAGTTTAACAATGTGAAAGGGAAAGCTCATGACAATGAAGATCGAACGCGGTTTGTTTTTCGGCCAAGGACAGCGACCGACGATGGAGGATCAGATGAAGGTCATTGACTTCAAAGACGGCATTTGCGTGCTCCTATGCGACGGACACGGGGAAAATGGCAAAAAAGCAGCCGACCTGGTCTTGAAAGGCATCGCCGGCCGAGCCGTCCGTTTTATGTCTTGCGATCCCGAAGGCTTTGGTCTCGTCGCAGGCCCGGCTTTCGCCGAGCTTGATAAAGCCGTCGATGAATCATTCGGAGAACGCACAGGCGTTGCCGCGACCGTCATCCGTATATCGGATTATAAGATGTGTTCGGCGAATGTCGGAGATGTCGAGGTTCATCGGATCTCAAAGGATCCTTCCAGGACAGCGAAGATCACGACCTTGCACCGATTCTCCGTAGAGGTCGAGCGGGAACGGGCGAAACAGTCATTCAAGCGCATACCCGAGGCTGAAGTCTGTCTCGGCAAGCTGTGTCTCGGCGACGAATGTGCCTTGATGCTCACCAGGAGCATCGGCGACGGTCGTTTCCGATCAGCCGGAGTCATACATGAGCCGTCGATCTGCACCGACGAATCCATCGAACCAGGCGAGGTTCTGGTCGTCGGCACCGACGGCTTGTGGGACGCGTTGCTCTCCCCGGGCATGACGTTCTTGAGTCTTTTGAGCATGAGTGCCGCAAAAGCCACTGTCGTCTTGAGTGATCTCTGCAAGGAGAAATCGGATGACAATTACGCCGGCATCGTCCTCCGTGTCACGTGAGAGTTTCTTCCCGCCGCCGCACCATGGTGCGGCTTTTTGTTCTCCGCAGTTGTGTATGAAGGGTCTTTGACTTATGATAAGCGAACGCTATAGATAGCCGCCCTTAGCTCAGTTGGTTAGAGCACAGAGCTTATACCTCTGCGGTCCTTGGTTCGAATCCAAGAGGGCGGACAAACTTGGTAGAAACGGCAAATATTCACTCCATAAGTGGCTCAACAATGGAATGAAATTCAGGTTCGATGTTTTAGGTAAACAGCATAGGGTCAAAATGAGGTAAAAGTAGGTAAACAGGTAAACACTTGATTACACGATCTCAAAGTCTATGAGATGTTGGTCTGGCATGAAAGTAGTGGACGCACTCATCCGCAAAAATGTTATCAAGAGAACATCACAGGGAACAATTGAACTCGTAGAAGAGTGTCGTTCTTAGCACCCTTCCCCTAATATTTTTTGTAAGCACATATGTGATTTACCGTCTTTGACCAATAGCTACACATGGTATAATATGAGCAACAAAGGATATGACAACACTTCCCAAGGACAAATTTTTCAGTGTGTATGCCAACCTGCCTATTGGTCTACGGGACCAAGTAATTCTCGTGTTGCCCGATAAAGGGCCAATTACCTGGAATGTCGCGTATATTGAAGTGAGCAACGACACCAAATTAGGCGATATCATTGTCGAGAAGCTAATAGAGCTTAAAATTATATGAATACTACGGACACAGAAAAAGAAATCATTGATTTGGTAATAGCCCGTCTGCAGAAACTCCCGGCAGACAAGGAGATGTCAATTGGTTCGTCCGGTGAATTCACTAAGGACAGACTTATTGAACATGTCAAAAAAGACGATGAGGTTGGCAAGAAGATTGTTGCAATCGAGATGGATTTTCTGCGGTCAATGAAAGAAGGCATATTCTATGAGCAATATAGCACTAGTAACAACTCCTAAATCTGACTCGACAACACGATACATTTCCGCTTGGGCTGTGAAGACTATCGAAGAATTGAAGTCAAAGAACCTTCAGTTCATTGTTCTTGCCAAAGAACGAGCCATCTCCTCGGTTCTAGATAGTATGATCCAGAAGCATTGTCCGTCCTTGATTTTCCTGAATGGTCACGGTGGTCCCGATGTTGTGACCGGACATAACAATCAAATACTCGTTGTGGCCGGTAAGAACGAAGGTGTTTTGAAGGACATGGTCACATACGCCTTGTCCTGCAGTTCGGGTCAAATGCTTGGACCGGCTGCTATCAAAGCTGGTGCTAGCGCCTATATTGGCTATGAAGAGGATTTCATATTCTTCATATCACCGGACAAAATGAGCCGGCCACTCGGAGACAAAACTGCAGATATGTTTCTGACACCGGCTAATCACGTCATCGTCTCCTTGGCCAAGGGTCATACTGCCGGCGAGGCTACGATATCGGCACGGGGGTATTTTCTCAAAAGCATCCAGAAACTTATTACCAGCGAGGCGACTGAGGATGATCAAACATATATGCGTTATCTTGCCTGGGATATGAAAAGCTTAATCTGCCACGGAGATAAAACGGCCATGGTTATCAAGTAATTTAAAGACAAGGAGTGTTTCTTTTGCCCCTTCCGACAAACCTCCACGTCTTCAACTAAATCTCCTCTTTGCTATCATGCCCCTGTAAACCAGCGATTGCACTTAAATCAGGAAGCAAACCCTGCTCATTTAACCGTGCCAAAGTAGTAAGAATTCTGTCCCAAGTTCGAGGTATGGCTCGCTCTGGGGGACATTTAAAAAAGACCGTCGCCGCGCAGTGCGCAGTGACAGTCTGGTGGAAACCGGAAATACGTCCAGTATTCAAGGTACAGAGGTCGTTAACAGGGGATTCACGAACGCCATCAGAGTCGGGCACACTTTATGCAGGCTGAAGTGTGCGACGATGTTTCCGAGAAGGACCGACGTCCCCTTGCTGAGAAAGAGCAATTTTTGCCAGATGAAACGGCTGATGGTCTGCAGCTTCTCGTAGCCGATCTGGTGATGGACCATCGCTTCAACGTTCGCGTCAAATTCGAATTTCGTCAGAATGATGCTCGGCATGCCCGCGAGAGGAAAGACGATGGAAATGGTGATGCTGCTGCCGTCGTTCAGATCAAAGCGCTCGAGCACATAAATAAGCTCGGTTCTCCGCATGTGATTCGCGGCCGCCTTCGAGGTCAGTAACTCCCAAAACGGCTCGGCATTCCTCTTCAGGTATGCTTTCAGGTTCTGGTGTCTCAAAAGCAGTTGATGGAACATCCCGTTAATCTTGTTCAATGTGCTGACGGGGTTCGGCAATTTCCTGTGTATCTTTTGCATAATGATTGTCCTCCGACATATGACTACGTTTTTTATTTCAAACATTTTTCCTGAATGTACGATCCAGGACCTCCAAGGTGAAAAGATACTCTTTTCCATTGATTTGTCAAGGTCACTCGAAGTGGAGATCTTTCTTTCGCGCGGCTACTTCTTTCTTGAGGTCGGGATAGCGGGACAATTCATGGTCTTCTTCTATGAGGCGTATAGCCTCTGTCCGGGCGGCTTCGACCATCTTTAAATTCTTCAAAGCTTCCATGGCGACGTCGGAGACGCCCCATTGGCGCATGCCGGCAAGGGCGCCGGAGCCGCGCTGTGCCAGGTCTAGCTCGGCCAGCTCGAAGCCGTTCTTGGCATTCCGCAGGGCTTTCAGCCGTTCTATGGACTTAGCCGAGTCAGTCTCGGTGAAGGCGTAGCAATAGGCCTGATGCGTGCTTCTCATCACTCTGCCTCGCAATTGATGCAATTGCGCCAAGCCAAATCGTTCTGCTCCTTCGATCAATATCACGGTCGCGTTCGGCACATTCACTCCGACCTCGACCACGGACGTGGCGCAAAGGATCCGTATCTTTCCGTCTTTGAAATCGGCCATGACGCTTTCCTTGTCCGCGGCCGGCATCTTGCCGTGCAGTACGCCGATCTCATATTCTGGAAAGACAGATCTTTTCAATCGTTTGGCCTCTTCTTTGACCGATTTGGCGTTCAAAGCGAGCTCCTTGTCCGGGTCCGGTTCATCGATACGCGGGCAGATGACGTATGCCTGACGGCCTCCGGCCAATTCGCGGCGGACTTTCTCGTAGACCTCTTGGCGGCCGTCCGGCAGGACCAGTTCAGTGATGATAGGCTTCCTGCCAGCCGGCGATTCGTCGAGCAGGGTCAGATCGAGGTCGCCATACAAGGTTAAAGCGAGCGTCCGCGGTATGGGAGTCGCGGTCATGGAAAGAAGATGCGGGGCGAGAGCGCCGCTCGTGCCTGCGCCGGAGGACGATTGATTTTTCCTGATGAGCGCCGCCCGTTGAGCCGTGCCGAACCGGTGTTGCTCGTCGATGATGGAGTAAGCTAGGTTCTTGAATTTGACGGATTTTTGGATGAGAGCGTGGGTGCCGACGAGGACGTGGATGTCGCCGCTCTCGACCCATTTCAATAATTGCGCACGCGATATATCCGTCGAGCCCTTTGGATTGACCTTGGAGGGGAATTTGCGGCACCCGGAGCCGGTGATGAGACCGATCTGGATGGGCATGTATGAAAAGTATTGTATGAACGACTCGAATTGCTGGGTGGCCAGGATCTCGGTCGGGCACATGTAGGCCACTTGGAGATTTCCGCGGCCAGCGGCGCTGGCTGACTTGGCCAGAGTGAAGCCGGATCCGCTCGCCGCTTTTGCCAATACATTCGCGGTATTTTTCGGCGGCTTCGAAGTGATGATGCCGTACGCCGTTGCCGCGGCTACGGCCGTTTTGCCCGAGCCAACGTCTCCTTCCAAGAGGCGCGACATGGCGTGATCGCGGCGCATGTCGTCTACTATGACGCCGATAGCCCGGCGCTGGGCGTCGGTCGCCTGGAAGGGGAAGCGCCGGATGAATTCATCCACGTGAGCGTCGTCGGTCTCCACGGCGAATGCCGGATGGGCTTCGTATTCCGCCCTCGCCTGTTGTTTCCCTAGCTGGATGGTGAATATCTCCTCGAATGAAAAACGCTTGCGGGCCGACAGGGCGTCTTCGCGCTTGTGCGGGGCGTGTATCCAGACGAGAGCGGTCTTCAGGCTCGGCAGGTGATACTTGACCAGGATGTGTCCCGGCAAAGTGTCGGCCATCTCATTCAATATGCCGCTTTTGAATATCTTTTGGATGGCGTGGTAAAGCCAGCTCGAAGTGATGCCGCGCGACTCCGGATACACCGGATATAGGGCATGGTCTTCGCCTTCCGCGCCGAAAAGCGAATCACCGACGCCTATGGGCACTTTATTCACCACTTCCAGCTTTGGGTTGGAGAAGTACAGTTCGCCACCCCCTTTCTCCTTACCGCTTTCTTCTTTCTCCATACTTCCTTCTACCTGCTTCTTTCTCCTCTGCGATATCTTTCCCTCAATGCGCACGAGCACTCCTTCGGGCGTCATCTTGGCCAGGTAGGGCTGGTTGAACCAGACGCAGTGGACTCGGCCAGTCTCATCTTCCACGTAGCCGTCGGCCATGGTCATCTTTGTCTTGAATCCTTTGCTCGCCTTGAGGCCAGTTATTTTCCCGAATATGACAGCCGTATCGCCTTGGGCCAGCGAATCTATGTTCCTTGCTTCGGCCGTGTCGCCGTAGCGGACGGGGAAGTGATAGAGCAGATCGCGGATCGTCTCCATGCCGAGCTTCTTCAGAGCCGCTTTCTGCATCGGGGTGATGCGGAATTGTTCGGATATCGAGGCGTCCAATATCATGCCGACATTATCGCACATTTATTTTTCTTTTTGATAAATGACGGATTTTATGCAAGAATGGCCAGGTTCGCGCTCGTGCGTTGGAGACGTGGCTGAGCGGTCGAAAGCGGCACCGTGCTAAGGTGTTAGGGGGGCAACCTCCTCGTGGGTTCGAATCCCACCGTCTCCGCATTGACAAGTAAGCATTTGTGTGTCATTACTACCTCATCTTAAGCTTTCAAATATTGAGCCTATATGCTCTAATGTCCATAAACAAACCTGAACCATAAAAAGAAAGAAGAAACGAATGAAAATCGGACTCGATTTTGACGGCGTGATATCTGACTGTGGAAAACTTAAATCAGATGCCGCCAAAAAAATTTATGGGCTAGACATTCCTCCGGAGAAGTTCAAGAAGGAAATCGTAATCGGCGAGGGACACCTGACCGCCGAACAATACCGCAATCTCCAAAAGATCATCTACGGAACACGGGAAGTCGGCTTTCTCATGGAACCTGTCGTTGGAATGCTTGAATCCGTCCCTCAATTGCTTGCTTTAGGGCATAAGTTTCTCATCGTTACTTCCCGTGGCGAAGTCGAACTTGAGATCGCCAAAGAATGGAGCGTGAAGAAGGGTCTCGCTCTCGATTTCATCGGTGTCGGTTACGGCGTGAGCAAGGCGAGCGCATGTGCCGGACTCAATGTCTACATTGACGACGATCTCGAAAAGCTCGAGCCGCTCGTCGGCATCGTCCCGCACCGCTTTCTATTCTCGTGGGGCTACAACAGTCATATTGACGAAGGATCGATTGCGAAACGGGTCGGTTCGTGGCAAGAGCTCTGCAAGACGATCGAAAGCCTCTAAATGAAGAAAACCACCGAAGGGCGTTCGCTTGCGCGGGCACCCTTCTTTTTATACCTCCGACTCGCACACCTCATTTCAGGCACCCTTTTTTCCTCTTCTTCGTATATATGTGACGGCATAAGGCCGATATTTCATATATGCAAAGACTGACTTTATTCCTTGAACGATACGCGTCAAGCGTGCTCCGCTATGGCCTAGCGGCCGTCGTCCTCTGGTTCAGCCTACAGCAATTCCTGCACAACAGCCTCTGGACGGCGTACATACCGCCTTCGCTTGTCGCTTTGACTGGTATAAGCGCCGGCGTCCTGGTGTCCGTGAATGCGATTTTCGAATTGGTCTTTGGCCTCATGCTGGTCTTCGGCTGGCAAACGCGGCTCGCGGCTCTGCTCCTGGCACTTCACTTATTTGACATCATGTACGTCATCGGTTACGGGGAGATCGGTGTCAGGGACTTCGGTTTGGCCGTCGCTCTGCTCGTCGTATTCATGAATGGCCCTGATCCGCTTTGCATCCAGCGCAAGAAAAAGCGCATATCCGCGCAACCGCCGTCGGCGCCTCCTAAAAGATTCGTATAGACCCTATGGAACCATTCAATCCAACACACAGGCTCGTCGGCATCATCGTCGCTCTGCTCGTCATCGGCGGAGTCGGCGGCGTTACTTTTGTGTCAGAAAGGTCGAACACTTCTGCATTTATTCCGATTACCACTGCCCAGGTGCTACTGCCTTCTCCAATTGTCACTTCCAAGACCACTTACGTCCTCAAATGTTCAGGAGATGACGACGATCAAAAGTGTGTGAATATTCCCGTGTCCACCACGCCTACACCGGTAACCCCTGCGCCGACTGTTTCGACGCTTCCTCCGGCGACGGTTCCGAAACAGACCGCCTCCGTCTACAAGGACGGAACGTATTCGGCGACCGGCTCATACATGTCCCCGGGCGGGGAAGATCAGATCATGGTCACGCTCACTCTCACGAACGACGTCATCACCTCGGTCTCCGTCACTCCGGCCGCGGGCGACAGGACTTCAGAGAGGTATCAGAACTATTTCATTTCCGGTTACAAGCAATACGTCATCGGCTATAATATCGCCAGCGTCAACCTGACCTACGTCTCCGGCTCATCGCTCACTCCCATCGGCTTCGATGACGCTCTCTCGCAGATAGAGGCGCAGGCCAAAGCGTAGAAAATAAAATCCTGCGATAATAACATTGTTATGGCCAGATTCGATTTCCAAGCCATAGGCACGACCTGGCGGATAGATATATTCGAGGAGCTTGATGTAGCCGGGGAAGCCGAGCTCTTGTCCAGGATCAAGGCTCGCATCGATGCTTTCGACCTGGCATATTCACGTTTTCGCCCCGACTCGCTCGTCACGAAGATGTCGAAAGAAGCGGGGACGTATGAATTGCCGCTCGACGCGGATGCCATGATCTCGCTCTATCATGACCTTTATATAAAGACGAATGGCCTCGTCACGCCGATGATCGGCGATCTCATCTCCGATGCGGGATATGACGCGCGATATTCGTTGCGGAAAAAAGGGGAATTGAAGACGCCGCCGGCCTGGGATGAGGCTATCGAATATCGTCCTTCCAAATCCGGCAGGCACAATTCCGGGCCCGCTCGACCTCCGATCATGGTCGTCAGACAGCCGGTATTGCTCGATTTTGGCGCCGCGGGTAAAGGGTATCTCATCGACCTCGTGGGGGGCGTGCTCGAAGCGAACGGTATTTTTCATTACGGCATAAACGCGGGAGGGGATATCCTGTATAAAAATAAAAAGCCGGATACGGACCAAAAGGCCGACGTGAATAAGACGTCGATCCGCGTCGGCCTGGAAGATCCGGACAATGCAGAGAAAGTCATCGGTGTGTGCGTCCTTGAAGGTGGAAGCATTTGTGGCTCCGCCGGCAACCGGCGGAAATGGGGGACGTTCACCCATATTATCAATCCGAAGACTCTCATCTCGCCGTCCGATATCATCGCCGTGTGGGTCACATCCGCGACAGCTCTCATCGCCGACGGCCTTGCGACATGCCTGTTCTTCGTGCCCGCTTCCGCGCTCACCGATGCCTATGACTTTGAATACGTCATCTTGCGCAAGGATCGTTCTGTTGAAAAGTCGGCGCATTTTCCCGGCGAGTTATTTATCTTGCAGGTTGCATAATGTCTTGTGCCTCCTCGTAATATCCTGCACCCCCTGACCGACATGTGTCGTACATAACCCACGAAGGCCTATCGAACCTTCTCTTTTTATCCGCTTAATCTTGCATATTTGTTATGAACGCTAAAAAAATCATTTCTATCAGTACGGGCATCGCTCTCGTCACCAGCATGGCTTTGGCCATTCCGGCCTTTGCGGAGACGAACGGCTCTGGCAACAACAGAATGGCTATAACGATCAATCAGGTGATAACGGCCAACCCAAAGGCGTTTGGAACGGTCCTATGAAGGGCGCCACCGGCACCGTCAATCCCGCCGGTATGGTCCGCGGCGGTCCGGGAATAGGTCACGGTCAGGGCAATCCCAGTATTGGAGGCCGCGGTTTTGGCATGATGAAGCCGGGCATATTCGGTACGGTCACGGCGGTGAACGGCAATATCATCACCGTGAGCGGTCGCCAAGGCTTCGGCTCTACGACGGCTACCGTCAGCTATACCGTTGATGTTACTAATGCCACCGTGAGAAAGGGCAATGCCACGAGCACGGTCTCGTCGATCGCCATCGGCGACACGGTCGCGGTCCAAGGCACGGTCACAGGCACGAATGTCACAGCCACAGCCATCTTTGACGGCGTCATGGGCCGCATGGGCGGTCCGGGCACCGATGGCAAACGAGCCACCTCGACTCCGCCTTTCGTCGGGAACGGACAACCGATCGTCGAAGGCACGGTCTCGGCAGTGAACGGCACGACTCTTACCGTCACGACGACTAGCAGTGTGACGTATACCGTCGATGCCTCGAACGCAAAGATCCTGGAAGGCCAGAATACGATCGCTCTTTCGAGCGTCGTCGTCGGCAACAAGGTTCTCGTTCAGGGCACGGTCAATGGCACATCCATCACTGCCTCGACGGTCATCGATCAATCCGGCCCCGCTAACGGAACAGCCAATGCCAATATGGACAAAGGACAGAAGCGCGGTTTCTTTGGAAGCATAGGCCAGTTCTTCATGCATCTCTTCGGCTTCTAGTCTCTCATTCATGATATAATGGGCGTTATTATCATAAACGCGCATATATCATTATCATGATGCATTCACTCTATTACGGCGGATACGGCGGTTGGGGCATGAGCCCGTTCATGTCTTTCGGCACATTCGGGGCACTCTTCGGCCTGCTATTCCTAGTCGTTATTGTCCTCAAAGGGTATGCGCTCTGGCATGCGGCTCGCCGCAACGAGAAGTGGTGGTTCGTTATCCTTCTCATCGTGAATACGCTGGGTATTTTGGAGATCATATATCTTCTGGCCGTGGCCAAGGTCTGGCCGAAGAAAGCATGAAAATAGTCACCGACCAAAAGAAGATAGACGAAATATTCGCCCGTGGCACGGTCGTGGAAGCTTTTCCGTCCAAGGATGCTCTTACGAGCAAGCTTCTATCCGGCGAACCCATGCGCATATATTACGGCCTTGACCCGACATTCACCGCCATCCATCTAGGCCATGCCAAGAATCTGATATTCCTGGAGGAGTTGCGTCAGCTTGGCCATGAAGATCATCATTCTTTTCGGCGATTTTACGGCACTGATAGGCGATCCTTCGGACAAGACGGCCGCGCGCAAGCAACTTTCCGCCGAAGAAGTAAAGAAGAACATGGCCGGTTGGATGCGAGCAGATAAGTCCGATCGTCGATTTCAAAGATAACGTGAACCCCGCCTTGGTCAAATACAATTCCGAATGGCTCGCCAAGCTCTCATTCGCCGACATCCTCGATATCGCTTCCAATTTCACCGTCCAACAGATGATCGAGCGCGACATGTACCAAAAGCGCCTCAAGGAAGGCGCGCCGATCCATCTCCATGAATTCATGTACCCTCTGATGCAGGGCTATGACAGCGTGGCCATGGACGTCGATGCCGAGCTCTGCGGCACCGACCAGATATTCAACGCTTTGGCGGGACGCACATTGCTCAAAACAACTGAAGAACAAGGAGAAGTTCGTCATCGCCCTCAACCTCGTCGCCAATCCGACCACGGGTCGAGCTCATGTCCAAGTCCAACGGCACCGGCGTCTTCATCGATCAGCCGGCTAACGATCTCTTCGGCGCGCTCATGGCTTTGCCCGACCCGATGATCGAGCCTCTGTTCCTGAATTGCACCCGGATCCCGATGTCCGAGAAGGACAGCATCATGGCTCGCGGTCCGCGCGCGGCCAAAGCTGTCATCGCCGCCGACATCGTCAAGAGATTCCACGGAGAAAAAGCCGCAGCGGCCGCCGAGGAAGCGTTCGAGAATACGTTCGCCAAAGGCGGTATTCCCGAAGATGTCATGGAAATAAAGATGGCTTCAGGCGAAGCGCTTGCCGACGCGCTCATCAAGGCGAAGATCGTGCCGTCGAAGGCAGAATGGCGGCGGTTAGTCGCTCGATGGTGCTGTTAAAACGGAGAAAGACGAAAAAATAACAGATCCGAATTTCATTCCATCCGAGACGGTCGTGCTCAAGATAGGGAAGCGGAGGTTCGTGAAGGTGGTTGTTTAACAGACACGCTTTCGAGATTTAAGTCGTTTCTGGGGGGTGCGGGATGCTTGGAAGGGTATGTTTTTCTAAATGAGAATTAAGGCTCTTCAGCTTTGATAATATGGCTTATTCCTGTTGAAAAAATAACCTTAATTCCCAATTAGAAAAAGATAGGAAAAAGAGAAGCGCTCACCCTCCATTAAATCGCCATAACCGAACCTCACTAATGTGCCACCGAAAGTCCCCATGCATTCTCGAATCCCGCCTTGCGTAAAGTGCCAACGGCATCTCTCATGGTCCCGCCGGTGGTGATGACATCATCGATGACGATGATCATCGCCGCTTTCCTGTCTTCTTTCTTAAATCCTAAATCCTCATTCATAAATCTTCGCGCCGCTTCTTCATTGACGGCGAAGATATCCTTGGCGCTTTCCAGGCGCTCCACCCGATCCTTCAAAGTCTGCCGCGACGTATGCACTTTTCTGACTAACAGATCGCGAGCCACGACCAATCTCGCGCCGGCATTTTTTGGCGCATCGAGTCCACCAATCGCATCAAGCCTCTCCATCTCATCAGCCATGAGCTCGCACTGATTGAAGCCGCGCTCGCGCCGACGACGGGCGGTCATGGGCATTGGCACGATGACGATCCGCGACAGGGCTCCGTCATCATTTTCGAGCGCTCGGGAGAAAAGCCGTACCGCCTGATAGAGGGCATATCCGGCGATGGCCGTCCCCTCGGCGGACTTCTTGTATTTAACGCTCCAAATGAGGCGCCAGGCCCGTTCGTCCTTGTACGAGAAGACCGAACAGGCTTCCGGCACCGGAGAACGGGCGGCCCGCGGCAAGGCGGTGAACGCCGTTTGACCGCCCAGGGCCATAACCTCCCGCTCCGCGGCCGGGACAGGGAAAAGGGCTTCAGTGAAGGTTGCGGCGATTGTTTTCAACAAGGACATGCCCGCAATTGTACTATATAACCGCTCCGCTCATATATAGTCTTCGCTCGTACGCTATGTTAACCAGTTGGCATGCGTCCTCGCTTGCCTATATAATGTCATCATGGCATCCATCGGCTCGTTTTTCACCTCGTTTTTAAAGAAAGAGACCAGCATCCTGGGCCTCGACATCGGCTCGTCGGCCATCAAAGTCGTCCAGATCAAGAAGAAACGTGGTAGGGCTGTCCTCGAGACATACGGGGAATTGGCTTTGGGACCTTACGCCGGTATCGAGATCGGCCGGGCCGTCTCGCTGTCCGCCGACAAGACGATCGAAGCGATCAAAGACATCCTCCGCGAAGCGAAGACGACCACCACCGCCTGCGGAACGGCATTGCCTCTCTCATCATCGCTCATCACCTTCATCTCTGTGCCGCCGGTGCCGGAAAAGCAGATCGGCGACGTGGTGGCCATCGAAGCGCGCAAATACATTCCCGTCCCGCTCAACGAAGTCCTTCTCGACTGGTCCATCATCCCCAAAGAAGAATCCTACGTCACCAGCGACGACGCTTCGAAGACGGAGAAGGCCGGTTCCGACGTCCTGGTCGTCGCCATCCACAACGAATACATAGCCAATTACCAGGCCATCATGACAGGGAGCGGCCTCAGCCCTAGCTTCTACGAGATAGAGATATTCAGCGCCATCCGTGCCGTCATCGACCAGGGCCTCGCCACAAACATGATCATCGATTTCGGCGCGCGCTCGACCAAGCTCTACATCATCGAGCGCGGCATACTGCGCGCGGCTCATACCATCAACAAAGGCAGCCAAGACATCACCCTCGCTTTGTCCAAGACTTTGAGCATATCGGTCGGCGACGCCGAGACCATGAAACGCTCGTTCGGCTTGAAAGGTGGCCCGGAGTACAAAGAGTCGATCGAGATCATCACCGTCAATCTGGACTACATATTCTACGAGGCCAACGCCGCCTTGCTCAATTATCAGAAGAAGTACCAGAAGAACATCGGCAAAGTCGTCCTCGTCGGCGGCGGAGTGCTCCTCAAAGGCTTCACCGACTTGGCCAAGGTGAGCTTCCAGACGGACGTCGTCTACGCTGATCCCTTCGGCAAGCTGGAGACGCCTGCCTTCCTGGCCGACGAATTCGCCACGGCCGGGCCGGAGTTCGCCGTGGCCATCGGCGTCGCCTTGCGCCGCTTGTCTGAATTGGAATAGCATACTATAATTCCAGGGAAACATGGAAACCAGATTCCAAACCTCCTTCATTCCCAAGAAGCCCGTCGCCTCGACGATCGGCGGAGCGTCTTCCGCGCCGAAGCATCATCACGGCGCGAGCATATTCATGACGCTTGGCACGGTCATCTTCATCCTGTCTCTCGTCGCCGCCGGGGCTGTCTACGCATGGAAACAGTATCTGATCTCGGCCCAGGATTCATACCAGAAAGACCTGGCCGCCAGGGAACAGCAGTTCAACGTGGACTTGATCGCCCAGCTCAAAGGCGAGAGCGAGAAGATAGACTTGGCGCAACAGCTCATCAGGAATCACCTCGCCTTGTCTCAGATATTTCCCATCATCTCAACCCTTACGACCGAAGACGTCCGCTTTATGAGCATGGACGTGTCCGCGCCTAAGACTCCGGGCGGAGGAATAACGGTCGGCATGCAGGGATACGGCACGAGCTTCAGCGCCGTGGCTTTCCAGTCCGACGTCCTGAATCAGCTCGACCAGTATGGTCTGCGCTCGATCGTCAAGAATCCTATCCTGTCCAATCCGGCTCTTGGATCGAATGGCGCCGTCTCATTCGGCTTCACCGCTACGATAGACCCGGCGAGCCTTTCGTATGAAAAGTCCGTCGCCCCGTCCACCGCCGCGACCGGCACGCCACGATCGACGAGTACTCCATAACCAACCACCATGAACCGCAACGTCACCGCCACAATCCTGATCGTCCTAGCTATCGGCATATACGCCACGTATACCCGCGGCGTCTGGGCCGACGCCTCTTCGGTCAAGGCCGTGAACGATACCTATGCGTCCGCCATCGACAATGCCGTCAAGCTCATCGCCGTGCGCGACCAAGTCCTCAAGTCATACAACAACATATCGGCCAACGACCGCGATCGCATCGACAAGATGATACCGGATACCGTCGACAATATCCGCCTGATCATAGACTTGAACAGCGTAGCTCTCCAGCACGGCTTCTCCTTGAAGAATATCACCGCCACGACCGATACCGGCTCCAACTCGTCTCCTTCGTCCGGGCCGTCATCCGCGCAGAGCACACAAGCGGCTCTCTCGGGCGTCGGTTCGTCGGCCCTATCGATATCCGCGCCGACCTTGGACACAGTCACTGTCTCGTTTTCGGCGAGCGCCCCGTACAACCAGTTCACGAGCTTCCTCCAGGATCTGGAAGCGAGCCTGCGCATCATGGATGTCACCCATCTGACCCTTTCCGCCAACGATACCGGAACGTATGATTACACCGTCCAGCTTTCCACCTATTGGCTCCGCCAATGATATCACCATGAACACTCAATCAACACCGCATAGGACATGGATCTGGGTCACGATCATCATAGTCGTGGCCGGCATCGGTTACTTCTATTTCTATGGCGGCACGACCCCGGCCTCTTCCGGCCTGGTCCAGACTTCCGCCGGGAATACTTCCGGCTCCGATGTCGGCGCCCAAGTCCTGACTCTACTCAATCAGATCCAGTCACTCAAGATCGACACATCCATCTTCTCCGATCCAGGCTATCTGACTCTGCGCGATTATTCGGTAGCCATCCCTCCGGTCAATGTCGGCCGCCCAAATCCGTTCGCTCCTCTGCCCGGCTTCAAATCCCCTTAAAAGGGTATAGGGTGGAGGGTATAGCAAACCGCTAACCCTATACCCTGAACCCTATACCCTGAACCATATACCCTCACCATGAGCGTCATAGACATCCTCCTCAAGAAGAACCTTATTGCCAAGGATGACATCCGCGCCATCCGAGCGCAGACCGGTTCCGGCGCTTCGCTCGACGAGGCTCTGATCGCCCGCGGCGTCAAGCCGGACGATATACTCGCCGCCCGAGGCGAATTTTTGAACATGCCCATACGGTCCATCGCCGAGTCTCCCATACCCTTCGAGGCCCTCGACTATATACCGGAAGAATCTGCCGTCCACTACCGTTTCGCGCCGGTCGGCCTCAAGGACGGAGTCCTCGAAGTCGGCATCGTCGATCCGGACAACATGGAGGCGCGCGACGCCATCAATTTCGTGGCGGCCAAGAAGAATATCCCGTACAAGATGTTCCTCATCACTCTCGACGATTTCAACAAGGTCATAGAGATGTACAAAGGCATGACCGGCGAAGTGACCCAGGCCCTCTCGGAGCTCGAAACGGAGCTTTCAGTCGATACCGACAGCTTGAAAAGGGAAGACATGGCCCAGGCAAAAGGCGGTAGGGGCGTGAAAAGCAAGACGGATGCCGCGGGCAATGCCGCCGGCGACGAGTCCCTCATCATCGAGGACGCTCCGGTGGTAAAGATCGTCGCCACAATCGTCCGCTATGCCGTGGAGGGGGAGGCCTCCGATGTTCATATCGAGCACATGCGGGACAAAGTCCGCGTCCGCTTCCGCGTCGACGGCATCCTGAACACGTCGCTCGTCTTGCCGCCGCAAGTCCATTCCGCCGTAGTCGCCCGCATCAAAGTCCTCTCGTCCATGCGCTTGGACGAGAAGCGCAAGCCTCAAGACGGACGCTTCTCCGCCAGGATCGACGGCCGTCGTATCGACTTCCGCGTGTCTACATTTCCCTCGTACTACGGCGAGAAGGTCGAGATGCGCATATTGGATCAGGCCAAAGGAGTCCGCACCGTGGATCAGCTGGCCATGTCGCCGAAGAATCTGGCCATGCTCCGCGAGGCCATCAACAAGCCTTACGGCATGATCCTCATCACGGGGCCCACAGGCTCCGGAAAATCCACGACCCTCTATTCCTTGCTCTCGGAAATGGACCGCGAGAGCTACAACGTCCTGTCGCTGGAGGATCCGGTCGAATACACCATAGAAGGCGTCAGCCAGTCCCAAGTCAGACCGGAGATCGGCTACACGTTCGATACCGGCTTGCGCACGACTTTGCGCCAGGACCCGGATATCATCATGGTGGGTGAGATCCGCGATAAAGAGACCGCCCAGCTCGCCGTCCAGGCCGCCTTGACCGGCCACCTTGTGCTTCTCCACCCTGCACACCAACGACGCGGCAGGCGTCATCCCACGCTTGATCGACATGGGCGTCGACCCATACCTCATCGCCCCGACTCTCATCCTCGCAGTAGCCCAACGCCTGGTCGGCATCCTCGTCCCCGGCGGCGGCGAACAGGTGCCGGTCGACGGCAGCATGAAAGCCTTCATCGACCGGTCTTTCGCCGACCTTCCCGCTCAATACAAGAAGGACATACCGTTCGCAGACACGGTCATGAAAGTGAAGCCCACTCCGGACTGTCCCAAAGGTACCCGCGGCCGCATGGCCGTCTTCGAGATGTTCACTATGGACAAGGATATCGAGCACGCCATCCTGACCAATCCGGTAGAATCGGAGATCCTCAAGATCGCCCGCGGCAAGGGCATGCTCACCCTCAAGGAAGACGCCATCATCAAAGCATTCCAGAAGACCATTCCTTTTGAGGAAGTGAACAAATTGTAGTATACTTGAGCCATGTCCGATCCCACATCACCAAAAAAGATCCTCCTTCTCGACGACGACACGTTCCTTCTAGACATGTACGCCATAAAATTTCGCAAGTCTGGCTATGATGTCAAGACCGCCGATTCCACCGATGCGGGGCTAAAGCTCGTCCGCGACGGATACGTTCCCGACATCATGCTGGTCGACATCGTCATGCCGGGCATAGACGGCCTGGAGTTTGTTTCCACTGTCCGCGCCGAGAAGCTGGCTCCCGCCGCGATCGTCATCATGCTCACAAATCAGGGATCGTCCGACGACGTGGCTCGTTCGCATAAGCTCGACGTGGACGGATATATCGTCAAGGCCACGACCATACCGTCAGAGGTCCTGGCGGAAGTGGAGAGTATAACTGCATCGAAGAAGGCTTAGGGAATTAGGTCAATTAGTCCGCCAGCTGGCGGAAATTAGAAATTTTCAAGACATGGACTACAAAAAAGAAATCGAAGCATTGACGGACCTCATCCTGAAGGAAGGAGCGTCCGACCTGCACCTCTCCGCCGGACGCGCGCCTATCATCCGCTCTTCTGGCAACCTGATACCGCTGGTCAAGCGGCCCGTGCTCTCCGACGCGGACATGAAGGGGTTCCTGACGATATTCCTCTCCCCGGCCAACAAGGAGCTCCTCGAGAAGAACCGCGACGTCGACTTTTCATACAATCTGACCAATGCCCGCTTCCGCGGCAACGCCTACCATCGCCAAGGTTCGCTCGCCATCGCTCTGCGTCTCATTCCCAAGGCCATCCGGACCTTGGCCGAGCTCAACTTGCCGCCTATCCTCGAGACCTTCACCCGCAAGCCGCAGGGATTCTTTCTGGTGGTGGGCCCGATCGGCCAAGGCAAGACGACCACCCTCGCCACCATGGTCGACATGATCAACCAGACCCGGACCGAGCACATCCTGACCATCGAAGACCCGATAGAATATCTCTTTGAGTCCAGAAAGTCTATCATAGACCAGCGCGAGGTCAGGATCGACACGCCGGACTTCGCCAACGCCTTGAACGCCATGTTCCGCGAGGACATCGACGTCTGCATGGTCGGCGAGATGCGCAATATCGAGACCATCGCCACGGCCGTGACCGCCGCCGAGACCGGTCATCTCATCTTTTCCACCCTCCATACCAACAACGCCGCCCAGACCATCGACCGCATCATAGACTCATTCCCGTCCACCCAGCAGGACCAGATCAGGATACAGCTCGCCGGGTCCCTCACCGGCATATTCTCCCAGCGCCTCATCCCGCGCATATCCGGCGGCCTCGTGCCAGCCTATGAGCTTCTGATCAACAACAGCGCCGTCTCCAATCTCATCCGCGAGAAGCGCACCCACGAGATCAATACCGTCATCGAGACCAGCTCCCAGGAAGGCATGGTTGACCTCAACAGGTCATTGGCCGAGCTCGTCAGGGCGGGAGAGATCACAGTGGAAAGTGCGTATCTGAACTCACTCAATCCGAAGAATCTAGAACGGATGCTATAGACAACCTATCGCCTCTGCTATAATAATCCTATGTTGTTTAACTACGAAGCCGTCGACGATACTGGCGCCAAAAAGACCGGCTCCATCGATGCCATCAATACCGACGTCGCCATATCGTCTCTCCAACGGCGCGGCCTGGTCTTGACGTCCATCAAGGAAGCCGATGCTTCCTCGTCGATCCTGTCCCGCAATATCGCCATCTTCGATCGCGTATCGACCAAGGACGTGGTCATACTGTCCCGCCAGCTCTCCACCCTCTTCGAGGCCCAAGTCTCAGCCTTGCGCGTCTTCCGGCTCCTCGGCAGTGAGACCGAGAACGCCGTCCTCGGCAAAAAGCTTCTGGCCATCGCCGACGATCTCCAAGCCGGCAATTCCATATCCGCCGCCCTATCCAAACATCCAAAGGTCTTCTCCGAATTCTACGTCTCCATGGTCAAGGCCGGCGAGGAATCCGGCAAGCTCGACGAGACTTTCCAATACCTGGCCGACTACCTCGACCGCGCCTATGAGCTCTCGTCCAAGGTCAAAAGCGCCCTCATATACCCGGCTTTCATCGTCGTCACCTTCGTGGTGGTCATGATCCTGATGTTCACCATGGTCATCCCGAACATCAGCTCTATCCTGCTAGAGAATGGCGGCGACATCCCGTCTTACACTCGTGTCATCATGGGCATCAGTGCTTTTCTGGTCAACGACGGCTTCGTCCTCTTGGCCGTGCTCATCGTAGCCGGCTTCTTTCTCGTCCGTTTCATCCGCACGCCCGCCGGTCGCATCGCTTTCGACCGTTTCAAGCTCGATATCCCTTATATCAGCTCTCTGTATAAAAAGCTCTACCTGTCCCGCCTGTCCGACAACATGTCCACCATGCTCTCGTCCGGCATCCCCATGGTCCGGGCCCTCGAGCTCACTTCGCACGTCATAGACAACCGCGTCTATCAGGACATCCTGACCCAGGCCGTCGAAGCGGTGAAAGGCGGCAAGACCTTGTCCGATTCCTTGTCCAACAATCCGCGCGAGTTGCCCGGCATCATGGTCCAGATGATGAAAGTCGGCGAAGAGACCGGCGAATCCGGTAGCATCTTGAAGACCGTGGCGCACTTTTACAGCAGGGAAGTGGAAAATGCCGTCGAGTCCCTCGTTTCCTTGATCGAACCTGCCATGATCGTCCTATTGGGCGGCGGCGTGGCCATATTGCTGGCTTCCGTGCTTATCCCCATATACAGCATTGCGTCGTCGACGTCGTAACACTTTTGTACATTAATTTTACCTAGTATCCTCTTGACAGAGTCTCTTTTTTGAGTAAAATGTACCCAAAGGTGCAATAAGTACACTTATAATGTACCTTTGATGACATATTATGCAAATACCCAGGAAAATAAGGGCAAATATAGAGAAATGGCTTTTCAAGGGAAAAGTAGTCATCGTTTATGGACCGCGGCAAGTCGGCAAGACTACCTTGGTCAAAGAACTTGTCGATGAGTATGGAAATGAAAAGAGCTATATCAATTGCGAGATCATCGAGAATCGCCAGGCCTTGGAAGTCCAGAATCCCGCAAAGCTCAAGTCATTCCTCGGCGACGGAAATTTTTTCGTCTTCGATGAAGCCCAAAAAGTGGATAATATAGGTCTAGCTCTGAAGTTGCTCGTCGATACTTATCCGGATATCCAGATTGTCGCCACAGGCTCCTCCAGTTTTGATCTATCGAACAAGCTCAACGAGCCCCTTACGGGCCGATCCGTCGAATTCAGATTGTATCCGATCTCATATGAGGAAATGTGCGGAGAATCTCCCGAATGGCTTTCATCGGCGCGTCTCGATTCCCTGCTGGTCTACGGCTCCTATCCTGAGGTAGTCAAGAATGATTTCGTCTCGGCTGACGTATTCCTGAATAATCTGGCTTCCAATTATCTCTTCAAGGATATCTTCGAATTTGAAGAAATCAAGAAGCCTAAATTATTGACCAATCTTTTACAGCTTCTAGCCTTGCAAGTCGGCAGGGAAGTATCCATGAATGAGCTTGCCGTAAGATTGGAAACGAGCAGAAAAACCGTCGCCCGATATATCGATCTTCTGGAAAAGTCATTCGTCATCTTCACGCTATATCCTCTGTCGCGCAATCCCCGCAACGAGATCGGCAGGAAGAACAAGATATATTTCTACGATCTGGGCATCCGCAATAGCGTCATCAGCAGGCTCATGCCGCTCGCCCGGCGCGACGATATAGGTGCCCTATGGGAGAATTTCTGCATAATCGAACGGAAAAAGGCCTTGGAATACGGCATGAAGCGAGTCGGCCAATTCTTTTGGCGCAATAGGCGCGGGGCGGAAGTCGATTATGTCGAAGAAAGCGGCGGCTCCATATCCGGCTTTGAATTCAAGTGGTCGGAATCCAAGACCAAGCCGCCCGGGGAGTTCATAGAGAGATATAAGGCCTCGTATAGCGTAGTGAACAAGAGTACCATCAAGGATTTCCTGGTCTAATCGTTATCCACAGGAGCGCTTTTGCGACTTTGACGCGTGCTATAATTGATAATAACAACCGTAAAGGGTCTGTTTATTAATAAGTTATTAGTAATTTTAATCAATAATACATGAAAAGGTATACAAAATTCGCCGGTGGCCGAGGCTTCACCCTCATTGAATTGCTCGTCGTCATCGCCATCATCGGTATCTTGTCATCCGTCGTGTTGGTGAGCTTGAATAGCGCTAGGGGTAAAGGTGTTGCAACTCGCATTCAGGAAGACGCGGCGAATATTAGGACACAATTGGAAACTGATTATACGAGTAGTTATTCCGATCTTCACGCAACTGGTAACGCCGCCGCCGCAGTCGACGATTATAGTGTTGGTAATTGGGTAGGTACTACTCCGACTCTCGGGACATTAAAAACCGACATTACTACTCAATCAGGATACTTGAAGGTATATGACTCTGGCTGTAACGCTAGCGGTCTTCTCTGCACGGCTTATTCTATAGAAGTGTCTTTTCCGAATAATGGTGGTTACTGTGTAGACTCTACAGGAAATACTGCTACTATCTGACCGGAACTAATGGTACTTTCACTCGCGCCAGTGCTACTTGTCCCGCGAACAATGGAGTTTACTAGTATAGTAGCAAGTAGCCTTGTTCTCTACCCGCCCGCCTCTCCGGTGGGCGGGTTTGTGTGGGGATATATCTTTAGACCGGTTTCTTTTCTACTTTTGCGATTCCCTTCTTGTATTCTCTCTCTTGGCTATACGCTACAAGCAAAGCAGACGATCTCGATTGAAATGAACAGGAGAAGATCAACGAGCAAAGATATTTGAAACACATATGTCTGGTAATAATATATGAGGGCTAGGGTAACATATATACATAAGCAGGTGATTCATATTGCCCATGAAGAAAGCAATAAATTTAGACCATCCTTACTTCCTTTTTCGTCTCTTTCATGCCAAGCACACCTATCGTGTTGATAAATACTATCGGTGACGTAACGTCTGCTTTCAGGCATAGCATTAGACCTTTTTGATCCAATCCAATGAGTTAATTAATTCCGGTTTGAAATAGATTATCTACCGCAATCCCTTTTACAACAAGTTACATTATCAGGTCGAATAAAGAAGCGAAAATGAATGTCACGTCTTTAAGTTTATGCTAAGTCTCGATAGGAATTTTATGCCTCATGTAATACCACAGTCATGTTGATGGTGCAACCAATCCGGTGGGCGGGTTTGCGTGGGGAGAAAATGGTTTGAGACAGATAGTTGACAAAAAACTATTGCTTGGATCACAATGCCTATATGTTTTGGGGATTCCCCACGTCCGCCCGTTCTTCTCCGGAAGGCGGGCGAGGAATGTTTATGGAGAAAAGCCTTATGAAATTTTCACGCACCATCGTCATTTCCGCATCACTGATTGATGTCATGAGATTGTCCATCCTTCTATAATCCATATACTTAACTTGGGCCAGGAAGACTGTCGGTCGAACATATCTCCCTTGCCGCTTATTTCAGTGCCTATATTATCGCCTAAATGGCACCACCAAATATCGCTTTCCTTGAAAAGCGGCGGCACATGCTCGCTGTCGTCTAATCGTTCGGCAATCAGCATCCATTTTGAGAATCTTTTGATGAATTTCTTCATACACCCACATCTTATATGGCCGAGATAAAGAAACGCTCAAAAAGCACTCAAGAAACGATGAAGTTTCGATAAAAAAACGCCTAAGATTCCCGCCCGCCCCTCCGGTGGGCGGGTTTGCGTAGGGACATTACCAAATATGAATCGGTACTCGCAAAACGCGTGCCGAAAGTCCGACTCTGTGCTATATTGGAGCCATGAAAATAAGCAATAAAATCGTCACTTTCCTAGTCTTCAAAGGCGAAGTCGGTTATTACGTGGCCGCCAATGAAGCATTCAACATTTTTACCCAGGGCAATACCTTTGAGAGGCTTTTGCGCAATGTTAAGGAAGAAACGGAAGAAGCTTGAATGAGATCTTCGGCTCTTCGCGCCGGAAGAAATCTACTCCGGGTTCCATTATGATGAATATCGATAGTCCGTTCGGTGTCCTCCTGTATTCCTTAAGAAACTATACACGAATTGTTTTACTTGTAATATCCCCCGCTCACCTCGACCGGTCGGGCGGGGTTGCGTATGGGGGATATTGAGCAGGCTTACTTTACTGACCCCGCCAACTTCTTTTTGGCCTTTACCTCCTGTCTCAGAGACGATAAAGAACTGATGAAATTCCGCTCAAGAAACGATGAAGATTTGACCTTGAAATGTTCGGAATGTGGCAAAATATGGCAAAGATCAGCATATGGCGCTCGCGCGCCCCTGTCTGCTATAATTCAGGCATGAAAAAAGCCTTTTCTGGAGTCCGCGCCTTCACTCTGATCGAGCTTCTCGTCGTTATCGCCATCATCGGCCTCTTGACGGGCATCATCCTGACCAGCCTGACCTCCTCCAAAGCCAAGTCGCGCGACGCCGAGCGCGTGTCGGATCTGGGGCAGATACAATTGGCACTGGAATTGTATTTCGATAGGTGTCATTCGTATCCGCTATCAGCCACGAACAATGCGGGAACCGATCTGGCAGACGGGGTCGCTCATTGTTCTGATCAGCAAGGAAACCCCGTTGTCTTCAGTAATTACATAAGCAAGATACCGGTTCCTCCGTCAGGCACGAGTCAGAATTACTATGGATATGTCTCATCGATCCCTTCGGGCGGCACAGTACCGACGGATTATGTCCTCTATACCGTGCTTGAGAGCACGAATTCAGCATCAGCGAATAGCCTTGTTTCCGGTTCGAGCGAACCTGGCTACGCTACTTCATTGATTTCCTGCGACACGAATACTCATTACTGCATCGGCCCCAAATAAGACTTCGGCCTTCATGGACCCTCTCTCGCTCGTCTTCTCCTTCATATTCGGCGCCATCGTCGGCAGCTTCCTCAATGTCGTCGCCCTGCGCTGGAACACCGGCGTCGGCCTCAACGGGCGATCGATGTGCATGTCCTGCGGAAAGACTCTGACCTGGAAAGAGCTCGTGCCCATATTCAGCTTCGTTGTCCAGAAAGGCGGATGCAAGAAGTGCAAAAGCAAGATATCCTGGCAATATCCGCTGGTCGAATTCATCGCCGGCGCGATCTTTGTTCTCATATTTTTGACCTTTCCACCCTTCAGCTCTTTGACCGCTTTCGTCACCCTCATC
This sequence comes from uncultured bacterium, assembly GCA_963701025.1. Lineage (GTDB taxonomy): Bacteria > Patescibacteriota > Minisyncoccia > Phycocordibacterales > PALSA-1337 > C7867-002. The sequence goes on along the minus strand of OY969557.1, from coordinate 460,481 downwards.
CAGACCATCGCCGCCTGCCTGCTCCTGGTCATTTCCGTCTATGACATCAAGCACAAGATCATCCCCGACGTCCTCGTCTACGCTTTTGATGCCATCGCACTTATCAGCATATTCATCGGCGGCTCATCGTGGTGGCATGTGCCGGGTCTTTCTGCCATCCTCGCCGGTCCCATCCTGGCTCTGCCGTTCGCCCTTCTGTGGGCTATCTCGAAGGGGACATGGATGGGCCTCGGCGATGCCAAACTAGTTCTCGGCCTCGGCTGGATGCTCGGCCTTGGTTCCGGCGTGAACGCCATCGTCCTCGCCTTCTGGATAGCTGCGGTCGTCTCCGTCGTCTGGCTCCTCGTGACGTATAAAAGATTCAAGCCAAAGACGGAAGTGCCGTTCGGCCCGTACCTCATCCTCGGTTTCTATATCGTACTCTTATTCCATATACAGGTCATCGATACGCACCTCTTGAAGGACCTTATCCTTTCATATATGTAGTATAATGATAGCGATGAACACGCGCGGTTTTACCCTCATCGAACTGGTCGTCTGCGTCGCCATCTTCGCCATGATGACTTCGCTCCTCGTTGCCAAATACGGCACGTTCAACCAGAGCGTTCTCCTCACCGACCTGGCCTACGATACGGCTATCACCATCCGCACGGCCCAGACCTACGGCTTGAGCGTGCAGAGCTCCAATGTCGGAACGACGCCTTTCAATTATGCCTACGGTGTCGACTTCTCGACCGCGGCTCCTGCAAATATACTGACTTTGTTCGCCGATACTTATGGACCGGCAACGCTGCCATGGAGCGGTAGCCCCGATGGGGCTTATGAAAGCGGGGCGGGAAAAGACTCCTTGGTGAGCGCATATACGATCACTCGCGGGGCGATCATAAGCGCGATGTGCGTCTCGGATGGATCCGATTGCAATACGGGGACTCTCAAAGCATCTCCGAACGTTGTCGACATAACTTTCAAGCGCCCCAATCCGGACGCAGTCATTTGCATCAATGGCATAGGGACTCCATGTCCATATGCCTACGCCCAGATCACCATCAAAGGCACTGATGGCAGTACCCGCCAGGTCATCATCAGAAATACCGGCCAAGTGTCGGTTCAGGAGTAAGATATAATACATTCAATGAACACTCGCGGCTTTACTCTCGTCGAAATGATCGTCTCACTCGCCATCTTTTCCGTCGTGGCGGTCATCGCCATCGGCGCTCTCCTCAAAGTCATTGACGCCAATAAGAAAGCCCAGAGCATCCAGTCATCTGTCACGAACCTTAACTTCGCCCTCGAGTCCATGTCGCGTGATATCCGAACCGGGACGGATATCGAGTGCTCAACTTCGATTCCCGGTCAGATGCCCGGATCTCTTGGTCTCACTCCTTCTGCTTGCGCTATAGGACAGGGCCGGTTCATCGCTTTCAATTCTACCCGCGTCGATCCTAATAATACTTCGTGTGACCACAATCTTATCAATGCCTATGGCTTCTTTACGGATACCGGAGGCGTCATACACCTTCAAAAAGCAGAACAAACGTCGTGTGATAGTTCTGGTTATAGTCTCACGGATTTGATATCTGCATCAGACATGAGTATTACCGGGTACGAGCTTGGCCTGTTCTATCCCGTTCCCTCGAGCTACCCGCTCGCTTTCATACGACTCACCGGCTACGCCGGACAGCGCGCCCAAGACAAGACATATGTCGACATAGAGACGGCCGTATCGTCGCGTAGCGTACAATAATAATATGCACACACGATTTTCCATCAAAGATTTCAGAGCATTTACCTTGGTAGAGACCTTGGTGGCCATCGCTATCCTCATGATCTCTGTCTCCGGGCCGCTTGCCGTAGCCAACAAAGCCCTGACTGCTTCTCTCTATGCCAAAGATCAGTCTACTGCTTCATTTCTGGCCCAGGAAGAGATGGAGATCATCAAGAATCTCAAAGATAATAACGGTGGTACGCCGAACTGGCTCGGTTCATCCGGGGGTCTTTCAGATTGCATCGTGTCTTCACCAGCTAATGCCCACTGCGACGTGAGCATCAATACATCGGGGCCGTCATTGCAGCCGAGCTTCGATTATTCATGCAATAACGGAGGGTGCCCCTTGTACAGCGGGTCTAACGGATACGATCATATCTCCAATGGGGTCAAGACGATATTCTCACGGAGCTTCTCTCTGACCTCTCCAACCACGAATAGTTGCAGTGTCGGCGGATCCGAATGTCAAGCCACCGTCGTCGTGTCCTGGTACGAAGGCACGGTCCAAAATGCCGTGACCTTGTCGAGCGAGCTCCTTAACGTCGCTCCATAACATGTCTATACCAGGAAAAAAATCAGGTTACACCCTTCTCTTCGCCGTACTGGTCTCCGTGCTCATCCTCGGCGTGGCGGTTTTCATCTCGGGCATAGCGCGCAAGCAATACATCCTCTCATCCACGGCATTGGATTCGATGTATGCCTTTTATGCAGCTGACTCCGGCATCGAATGCGTGGCGGCAAGCGGGGTCCCTTCGTCTACCGCTCCGACCGCGATCAATTGCAATACCCAGATTCCGTCGATCTCATATGGAAATCCCAATCCTCCCATCTCGACGCCATTCCCCGACCAGGCAAGCGGCGCACCGATATCGGAAGCAAACTTCAGCATAGGCTTTTATCCACAGGGTTATTCTAATTCGCTCACTGGTTGCGCGGTGATAAAGATAGATACCTACCAAGAGACAGGCGGAGGCTGGCACGCCATCGTTGTCTCCCGCGGCTACAATCTCTGCGTCGGTTCAGCCGGATCGTATACCCCGAACTCCACAAGCCCTCGTACCGTGGAACGCGCACTCCGTCTTGATTATCTCTAGGATCTCGACATCTTTATACTTCACCCCTCATACCCTATACTTAGGGAATGAAATCGAGCGTCCCCAAATCAGTCAAAACCCGTCTGACGGCCCTCACAAAGGCCATTGAGAAGCATCGCCGCCTGTACCACACTCTGGACAAGCCGGAGATGAGCGACGAGGCGTATGATTCTCTGGTCAAGGAATTGGAAGGCATCGAACGCCAATATCCGGAATTGAAAACAGCCGATTCTCCGACGGTGCGCGTAGGCGGCGAACCGCTCAAAGAATTCGTCAAAGTCAGGCATGCCGTGCCGCAGTGGTCGTTCGACGACGTCTTCGACCTCGAAGAGCTCCGGAAATGGGACGAGCGCGTCAGGAATTTTATGCGCAAGGCCGGCCTCGGCGACGGCACGGGTGCCTCGGGCGAGAAGCTCGAATATTGCTGCGAGCTCAAGATAGACGGGCTCAAGATAATTTTGACCTATGAAAACGGAAGCTTAATTCAAGCGGCGACTCGGGGCGATGGTTCTGTAGGCGAAGATGTGACGAATAACGTCCGCACGATCCGCGACGTTCCGCTGTCGCTCAAAAGACCCATTGAAGAGCTTGTAGTCGTCGGTGAGATATGGATGAGCGTCAAAGATCTCGAGCGAGTCAACCGGGACCGCGCGGCCGAAGGAGAGCCGCTCTACGCCAATACCCGCAACTTGGCGGCCGGTTCATTGCGCCAGCTGGACCCGAAGATCACCGCTACACGCAATTTGGATTCATTTATATACGACATAGACCGCATTGGGGAGGAGAAAGGAGAAAGGAGAAAGGAGAAAGGAGTGAGCACCCAACATGAAGAACTGGAACTATTAGCCGCGCTCGGCTTCAACGTCAATCCGCATTGGAAAGTATGCGCGAATGTCGACGAGATACAGGCATACTATGAGTCATGGACAAAGAAGCGCCACGATCTCGACTATCAGCTCGACGGCATCGTCATCAAAGTCGATTCGCGCGCGATCCAGGAAGCGCTTGGGTATACCGGCAAGTCGCCGCGCTGGGGCGTGGCCTACAAATTCCCGGCGGAGCAGGTGACGACCGTGCTCGAGGATATCGTCTTCCAGGTCGGCCGCACCGGCGTCATCACGCCGGTCGCCGTCATGAAGCCGGTCCAGGTTGCCGGCTCGACGGTCTCGCGTGCCACGCTCCACAATGAAGACGAGATCAAGCGGCTCGACGTCCGGATCGGAGACACGGTCATCCTGCAGAAATCCGGCGATGTCATCCCCGACATCATGGGCGTGGTCAAGGAATTGCGTCCGTCTGCCGTGGCCAAAGCAGGGCCATTCAAATGGCCTTCGCGCATCCAGGCCTGTGGCGGAGACGGTGCCATCGAGCGCGTGCCCGGCGAAGCGGCATGGCGATGCGTCAACAAAGATTCTTTCGATCAGATCAAGCGCCGATTCCATTATTTCACCTCCAAAAAATGCTTCGACATAGACGGTTTGGGGCCCCAGACGCTCGACCTGCTCATAGAGGCCGGTCTTGTCTCGTCGTTCGACGATATATTCACCTTGAAAAAAGGCGATCTCTTGGCTTTGCCGCGCTTCGCCGAGCTTTCGGCCGACAATCTGATCGCGTCTATAGAGAAAGCCAAAAAAGTGACATTGCCCCGGTTTCTAGCTTCATTGTCCATACCGCAGGTTGGAGAAGAGACAGCATATGATGTGGCGAAGCATTTCGGAAATAGGGCGCTACAGTCAACTGTAGCGGAGGGAAAAAGAGGTACGGAGGCGATCGGCTCGATCATTGCCGCTTCTCGCGAAGATTTCGAATCCATATATGGCGTTGGCGAAGTCGTCGCCCGGTCTCTCACCGACTGGTTCGCGGATAAAGAAAATAAAGGCCTCGTTAAAAATCTTTTGAAGCAGATCGAGATTGTCGATGACCCGGCAGTTTCCGGCGCTTCGAAAAAGCTCGAAGGGAAATCGTTCGTATTTACGGGATCGTTGCCGACCCTCGAGAGGGAAACGGCCCAGAAGATGGTGCGCGATAACGGCGGAGACGTCTCAAGCTCCGTTTCGAAGAAGACCTCATATGTCGTGGCCGGTTCAGACGCCGGTTCGAAGCTCGACAAAGCTCGCGGTCTCGGGGTGAAGATCATAACGGAAGACGAATTCGTGAAGATGGTCGGTTGAGACACCCCTTTTTTAGTGTTAAAATCGCATCATGATCACTCCGAAAGAACTCGATAATCTGGCGACATTGGCGCGCGTCGAGCTTTCCGTCGATGACAAGATATCGCTGATCAAGGAGTTCGACTCCATTCTAGGCTATATAGACCAGCTCAAAAAAGCCGATGTAAAAATGGACGCCGAAGGCCGAGTCGGAGCAGTCAAGAACGTTTTTCGTGAAGACAAGGTCGAGTCGATTTCGGCTGAAGACCGAGAGCGGTTATTGGACGAAGCGCCTGACAGGGAGGGCGATTTTATCGCCGTCAAGAAGATCATCGCGCAAGAGTGAGAGATGGACTGCTAGGACTACTATTGAAAACCGTCAAAAAAGTTGACACTTTCGAATACCATGAAGATAGACATCACCACCTTCACCATCAAAAAAGCCCACGAACATCTTGTCGATGACGACTTTACGGCGGTCGAATTGACGCAAGCGTATCTGGACCAAATTGCCGCAAAAAATAAAGACATCCACGCCTACCTGGAAGTCTTCGATGACGCGATCGAAGCCGCGAAAAAAGCCGACGCCATGATCGCCAAGTGCAAGAAAAATAACCAGCCGATACCGGCATTGTGCGGCATCCCATTGGCTATCAAGGATAATATCCTGATACAGGGCAAGATCGCGAGCTCGGCTTCCAAGATCCTGGAGAAATACCAAGCGACATACAATGCCACCGTCATCGCCAAACTCGGCAGGGAAGGAGCGGTGTTCCTCGGCCGGACCAACATGGACGAATTCGCCATGGGCGGCTCCACGGAAAATTCCGCCTACGGGCCGACCAAGAATCCGCATGATCTTTCACGGGTGCCCGGAGGCACTTCCGGCGGCTCGGCTGCGGCAGTCGCTTCGGGCATGGCTTTGGCCGCTCTCGGATCGGACACGGGCGGTTCTATCAGACAGCCGTCGAGCTTCTGCGGAGTCGTCGGATTGAAACCGACGTACGGAGCCGTTTCCCGGTACGGGCTTATGGCCGCGGTTTCCTCTTTTGATCAGATCGGTCCGATAGCCAAGACAGTGGGAGACGCCGAGATAATTTTCAATGCTATCCGAGGCAAAGACGCCCACGACGGCACGACTATAAAAGAGAAAGTAGAAAGTAGAAAGGAGAAAGGAGAAAAAAAACCAATCATTGGGATCCCGCGAGCTTTTTTGGCTATGGGCGGCATAGACGCACGCGTAAAAGAATCTTTTGAAGCGGCCGAAGAAAGATTCAAAAGCCTCGGCTATGAGATCAAAGACATAGAATTGCCGGCCAACGGATACGCCCTGCCGGTCTACTATATCCTTAACTTCGCCGAAGTCTCCTCCAACATGGCCCGCTACGACGGCATGAGATACGGCCTGCACGTGGACGGCAAAGACGGCATAGACGATTATTTCAAGAGCCGGAGGGCGGGCTTCGGCAGGGAAGTCATCAGGCGCATCCTTCTCGGAACCTACGTCCTCTCGTCCGGATATTACGACGCATATTACAACCGGGCCAATGCAGTGCGCCGGATGATCACGGATGATTTCATAGAAGCGTTCGATCCGGCTGGCGGAGGAGCCGACCTCATCCTCACGCCGACGGCGCCTTCTCCGGCTTTCAAGATCGGCGAGAAAGCGAGCGATCCTATGGCCATGTATCTCGAGGACATATTCACCGTGACCGCCAACCTGACTGGCATGCCGGCGATATCAGTGCCGATGGGACAGGAAGCAGGAAGCAGGAAGCAGGAAGGAAAAAACCCGCCTCTGCCAATGGGACTCCAGCTGACGGCCAGGCACGGGGATGAGAAAACCCTTTTCGAGGCGGGCAAAGATTTCCTCGGCGAGATAGAATAATGCCATGGATGACGACAAGAAAAAAACCGTAGAGCTGGAGATAGAGGTCGTCCTCTTCATCGTCCTTGCCGTCGTCATATTCTTATGGCAGGGCATCCTTGAATTCCTGTCGGTCGCTTTCGCTCCGCTCATATCGTTCCTGCACATAGACCAGTCCTCCGCCCTCCACGCTCTCAGCTCATTCGTCGGCCTTCTCGTCGGCCTCTCGTTGCCTCTGTCGCTCTTCTTCCTGATCGGCATCATATATTGCGTCGAACGGCTGAAGCATATCCGCAGGAAGGAAGCCGAGATGTTCGACGTCAAAGTCGAGCCGGCTTTCGAAGCGGTCGCGCCGGACAATAACGCTCTCTCCCATCGCTGGGAGACCGTTCAGACCCACATCTCTTCCACCAATCCGAACGATTGGCGCCAGGCCATCCTCGAGGCGGATATCATGCTCGACGACGTCCTGACCAGTCTCGGCTATCAGGGCGAAGGCATCGGCGAGAAGCTCAAGCGCGTCGTTCCCGGCGACATGAAGACTCTGGATGAGGCAGGCGAGGCGCACGGCGTCCGCAATCGCATCGCCCATGACGGGTCGGCATATCCATTGACACAGCACGAAGCCAACAGAGTCGTCAATCTGTACCGGAAAGTCTTCGAGGAGTTTTACTATATAAAGTAAGGGTGGTTACAACTTGTTGCGGGGGCCGGAATCGAACCGGCAATCTTCAGGTTATGAGCCTGACGAGCTACCGTTGCTCTACCCCGCGATGGGACGAAACAGCGACGAAACGATTGGCCTAGTATGCCACTTTGTCAGGCTGATTGCAAATGATGATTGCGCATCGGCCGTTTTTCCTTTATTGTATCCAATGTTGCCGAGGTAGCTCAATCGGTTGGAGCAGTCGTTTCATAAGCGACAGGTTGTGGGTTCGAGTCCCACCCTCGGCACCCTTTGTTTTTCGTCCCGTTTCTGCTACATTACTGGCTGTCCGTGCGCTGGAGTCGCACGCATATGCGCCCGTAGTTCAGCTGGCTAGAACGCTCCCCTGTCACGGGAGAGGTCGTGGGTTCGAGTCCCATCGGGCGCGCAGAAGTTCTTTTATTTTTAAAGTAAAATGCCGTTGTAGCTGTTTTGGTAGTTAAACCAGATCATGCCGTTGTAGCTCAGTTGGTAGAGCACGCCATTGGTAGGTCGTAAGACCCTGCCCACATACTTGGTAACATATATGTGAATCCCGAATAACGGTTAAAGTCCGACGTATTATCGATGGATAAGACCGTGGCGCTTGCTATGCATAGCGCCCGAACGACTGACAAGGGTCTCCACGATAGGCGGAGAAAGATACAGTCTAGTCCTCCCGTAAGGAGAGGTGTAAACGAATGGCGAGGTCATCGGTTCAATCCCGATCAACGGCTCCACAATAGAAATTATTTTTTGACGGGGTTTCATAGATTAGATATACTCGGCATTATGCCAATGCCTAAGAAAATAAGAATGAAATGTCTCGTCTGTGGCGGAGAACCCGCTAAAGCTGCGTACAAATACTGCAGCAATACCTGTCAACAGGAATTCCAGCGCAGAGAATACATTAAGAGATGGAAATCGGGTGAAGTCAGCGGTTTAAGTAGCATCGGCACTGTCTCGGTACATGTTAAGAAATATTTACGTGAGAAGTTTGATAATAGATGTGTCTTATGTGGGTGGTCGATTATGAACATAAAAACTGGTATAGTTCCCCTTGTGGCCGATCATATAGATGGCAATTGGCGTAATAACATTGAAAATAATCTCAGGTTATTGTGTCCAAATTGCGATTCTCTTACCCCTACGTATGGAGGGTCAAACAAGGGGTATGGTCGCGTTGATAGAGTTGTTAGTAGTAGAATCTTGGAAGGGCGCATGTTGATGAAAATGATGCCAAAGTAGCTCAGTTGGTAGAGCGTCGCTTTCGTAAAGCGAAGGTCCCCGGTCCGATCCCGGGCTTTGGCTCCAAGAAGCATGGAGCAAGAAGCATGAAAAACGATAAAGAAAAAATTCAGGAGAAGATCACCGCTCTCGAGGCCGCCATGGCCGCGGGGGATTTCTGGTCTAACAAGGACAAGGCCCAGGCCACGATCAAGGAGCTGGCCAATCTCAAAGCCGAGCTTGAAGGAGTGGGGAAATATGACAAAGGCGATGCCATACTCTCCATCCTCTCCGGCGCCGGCGGTGATGACGCGGAGGATTTTTCGGCTATGCTTCTCAAGATGTATCGTAAGTATTGCGATAACAAGGGGTGGGCTTGGCAGGTCATACATTCCAATGAAAATGACCACGGCGGCTATAGGAATCTGACCATCGAGATAGGCGGCAAAGGTGGCGGCGCTGGCGGCCTAGGCGCCTACGGCACGCTCAAGAACGAGTCTGGCGTGCACCGTTTGGTCCGCATATCGCCGTTCGATTCCAATAAAAAGCGTCACACCTCTTTTTCGTTGGTAGAGGTTTTGCCGAAATTCGAGAAGACCTCCGAGAGCGATATCGCCATTCCGGACGCCGACGTCGAAGTCTCGATCGCCAAGTCGGGAGGTCCCGGCGGCCAGAACGTGAACAAGCGCGAGACCGCCGTGCGCCTCCTTCATAAGCCGACCGGCATTTCCATCCATGTCACCTCCGAGCGTTCGCAGGCCCAGAACCGCGAGAAAGCCATGGACATCCTGCGCGGCAAGCTCTGGAAGCGCATGGAAGACGAGCGCATGGCCCGCGAAAAAGGCATGCAGCTCGCCTCGACGACCTCCATCGAATGGGGCAATCAGATCCGCTCATACGTTTTGCATCCGTATAAGATGGTAAAAGATCATAGGACGAATTTTGAGACATCATCCGTAGACAAAATATTAGATGGTGACATTCAGGGGTTTATAGAAGCTGAAAGAGATTTGTAAATTGATCTAATTAAACTAATTTCTAATTGACCTAATTGATCTAAGTTCTAAGAAAAAAGGCGGCACAATGAAGGCCGCCATACTGCAAGGAACAGAACTAAAATAAATGTGGCCTTTCGACGACTTTAACTTCATCGCCGACATTCTCAATCGTCCTCAACAAGCATTTGACGCCGGGGCGTAAGGTGCCGTCACCAGTAAGACACTCCTGTGCATGCACTTCCTTTCTCTGATCAAGGTATTCCACCGTGACACGAAACAGGTCGCGACCGCACCTTATGGCACGCTTCGTCACGACGCATTGCTGTCTTTTCACCGTCTTCATGCGGTTTTCTCTATTTTTCATAATATGTTCTCCTAATTAGATATTACACTTGAAATTATCCATGTCAATGTCATTAATCACTCCTTAGGTCAATTAGGTAATTAGGTCAATTAGAAATTAGTCTACTTCATGGTATTATTGAATGATTGATATCCCATGATCTACTACGACAAAGTCTCTAAAATCTATCCCGACAATTCCGTCGCTCTCGACAACGTCAGCTTCGGCGTGGAGCCGAAGGAATTCGTCACGATCGTGGGCCACAGCGGCGCGGGCAAGACGACACTGATGAAGATGCTCATCGCCGAGGATTATCCGACAGAGGGCACGGTCTATCTGGAATCGACAGACGTGCACAGCCTGAATAAGCGGCAGATGAGCAAGCTCCGCCGGAGGATCGGCACGGTCTTCCAGGACTATCGCCTGATACCGGGAAAGACCGTCTATGAGAACATCGCCTTCGCCATGGAAGCTTCGGGCCGGAGCGACGCGGAGGTGGCGGCGGACGTGCCGCACGTCCTCGGCTTGGTGGATATCGGTAACAAGATCTGGAACTTTCCCCACGAGCTCTCCGGCGGCGAGCGCCAGCGGGTGGCCATCGCCCGGGCCATCGTCACCCAGCCGGACATCATCATCGCCGACGAACCGACCGGCAATCTCGACCCGACGAACACCTTCGAGATCGTCCGCATCCTGAAGAAGGTGAACGAGCTCGGCACCACCGTCCTTCTGACCACCCACAACAAAGGCGTCGTCGACGCCGTCGGCGGGCGGGTCATCACCATGGAGAAGGGAAAGGTCATCCACGACAGCAAGACGGGGAAATACATTTTGTAAATTGATCTAATTTCTAATTGACCTAATTATCTAAAATGATTTTTACCACTTTTAAAAGGATAACGAGGACGGGTTTCGTCAATTTCTGGCGCAATGGCTTCCTGTCGTTCGCGGCCGTGCTCGTCATCACGCTGTCGTTGTCGGCTTTCGGCGGCATCGTCTTCGCCAGCGCTTTCGGCCGCTCGCTCTTGGCAGATGTCAAGGATAAAGTGGACATCAATGTCTATTTCAGTCTGACTGCCCAGGAACCGGACATCCTGGCTCTGCAAAAGGAGATCAACAATCTCCCGGAAGTGGCTTCGACCACCTATGTCTCGGCCGATCGACGCCCTGGCCTCCTTCCAGGCCAAGTGGCAGAACAACGCCCTCATCATGCAGGGCCTCCAGGAAGTCGGCGGCAATCCTTTTCCCGCTTCGCTCAATATCAAAGCCAAGGATCCCGGCCAATACGCCAATATCGCCGATTTTCTGACCAGCAAGAATCCGACGGACGCTTCCGGCACGCCCATCATCGACAGCGTCAATTATCAGGAGAACAAGCTCATCATCGACCGCTTGAGCGCCATCATACCCACGGTCGAGACGTCGGGCTCGATCATCGCCGCTCTTCTGGTGCTGGTGGCCCTCATCGTCGTCTTCAACACCATCCGGCTCATCATATACGCCGCGCGGGACGAGATATCCGTCATGAAGCTCGTCGGCGCCAGCAACACCTACGTCCGCGGGCCGTTCGTGGTCTCCGGCATCATGTACGGCATCGTCTCGGCAGTGATCACCCTCGTTCTCATGGCGGTCTTCGCCTATTGGAGCGACACAGTCATCCTCAAGCTCGCCGGCGTCGAGGTGGCCTCGAATTTCTCCCTCATCGTCAACGTCTTCTCCTCGTATTTCGTCCAGAATTTCGGGCAGATATTCGTCATGATCATGGGCTCCGGCATCGTCCTCGGCGGCGTGTCGAGCTACATAGCGGCGAGGAGATATTTGAGGGTGTAAAAATCAGGCATAAAAAATCGCCGAACGGGGTTCGGCGACGTATCGGAAAGATTTGTGTCTATCAGAGCTTTCGAAACGCTCTTCGGAGGGCCTCTTCGGTTTCAGGAAAGACGACGATGCCGTCTTTCTTGTGAGGCTGGTGTTTCCAGCTGCTTTCCGCCTTGATGAGACGCGAAAGATCCTCCTCGGTGACGCGGGTAAACCCGTCTTTTCTGACCTTGGAATGAGTCATTTCCAACAATTCCCTGGGCATGATCAACCCGAACAGAGTGATCCGGTCATTTTTGAACAGGATCTGCTTCTCCGGGTCATTTTCCAGAAGGATTATGGTGAGCAACCTGCCAGGCAACTCGCCGAACTTATCTTTGAGCTGGCGATGTAGCGCCATAAGCTCATTCTCGTCATCCGTGACTTTTCCTCCCGCGCTGACCAGGTGTATCCCCGGCCACGTCGGAGCGGTGTTTCCCCCGAATCCCGGTACTCGTTTTTCAAGATGCGCGACCGCCGTTTGTCCATCCTCGCTTTCGGTCAAAAGGAGGAGGCCAACTCGCTTGTGTGTGCTCATATTCGGACGAACCTTAACACATTGGTGTTTATCGGTCAATCATAGACAATCCGCGGGGTTCTCTACTAGAATGACCCCATGAAGAAGCCGAGTCCCCACAGATACATCTTCGTCATCGGCGGCGTGATGTCCGGCGTCGGCAAGGGCATAGCCACTTCCTCTATCGGCACGCTCCTTTCCGCCAAAGGCTACAAGGTCAATCTGGTCAAGGTGGACCCATACCTGAACGTGGACGCCGGCACCATGAATCCGACCGAGCACGGCGAGGTCTTCGTCCTCGATTCCGGTCTTGAGACGGACCAGGACATGGGAAATTACGAGCGCTTCCTGGGCCGCGACCTGACCGCCGACGACTACATCACCAGTGGCATGGTCTACAAGCGCGTAATCGATAAGGAACGAGCGTTGGAATACGGCGGTCGATTCGTCGATGCGGACCATGTCCGTGAAGAGATTGTCCGGCGGATAGAACATAGCGCCAAGATAAATAAATCTGATGTCACGATTGTCGAGATCGGAGGGACGGTAGGAGATTACCAGAATGTCATGTTCATCGAGGCGGCGCGCGTTCTAAAAATAAGGCATCCACATGAAGTGGTCTTCATCATGGTCTCTTATCTTCCGGTACCGGGCACGATAGGCGAGATGAAATCCAAGCCTACCCAAAATGCCGTGAAGCAGTTGAACAGCTACGGGGTGCAGGCCGATTTCATCATAGCCAGAGGACCGATCGCATTGGATCAGAAACGCAAGGATAAGATCGCCTTTACTTGCAATGTTCTGCCAAAGCATGTCATATCTGCGCCTGATATAGAAAGCATATATGACGTTCCGATAAATTTTGAAAAAGACCACTTAGCGGAGTTGCTTTTGAAATCTATAGGTTTGGATGCACGGAAGACGGATAAAAGATTCCAAGCTTGGAAAAAGATGGCAAAGGGCATCAAGGATCATTCCGAGAACATCGTCAACATCGCCATCGTGGGCAAATATTTCAATACAGGGGATTTCATCTTGTCTGACTCATACATCTCGGTTTTGGAAGCCATCAAATTTTCGGCTTACGCCAACAAGGTCAAGGCGGTCATCCATACGGTGAATGCCCGCGATTTTGAGGGCAAGGCGAAGGGAGCAGGAAGCAGGGAGAAAGAAGAAAAAACTCGGAAACCGAATCATCCTTGCCTCATTCTCCTTACTCCAACCTCCTTTCGTTCGACGGCATCATCGTGCCCGGCGGCTTCGGCGAGAGCGGCATCGAGGGCAAGCTCGCAGTCATCAACTACGCCCGGAAGAAGGGTATACCGTATTTCGGCCTGTGCTACGGCATGCAGCTCATGACTGTGGAATTCGCCAGGAACGTCTTGCGACTCCACGGCGCCCACACGGCGGAGATAGACCCTAAGTCACCGCATCCGGTCATAGACATCATGCCCGACCAAAAAAAGAAGATAGCAGAGGGGAATTACGGCGGCACCATGCGACTGGGTCTCTATCCGGCTAAGCTTGGCAAGGGCACTATAGCCCAGGAAGCCTATTCTTATTTCCAAGGCAAGAAATTGTCGAAGCCGACGACCACCATCAAAGAGCGCCATCGCCACCGCTATGAGGTCAATCCGAAATACATAGAAAAGCTTGAAAAGGGCGGTCTTGTATTTTCGGGCAAGTCTCCCGACGGCACTCTCATGGAAATAGCCGAATTGCCGCGCAGTGCGCACCCGTTCTTTCTCGGCACCCAGTTCCATCCGGAATTCCTGGCTCGGCCCCTCATGCCGCACCCATTGTTCACTGAATTTATCAAAGCGGCGAAGGGAATGAACGCAAGGAATAAAAGAATAAAGGAATAAAGAATACATGACTGCCGGAATCGGAATAGCTCTCGTCGCGGCTATCGCTTTGGCCGCCATCACCTCGGCGTAAGGTCTCTACTTCTTCCCCATGAGCGGGAAAGTCTTCAATATCTTCCAGGCCTTGTCGTCACGGTTCTCTTTGACGAATATGGTCAGATTGTCGAACGACAGATCGAATTTCGGCGCGGGCGATAACTGGAGATGGCGCCAGATATCTTCGCATTCTTTCGGCTTGAGGAAGCGGGCCACGGACAGGCGCACCTGGAAGGCCCGGTCCTGGGGAGAGATGGCGATGCCGGCGCCCTCGAGCTTACCGAGGAGGCCATCAACGAGACCCTTGAGCTCCGACGGCGCGGCCGGAGCGTCGATGAATATGGTGCGCGTTCCGAAATGGTTCCACCCTGATAGCCCTATGGAATGGGCCGGAGACGCGGAGGCGATGAGAGAAACCACGTCGTCGACGGTCTCCACTGACGGCCTTTCGAAGGCTGTTTTGACGGTGATATGCGGCGGCACGATGGCCGAGACGTCTTCGACGCCGAAGCGGGCGGCCAAGTCGGCGCAGGTGGCTTTGTAATATTCGGCGGCTTCGCCGCGGATATGGCAACCGATGAAATATCTCATATAGCCATGCTAGCATACGGGAATAAAAAAATCCCGCCGCTCCGATAGCGATGGGATACCGTGTCGAGCCGCCGATCACATCCTCATTTCGTTCCATTTGAACACGATGGCAGTTCCATCATCGCAAGCGAGAATATGCCTGCGGTGGCACATGTCGGGAGGGACCATGCAGACATGCCGTCGGACAAGGTACGTGGCGGGAATACCGGGAAACCCCTCCGCGCCCACCGCGTTCACTGATTCTTCACGATCGTACCGGAGCTCGTATTCGTTCGGATCCTCGAACCGAGGTTCCATCGGGCCAAGCTCTTTGGCGATCCCGCGGCGGATGGCCCCCTCCGCGTCCTCGCCCCAGAGGGTTCGTATGCGAGCCGCCACGCTGCCCTCGAACCGGTTCCTCCGATTGGCCACGTGGGTGTCGACCCGATACCTCCCGTCCTCGTACATTTCCCATAGGCGGGGGAGGATGATACAACGCACGAAGGCCGTGGCGACATTCACCCGGACTTTCAATATGTCACCGTCGTCATCAAGCTCGTATTCGCCCGTCTGACAGTACCCGATGAATTCTTCGAGAGATTTTGTTCCTGGGCGCTTGCCCCAGTTATCGGTGCGCACTTTGGCCTGGGCCAATCTTTCAATGACGCTCTCCGGCGAGAGCGCTGTCGTTTCAATAGTTTCGATCATTTGTCCTCCTTGTTGGTTTATTGTGTTATAGCTCTTTTTGGGTTATTCTGCAAGGTGCACTTTTCCATTTTGCGGGATCGTCTAATGGTAGGACACATCCCTCTGGAGGATGTTATCTTGGTTCGAGTCCAAGTCCCGCAGCAATTTTTCAGAAAACTCAAAATCGCCCGAAAAAGGCGAGATGCATCGCACGTGCGGAGGGCGGGGCGGAATTCCCCCCTGAAACCCCCCTTCCGCCCCGCCCGCTTCTTTGCTGGTGTTTTTGGGGATTTGGGTGACGAAGGCGAAGGGTGCCCGAGGCGAAAAAACGAGGGCGCGGTCGCGGACGAGTGGGTTCGAACCGACTTTTTGGAAGAATGAGCGAATTTTCGCCGCATCCGTGCTTTCCGCCAAAATACCGGCCTGTCTACAGTCGTTTAGGAAATCGATGACCGGTTCGAACCGACTGGTCGAGACCCGCCCGAAAGATGCCAGTTTATCCTTCAAAATCTGCTTTTCGGTCACTAATTTGTTCTTGGTAGTCTGGTATTCCTCTAGTGTGAGAGCGTTTTCAAGGTACGCCGTCATGAGTTTGTCGAGCTTAGTGTTGATTGCCACAACGTCGTCACTGACCTTCTGAATCTGGTTTTTCGATGAATTGTCGTCTATGGCGCGGTCTTTCTCAACCTCTGCGATGAGCCAATCTGCTACAGCATCAGACAAAGATACTTTCTTCAGTTCCTCTTTGATCAAATCAGTCATAGCCTCCTCGCGGACATACTTTTGCGAACATGGTCCTTTGCGCTTTGTACATCTCAAATAGTTATGACCTTTCTTGGTCTCAATGGTGATGCAACATCCGCACTCGGCGCACTTGAATAGTCCGC
The DNA here is from genome assembly GCA_963701025.1 of uncultured bacterium. GTDB lineage: Bacteria > Patescibacteriota > Minisyncoccia > Phycocordibacterales > PALSA-1337 > C7867-002. Next base: position 443,933 of record OY969557.1, on the reverse strand, counting down.
GATATACATATGGTTTCAATCCTCCCTCATGTTGAGGCTTGCTTTTATGCGTCATGACCTCTTGAACCGTGTCATACAGCTTCTTTGTGATGATGGGCTCATGTTTGCCCTCCCAAAACTCTCCATGGAAATATATGAGGCCGTAGTAGAGATGGTTTTTGAGAAGATACTGGTAGTTTGAAATGGAAAGATCTCTGCCACCGTGACCTGTGAGACCAAGCTCGCCCATAGCCTTACGCAATCCGGAGAGGGTATATGTGCCAGTGGCGTAGGCCTCGAAGGTTTTCCTGATCAGAGGAGCCTTATCGGGGTCAATGGTGATGAGCTTGGTCTTTTTGTCATTCAAATATCCAATCGGAGCCTTCTGTGGCCAGATGCCGTTCTTCAATTTCTGGCGGAAACCGCGCTTAACATTTTCCGATAGGTTGTCGACATAATATTTCGACTGTGAAAAAGCGATCGAGAGCATGAATTTACCCTGTGGTGTCGAATCAAACCAGAATGTCGGGAACTTCAGGTCTGTGATCATGCCCAGTATCCACTAAGTAGATGATCTTTCCTCCATCAACCGAGTTGCGAGCGAGCCTGTCGGGGTGCCAAGCGAGGATACCGGAGGCCTCGCCGGCCTCTATACGCTCTAACATCTCCGCGAATACTGGCCTACCAGGAATCTTGGCAGTCTGCTTCTCAATGAAGGTATCCATGACCTCGATCTGCTCCTTTCTGGCGAGCTCGCGCAGCTCGGAGAGCTGGTCGGCAAGGCTTCTGACTTGCCGATCCTCGGTGTCGGTAGATTTTCTGGTGTAGATAAAATATTTTTTTGCGGTCATGCGGTAATTTTACCATTTTTCAGTGAAGTCAAGAAGGAAAAATTCAAAATCATTTTTATATAAAAGTTAAAACCCCGCTGGAACAAGTCTGCGGGGTAAAGTTTTGTGATGAGCACTTATCTTGGCTCTTTGGTGGAGATACCACTATCTGCGAAACAGACTGATTGCCCATCGGGTGAGACGAACATACCATTTCTTCTTCCACAGTTCGTCTTTCGTGACTTGATCTCTTTCCCTACGAAGTTGTTCAGCTTCAAGCTGTTCCTTCTTCAGGTTGAAGACAATCATCCGTGCTTCGTGACCCAATTCGTGATCATCACTCATAATTTCCTTATGTTTGTGAGCACATTCGTGCTCATTGAAAGAGCTGGTTTAGCGGACGACAAACGGCGTACGTTCGGTGAGAGCATACTTCTTTCGATAATAGGTAAGCACCTTTTGTCTGCGCCACTGAGCGGACGGAAATTGCCTTGATTATCGGTGCAGATGATGTAGAAGCTGGGCATGCTATGGGTCGTGATGCAAATAGATTCAGGCGCCCATATCCAACGATCAGTGGTGTCACGCATAATGTCGAGGTCAATAAGAATTCCATGCGAATCCGATCTCCCACATCGACCCATACATGAATTCCACTGTGTAGGAATCCATTACCTTCCACCTGTTCAATGTCATCGATGTCATCGATCTCGTTGAATCGGATCACCATCTGATGAGGCCATCGCGAGTGACCGTTGGTGACGAAGGCCATAATGTGGTTTATGGCGTAAGTCACGTATGCCGTTGAGGCCGTTAGGGTTGTCGAGGATCTTTTCTTTTTTGCGAACATATTTCCTCCAATTCATGGAGTTTACCTAGAAGTTTTTTCTGGAAGCCTACCGTTTCGGTAAGCATTACTATTATATGTATGCAAGGACTCTTGTCAAGAGCTGTCGGTATTCCGCCGAGAAGCGGCCGACTTCCGCTTCTCCTCACGGACTTCTGTCCTCGCCCGGCGACGACCGGTATGGGAAAGCGACGCCCGTGGCGCTCCGACCATAGGCAAGAGCGCGACGGAGCGGAGCGGCCATACGGGTCGGAGCCAAGGGCGCGCCACTGACAGTTGTGAGAGCGGAAGTGGGCCGCTTCGAGCCATGTGATTGCCTTTGCGATGAAAAGAACGCCGTTAAGGCGGTGAGAAGCCTCTGGTCCGCGACCGCGCCCTCGTTTTTTCGCCACGCGCACCCTTCGCCTTCGTGTCCCAAATCCCCAAAAACGCCAACAAGGAAGCGGGCGGGGCGGAAGGGGGGTTTCAGGGGGGAATTCCGCCCCGCCCTCCGAACGTGCGATGTGTTTCGCCTTTTTCGGGCGATTTTGAGTTTTCTGCGAAATTGCTGACGTTTTTGATTAATGTTCGGACTTTTTTCGCCGCGAATCCGGAAGGGTGATGCGACTGGTTGCGCCGTCGCTCCGCTCGGCGCTGGGTTCGGACGGCGCGGCAGGAGGGGTTCGGGGAGGAATGTCGCGCCGGTCCGCCTGTTTTTTCGGGCGGGGGCGGGGAGGAGGAATAATGACCAACGTCTTTAATTCTCTGTCAAAAAATGATAGAGTAAGCTTCATATATGAACGAGATAATCTACATTCTTACAAACGAATCAATGCCGAGCTATGTGAAGATTGGAAGAACTACGAACAATCTTGAGCAGCGTGTTCGGGAATTAAGCGCATCTACTAGCGTTCCTTTGCCGTTTACGGTTTTCTATGCCTGTAAAGTCAAAGATGCAAAATTTGTCGAGCACCAGCTTCATGATGCCTTTGATAATAATCGTGTAAATCCTCGCCGTGAATTTTTTCAGATCGCGCCGGAACGAGTGGTCGCTGCTTTGAAGTTGGCAGAAATCGAGAACATTACTCCTAAAAAGGACTTAATTGAATCAAAGGAAGACCGTGAGGCACACAAGGAAGCACTTGAGCGGCGTGGAAAATTCAATTTTGAATTAGCAAAGATCCCGTTGGGCACGGAGATTTATTTCAGTCGGGATGAAAGTAAAAAAGCGAAAGTTTCTGATCTGCATTCATCACAGTCAATCGAATATAACGGAGAAATCACTAGCCTCTCAACGTCCGCGCAGAAGATTCTGGGAGTCAATTATGGTGTCGCTGGCACCGACTATTGGATGTATGATGGCGAGACGCTTGATGAGCGCAGGAGAAGAATTGAGGACGAAGAATAATTTATGGCAAACAATAATCTTACAAACGCAAAAAGGGCAAAGAACGATGAGTTTTATACTCAGTACGGCGATATTCAAAAAGAGATTGAAGCGTATTTGGAATACAACCCTGATGTATTTCGCGGCAAGGTAGTGTATTGCAACTGCGACGATCCATTCGAGAGCAATTTCTTTCGTTATTTCGTACTCAATTTCAACAAGCTTGGATTGAAACAGCTTATCACCACCAGCTACAAACCCTCGCCTGTAGCCAACACGCAACTGGAGTTGTTTGGCGATGACAAAACTCTCACAAAATCAAAAGGCCGTCCGAAGATAACTGCCAACAAATTTATTATCAACGAAGTGCATGATATAGACGGCGATGGTGAGTTCAACTTGAAAGATGTTGCCAAGCAGTTAAAGGCAAACAAACACAACGAATGGACGCCGCTAGAAGGCGACGGCGACTTTCGTAGTGATGAATGCATAGATCTACTTAAACAATCTGACATCGTGGTAACCAATCCGCCGTTCAGTCTTGTTTCGTGAATATGTTAAACAACTTTTTGATTACAACAAAAAGTTTGTGATTATCGGGAACATGAATGCAATTACTTACAAAGAAATATTTCCATTAATTAAAGATAATAGATGTGGCTTGGTAATGGTTTTAACGCTGGCAATGCATTTTTTTTGAACACCTATTGCCAAAGAGTATGGAGAGGAGTGTTTATATGCCCAAACTGGTTAGTGAAGTTTCGAAATGTTTGCTGGTTTACTAATCTTGACCACGGACGCCGTCATCAACCATTACCACTTATGACAATGGAAGAAAATTTGAAATTCAGTAAACATAAAGAAATTAAAGGCAAAAAATCTTATGAAAAATATGACAATTACGATGCCATAGAAGTGCCGTTTACCGATGCTATTCCAAGTGATTATGAGGGGTAATGGGTGTGCCGATTAAGTTTTCTTGATAAATATAATCCTGAACAATTTGAAATTATTGGGAGCGGACAGCAATACGGACAAGTGCCAAATGAACTCAAGATCGGAAATTTTAAAGTTGGTACAATTAATCCGATATGCAAATGGCAGGAAAATTTATCAAAGAGTACTTATTAAACATAGAAAAAAATAAAATGAAAACAATTTTAAAAACTAACATCACTGTCAAAGATATTTGCGAAGGGTTTGTCTATAACGAACTTGAGGGCAAAGGGCTTGTTTGGTTTGTCTGGCAAACTCACTATTCAGCCGGAGTATCAGCGCAACTATATTTATGCTCGACGGCGGAAAAGAGAAACTGGCTGTCATTGAATCAATCCTCAAAGGATATCCGATAGGATTGATTTATTTCAATAAAGTTTGTGACGACAAATTTGAAGTTTTAGATGGACAACAGCGCATCACTAGTCTTGGACGGTTTGTCACCGACAAATTTGCCATCAAAGATGAAAACGGCATGGAGCAATATTTTAGCGGCATGGCGAAAGACAAGACAAGACAAAATTTTGGAAACAAAACTACTCATTTATGAATGTGAAGGCAGAGAAAGCAGATATAAAGAGTGGTTCAAAACAATCAACATTGCCGGCGTTCCGCTCAATGATCAGGAATTACTCAATGCCGTGTATTCCGGACCGTTTGTGACGCTCGGCAAGGAGGAATTCAGTAATAGCCAAAATGCCAACATTCAAAAATGGAGCGCCTATGTAAAGGGCAGTGCCAACCGGCAGGATTTTTTGGAATGCGCTCTGGATTGGGTAAGTAGACAAGGGACAATCATTGATGATTACATGAGCAGTCATCGCAATGACAAAAACATCAATGAGCTTAAAACTTATTTCAACAGCGTGATTGACTGGGTTTCTAGTGTATTTACCGATGTTGAAAGCGAGATGTGCGGACTTGAGTGGGGACGACTTTATGAAGAGTATCACAAGAAAGCGTATGATCCGGCGAAGGTATCAGCCGAAGTGCAAAAGCTCTACGGTGATCCTGTATGTCAAAAACCGCAAAGGTATTTTTGAATTCATTCTTGGTGGTTCAACCGATACGAAATTGCTGGATGTCCGAGTTTTTGATGAATGCAACGAAGAAATCCGTTTATGCAACACAAACTAAAGAAGCTGAAGCGAAAGGCAAATCAAACTGTTCATATTGTGCCATTGGGCATGATGCCAATAAAGGTAAGATTTGGAAATTGCTGAAATGGACGCTGACCATGTAGCAGCATGGAGCAAGGGTGGCGGGACAAATAAAAAATTGCCAGATGTTGTGCAAGACTCACAACCGAGCAAAAGGAAATCGGTAATAACAATAACAATATATCTGTCTATATCATCTAAATATATGGAAACGAATTTTTATCAACAACTATCAGATAAAAGAGCATCCGAAAACAGACCCATTTCGGATAAATTAAAGGATTGTATTTTTAGTACGCTAGATGAGTTATCCCAAAAAGATACTAGTATTCATAGTCCAGGCATGTTGTTAGGAAAGGTTCAAAGCGGTAAGACCAGTGCATATTTAGGCATAATAGCTTTATCTTTCGATAAAGGTTACAACATCGTCATAATTTTGCAAAAAGGTACAAAAGCATTATCGGAGCAAACCATTCAAAGAGTAAGAAAAGATTACAGCAAATTTATTGAAGATGACCAGATGAAGGTTTTTGACATTATGCATTTTCCGACTAATTTAACAAAATGGGTTTTGAATCAAAAGATGGTGATCGTTGCGAAAAAGCAGAAGGATAATCTGCAAAGAGTCATGACTGTATTATCAAATACCTATCCTGATCTGAAAGATAAAAAAATATTGATAATAGATGATGAGGCGGATTTCGCAAGTATATGTTTTAGAAAGAATTCGGAAGAAGATAAGATAGAGCAGGGTAAGATTTCTTCTAAATTGATGAAATAAGAAGAAATGTTGCAGAGTCTGATTATTTACAAGTAACAGCCACGCCGTATTCACTATATTTACAACCGGATGAAACAGAAAGTACAGACGGACTTTTTCTTCCTAAAAGACCTTTATTTACTGTTACACTTCTGGAGTTTTGGGGGTATATTGGTGGAGATTATTATTTTCTAAAGAGTGATGAAGAAGACTCAGTTGCTCATTTTATTTTTAATGAAATATCTGCAGATGAGCGAAATGCGTTAAAGAAGGAAGATGGGCGAATCTTTAGAATTGAGGAGGCATTATATTCCCCTAAAATCAGAATGATCAGAAACGCTATTGTTAATTTTATAGTCGGTTCGTGCATAAGAAGAATTCAGCAAGGAAAGGTGAAGGAACAACAAAAGAAGTACAGCTTTGTTATTCATACAGAACAAACTAGGTCGTCACATGACTGGCAGGTCAAAATTGTAGATAAGATTAGGTCCGAACTGGTTCGGAATTGAAACAATGACGCGGTTCTCCTGAATAGCTTAATTGATGTTTCATATTATGATCTGGTGAAATCAATAAAATTAAGAACAAATCTCATCGCGCCTGATCTATCTGAAGTGGTAGATGAGGTTAAAAAATCACTGAACGACGGCTATCTAGCTATTACGAAAGTTAACTCTATAGAGAACCTAATGAGATATTAGATACTAAAACAGGACAACTTCATTTACTTAATCCACTGAATATTTTTGTTGGAGGTCAAATATTAGATAGAGGAATTACCGTCGATAATCTTATCGGTTTTTACTATGGTCGAAACCCAAAAAGGCCTCAGCAAGATACAGTGTTACAACATTCGAGAATGTATGGGGCTAGATCTGAAGACGATCTAACTGTAACCCGTTTTTATACCACCCTCGAAATTTATCAGACGATGAAGAAAATTAATGAGTTTGATAATGAGTTAAGGAAGTCTAGAGAATAAAGAATTTCAACAACAGGGGATATATTTTATACGGAAGGATGATCAGAATAAGTTACTTCCTTGTTCTCCGAACAAGATCCTATTATCAAATATAACAACCCTAAGGCCGTTTAAACGACTACTTCCGATAGGTTTCCAGACAGGTTTAAAAACAAGACTAAAATCACACATTGAAGAAATAGATACGATTATCTCGAATCTTCAAAAGAACGATGGGCCATTTATGGTAGATTTAGGTGATGCGAAAAAAATCATAGATTTAATTATTGCCACTTTAAAATTTGAAGAAGGATATGAATGGACATCAAAGCATTTTTGGGAAGTATGGAATATCTGTCTATAAATACCGTGAAAGCAGATCAACGCGGGAAAGTTTTGATATTAGTTAGAAAAGATAGGAATCTCTCCAGAACTAAGGAAGATGGAGGATTTTCAAATGCACCTGATACTCCTAAAATAGAAGGTGTAATCGCCAAAGAAAATGCTATTGATATTCCGATGCTAATGTTGTTTAGGCAGAACGGTTCAGAAGAAAAAGGCTGGAAAGGGTCTCCATTTTGGTGGCCAGTTCTTTATACCCCACAAAATATAAAAACGGTTATATTTGCAAGCGAAATAATAGAATAGTTTTAGAATTCTACATTGATACATATCGAGTTTAAATAGTATGTTAAAACATATATCCAAAACCCAATTCCTCGCTTTGATGCAATGTCCAAAGAATATCTGGCTTAAATTGCACAGACCTGAGCTACATGAGAAGTTTGAATTATCTGAATTTGATAAGCACCTTATGGAGCAGGGTAATGAGGTTGAATCGTGTGCGCGTAATCTATTTCCGGGTGGTATTGAAGTTGTATCAAGAGGAGAAGATGCGTGTAGAGAGACGGCAAGACTGATGGCGTCAAAAGTTTGAACCATATTTCAATCTACTTTTATCGTGGATGGCTTTATTGCTCGAAATGACATGTTGTCATATGACGCAATAAATGACTGTTGGGATCTATATGAGGTCAAAGGTACCAACACATTGAAAGAAGGTGGTCCTGATCATGACCACATAGATGATATCGCCTTTCAGATTTCAGTCTTAAATCGAGCGAAGATTAAACTTGGACGGTATTTCCTTGTCCATCTCAATAAAGAATATGTCCGATCTGGTGATTTAGATGTTCATGCTCTTTTTACTATCGATGACCAGTCAGATAAGGTGCGCGAACGGCTTCCCGAGGTTGAACAAAAGATGGTAACTGCTCGCGAATATTTGAATCAGGAAACTGAACCTGCCGGAAACTGTAATTGTTTATATAAGACTAGGAGAAATCAATGTACCACTTTCCAATATTCAAATTCGCATGTACCAGCTTACTCAATTCACGATATTTCGTATATAAGCGCGAAAAAGATTGAAATCCTGATTGAACAGGGAATATTGGATATTAACGACATACCGGACGAGATTAAACTGACTGATAGACAAAGGAATCAGATCACAGCTCACCAGCGACAAAAACCAATTATAGATAATGTCGCAATTAAAGATATTTTAGACGCACATAAATTTCCGCTTTATTTTCTTGATTATGAAGCCTACGCTCCGGCAATACCCATGTTCAATGGATATAGTCCATACAAGAAGATACCGTTTCAGTTTTCGCTGCATATTCTTAGAACGCCAAATGATAAGCCTGAACATATAGAATTTTTGCATAATGATTTAACGGACCCAACTGAAAAGGTTGCAAGGGCATTGAGTGAAGCTATATTACCCGGTGGAACCGTCATTGCATGGAGTAAATCATATGAGGCCGGTGTAAACAAAGAAATTGGCTCACGATTACCAACATATGCAAAGGCCTTCGACAGGATCATTCTTCGCTCTACGATCTCAGAGAGATTTTCAGCGACCAGTTGTACGTGCATCCTGATTTCAGGGAAAAACTTCCATCAAGAAAGCATTACCAGTCTAGTCCCATATCCGATGTACGGATCTCTAAATTCGCGAAGCAAGGTACGCGGTCATGCTTGGTTAACGATGGGGTTACGAACAACTTCTCCGGAAGAAAGAGACAAAAATATACAATGATTTAAAGATTTATTGCGGTCTCGATACATACGCTATGTACGCTATCTGGAAGCATTTGTATGATATAGTTAAATCATAAAAATATGGAAATTCTCTATTATATAATCGTATTTATACTCGGTGGCGTTATTGTATGGCTCATACAATCAGCACGCTCTCGTGCCGATGTCGGCGTATTGACTGAACGCAATAAGCTTTTAGAGAACAGCTTAAAAGAGGCCAAGGATCAGGTTGGAACTACAAATGAAAAAGTCATTACGCTTACTGGCACACTAGCAACAGCTCATGCAGACCTTGTTAATGCTGAAAAGATGCAAGCGCGTCTCAAGACTGAATTTGAGAATCTTGCAAACAAAATTCTAGAGGCAAATACAGCTAAATTTACCGAACAGAACCAGAAAAATCTAGGACAATTGCTCAACCCTCTGAAGACGCAGATTGATGATTTTAAATCGAGAGTGGATCATGTTTACACAACCGATACTGCAGACCGTGCTGCATTGCGTACGCAGATTAAATCTTTGGCTGAGCTTAATGTTCAAATGACCGAAGATGCAAAAAGTCTTACACTTGCGTTAAGGGGTGATTCAAAATCACAAGGTGACTGGGGTGAAATGATCCTCGAAAAGATCCTTGAAAATTCTGGTTTAACGCGAGACGATAATTTCACAGTTCAGACGAATCTTAAAGGCGAAGATGGTTCAGATCTACGTCCCGATGTGATTATTAATTTGCCCGACAATAGGCATTTTATAATTGACTCAAAAGTCTCATTAACGGCTTACGAACGATATTCTAGTGCAACTGATGAAGAAAATCGTAAGGAATCCTTGAAAGAACACATTCAATCTATCCGAGCTCATGTAGATGAATTGGGTGATAAAAAATATCATGAACTTTATCAGATTACTACTCCAGATTTTGTATTCATGTTTATACCAATCGAACCTGCATTATTGAATGCGGTACGAGAAGATCAGACATTGTTTAATTATGCATTCAAAAAGAACGTTGTCTTATTGACACCGTCGACCCTATTGGCAACACTTAAAACAGTAGAGTACATGTGGAATCAGGAAAAACAAACCCGTAATGCGAAAGAAATCGCTCGAAGAAGCGGAGCACTTTACGACAAGTTTATGGGATTGTATGATGACCTGATAGATATTGGCAAGAAACTTACTGCAACTACTGACGTTTATCAAGCCGCATTAAATAAGCTGAAAACTGGAAAAGGTAATTTAATCAAGAATGTTGAAGAAATAAAAAAACTTGGTGCCAAAACTTCAAAAGAATTACCTTCTACTCTTGTACAGGAAGCTGAGGAATCGTAGTAGTCTAGTAGAGTAAATAGATTGACTATTATGGACCCTTCCGAAATCCTCGAATTAGTCAAAGATGGAACGATTGAACCTGACGAAGTCGAGGTTTTTGAAGCGCTCGATGAAGAAGTCCAGCAGTTGGTCGCGACGGAGATATTGATATGAGTGATGTGGCTGACCTCTGATTAGTGTTAAAATATTTCAACGGACGATCAAAACACACCCAGCGAGCCAGTAGCAGAAACGCCAGTGCAAGCCCCAGAACCTGTCCCAACCCCTGTTGAGCCGGAATCTAGCCAGCCAAACGGCTCTACACCTACCGATTTGCCGCCTGAGGCTCCAGAATCGCCTATAAGCGTTCCTGCCCCTATTCCTGTAGAAAGTCAAAACGGAGGGGTAAATCAGCCAGAAAGCGAGGTGCCAGAAGCTACAAATCAAGCTCCAATTCCTGAGCCAATTCAATCAGCTCCAACACAATCTTTTCCGTCCGCGCCGGCGGCACAGACTCAGCAAGCATCACAGCCGCAATCGCCGGCGCAACAAGATCAGACCGGCTTCATCCGCGCGCTTCTGGCCAAGGCTAACGCCAAGATCCAGTCGAAAAGACAGAAGAAACTGGAATTACTGATGCAAGCCGTATCCAAAAAAGGAAAGACCGACAATCGTGAAGCGCAGAAGCTCCTGCGGATCTCCGACAAGACAGCTAACGCTATCTGAACAAGTTAGTGGTGCAGGGAAGACTGAAGCGTTCCGGAGCTGGCAGGGATGTCATTTACACGCTTCCGCGCTAGAATAATCGGGTCAGATGACAGAACCTAATCGGGTCATTTCCACCACTTGACCCGATTACGGTTACGACCCACACTGTTCGTATTTTAGGTGTGATATAGTATTTGACATGAACAACAATATTGAAATGGAAGATAACAATTTCTTTTACAGCAGAGACTGGAGGCAAGAGATTTTTGCATTCGGCTCGCTTCCGTTTTTTGATGTAATGATTGATAACGAATACTTATATTTAATCAAAATGCCAGAAGCTAAACTCAATAATGTTAAGGAACATTTCATTTCATTTCTTTCACTTTTCACAGGGCTAGGACTTATAACATTTTATACTGTTAGGGATGCACGCAGAATCAAATACTACAAAACTTGTAGATTGTCGTGGGTCAATTCAGACGACAAAATTATATCCCATGATTACGAAAAATACGTTTTTCTAAAAGTATCACTTAGTGATCTAAAAAATAAAATTACTTTTGGTAAGAACAAATTCTACTTAACTTATAACGGAAAGAAGGTTACTCTAGTTAGAAAAACTGTATCCCTAAAACTTCAACAAGGTGCTGATGCAGAATTTGCTCGATTAAGTCAATTTTTAGGAAAATATTTTCCTATCACTTCTGTCAGAAATAAATTCTCTATTGCTTAAAGACGAAGCGTTCCGGAGCTGGCCGAGATGTCATTTACATGCCACTGCGTTAGAATAATCGGGTCAGATGGTATGACCTAATCGGGTCATTTCCACCATTTGACCCGATTACGTCTACGACCCGCCCCCGCCCGAAAAAACAGGCGGACGGGCGCGACACCTTCCTCCCCGAAATCCCTGTCGCGACAGTCCGAACCGAGCGCCGAGCGGAGCGACGGCGCAACCAGTCGCATCACCCTTCCGGATTCGCGGCGAAAAAAGTCCGAACATTAATCAAAAACGTCAGCCAGTTGGTAGATATACCAATCGAACCTTTTTCTCGTAAAATATTGAGCAATCTCAACATCTTTTAGGTTTGCTTCACGTCTACGTCCAAGACTCCCTCCTCTGAACGAGTCTTGGACTCGAACCTAAACTCTGATTTTGAGCCGTTTTTCTGCTGGAGCTCATCCCCGTCATGGCCCAGTCAATGCCGTCGCGGCATAAAAAAACCGCCGGTCAGACCAGCGGTTGGACATCGGGCACGGACGGCCCGCGCGCTTGCTTGAAATGCACCGGCGCCCGCAGTAGCAGGGTGCCCGTGAACAAGTCGGCGAGGGGAAGTACAACATTGAAGTTCCTCTTCATGTACCTGTGATGCAGGAGATGATGGCCGTTCAACCGGAAGAAGATCCATCGCCGCTCTATGATCCGTCTCCGCGGGAGAGGCAGGTGCATGCACCAATGCATGTATTCGTATGCCGCGTAATACAGGGCGATGACGGAAAAGTTGGTGCCGTACATCCACAAGCGCATTCCCCACGTCGGCAAGAAGATCCAGACGATCAAAGAGGGAAGCGACGCGGTGATTATCAATATCGGCCCGTTCCACCAGGCCATGGGAATAGTCCATTTGTCCTGGGTGGTCTTGTCGATCAGATGATAGGTCTCGTCGGCCTTGAATACCCGATGGTGGACGAGGGCATGCGCCTCGAACGGATAACGGAATTTCCAGAGCGGGCGGTGCATGATGAATCGGTGAAGAGTCCACTCGCAGGTGGACGCATAGATGATGGTCCCGACCGCGGTAATGGCGATCGTGATGAGTATTGCAATGAACATATAATCTTAATTATACGCCCTCGGAATGCTATAATCCAACGATGATATCCTACGAAGATTTCAAAAAAGTTGAGATACGCGCGGGCAAGATTATTTCGGCGGAGAAGGTGCCTGATACCGATAAATTGCTAAAATTGTCGGTCGATTTCGGCGAAGTAGCGCCGTTAGCGGGAGCTACTGTTTCGATGCCTTCTCCGAGACAGATCGTCTCCGGCATAGCCGCGTATTTTCCCGACCCCGCCGTTCTCGTGGGCAAGACCTGCATGTTCGTGACGAATCTCGAGCCGAGGACAATATGCGGGCTGGAATCGAACGGCATGCTCTTCGCCGTCTCCACCCCGCCGGACGCGAATGGTCAGAGCGGATTTTCACTCTTGGAGCCGAATAGTTCCATTCCACCGGGCACTCTAGCTAAATAAGGCATGTGCATATAAAGATGTGCTAGCATAGCTGGCATGGCCGATAATTCTGATACATACGATGTCATCGTCGTGGGCGGCGGCGCGTCTGGCCTCACGGCTGCCGGCAGGGCGGCTGAAGTCTTATCTGTCGCATCAGCAGACAATGGAGAAGCCGGCGTTAGGCGCGTCCTCCTTCTGGAGAAGAACAAGAAGATGGGCGAGAAGCTCAAGATAACCGGTGGCGGGCGGTGCAATATCACCAATGCCGAGTATGATGCGCGCGCTCTGCTAAAGCATTATGGCAATGCGGGCGAGGCGCTCTTTTCCGCCTTTGCCAAATTCGGCGTGAAAGACACATTTTCATTTTTTGAGTCTCGCGGTTTGCCGCTCGTCGTCGAAGATCGTAAAAGGGCCTTTCCGAAAAGCCAAAAGGCTCTGGATGTATATAAGGTCTTGGAAAAATATGTTCAAGAAGGAAAAGTGACGATCAAAGTCGGTTCGCCGGTTACGCGGATCAATACCCGTGAAATCAAGGGCAGTTCGAGCGCATACAAGAAAAGCATCACTACAGTTAACTGTAGTGGAGCAGATGGCGAACGAGAGTACCGCGCCAAGAATTTCATCTTTGCCACCGGCGGTGCATCGCATCGAGAGACCGGTTCGACCGGGGACGGCTTCGGCTGGCTTCGTGAGCTTGGCCATACCGTGGCGTCACCGACGCCGTCAGTCGTGCCGCTAGCCGTATCGGATGAGTGGTCGAAGAGATTGGCCGGCATAAGCGTCGAATCAATGAAGATCACTTTTTTTGTCGACGGGGTCAAAGCCTTTTCCAAGAAAGGAAAGATCCTTTTTACTCACTTCGGCATTTCTGGGCCGCTTATCTTGAATAGCGCGGCAGAAGTGGCTGACCTGCTCCAAGCCGGCACGGTAACTGCGGGTATAGATCTATTTCCGGATTTGGATCTCGGCGCGCTCGAGAAAAAGATCATCGGAATTTTCGACGCGAATAAGAATAAAACATTGAAGAATGTTTTAGCCAGCCTTCTCCCTGCAGGCATGGCCAAAGAGGTCGGTCTGCTTCTTGATGGACCAGCGGATAGAAAGGATGGATCGTCAGATGCGGGGCGGAGAATGCTCGATAAGAAAGTGCACAGCGTAACCGTAGAAGAGCGTAAGATTCTGACGCAGCTTTTCAAAGCTTTGCCCCTCACCATTACTCATCTCATGGGCGATGATCGGGCTGTGGTTTCCGATGGCGGCGTCGCTCTCGCCGAAATAGACACCAGGACGATGAAGTCTAAAATAGTAAACAATCTATTTATCACCGGCGACCTCCTTCACATCAACCGGCCATCCGGCGGCTATTCGCTTCAGCTCTGTTGGACGACAGGGTATGTGGCGGGAGGCGCCGCCGCGCTCGATGGGGGCATTGCTACGGATCGATCTTGACACTAAGCTCCCAATGAGATACTATGCTCTGCACACAGATTATCCTCATATACTCGATATATTATGCCAGGTAAACATTCAAGCGGCTATCAAAGCCACGAACATTCTCCGAAAAGGGGATCGCCTTCGCACCGCCCGTCAGGCGGGCGTTCTTTTCATGCGTCAGGACCTCGTCCATTCCGCAGAGGCAAACCTGGCGTCTACAAAGGCGGAGGCGGCTACAAAGGCAAAATCGGCTATAAGAATGTTCGCGGCGGTTATAAGGGCGGTAACCGTGGCGGCCGTGGAGGCGGATTCGCTCAGAAGTCTTTCAACGACATATCCAAATTCGTCAACAAGGCCGTAATCACCGAGGAGATGCCGGTCTTCAAGCCGGAACATGCTTTCAAGGATTTCCTTATAGACGAGAAGCTCAAACACAATATCGTCAAGAAAGGCTATGTGACCCCGACTCCCATCCAAGACCGGACTATCCCACATATCCTCCAGGGCCGCGACGTCGTCGGCATCGCCAATACGGGTACGGGCAAGACGGCCGCATTCCTCGTTCCGCTCATAGACAAAGTCCTCAAATTCCGCAACGAAAAGATCCTCATCATGGTGCCGACCCGCGAGCTCGCCACCCAGATCGACGACGAGCTCCGCGGATTCTCGTCAATGCTTTCCATATTCTCGGTCGTCTGCGTCGGCGGCGCATCCATCGGCAAACAGCTCGGGGCCTTGCGCCGCAGCAACAGCTTCATCATCGGAACACCCGGCCGCCTCAAGGATCTGCTCGAGAGGAAAGCCATCAACCTGTCGCAGTTCTCGACCGTCGTTCTCGACGAAGCTGACCGCATGCTCGACATGGGCTTCATCCACGACATGCGCCTGATCATGGGAAAGATGCCTGCCGCGCGCCAGACTCTTTTCTTCTCGGCCACCATGTCACGGGATATCGAAGCCCTCATCAAGGATTTCCTGAAGAACCCCGTCTCCATATCGGTCAAGACCGGCGATACCGCCAAGGGCGTCGACCAGGACATCGTCCGCGTCACGGGACGTAATAAGATAGATGTCCTCAAGGATCTGCTCTCCCAGCCCGGTTTCACCAAAGTTCTCATCTTCGGCAAGACCAAGCACGGCGTCGAGCGTCTGAAGAACGGCCTCTTCGCCCTCGGTTTCAAAGCAGAGTCCATCCACGGTAACAAGAACCAGGGCCAGCGCCAGAGGGCACTCGACTCCTTCAAAGCCGGACACCTCAAAGCCCTCGTCGCCACCGACGTCGCCGCCCGCGGCATCGACGTCTCCGATGTTTCGCATGTCATCAATTACGATCTGCCCGCCACCTATGAAGACTATATACACCGCATCGGCCGCACTGGCAGAGCGGGGAAGAAGGGCAAGGCAATCACGTTCATAGAATAAGGCCATATCACAGGGTCTTTTTAGTTATCCCCACTTAACCTCTTGCAGGTGAACGATAGTTCACCTATACTATATCCATGCCCAACAGGGGCCTACCCATCAAAATAAAAAGTCGTTTAGCAGTCGTTTTAATAATAGATACAAAAATATGAGCAAACATCAGATAATCCGTGAGCTTCGCCGCGAGATCAGGAAGATCAACGAAAAGATCGACCTGCGCATCATCCAGGGCATGTCATACAAGGAAGAGTCCCGCCGGCATAAATTCCTCGTCTCGCAGCTTGCCAGGCTCCAGCCACGCCGCGTGCCTCTCTTTGGCGGCTTCGCTTTGACACAGCTCTTCATGCTCTAGCCGCGCTATACTAGATCCATGTACGAATCATATAAAAAGAAAATCCTCGCTTTCTACCGGAATAACCGGCGCATGCCAGCTTACGCGGAGATCATGGACATGCTCGGCTTCAAATCCAAGAATGCCGTCTACAAATTGATCAATAAATTGATCGGCGAAGGCGTGGTGACCAAAGATTCCAGCGGCCGATTGATACCGAATAAGCTCGTCGGCGAAGTGCCGATCCTCGGCTTGGTTGAAGCTGGCATTCCTTCAGTCGCGGAAGAGTCGGTTCTCGACACTATGAGCATTGACGAATATCTGATAAACGATAAAGACAAGACATATCTTCTTGAGGTGAAAGGCGATTCAATGATTGACGCCGGGATAAATGAAGGCGACTTGGTTATAGCAGAGCGCACAGGTGACGATTCGCGCCAAGCCAAAGACGGCGATATCGTCATTGCCGAAGTTGACGGCGGTTGGACGATGAAATATTTCAGGAAAAAGGGCGCGGCTGTTTTCCTGGAGCCGGCGAATAAAAAATACAAACCGATATATCCGGAGGAGAGCCTGCGCGTGGCGGCCATCGTCAGGGGAGTGGTGAGGAAATATTGAGCGCGCGACTGAAATATACGGACGAATCGTCCGTCTCCTGCCATGCGTATGCTATAATATTCCCATGAAAAAACGCTCTATTTTTCGCTTTCTAAAAAATAAATGGGTCATAGCTGTCATCGTCATCATCGCGGCTATAATCATCTACTCCATCTACAAGAACGCCAATAAGCCGTCGAATTTCACTTCTACAGCGGCTACTGTTGGCAATGTCATAGAGCAAGTGTCCGTCACCGGCTCGGTATCGCCGGTCGACAAAGCCGATCTTGCTTTCGAGAAGAGCGGCGTCATATCGCGTGTCTATGTCAAGGTAGGCGATGCCGTCAATGCCGGCCAACCTGTCGCCTCGCTCGACAGCGCCCAGGACGCGGCCGCCTTGGCCTCCGCCCAGGCGACGCTCGCCGATATGTCACGCTCGCTTACGCCGGAGGAGCTATCGGTCCAGCAGACAGCCTTGGCCAGCGCCGAGAGCAGTGCAGTGAATGCCGCCCATGACGGCTATGTTAAAGCCCAAGGCGCCTTGGTCAATTATACCGATATATTCTTCACCAATCCCCAGAGCGCCAATCCGGTTATCAACGTCCGCACCCAGTCGGCTATGACACAACTCGCCATCGATAACGAGCGCGTCTCCGTTTCGGATACACTGAACAAGTGGTCCGTGGAATTGGCCGCGGCGAGCTCGAGCGATCCGAGCACCCTTGCTTCCGACGCGAGCCGATTCCTTGCGACGATAAAAAGTTTCATGAACGACCTGTCCGTCATCGTCAATGCCTTGAACCCGGGAAATTCAGGCCTGACCCAGCCGGCCATAGACGCGGACGTGACATCCATGAATAACGGCCTTTCCGCCCTGAACGCCGCCATCGACTCGGTCACATCGGCACAGACTGCGCTGCAAACCGCCCAGTCGAACTATGACCTTAAGCTCGCTGGTAATTCCGACCAGTCCATCGCCGCCCAAGCGGCCAAAGTCGCCCAAGCCCGGGCGGTCCTCGCCGAAGACACCATCACATCGCCTATCGACGGCATCGTCACGCAGGAAGATCCGAATGTCGGCGAGTTCGCTTCGGCTGGTCAGGGTGGTTTCGCGGTGCAGAATAGCGGCTTCAAGATAGAGGCCTATGTGCCGGAGGCCGATATCGCCAAGGTGGCCGTCGGCGATTTGGCATCGACCACTCTCGACGCTTACGGCTCATATACCGATTTTCCGTCCAAGGTCGTCATGATAGACCCCGCCGAGACTGTCCTCGAAGGCGTGCCTACCTATAAAGTCACTCTGCAGTTCGTCACACCTGATGCCCGTATCCGTTCCGGCATGACCGCCAATCTCGAGATATTGACCCATATGGCCGCTGGTGTCATCGAGATACCATATCGCGCCCTCACCGTCACCGCTACTTCCACGACCGTGCGCCTCGTAAGCGCGGATGGCAAAAGCTACTCGCCCGTGCCGGTCATGACCGGCCTCAAGGGCTCCGACGGCACCATCGAGATAACATCAGGCCTGAATCCTGGAGATAAGGTGGTGACGTATGTGGGTAATTGATAATTGAATATTAGGGATTAAAGAATTGTCATGGCTTATTCCAAATTTGAAGACATTCCCGTTTGGCAAGAAGCCCGCGTGTTCTTCAAGAAGACTTTCGATCTTATCAAGACGAATGAAAAACTTAAGCGTGATTTTGTATTCGTCGATCAGCTCAAGAGAGCGTCCTCTCACACAAAGGTAGAAAAAAATGATCTCCAATCTTTCAATCACAATTCTCAATTTCCAATGAACATCATCTCCGTCAAGAACCTGAAGAAGTCATATCACGACGGCCTTGAGGCGACCGTTGCTCTGGCGGGCGTGACTTTCGACGTGCGGAAAGGGGAGTTCCTGGCCATCATGGGTCCTTCCGGCTCGGGCAAATCGACACTTCTGCATCTTCTCGGGCTTCTCGACGAGCCGACGTCAGGCTCGTATCACTTCAACGGCAAGAACGTGACTTCATTTTCCGGTGATGAGCTGGCCCTCTTGCGAAACCGCGAGGTCGGCTTCATTTTCCAGGCTTTCAACCTATTGTCGCGCACGACCGTATTGGAAAACGTGAAATTGCCGCTTTATTATTCGGACATACCAGAACATGAATGGGATGCAAAAGCGCGCGCCGCCGTCGAGTCGGTCGGCCTGGGCAATCGCATGGACCACAAGCAGGCGGAGCTTTCCGGCGGCGAACGCCAGAGAGTGGCCATAGCCCGCGCCCTCGTCACCGATCCGGAAGTCATATTCGCCGACGAGCCGACGGGAAACCTCGATTCCAAGTCGGGAAAGAACGTCATGGGCATCATCCAGCGCCTGAACGTTGAGCACGGCAAGACCATCGTCCTCATCACTCATGAGACCTCCACGGCCGAGCACGCAGAGCGCATCATCCGTCTCATGGACGGAGAGATAGAGAGCGATGTGAAAGTGAAGGATCGCCTGACAGCCAACGATGAGTTCAAGAAATAACATGACCTACCGACATTTATTCAAAACATCTCTGACCGGGCTGACCACGAACCGTTCGCGTTCGTTTTTGACTATCCTCGGCATCGTCATCGGCATCACGGCCATCATGTTGGTGGTCTCGCTCGGTGCCGGCGCGCAGAATCTTATCCTCGGCGAAGTGCAAGGTCTCGGCACGAATACCATCGCCATAATCCCTGGCCAAATCTCGACTAGCCCATCGAATGTCTCCGCTCTCTATAGCGACTCCCTTAAACCGAAAGACGTGACGGCCCTCCTCAACAAATCGAACGTGCCGGATCTTGTATCTCTCATGCCCGTCGTCATCGGCTCCGATCCCGCTTCATATGGTTCCAATACCTATCAGGTCACCGTGTTCGGGGCCACTGACCTCATGGCGAGCATATTCAACCTGGTACCTGCGGAAGGGCAGTTCTTCGACCAGAGCGACGTCGACTCCATGACGAGCAACATCGTCATCGGCTCCGACGTGGCCAAATATCTCT
Organism: uncultured bacterium; assembly: GCA_963701025.1. Classification (GTDB taxonomy): domain Bacteria; phylum Patescibacteriota; class Minisyncoccia; order Phycocordibacterales; family PALSA-1337; genus C7867-002. Next base: position 423,863 of record OY969557.1, on the reverse strand, counting down.
TCGACACCCAGGATCCCCTCAATCAAAGTATCAACATCAAAGGCCATAATTTCCGGATCGAGGCTGTTTTGCCGAAATCCGGCGGCGGCACGCTCTTTGATTTCGACGGCATGGTCATCATGCCGTATACCACCGCCATGACCTATGTCACCGGCCAGAAATTCTACAACCGCATCATCACCCAAGCGTCTTCAGACGCGGCCGTTCCGGCCACGGCAGAGGACATCAAGCTGACTCTCGAGGAGTCCCACAATATCACCGATCCGACCAAGGATGACTTCACCGTCCAGACCCAGCAAAGCTTGGCTAATACCCTCGGCACCATCACCAGCGCCTTGACCTATTTCCTGGTGGCCGTGGCTTCCATAGCTCTCTTCGTCGGCGGCGTCGGCATCATGAATATCATGCTCGTCTCGGTGACCGAGCGCACCCGCGAGATCGGCCTGCGCAAGGCTCTCGGAGCAAAGGACAAAGACATACTCTCCCAATTCCTCCTCGAAGCAGTCCTGCTGACGGTCATCGGCGGCTTGGTGGGCATCATCCTCGGCGCGTCTCTCGCCTTCATCATCGCTTTCGCCCTGTCGCATTTCTTGGCCATAAACTGGCAGTTCGTCTTCCCGTGGTCGGGCGCTATCCTGGGGCTTTCCGTCTCCGCGGTCATCGGTCTCGTCTTCGGCGGTTATCCGGCCAGGCAGGCTTCAAAGAAGAGCCCGATCGAGGCGCTCCGGTATGAATAGGCATGGCAGACGATCTTTTGCCGAAATAAAAATACCCCGGACGAAACGGATCCGGAGTAATACGAATGAAATTACGAAAATTATTTGTTTCGGGACATTTACCACGCCGCAGACGAGTGTCTGGGGACTTCACATGGCCGTTCCACGCGTTGCAGTGGAAGCAAAGACGAATGTGCCACCCTGCTTTTCCAAAGAGGTGCGTTGGCGCCGAAATCTCCGGCATGCGCGGTCGGCACTTTTTGTGCCATGACCGGCACGCCAGCCTTCCTTCGAGCCTTGATGTAGTGCAAGGAAGGATCGTAGCTGATCAGCTCGAAAGCGTCATTGGGGTTGCAGGTTACGCTGGCGCCTGTCAATTCGGCATATGCCATTGCGAGAAGCTTTGCGATGGGATGGCTTCCTTCAAACTTCGACACGGTATCGCCGGCCACGCCTTCAAATTCGATGATGCACGGTTCGGCATAGGTAGTCAGGGGAGGGAGCAGCACCAGCGGCGGAGCGGCTGATACTGTCGTTGTCACGGCCATTGTCTTGTCGGCCGACGATACTGCTACCGGTTTTTTCCTGCGAGAGGGGGTCGTTTTCGTTTTCATGATTTATTTTTCGTTTCAATCGTGTTTCTTGTTTCAATCGTTTCGAACAGTCCAGAGGAAAGACTACTCCGCCTGCTGGTTTTGTCAATGTGAGGTTAAAGATGTATCATTGTCCATCATGATCCTCCTCATAGCCTTCGCCGCGTTCGTCGCCACTCTCCTCGGAGGCCTCGTGGCCCTGCGGCTCAAAGACAAGCTCCATCTGGTCCTCGGCTTCTCGGCCGGCGCGGTCATAGCCGTGGCTTTCTTCGACCTCATGCCGGAAGCCATCGATATCGGCGGCAAATATTGGGGTACGGCCACGGTGCCTGCCATTGTAGCTCTAGGATTTCTGGCATATCTCGTTCTTGACCGTGTCATATTTCTTCATGCGCATGCCCATGATGATCCTGATGATCACGGCGACGAGATGCATATAGGAGCCGATGATCATAACCACACCCGGCCGCATCAGCGCCGCCGCGGCATTCTCGGGGCAGGCAGCCTCTCATTTCACAGCTTCCTCGACGGAGTGGCCATAGGTCTGGCGTTCCAAGTATCCGCTGCTATCGGAGCTATCGTAGCCGTCGCCGTCCTTGTCCACGATTTCTCCGACGGCATCAATACGGTCAATCTCATATTGAAGAACGCGACAACCGGCGACCCCGGTAGCAAAAAGCGCGCATTCAAATGGCTCATGGTGGATGCGGCCGCCCCAGTCCTCGGAGCCGCTTCGACTCTCTTCTTCACCGTGCCGGAACAAGGCTTATCGATCATCCTCGCCATCTTTTCCGGCTTCTTCCTCTACATCGGCGCTTCCGACCTCATACCGGAGAGCCACCACGCCCATCCGAAGTTCATGACCACGGCCATGACGCTACTGGGAGCCGGTATCTTGTACATAGCCATACACTTTGCGAATATATAATAGGTCAATTAGAAATTAGGAATTATAATATCCCCATGCTCCGCCCCCATATCGTCATCCTCGGCGCCGGATTCGGCGGCATGTACGTAGCTCGCCATCTCAAGCGTCTGGCCAAAAAAGGGGCCATAGACCTGACCATCGTCAATGAGGCGAACTATTTCCTCTTCACTCCGCTCCTCCATGAAGTGGCCACCGGCTCGCTCGCGCCGGCCTCGGTAGCCGAGCCTATCCGTGAGATTTTCGCCCATAGCGGCGTCAGAATAGTCCAGGGAACCGTTGATGCCATAGATCGGACCGCAAAGACCATCCATGTCTTGGGCGGCATCAACAGCGAAGAGACGCATCACCGGCCGACGCACGATATAAAATACGATTTCTTGGTTATAGCTACCGGCGCGGTCACGAACTATTACAATATTCCCGGCGCGGACATATTCACCTATCCGTTGAAGACGCTCGCTGACGCCTCGGCCATCAGGGATCGCATCATAGATTCCTTCGAAGAAGCCATCCTGTGCGACGATCCGGCCGTGCGTGCCCGCTTGCTCTCGTTCTCGATCGTCGGCGGCGGAGCGACCGGCGTCGAGACGGCGGCCGAGATCGCCGACTTCGTAGCAGGCCTGGTCAAGCGCTATTACAACGACACCGACTGCCATCCAGACGACCCGCATCGATGTTCTCCCGAAGAGCCGACCGTGTCGCTCATCCATACCGGTCCGGAGCTTCTCCAGATGTTCGCTCCGTCCCTGCGGGTTGCCGCCGAGAAGCGCCTGCGCCATAGCGGCGTTCAAATATATCTGGGAAGCACGGTGACGGCGGTCAGTACTCATGGATTGTCCCTCTCTAATAACACGACGGTACCGTCCGCCACCGTCATCTGGGCTGCGGGAGTCAAGCCGTCCATGCCGTATTTCGAAGGTGACGCGCCGGCTCTCACGTCCGGCCGACTGGCGGTAGACGAGCATTTCATGCTTCCTGATGACCGTCATGTATTCGCTCTTGGAGACATGGCGGCGTACACCGATACCCACTCCCTCGCGGCGCACGATGGAAATCCTGGTAGTGCCGCCCCGCCGCCTATGCCAATGCTCGCCCAGGTCGTCGTCGGCCAAGCTCGCGTCGTCGCCAGAAATATACGCGCCTCGCTCAACAAAAAGCCTCTCAAGGCATTCCATTATCATTCGAAAGGGTCCATGGTCTCGGTCGGGTCTTGGTTCGCCGTAGGCGAGATCTTCTCCTTGAAGATCGCCGGTAAGCTTTCGTGGTGGCTGTGGCGCACGGTCTATCTCTTCAAGTTCTTTTCATGGAAAAAACGTCTGCGCATCGCCATCGACTGGACTCTTGACGCCGTCTACCCAAGGGATATCACCAAGCTCCACTAGCGGCCTGCGAAATACGGTAAAAAATAGGCAATAAAAAACACGGCCCTCCGAGAGAGCCGCGTCGCGTTAAAGTAGTGTCTCATTGAAGCCGTGTCGCGTCAGAAGTGAATGATGAATCCGCAGTCGATCCTCGAGTCCCCGTCTATGATCGTACCGACGAAGCAATTGCCATCCATAGCCACCGTCTTGAACGACCATACCCATCGTATCGATACGCCGGGATTGAGATCGCTCGATCCAATGCGTTCCGGTCGGAATGACGTGCCGATGCTCAACTGCGATCCGTACGGCAAGGGGAATGATATCTGTCCGTCGATCGTCGACGCTATCCGGATCGGGTCGTAATGCCAACGTACCAGGGTCACGGCGGCAGGATTGCCTCTCCAGTGTCCCCATTGCGTGCCGATATAACCGTACGGATTGCCCTCGAACGGTCGGAGGCCGTATGACAGGCTCCCATCCGACTTCATCTGTTTCCAATATGAAGCTTCGGCGGAAGATGGTAAGGGAGAGAGCGTATTGACGTCTCCTTCGATCGTATTGCCGACTGTTCCGGCGAACAGATTTTCTGCCCAATCGTGCCACCCTAGAGCGATGGGCATGTTCGCCGCGGTCTCGCGTAAACTGTAGATGACGGAGCGGCGCATGACGTCTTTTCCCGCCGAAGCGACATGAGCGTGTATCTCATATCTATCGATCTCAGCCAGCCGCGTCCAGCCGATCGCTGTCTGATACCCGAACCGGTCGAGATACGCAGTCGTAGCTCGAATCTCCAATTCCCGGGGATACGCGGCCCATCCGACAGCCTCATTCGTGCTATTCAGGGTTATCGTCTGCGTCCGTGCCGGTTCGCAAAATAAAACAACAAAAATACAGAACATCCATATTCGTCCATGCATTTGAGGTCCTCCTTTGGGTTAATCCTCGCACTTTTCAGAGTGCGTTCCGGGCCATCATAGCATATAATTACGGCATGCAAAGGTTCATCCCGCTTGTCAGATTTCTGCTCGCAGGGGCCGTCATAACGGTCATTTTTGTCACGATATACGCCGCCGTCCAACAGGACCTGCGACAGTCCGCCAATGATCCGCAAATACAGCTCGCCGAAGACGCGGCCCGCGCTCTTTCGGTAGGCGCCGCGCCGGCATCTCTCATGCCGGCGGACAGGCATGTTATCGATGCTTCAAAAAGCTTGGCGCCGTTCGTCATGGTCTTCGATGACAGGGGTACTGTGCTCGAATCATCGATGAGAGCAGGGAACGAGTTGCCTATGCCTCCGGTCGGTGTTTTTGATTATGTCAGAGCTCACGGCGAAGATCGCGTCACCTGGCAGACCGCTTCCGGCCTGCGCTTCGCCGCGATCATCGTGCCGTGGCAGGCATCCTCGACATCCGGCTTTGTCCTTGCCGCCCGTTCGCTCCGTGAAGCGGAAAAGAGGGAAGGGAATTTGGAATTGACGGTCGGTGTAGCGTGGCTGTTCAGTTTGATTATGACCCTATTTAGGGCCATATTTGCACGCTATTGACATTGGTACTAATTGGTAGTATAATGGCAGAGTAAAGCTCCTTGATAGCCTAACTTGCGTTTGCCACGGCAGAAAGCGGCTTATTTATAGGCCATTCTCTGCTGTGGCAAAAGCACGAAGCTTGAGCCCAACAGCTTGGACCAGTCCTCGAAAAGGACATGTCCACGAAACAGAGAAAGAACACGTTATGGATAATAACAGGTTAACACTCGGTGTCGGTCTGGCTCAAGAGCTGGAACACGCATTCAACCGCAACGGTTTCCAATCATTGGAAGAAGTCAAAGCGCTCACCGTCGGGGATTTCCTCGGCCAAGTGAGGGGCGTAAAACTCGGCTTGTATGAAATCAAGCCCGTCGAGTATGCAATTGACCTCGGTGCCGACCCCTTTCTGCCTGACGGCTGGAAGGTGGAAGAACACCAGAAGGGCAAGGTTGCCAAGCTCGAACGCCGGGGAGCCGACCTCTACCTCGACGGCAAGAAGATTGACTTCTACTTGTCGAAGCCGCAGAAGAAAGGTGGACGCATCGAGGGCAACGACCTCCGCAAGGAAGTGTCGAAGCAACCGGTGCTGAACGCCAATGTTCTGGATTACCTCCGTGAGCATCCGCAGTTGATTCCGGATTCTTGGAAGGTTGATGGCAATGGGAACACCCGCTACATCTTCTTCTGGGGAACGGTTTACCGCCGCTCTGACGGCGACCTCTACGTCCGTTACCTCAGCTGGCACGGCGACAGGTGTCTTTGGAGCAGCCTCTGGCTCGACGGCGACTGGCACTCCAACAATCCGGCTGCGGTGTCCGCAAGTTAGCACTCTGGACTTGGTTACTGTGGACTGCTTCAGTCACTTTGACCTTTGTCCTTGCGATAAGAAAACAAACGCTCTTGAAGATATGCGTATAACTTCACCCCAAGCAATTCGGCTTGGGGTTTGTCATTTATATAAATATGCTAGAATCGAGTGCGGTAGTAGGTGAATATGCGGGCGACCACGGTTTCTCGCTACCGAATCCAGTATCCATGCATCGAGCGTATCTCAATGAGCACATTGACCCTTTGGGCAAGACCAAGGTTTTGGGTAGAGTGGTGCATGCAGAACTTCATTAAAAAATGAACATACTTGGTACGAGGCGCTAGGGCATTTCGATGCCGGATACGATTCAACCCTGAGAGCATTCAAGGGGTGGTGGCACGGAAGGCGTCCCGTACGATACCGCAACTCTGACGGCAACCTCTACGTCCGTTACCTCAACTGGAACGGCGACAGGTGGATTTGGAGCAACAACTGGCTCGACAACGACTGGAACTCCAACAATCCGGCTGCGGTGTCCGCAACTCTCTTCATTTCTCCCTCGTTTTTACGGGGGAGTTTTGTCTTGTGAGTTGTCCGTTCCAGCCGCCCAGATTCTTGCCTATCTCGTCCAACTTCACCGACAGGGCTATATATTTCTTGTCATCAAGCGATTTGGTCTCCCACAGAACCATGAGCAAGACCTTGAGCGTGTCGGTCTTTTTGATGGCCAACCGGACATACGGATGTTTTTCAATGGGAGACAAGAAACTGGCGGCAGTTATGGCCTCTATGACTTCGATAAAAAGGCCGTCAATCCTCTGTCCAAGGGAATGCCTGTGTGCCTTGGGTAAAATCTGGTAATATCCATACCACAACAAATATGTTTCTTTCACCTTACTCAATACAGGTAAAAATCCGTGGGGGGGGGGGCGACTTCTCTGACATGCGACGGATTCAATTTGGACATGGCTACAATCATATCATTTCCCTCGAAAATATCATCGAGGCATGGAAAGAGTTCGTGAAAGGAAAACGGGCCAGAAAAGACGTTCAGACATTCGAACGAAATCTGATGGACAATATAATTTCGCTTCATAATGACCTTGTGGCAAAGACTTACAAGCATTCATCATACGAAGCGTTCAATATATCCGACCCAAAGCCGAGGAACATCCACAAGGCGAGCGTGAGAGACAGGCTACTTCATCACGCAATCTATCGTGAACTCCATATCTTTTTCGACAAGATATTCATTGCGGATTCATTTTCATGCAGGTTCGGAAAGGGGACACATGAAGCAGTAAACCGATTCCGAGATTTTTCATACAAAGTGACGCAGAATCACACGCAGACTGCTTGGGTGCTTAAATGCGACATCAAGAAATTCTTCGCATCTATTGACCAGAGAGTACTCGTTGAAATCATCAAAGATTATATTCCAGACAAGGATATTATCTGGCTCCTCTCTGAAATCATTGGCAGCTTTCACTCGACTGCCGACGGCATCGGTCTACCTCTCGGCAACCTCACTTCACAGCTCCTAGTCAATATCTACATGAATGAGTTCGATCAGTTCGTGAAGCACAAACTTAAAGCAAAATACTATATCCGCTACGCCGATGATTTCGTTCTCTTCTCATCAGATCGGGACTGGCTTGTCGGGCTCATTCCGCAGATACGATCTTTTTTGAACGACAGATTACACCTTCATTTACATCCCAAGAAAATATCCATACGCACCATTGCCTCCGGCGTCGACTACCTCGGATGGATCAATTTTACGGATCATCGTGTGCTACGAACTGCAACGAAGCGGAAGATGTTTAGAACGATCGAGGAAAAAGGCGGAAAAGCGGAGACCGTACAGTCTTATCTCGGTCTGATCAGTCACGGCAATAGTCATAAACTAAAAGCCCAAATCGAGAAGTTAAGATCGGCATACCTGCTATAATATCCCCATGTTCTCTGCTACAGCCTGCCAGGAATCCAAAGCCGCCGCCAAGATCGGCCGTAGCGGCAGATTCCTATTCACCTTCGACATCTTCCTCATCGCACTCACGACTCTTTCACTCATCGCTCTTTTCATGCCATTTCCGGCGGGAGTGAAGCCCATCCTGACCATCATCCTCGCCGTCCTTTCTTTCCTCGGCCTCATCCCGGTCCTTATAAGCGCCGCGAAGTCGATCGCCCACAGGCGCGTCTCGGTCGACCTTCTAGCGTCGGTCGCCCTAGCTTTCTCGCTCCTTGCCCATCAGTGGTCTTCGGCCGCCTTCATCACCCTCATGCTGGCCTGCGCCCGGGTCTTCGATCATGTCACCCAGATCTCGGGCCAAGAAGGTCATCGAGAGCTTGATGAAATATCACGTCGAGAACGTCCGCATCCAAGACGGCGAGACGGTCAGAGATATACACATCAGCCAGGTCAAAGTCGGCGACCATATAGTGGTCGAATCCGGCGATCGCATGCCTGTCGACGGCACGGTCGTCTCCGGCGAAGCCGAGGTCGACGAGTCGTCGCTGACCGGCGAGAGCGAGCTCGTGCCGAAAAAAGCCGGTAGCAGCGTCTTCACCGCCACGGTGAACGAGAGCGGCTCGCTTGTGGTCAGGGCCGAGAAGATCGGCAAGGATTCGACGCTGGCCCGCATCATGGCTCTGGTCGAAGAGGCCAGCCGGTCAAAGAGCCGGGCCGAGCGAGTGGCTGATACTTTCACCCAGTGGTACATAGGTCTGTCGCTCGCGGGCTCATTCGCCCTCTATCTCTATGGCCTGTCTCCGAATGAGATACTGGCCATCCTTCTCGTGGTCTGCGCCGACGACATCGCCGTGGCCGTGCCATTGGCTTTCACCTCCGCTATCGCCCGCACCGCCAAGCGCGGCGTCATCGTCAAAGGCTCGGCCGCTTTTGAACAGCTTTCTCGGACGAAATACATATTGACCGACAAGACCGGCACTTTGACCCGGGGCAAGCCGAAGATAGTGGAGGTGAAGACGTATGGCGCTTTCTCCGCGAATACGGTCCTGAACCGCGCCGGCATGGGCGCTTCGGAGTCCAAGCACGCGGTCTCGCGGGCCATTCTCGATTACATCAGGACAAAGAATATCGCCATCCACGCGCCGCATCAGTCGGAGGAAGTGTCGGGTCAGGGCGTGTCGTACAGCCACGGCAATGAGCACATGCTCCTCGGCCGTCTTTCATTCATGGAGTCCAATGGCGTGCGCATTCCCGAGCAAATAAAGAAAGACATCGATCTGGAGAAAGACGCCGGACGCGGCGTGGTTGTCCTGGCTATCGGCGGGGAAGTGGCCGGTCTTCTGTCATATCGCGACGAATTGCGTCCTCATGCCAAAGACATCATTGCAGAAACCGGAGTTTACGGAGTCAAGGAATGGCACATGCTGACCGGCGACAACGAGCATGCCGCGGCGGCCGTGGCCGGCGAGCTCGGCATCAGGCATTTCCATGCCAATATGACGCCGGAATCGAAAGTGGCTTTCGTCAACCGTTTCGAGCGCGAGAAAGAACCGGAAGTCGTCGCCTATATCGGCGACGGGGTGAATGACGCGGCTTCATTGGCTCTGGCCGACGTTGGCATCGCCATGGGCGGCATCGGCTCCGACGCGGCCATCGAAGCGGCCGACATCACCATCATGCACGACCACCTGCGCCGCCTGCCGGAGACCATGAAGACCGCCCGCCAGGTCAGGGCCATCATGTGGCAATGCTTCGGCATCTGGGCCGTGACCAACGCCTTCGGCCTCGTCTGGGTCACCGTCGGCATCCCCGGCCTGGGCGTTTTAGGACCAGCCGGCGCTGCGGCGTTTAATTTCCTGACCGACTTTATTCCGATAGGGAACGCTTTAAGGGCCGGGAGGGGGAGGAGGAGGTAAACAAGGACATTCCTACAATGTATATCCTATTCTTGTAACCACTTCAAAGCCTCTTTCTCCGTCTTGAAATTCATTATATTGTCGCGACCGGCCATACTGCGGACGACCTGCTCCACCATCTCGAGGATGTCATTGCCGCCCCAGGTGGCGGTCTTGCGGATGTAGGGGTTGTCCTTCTTCATGAGATCGGCCAGGATATCGATGACTTTGGGATCGTCGTATGTATCCATGCCGCTGATATCCATAAGGACGCAGACGGACCGGCTTTTTCCGGCGGCTTCAGTTTCTATCGACTTATGCAGGCCGTCAGCCCATGCTTCGAGCAGTGGTATCTCTTCCGCGCTGAATCTTCCGCCCAGAAGGGCGCGTATCACGCGCTTACCCGGCGCGATCTCTTCGGACGGTCCGACTTGTACGATAGCATTGCTCATGTAATTGTATGCAGGGATTATATCATGATATTCTTATCCCATTAGCATCGGTTAACCTATATCACCGCCATGGTAATCATATTCCTCATCGCCCGCGCCGCTCTCTGCCTCTACTGGCTGAATGTGGCGTACAACCATATCTTCAAATCAGCCGGTCTCGTCGGCTATACCCAGTCTAAGGGGGTGAGTTCCGTCCGCACGGCCAAGCTCGCCGTCATCGGCACGGGCGTTCTCGCCCTCTTCGGAGCTTTGTCCATCCTCCTCGGCGTCTGGCCGTACTATGGCATCGCCGCATTGGTCATATTCCTCATCGGCGTCTCATGGAAGATCCACGCCTACTGGAAAGTCCAAGATCCTGGTCAAAAATATTCGGAGAAGATCAACTTCGAGAAGAATATGGCCCTGGCCGCGGCTATCCTGGCACTCGTGGCCGTCAGCCAGCCGTGGGTCTATTCGCTCGGGTGGTAATGTTAAGGCTTTTTTAAGCGGTTCATTATGTAACGATGCCTTTTTTCATGAACCGGTATTCATGCCAGGTCAGGGCGATCAGGAATAGATCGAAGACGGTGAGGACGATCATGAAGATCGAATGGGTGTATGAGAAACGATAGAGTTGATAGATGACGAAGAGGGCGAAGATGACGATGGCCGTCGGATACATCCAGAGCTTTCGCCGGAGAAGGCCACCGACAAGGATGAGCTTGATTATGCCGTGCGACAAGAGATAAAAGGCGCCGAACAGGATGCCATTCGATGACAAATACGGTATGAGATCGCGGATATGATTGGCGGTGAAGGACGTCGGATCCTCGGCCAATTCGCCGGAGGTGAGGGATGAAAAAAGCTTTGCCAAGCTGGCAGGCATGAACAGTATGATGCCACCGATGACTTCCAGGATGGCGTCGAAGGCCTTGATGAAGAGGCTGACGACAAATATGGTGCGGATGTTCTTTTCCGGGATCTCTCTCATGGTTCGAGTATAGCATGTTAAGTTGGCGCGATAAGAAGGTAGTGTAATAAAAAAGACCAATGGCTCGGGTGAGCTTTTGGTCTTCGCTTCCGTCAGCCTCGGAGGCTCGAGGAGACTTCGACTTCGATGAAAGGTAATTCTTCCTTGGCGCCGGATTTTGGGGCCTTCATGATCTCGAACCCCTCAAGGACATCGCGATAAAAGCAACTTTTGGCTTTTGTATGGCACGCCCCGTCACCGCATTGCTCCACGAGGTAGATGACGGCATCGCCGTCGCAATCAATGAGGACTTGGCGTACTTTCTGGATATCGCCGCTCTCCTCGCCTTTTTTCCAGCGTTTTTTACGCGAAGTGGAATAATAGACGGCCTCGCCCGTCTTCAAGGTCTCCATAAAGCCGGCCTCATCCGTGTAGGCGACCATCAGGACATTTCCCGTGAATACGTCCGTGGCGACCACTGTGATCAATCCGCCGCGTTTTTCGAAGTTCGGTCGAAGGACTCTGCGTGTTTTCGTGTCCATAGTTTCTCTTTTGTTTTCTGTTGTTTCTGTGATACCCGAATATGAAGACTATATCAAATCGTTCTTTTGTCAATATGTTCTTGCGCCCGTGTTATAATTCTACCCATGCTGAAAGCTTCAGATCTCTCGTCACTCATCTCCGGCGACGTCGAGACATCAGACGAATCGCTCGTCGCCGCCAGCCATGACGCGAGCCTATTTGAGGTCAGGCCGCAGGCGGTCGTCCATCCGAAGGATGTCGAAGACATCAAGAAATTAGTCAAATACGCGCTTGGCCGTAACACCCCGCCGGGCGGCAAGGCGAGTGCGGAACCAAAACCACTTGTCACCTTGACCGCGCGTTCGGCCGGCACGGATATGTCAGGCGGGCCGCTCACAGAGTCAGTCGTCGTCTCATTTACGAAATATTTCAATCATATAAAAAAGGTCAAAGAAGAGAAGCAAGAGGATATAAATGGCGTGGAAATATCAGGTTATGCCGTGACCGAACCAGGCGTTTACTATCGCGATTTTGATAAGGCTACTTTGGAGAAAGGAGGACAGATCATGCCGTCATATCCGGCGTCGCGCGAGCTGTGCACCGTGGGCGGTATGGTGGCGAATAATGCCGGCGGTGAGAAGACGTTGACCTATGGCAAAACTGAAAGATATATCAGACGGTTAAAGATGGTCTGTGCCGACGGCAATGAGTATGAATTCAAGCCACTTTACTCGACTAAAGTGGAGGAAAAAAAGAAACTGCCCACCTTCGAGGGCGAAATTTACCGCAAAATGTTCGACCTCATCGACTCCAACTACGAACTTCTTCAAAAAGCAAAGCCTATAGTCTCGAAGAATTCCTGTGGCTATTACCTATGGAATGTGATGAACAAGGGTGTAGGGGATAGGGTAGAGGACTATACCCTAAACCCTATACCCTATTTCGACCTGACCAAGATGATCGTCGGCTCTCAAGGCACGCTCGGCCTCATCACCGAAATAGAATTCGCTTTGGTCAAGCCGAAAAAGTATTCACATCTGTTGGTCGTATTCCTGACCAGTCTCGACCAGCTCGGCGATACCGCCACGCATATACTCGATTTCAAGCCCGAGAGTTTCGAATCGTACGATGATCAGACCCTGAAAGTCGCTTTCAAATTCCTGCCTCAACTGATGAAGCAGATGGGCGGCAATTTGCTGACCCTTGGCCTCGAATTCGTGCCGGAGATGGTGGCTGTACTCGAAGGCGGCTTGCCGAAGCTCGTCCTCATGGCTGAATTCACGGCCGATTCCGACGAAGAAGCCTTGAGCATGGCCACAAAGGCGCAAACTTCACTCAAACAATTCCATGAAAAGACCCGGGTGACGAAAACCACCAACGACGAGAATAAATACTGGGTCATCCGACGCGAGAGCTTCAACATGCTCCGCAAACATATCCACGGCGTGCGCACGGCGCCGTTCATAGACGATTTCGTGGTCATGCCGAAGGATTTGCCGGTCTTTCTGCCAAAGCTCTATGCCTTGCTCGAGCCCTACAAGAAGGACTTGACCTATACCATCGCCGGCCACGTCGGCGACGGCAATTTCCATATCATCCCGCTCATGGATCTGGCCGATCCGAAGGCCCACAAGATCATCGAAGAATTGTCAGTCAAGGTCTACACTCTCGTCCACGAATTCCATGGTTCCATCACTGGCGAGCACAATGATGGTATTATCAGGACGCCGTTCGTCAAGATGCAGTACGGCGAAGAAGTCTACAAACTTTTCGAAGAGGCAAAGAAGATCTGGGATCCGAAAGGCGTTTTCAATCCGGGGAAGAAAGTTGGCGGGACGCTGGAGTATGCGTTTAAACATATAGTAAAAACATCATGATCAATCGTATGTCTTTATTCGCGTTCGCGGCCATTATGTTAGTGGTGATCGCTGTTCCAACCCTCTCCTCCGCCCACGAAGTCTATGTCCTCACGTCCGGCCAAGTCACCCAAGCTATAGATACGCCCTCATTCAATCTGTTCGACGTGGCCATGGATAATATCGGCCAATTCTCTTTCTGGGCTTTCATCGGCGTGCTCACGGTCTTCGGTGTCTTCTGGATATCCACCCTGCGTTTCCTCGAGCGCAGGCTGGATCCGATGCTGATCAAGCTCCGCAAATACGCCACCACGATCGCTCGCGTGACCATCGGCGTGTCGTTCTTGGCGGCTGCGTATTATCAAGACGATATACGGTCCCGAATTACCGCTGGCCCAGAATTTCGGGCTGTGGGCAGGACTGGTAACGATCGTGCTCGTGGTCATAGGCATTATGGCTATCTTGGGTCTTTATGTCCGCCTGGCCGCGCTGGTCGCTCTCGTACTCTATGTCATCGCCATCCGGAATCACGGCTGGTACATGCTGACCTATGTGAATTATCTGGGCGAGATCATCGTCCTTCTCATTCTCGGCTCGCATAACTTCAGCTTGGATACACTCATGGCGACGAAGAAAAAGGTTGTCAATAAGGTCCAGGCCTATCTCGCCCCGCGGAGCTTCATGATCCTGCGCGTCCTCTTCGGCGTGGCCCTCATATATGCCTCGGCTTATGCCAAGATCATCCACAATAATCTGGCTCTTTTCACCGTGGAGCAATACCACCTGGACAAGATCCTCGGCTTCGAGCCGCATTTCCTGGTCCTAGGCGCCGCTATCGTCGAGCTTGCCATCGGTCTGTTCTTCATCCTCGGCATCGAGATCCGCTTCACCGCCTTTTTTCTTCTCTTCTGGTTGACGCTCTCCCTCATCTTTTTCGGCGAAGTCGTCTGGCCGCACCTCATCTTGATCGGCATCCCCATCGCTTACATATTCTACGGCTACGACAGATACTCGCTTGAAGGCTGGCTATTTAGGAAAAAGAAATACGAGCCGGTGCTGTGAGGGATAGCGAATAAAAAACCGCCAGATAAAGTTTGGCGGCCTGAAGTGACAAACACGGCCCTTGTCATCTCCAGAGAATGTAGTCGACGGAATGTGATTCGGTGATTTCATTGATCACCTCTTCGATCGTCTGATTCGAGCGCATCGCTTTTGATGCGATGAAGCGTAGTACAGCGATGCTTTCGGAACTGCCCGTCACTTCCGCGCTGATTTCTGCGGCATCATTTAGATCTTCGACCTGATCTCGTGGCAAGGCTTCCCGCACGCGGTCCCTGATGGATGTGGCGTCGTCTTTGTTGACTTTCACCAACTCCTCGATGCACTGTAAGCAAGCAGTTGTGCCGTCAATGAAGCCTTGGTGAGGACGGCGGTGTTTCTTACAGTATGCTTTCGACTCCTTGGCGCACTTTTCGCAGGCTATGGTGTCGAGTCTCCCGTCTGCTTGATGAATAGGCAGGATTATCAACAGTTCCGGATTTGGCTTCTTGCATATGTCGCATTTCATAATGTTCCTTCCAGTTTCGGTCTTTTGATGTTGATTTAATAGTATATCTCGTCGAAAGTCAAATAACGATATAATGTAAAGATATATGATTCAGGGATGACGCCACCAAAAACCCTCGCACCGCAATTCATCGAATGGTAGTATGTATTATAAGCGCCATTCATCCGTCTCTATTGCTATGCCCCAACCGAACCAATCAGAAAAGACAGTAGCCATTTCCGTCAAGAACTTGACCAAGACGTTCAAGGGCGGCTTGAAGGCTGTCGATAATATATCTTTCGATGTGCCCGCCGGCTCGATCTTCGCCTTCCTGGGCCCGAACGGAGCGGGCAAGACCACCACCATCAAAATGCTCACGACCCTGGTTCACCCGACGTCGGGCACGATCCACGTGAACGGCATGGATCCCGTCCGGCGTTCGCATGACGTGCGGCAGTCGTTCGGCATCGTCTTCCAGGATCCTTCGCTCGACGACGAGCTCACCGCCTACGAGAACATGTTCTTCCACGCCGGCCTCTATGGCGTGCCGCGCGCGGAGACGCCCAGGAAGATCGAAGACTTGATGAAGTTCGTGGAGCTCTGGGACCGCAAGGACAGCCTGGTCAAGACCTTTTCCGGCGGCATGAAGCGGCGCCTGGAGATCGCCCGCGGGCTTCTGCACACACCGGCCATCCTCTTTCTCGATGAGCCGACCACAGGCCTTGATCCGCAGACCAGGAACTACATATGGACGTACTTGAAGAAGCTCAACGAAGAACAGGGCTTGACCATCTTTTTCACCACGCATTACATGGAAGAAGCCGAGCGCTCCGCCCAACAGGTTGCCGTCATTGATCATGGCAAGATCATCGCTAGCGATACCCCAGCGAACATAATCGCCGCTTCCGGCACGGCCAATCTGGAAGACGCCTTCATCAAGCTGACCGGTCATGAGATCCGCGAGCAGGAAGCGGGCGGTCTGGATCATTTGCGTCAGATGCGGCAAGCCTTTAGTGGCGGCCGCCGTTAGGTAATTAGTCCGCCAGCTGGCGGAAATTAGAAATTAGATTAATTCCCCAACCATGAATTCCCGCGTTTTATACCCCGTATACATCCTTTGGTTCCGCCAGATCAAGCGCTACTTCCGTTCGAAGTCGCGTATCATCGGCGGCCTGGGACAGCCGCTCATATTCCTGGTGGCTCTGGGCTACGGCTTCGGCTCTATCTTCTCCGCCGCGGGCGCCGGTAACTATATACAATTCCTGTCGCCCGGCATCATCGCCATGTCCATTATGTTTACGGCGGTATTCTCGGGCATCGAGCTCATCTGGGATCGGCAGTTCGGCTTCCTCAAGGAGACTATGGTTGCCCCGGTTTCGCGCCTGACCATCATGTTCGGCAGGACATTGGGCGGAGCGACTACTGCCTTCATTCAGGGTATTATCGTTCTTATACTCACCATCGTTATAGGTTTCCGACCCGATATATTCGCCATCCTCTGGGGATTGCTCTTCATGTTCGGCATCGCTCTCGTCTTCACGGCCTTCGGCACGGCCATAGCCTCGATGATGGAGGATATGCAAGGTTTCGGCCTCATCATCAACCTGGTCAATATGCCGCTCTTCTTCCTTTCGGGCGCACTCTTTCCGTTGACTACCGCCCCGGCCTTCATACGTTGGATCGCTTTCTTCAATCCTCTGTCTTATGGCGTCGATGGCCTGCGAGCGGCCTTCACCGGCATGTCTCAATACGCTATCGGCGTGGACGCTCTCGTCATCCTCGGGGTGTCGGCGCTTTTCCTATCCATAGGCGCGTGGCTGTTCTCGAAGGTGGAGGTGTGAGCGTGAGATCGGGCGCCGTATTCATTTGCGACATCACGGTCTTTTCTGATTTGTTCTGGGGTGATATTCGCCAGAGTATCGTTCAAGGTTTTCCAATATTCCACGAGGTGTTTCATGTGTGTGCGGCCGAGATCTGTAAGGTAGTAATATTTTCTGGCAGAGACGCCGTCTGATTCTTCATAGCTTTGCTCAAGTAATCGGCGGCCGCGTAGTTTGCACAATAGGGGATGGAGGGTGCCTTCAGGCGTCCGAAATTCGGTTGTTGCCAGATAGGCAAGAAGTTGCGAGGCATACATAGGTTCAGCGACGAGAGTCTTGAGCACTACGAACTCAAGCAGGCCACGTTTCATTGAGGGGAATTTAATAGGCATGGCGTCTATTATACTCTTTTTGCCACTTTTGCCACCGCTCGCTTTCTTGAGCTGGGGAGGAATGACATGTTCTGTCTGATGCCTCTTTTTGAAATCTTGTCACAGCAAGATTCCCGCGTTAATTTTCCCAGAAAATGGCTTCTTCCCGTCCATGTCCATAGGAAAATCTTGTTATAGCAAGATTTGAAATAGGGGGTATGTTAGGGAGAGAGGCCGACCGTGCCACACCAAAAAATAACCCTATTATTTGAATAGTGGATATCTTCGATGATAACTATTTCATTTATGATATAATATCCCCATGACCACGGCGGATATCCAGGCGATCATGATCTTCTCGGCCGTCATCGTCGGCGTAGTCTCGGCCGGGTATCTGTATCAATCAGTGAGCCCGTTCTTGAGCGCCCTGCGCAAAGCCATGCGGCTCATCTCTTTCGGCATGTTGCTCATCACCTTCGGTGTCCTCACCGCGGCGTCCATAATATTCTCACCGGAGCTCGGCTATCCATTGTCGGCGTATCAGAACGCTTTGTCGATCCTCTTCTACCTCCTTTTCATCATAGGTTCTATCCTAATCCTCCTCGGCGGCCGCCAATTCACCGCCCGGACTCCGAAGAAAGTCGTTGACGTCTCCCTCGGAAGCGTCAATTAACCCGGAAGCGCCGATTAAGTATGAAAAATCGGCGAGTGCCGATTTTTACCACGGATATTTTTTTCCGTTGAACCAAAATTGTCCCGTCTCCGGTCTTGAAATAGCCAGCTTGTAGATATTCTCGGCTGCATCTTCCGGTGTAGTCGGCGCATCCTCGCCGCCCATGTCTGTGCGCACCCAGCCGGGGTGGACGGAAGAGACGATGATGCCCGCATTCTCATGTTTGAATCGCAGAGCCAATGTGCGTGTGTACATGTTTAGTGCAGCTTTGGATATCTTGTAAGCGGGGTAGTGATATGGATAATGCGTATCGAGTACATTTTCCGCGTCAGCTATAGAGCCCGCTTGCGAAGATATGTTCACTATGTGGCTGACGGCGCTCATCGCCGGTATGACCTGTTCAGTGAAGTTTACGGTACCAAAAAGATTCACTTCGAGCGTATTTCGGAGCATGTTTATGAGCACATGGGTCTCGTCATAATCTATATTGACGCCGGCATTATTTATCATGATATCTATCTTTATGCCGCTTTCGATGATCTGGTCTGCACATTTCTTTATAGAAGTCGTGGAAGTTAAATCGAGCTGAAACACCTTCAGATTCTGATCTGAATAATCGACAACGCCAGTCTGGGAAGTGCCGACGACGGCGTATCCCTCTTTCATGAATTTCTTCACCAACGCCTTGCCTATGCCGCGTCCGACGCCGGTGATGAGAGCGGTTTTCATGGAGGTATTTTAGCATAGGCACACGATTTTTTGCTCATGGGAACTTCACAAGATAAATAGGTGCTGTAAAATCAACGGCGCAGTGAATAAAACAGAGATCAAAAAATTCACAGACTCTTTTTCCGATAAGCTGTCGCGCACCATAGTGATAGTCGATTTCAGCAATGTCGAGAAATGGAAACAAAGCTTGCGATGGAAAATCGGTATTCAGGAGCTGGCGGCGTTGGCGAGGCATTTTTCTAAGGGCGACAGCAGTTTAAGGAGATTTTATTACGGTTCTGATTACGGGAGTGATTCTAATTCGACTACTCTTACACCTTGGTCAAGCAACATACTCAGGCGTGCCGAAATGAACAGATTCGATGTGGTGACAAAACGAGTCAAATACATTCACGATAACAAGAATATTTCAGGGTTCACAATCTTAAGGACGATTTCAGCAAGGTGTCTTATGTATTCGGAGCGAGGAATCATATAGCCGGAGAGACTATTGACGCTGTCAACGACGGGACGGTCAGTAAGGTATTATTTGCCGAGGATTTTGAATATAGACTGAACATGGACAGGTTCAGATATCGATGACAAATCAAAGACCCGCCGTGAGGCGGGCCTCGAATAAAATCCGGTAGGTAAAAACCTACCGCTAAAGAGTATCATATACGGGGTTAGGAAATCAAGGAGCGGTTTGTGTTAATATTATTCTATGAATCCCAGTTATCAACAACAATACAAGCTTAGTCTGTTCATAAATGTTATAAGAGACCTCCTTAAGAGTCAGGATTTTTTCGAACATCATCTGTATTCGACTATAGATTACAAGATTGAAAACACCGATAGTTTTAAAATTAAAGAGAATCTCTTTTTACGCTATAATCCCGAGCCCGACATTTGGCAGGTCGGGGTGAATCACGATAAGTTTTTTTGGATAGGTAGCATGTTTAGAGACGAAAAGAAACTCTCTAGTTTGTATCAATACGAATTCACCGTAGTTGACATCTATCAGTCGCAAGGAACAATGAGCTATGTGATCAATAAATATATCGAAATACTGAAATCATTAGAAGAGCGTCTAGCTTTACCCAAACTATCCGATTCGGAAATCAAATATATGACTCATAAGGGATTTTCTGAAATAGACAAAGAGAAGCTACAAGGCAAGTATTGGCTCATTGTCACAGATTATCCAATAGATGAGTCATTTTATGATACTCAAGGAAGCGATAGCCATCAGACATCAAAATTTGAAATATTCTTTGTAAACAAAAGTGAGTGCGTTGAGATAGCAGCATGTGGCAATCTTGGGGAGAATCTCAATAAGCATAACTTTATTGTAGATAAAGAGAATATTATAAATACAAATATCCTAGAGAAAAAATTCGTAGGATTTGGATTTGGCCTTGAGAGATTGATATACCTATACAATCTATGACCTGCATATACTGCTCAGACCCAGATATCAAGGCCCGCGAGATCATCGGCAATGACCTGGCTTGGGCCTTTCCCACGAACATTCCGATCACTCTTGGGCATATCCTCATAGCCCCGCGCAAGTGCGCAAAGACATTGGGTGAACTGACGTCCGCGGAACGTTTAGCGATATTGGAATTGGCGGATAAGATTATGGCCACATTACGCAAGCTATATGGCGCAGAAGGATTCAATTGCGTGTGGAATCAGGAGAAATTAGCCGGACAGTCCATCCCACATTTCCATCTGCACATCATTAGTCGAAAAGAAGGGGATACCGGACTGCTCGGCTATGATCCAAGGAGCATGCTTTATAGAACAGGTGATCGTGAGCCTATGGCCGAAATTGAGTTGATCAAAATCCGGGATGAGATCAAGAAAATGTTAGCGACTAAGACGAATTGAAATTTGAAGTCTCTACTCATACCTCAAGGCCTCTATCGGATTCAATCCAGCTGCGCGGCGGGCGGGGTAATAGCCGAAAACGATGCCGATGGCCGCGGAGACGCCGAAAGCTAGGAGGATGGATGAGATCGAGATAGACGTTTGCAAGATGCCGAAATAGGTCATTCCGTAACATATGAGCCAGCCGAGGAAGACACCGATGGCTCCGCCTATCACGGTCAAAGCCACGGCCTCTGTCAGGAATTGGGTGCTGATGTTGCGCCGCTTGGCGCCGATGGCTTTGCGCAGGCCGATCTCGCGGGTGCGCTCGGTCACGGTGGTGAGCATCATATTCATGATGCCGATGCCGCCGACGACGAGGGATATGCCGGCTACGGCGCCGAGCAGTATGGTGAAAGTGCCGGTGACTGATGATGCCGCCGAGACGATGGACGCCTGGTTCAGAACGTTGAAGTCAGCCTGCGTCGGATCGCTGATCTTGTGCCTCTGGAGAAGCAGTGCGGTTATGTCATTCTGGACTTGCGTCATGGCGTCGGCTGAGACTGCGGACACGCTGACTGACGTCAGATATGTCGTATTTCCGACCAGGAAGAGCTCCGAGTCCTGCAAGGGGATATATATCATATCGTCTTGGTTATTGAAGCCGGTGGTGCCCTTCGAGACCGTCACGCCGATCACGGTGAAGTTTATGCCTTTGATGACTATGGTTTGGCCGACCGGCTCGACTCCGGTGCCGAAGAGATCCGTGGCGGTAGTCGGGCCGATGACTGCCACTTTGTTCAGGCTCTTATTGTCGTTATCGGAAATGAATGAGCCGTCATTGACCTGGACATTATGGACGTCGGCATAAGCCGTGGTGACGCCGGTCACGGTCGTATTGGTATTGGTGCCTTTGGCGGTCACTTGATAACGGCCGGAATCTTCCGGCGAGACGGCGGCTACGTTGGCGATGCCGGAGCTTATGGCCGCGGCGTCCCCGGGCGTAAGCGTATGAGACGATCCGCGGCCGGCCGAAGCCTGATAGCCGGGCGTCCTTTGGGCGCCGGGAGAGATGATGAGCAGGTTAGAGCCGAGAGCTTGGATGCTCGACTGTATGGAGCCTTGGGCTCCTTGGCCTATGGAGACCATGGTTATGACCGAGCTGATGCCGATCACTATGCCGAGCATGGTCAGGGCCGTACGCACTTTGTTGGCGGTGAGCGCTGATATCGTCTCATGGATGATGTCTTTGGTGGTCATAGTTAGGGTAGAGGGTGTAGGGTAGAGGGTGTGATTTCCTACACCCTTAACCCTATACCCTCATGCTTTATGTTTCGCATGGCCGATGATGCGCCTCTCGTGCGAGCTGCCGTCTTCGACGATGAGCCCGTCGCGTATGTATATGATACGGTCGGCATGCTCGGCCACTTCGCGCTCGTGAGTGATGAGGATGATGGTGCCCTTCAATTCTTTATTCAGCCTCTGGAACGTGCCGAGGACTATATCGCCTGTCTGCGAGTCGAGGTTTCCTGTCGGCTCGTCGGCCAGGATAAGGGACGGATTGTTGACCAGCGCCCGGGCGATGGCCACGCGCTGGATCTGGCCACCGGAGAGCTGATTCGACTTGTGGTCGAAACGGTCCTCGTCGAGCCCGGCCGACTCCAGCGATTTCCGTGCTCGCTTATCGCGTTCAGCTTCCGGCACTCCCGCGTATATGAGCGGTAGGGTGACGTTCCTCATGACGGTGGCGCGAGGCAGGAGGTTGAATGACTGGAAGACGAAACCGATGCGGTCCCGTCGGATGACGGCGAGCTCGTCGTCGGACAGCTTGGACACGTCTTTGCCGTCAAGGATATAGGTACCGGAAGTCGGCGTGTCTAGAGCGCCGAGGATATGCATGAGAGTGGATTTGCCTGATCCGGACGGCCCCATGATGGCCACGAATTCGCCGTCTTTGATGGTGAAGGACACGCCGCGCAAGGCGTGAGTCTCGTTATCCCCGTTCACGTAGGTTTTAGTAATATTTTTTACTTCGATCATGGTAATTTGAAGGACATCTTCATGTGGGATTCGTATGCACGGATATTTTTCTGCTGAAAAATTCCTCGTGCTCGCGCCAGTCGCGCTCGCAAGGCATCCTCACCCACATGAAGATGTCCCGTCATAATAACCATTATCGTCCCGTAGCCGCTGCCGCCGGTGCCGCCGCAGGCGCCGCCGTTCTGACTGCTCCGCCACCCGCGCCTCCTCCGCCGAATCCTCCTCGGCCGCCTGCACCGAGACTGGATAGAAGGCTTGGCGCGGCAGTGGTGACTGCGGCGGATGCCGCCACGGTTTTGGTCACGACCCATGCTCCGGTGGAAAGACCTGTGAGTATCTGAGTATTCGTTCCATCGGATGCGCCGATGGTCACGATCTGATTTTGCGGCGCGACAGCGGAACTCATGGTGACGCTTGTGTTGCGAGCCGTGCCGTTCGCGCCGCTTCCGCCTGCGCCGAACTGTCTCGTGGTAGAACCGCTGCCGCTTCCGCCGCTATATCCTCCGGCGAATGTCGTCGAGGCAAATGACCTTCTAGTCGAGCTCGCAGTCCCTCCGTTCGCGGCTGCTCCGTTCGTTGCTGCCAATGTGGCCATATATTGACTTACCGTCGAAGAAGCGAATATCTGGACATAATTCGCGTTGCCCTGGGTCTTCACAGCGGCAGCCGGCACGATGAGGACATTATCTATCTCGTTGGTCGTTATGGTGGCATTCACGCTCATACCTGGGTTGATGCGGCTGTCGCCGGTATTGATGGCGACTTTGACGCCATAGGAGACGACGCCGGATGACACCGTGCCGACCAGGTCGACCTCAGCCACTGTGCCGGTGGCGGTGAAATTATTGATGGCGTCGAAGGTGAGGGATACCGGATCGCCGGTCTTGACCGTGGCCGCGTCGACTTCATTGAGCGACAGCGTGGCGATCTTTTGGTTGCCGATGACGGTGGCGATGACGGTCGAACCGCCTGCCTGTCCGTACACATTGACCGGGATGCGCCCGATGACGCCGTCGAACGGCGCGCGGATGAAATAGTTGGCGTAGGTCTGCTCGGCTTGCTGGAGCGATAGCTGCTGCGACTGCACGTCCAACGGGTCCGCTCCAGCGACGAGATTGGCCAGGGAATTCTCCGCGCTCGTGATGCCCGTCTCCGCAGAGAGCAGGGAAGAGACATCGCTGTTTATGCTATTCGACCACGTCGTCACGTTGCTTTGGGCAGTCGCGGCGTCTTTGGTCAGATAATTCGGCTGATTAGTGGTGATGAAGGTGATGGCATTCTGCATATCAGCCAAGGCGTTGGCGACGTTCTTGGCTAACGCGTACGCGTCGGCAAGATCCTGGTCTATCGTGCTCGTGGAGCTTTGCCTAGACAAGGCGGCATATTCGTCAAGAAGACTCTGATATTGCGTCTTGGCTTTGTCATAGCTTATGCCGGCCGTGTTGCGATAATTCTGCGCCGTTATGCTCAATTGCGTCGCCTCCTGGTCGCTCAAGAATGTCCCTTGATTGTATAAAAGAGAATCCATCCCAGGCATGACGATCTGGAGATCGAGGAATAATGAGGAGACAGTATTGAAAGCGTTGCCGTATGATTGCGTCACGGAATCCTGCGCGTTCGAGATATCAGTGGTTTTCGGCGCTTCGGTTAGTTTGGCGTAGGCGATCTTGGCGTTGTTGAGGGCGTTCAAGGCATTCGTCGGGTCTATGGTGGCGATGAGATCGCCCTTACTGACCTGTTGGCCGACTGTCGCGTCGATGGACTCTATGGTGCCGGATACCTGGCTTGTGACGTCGAGCTGATTGGCGGCGGAGACCTGCCCGGTGCCGGTGACTGTTTCTACGATGTTGCCGACTCTCGCGCGGGAGATCGTATACTGCGGCACGGGGGCGGGACGAGTGTAATGATAGACGCCATACCCCGCGGCAACGACGGCGATCACGGCTACGCCGGTCCATACCTTATGTGCGGCGAGGATGGCGAAGCTTTTTTTAAATGTTCTTTTCATAATTACTATGGCGTTATCGTCGTGGAGGCGCTCGAAGGCGGCGGTGGCACGATGCGCACGAACGAGGCATCGATTTGTCCCTGCTCATCAGGCTCCCCGATGATGATGACTGACTGTCCCGTGCGGATGTCGCTCGTCGTGGCGGGGTTGCGCATGGACCGTATGACAGTCTGCGGCCCGATGATGACGATCTTTTCGGCCTCGTCAGGTCCCCGGACTGCGAATGATGGCAGGTTCACCCCGATGACTGTGCCGAAAGCGCCATGCGGCGAGAGAGCATTATCGTCGGCGTCCGACAGACCGAACGGCGAGGACGGCCCGCCGAAATTCCGGTAATAATTATTGCTCCAGCGATATGAGAATTCCGCCTTACGATAGCCGACGATGATTCCGGCGGCGAAGACGATAAGGGCGACCAAAAGGATACCGAGAGAGGCGAGGAGCCTCGAGTATCTTTTTGATTGGAGGAAGTCGTTGAGATTCATGAAAATGCGATACCCGCGTGCCCGGCGGCCGAGACGAAGCGCGCGCCGCGGCGGAGCGAATTGGCGACGACGAGCGCCAAAGCAATGACGACGCCTATCTCCAATATCGGAGCGGAGTCGATGATAGACAGAGCGAAAGCTTTCCACGAGCCGAAGACCGATCCGCCGTCTGACCAGATGAGCGAGAGATACTCGGAAAATCCAGAGCGGGCGGCGCGCGCCGTGAGGGCATTCACGGCCGGCACGAAGGCGGCGATAGCACCGAGAATGAGGCCGCCATGCAGTCCCGCATGGAGGCGGGCGCGTAGCGTTCGCGCGCGGGCTATCCGGCCCATAACGGCTGGAATGACAGTTGCGCTAGGCTCGACCGCAGGTAACCCCGCGAACAGTCTTTTATATGAGTTTTCTGCGTGATTCATGGTTTTTTAATAGGCTAAGTACGAATAATCGGCTCAATCGGGTGCGGCTGTGTCTCTGACCTTTCCGGACGGAAATGAAGCCCTTATCTTGGCCAATGAGCGTCGATGCCAGCTTTTTACGGTATTCATCGGTCTCCTCATGACGATGGCTATCTCATCGAATGTCATATCGTCGTGATAATGCATGACGAGAACGGCCCGATGGTCCGGATGAAGGCCTGCCATAGACGACATGAGCAAGTCGCCAAGCTCCGCGCGGGCGAATACCTCCGCCGGCAGAGGCTCCTCATCGGCAAGGCTGTCGGCGAAGACCATGTCGTTCTCCGTATCGTCCAGATCGGAAAAAACCACGGCCTTTTTCTTCTTGACATGGTCGAGGGCGGTATTGCGGGCGATGGCGAAGAGCCATGGCAGGAATTTGGCACCTTTCTTGAAGCGTTTGATATATTTCCATGCCTTGAAGAAAGCATCCTGGGCGATGTCCTCGGCATCCTCATCGTTCCGGGCGTATTGCCGGGCGAAATTGAAGATATGCTTCAAATGCCGGGACATGAGCTCGCGATAAGCAGCGTCATCACCGGCCTTGCATTTCTCGACGAGCTCCTCGTCCGTTCCCGATATTTCCGATTGTGGCATGGACTTATCATACTACACTCCATTAGGTATAATAAAAGGCATGATACTGCTTTTAGTCTCATTCATCGCCGGAGCTCTCACGGTATTGGCGCCATGCGTTCTGCCGCTTCTGCCGGTGACCTTGGGCGGAGCGATGGCGGAAGCGGGGAATAAGCGCAGGCCATTCACTATCATCGGCGCCCTGGCGATTTCAGTTTTCGTCTTCACTCTGTTGCTGAAAGGTTCGACCGCTCTTATCGGAGCATCACCGACATTCTGGGCATATATATCGGCGATCATCCTGATAGCCTTCGGCCTGACCCTTTTGTTCCCGACAACCTGGGCCAAGATCGTGCTCAAATTGCCCGGTCACGACAAACCGGAATCGTGGATGGCAAAGGGTTATCGGAATCGCGCCTCGTGGTGGGGAGATGTTCTCGTCGGCGCTGCACTCGGCCCGGTCTTCACCACCTGTTCGCCGACCTTCTTCGTCATATTGGCCACGGTCTTGCCGCAATCTTTGAGCATGGGCGTCATCGATCTTTTGGCTTACGTTATCGGCTTGTCCTTGGCTTTGTTACTCATCGCCTATATAGGCCAAAAGCTCGTCGGCCGCCTTGAATGGGCCTCCGATCCGTACGGATGGTTCCGCAAGGCCCTCGGCGTCCTATTTATAATAGTGGCCGTGGCCATAGTCTTCGGCTGGGACAAGAAAGTCGAGGCCGCCATCCTGAACAGCGGATTCTTCGATGTCACGACGATCGAGCAATCAATACATCAATCATTGCAAGGGCCATCGTCACTGCCGGAAGCTTCATTATCGGCATTCTCTGGCGCGACTTCGACCGCTTCGACCGGCGGCGCAGTGGACTCTTCCTCTGCGATGACCCATTCCGGAATCTTGCTACGGCAAGATTTGAAAAACGCCATATCCGCGAACCTACCCCCACCTCCGGTAGAGTCCAATGAAGGCAGATACGTCGAGATCAAAGATCCTGCAGGTTTCGTCAATAGTCCCTACGGCGGTAATACCCCGTTCAAGCTCGTCGACTTCATCGGCAAAAAAGTCATCCTCGTCGACTTCATCGACTATTCCTGCATCAATTGCGAGCGCACTTTTCCGGCTTTGAATATGTGGTGGTCCAAGTATGCTAGTCAAGGTTTGGAAATCGTGGCTATCCATACGCCGGAATTCGCCTTCGAGAAAGATATCAACAATGTCACAGCCGCCGCCGCGCAATACGGTCTGAAATTACCGATTGTTCTCGACAATGATTACGCCACCTGGAACGCCTACGGCAATGAATATTGGCCGCACAAATATTTCATAGACATACACGGCAACGTGGTCTACGACTATATCGGCGAGGGCAATGAGCCTGTCCTCGAGTCGGAGATCGTCAAGCTTTTGAATGATCGCATGGCTTATCTGGGCCAAAGCGGCTCGGTCTCGACTGGTACTAGCACGGCGTCAGATTATTCTATCCAAGCCCAAAGCCCGGAGACATATTTCGGCGCCATGAGAAATGAGTATTTCGGCAACGGCACCCCCCTCATTCAAGGAGATAATTCTTATACTACTCCGGCTTCATTGACACCCAATCAATTCTATCTAGGAGGAAAGTGGCACATAGACCAGGAGTACGCGGAGACGGAATCTGCTTCATCGACCTTGTCGTACATATTCACTGCTTCCAAAGCTTATATCATATTGTCCACGGCCGATGGCAAGCCTGCTGACGCGACCGTTCTCATCGACGGCAAGCCGATCCTGCCGAGTCGGGTCGGCGTCGACGACAAAGGCGGCATCATCCATGTCGACTCTTCTCGCCTATACAATTTCTATGCCGATCCAAATAATATGGCCGGGCAACATAGGGTGGACATCATATTCTCGAGGCCGGGGGTTGAGGCGTATACTTTCACGTTTGGGTAAGTCCTGCTATACTCTCCCCATGGCAAAACGAGCGACAGGAGTAGGAAAAAGGCGCGCCACGCGATCGAGGAAGACGGCAAAGCGCCTGCAGGCAAAGCGCGTCAAGCTTCACGGCGCGAAAGCGCATAAATAATATGGCGGATACCGCTCTCGAGACGGCGGTCTTTGCCAACGGATGCTTCTGGTGCACAGAGGCGGTTTTCTCCATGCTGAAAGGCGTGAAGTCGGTCGTGCCCGGCTATGCAGGTGGTGTCCTTGCGGATCCGACATACGAACAAGTGTCGGAAGGGAATACCGGACATGCCGAAGCTATCAAGATAGAATACGATCCCGCAATCATCTCATACGACGATTTGTTGGCAGTCTTTTTCAACACTCACGATCCGACCACCTTGAACAGGCAGGGCAATGACGTTGGTACGCAATATCGCTCGGCTATTTTCTATTCGAACGCCGGACAAAAGGCCACGGCGGAGGCGCTTGTCAAAGAATTGAATGATTCAAAGGCCTACGACAAGCCGGTGGTGACCGAAGTCTGTCCGCTCGAAAGATTCTATGAGGCCGAGGATTATCATCACGAATATTACAAGCACAATTCAGATAAGCCATATTGTCAGCTTGTCATCGCGCCAAAACTGGAAAAATTGCAGAAGAAGTTCGCCAGGTTGCTGGCGCAGTAGGCTCAAATTGATCCGGTATAAACACAAAAGCCCCCGAAGAGGCCTTGTGTTGCCAGTGAATGAATCCATGTCTGGATTCAATGGCCAGCCTGAAGAGTACAACTCCTCACACGTCTACCAGTCGGGTTTATTCGACTCATTAATTGTATTCGTGCCTAGATATACTTGTCAAGCCGTTTACGTTGTAGACGTGACCGGAGTTGCACCGGCTTACTGCACTTGGTTAAAGTTCAGTTCCTCTCCAGGAACACGCCTACGCGGAAGGCCGATACCCTCCGTATCGGCAAGATTATCAGGTCGAAATAAAGAAACGCTCAAGAAAGCCTCAAGAAACGATGAAATTTCGATAAAGAAATGCTGAAGATCGGATATCGTGTTAAAATGTCCCTATGAATGAAGAAGAGATCAAAAAGAAACTGACGCCGGAAGAGTACGCGGTCCTGCGCGAGAAGGGGACTGAAGCGCCTTTTAGCGGCAAACTCCTGCACGAAAAGCGCGTCGGCACGTATATGTGCAAGGTCTGCGGCAATCCTCTTTTTCCGTCCGATGCGAAATTCGATTCGGGTACCGGTTGGCCGTCATTCGACCAGGCCCTGCCGGGCGCGGTCAAATTCAATGAGGACTCAAGCCATGGATCCATCCGAACAGAAGTCGTCTGCGCCAATTGCGGTTCCCACCTCGGCCACATATTCGACGACGGTCCGACGGCGACGGGCAAGCGATATTGCATGAACTCCGTCTGCCTGGAGCTCAAGCCTGACGAGAAAAACGGCAAGAAATAATCGACTGCCATGGACGCATATTCTTGGTACTCTACACTTATCAAGCCCGCGTTCGCTCCTCCATCATGGGTCTTTGGTCCGGTTTGGACCTGCCTCTATTTCGTCATCGCCATAACATATGTCCGAGTATTTTATCTGGCATTCAAAAAGATAATCCCGAGAAAAGCCGCCGCGCTATTTGTTCTAAATTTGGTCTTCAATTTCGCTTACACGCCGATCCAATTCGGCTTGCGGGATAATTACCTGGCGGCTATAGATGTCCTCCTCGTCCTCGGCACCTTGGTCTGGGGTATGAAAACGATATGGCCGTATTCAAGGAAGTTGGCCTACTGGCAGATCCCTTATCTTATATGGACTAGCTTTGCCGCCATCCTCCAGTTCACGATCACATGGCTGAACCGTTGACTA
This sequence comes from uncultured bacterium, assembly GCA_963701025.1. Classification (GTDB taxonomy): domain Bacteria; phylum Patescibacteriota; class Minisyncoccia; order Phycocordibacterales; family PALSA-1337; genus C7867-002. Next base: position 393,920 of record OY969557.1, on the reverse strand, counting down.
TTTCTTTTTCTTGCGCAATTCGATCCCTAATTCCCTGAATTGCTTTTCGGAGATCTCGCTCGGTGCACCCATCATGAGGTCCTTGCCTTCGCCCGTCTTGGCGAAGGCTATGACTTCGCGGATGTTCGGTTCGTTCTCGAGGATCATGACGATGCGGTCTATGCCCGGGGCGAAGCCGCCGTGCGGAGGCGTGCCGTATCTGAAAGCTTCGAGCATATGGCCGAACTTGGTCTCCTGCTCTTCCGGCGATATATTCAGATATTCGAAAACTTTCTTCTGCATGTTGGCTTTGTGGATGCGTATAGAGCCGGAGCTCAATTCATAGCCGTTTAGGACGAGATCATACGCATTGGCTCGTATGGACAGGATGTCTTTACCGGTCATGAATTTATCCGCATCTTCATCTTTGACCGAACAGAACGGATGATGAGTGGCTTGTATATTGCCATCAGCGTTCTTTTCGAACATGGGGAAATCGACGATCCAGGCAAAAGCCAGTTCATCCGGATCATTCTTGTCCTTGCGCAGATCCGGCTTATCGTCGCCATGCTCCTTGACGCAATCCGCGTAGGTCAATCTCGGAAATGACGTTTTGGTTATTTTTTTATGAGGATATAACTTTTTAACGAGTTCTATAAACATAGCCTCGGTGTAACGGAGTACGTCCTCCTGGGTTATGAATGACATCTCATAATCTAACTGGGTGAACTCTGGCTGACGGTCGCCGCGGGTGTCCTCGTCGCGGAAACATCGGGCGATCTGGAAATATTTCTCGAAGCCGGCGACCATCGAAAGCTGTTTGAATTGTTGGGGCGATTGCGGCAGAACGTAGAATTTGCCGTTCTCCAACCGCGACGGCACTACGTACTCGCGCGAGCCTTCAGGTGTGCCTTTCATGAGGATAGGCGTCTCGATTTCGACGAAATCATTTTTATGCATGTAATCCCTGAAGAAGGAGATGATCTTATCCCGGGCGCGGATATTCTTCTGCATGCGCGGCCGACGAAGATCGAGATAGCGGTATTTCAGCCGCACATCTTCGTTGATATCATGGCCATCTCCGCGCACATCGAGCGGGGGAGTGAGTGCCTCGTTCAAAACTTCCAGTTTTTTTAATTCGAGCTCTATATCACCGTTCGGTTCAACTTCGCCCGTCTCTTTGTTTTTGGATACCATCTTGTCAGGTCTCTTGTTGACGACGCCCGTAGCTCGCACTACCCATTCAGGCCTGACTTTGGCAGCCATTTCATGGGCCTCTTTGTTATTCGGCAATGCCACAGATTGCACTTTGCCCGTCATGTCGCGCAAGTCTATGAATATGAGCTTGCCGTGATCGCGGCGTATATCCACCCAACCGGAAATCGAGACTTCTTGGCCGACATGCGCCTTTAGATCCTTGATATATGTTCGATTCATGCTGGAAAATATAGCATATTCCTCACGCTGGTACCATGCTATAATGCATCCATGAAAACATATAAATATCTCATAGCGCTGGTCGTTCTGGTCGTACTTCTATTCCTTATAGTTAAATTGGTGTCGCATTCGACCCCGACGGTGTCGGATACGGCGACGAAGACGGCCGTGACGGTGATGTCTACTTCCACGGACACCGGCGGGGTCCATACCGCCCAGCCGTCATATGTATCGGTCGTTCCTGCTCAAGCCACTCCGAAGATAACATATATCCCGGCTTCCACCACGAATGCCGTACGCGTGACGGCACCTCTCGCCGGAGCCGTCGTATCCGCGTCGAAGCCGATCACGGTGACCGGCCAGGCTCTCGGAAGCTGGTACTTCGAGGCGACATTCCCTGTCATCCTCGCCGCCGCCGACGGAAGGGTCATCTCCCAAGCAACGGCCCAAGCGGGAAGCGATTGGATGACGGTGAAATTCGTGCCCTTCACGGCGAACATAACCTTCGTCAAGCAAACTCCCGGCACCCGAGGTTTCATCATCTTGAAAAATGACAATCCGTCCGGCTTGCCGCAGAATGACGCTTCAGTTGAGATTCCCGTCGTATTCCAGTAAACTGGGTCCATGGAGATCTCCGACATATCGCCTCTCATAAAAGAAAAGGCACCGCTTATTCTGGCTGAAATAAAGAAGGCGAAGTCTATCCTTCTGCATTGTCATCCGTCGCCGGATCCGGACAGCGTCGGTTCGGCATTAGCTATGAAGTTCACTTTGGAACAAATGGGGAAGAAAGCGACCGTTATCAAAGGAGATTCGGATAAGATCCCTGAAGATTTCATGCATTTTCCCGGCACGGATATGATCGTGCCGAAGAATATGATGGAGATCGATATAAGCGCATTCGACCTGTTCATCATCCTCGATAGCGGCTCTCCCGAAATGGTCTCTCATAAGTCCCCTCCAGTATTTCCGATGCCCATACGGACCATCGTCATAGACCATCACGCGTCCAATCAGATGTATGGGGATATAAATCTCGTCGAAAACTGTTCAGCCACGGCTTTTATCCTCTATCAGCTTTTCGTTCTGTGGAATATCAGTCTGACCCATGATATAGCCATCAATCTATTCATCGGCATATATACCGACAGCGGCGGATTCAAATACGTCCCCGTCGATCATCGCCTCTTTGAAGCTGTAGCTGTTTTGACGAGGATCGCGCCGGATTTTACAGAGGCCATTTTCAAGATGGAGAACGCAAATCATAAAGAATCTATTTATTTCCAGGCACTCGCCCTTGGCTCGATCGAGACGTTTCTGGGCGAGAATATAGCCATGGCATCGGTTTCCAGTAAACAGCTTGCCGAAAAAGGCATATCTTTGGAATTTACTCACAGTGACATTCCCAATATGCTCAAGTCTGTCATCGGCTGGAATATCGGAATGATATTGATCGAGCGCGAACCCGGTCACATCAAGATAAGCATGCGCAGCCGCGATCCGGAGGCGTTCGACGTCTCAAAGCTCGCGGTCGCCTTAGGCGGAGGCGGGCATCGCGCCGCCGCGGGCGCGCGCGTGATGGGCGTCTCTCTCCCCGAAGCCAAGGCCATAGTTGTGGCAAAGGCCAAGGAACTGTATAATCTCTAAACTATGCCAACAAAAAACATCTGGATATCCGTCATCCTCGCCATTATCGTGATTGCCATCGCCTGGTTCTCGCTTGATCATCGCTCTAAATATCCCCAGAGCCCGGAAGAGATCATGGCCGCCATGGCCTCATCGACGCTGGCTGTCGCTTCGGCGACTGAACCTGTCTCCGCTTCTCCGTCTGCTCCCGCACCCACCGCTTCAGTTACTAGCGCTAATACATCCGTCAAAAATTTCATGCATACCATCACCATAGAGACTGCCAAGGGCGCTATCGTCTTCGAGACCTATGACGCCGACGCGCCAAATACCGTGGCCAATTTCATCTCGCTCGCCGACAAAGGCTTCTACAACGGCCTCATATTCCATCGCGTCATCGAGGGCTTCATGATCCAAGGCGGCGATCCCACCGGCACCGGCTCGGGCGGTCCGGGCTATCAGTTCGCCGACGAGCTCAACCAGAATACTCCGTCCTATCAGGCCGGCTACGTACGCGGCACCGTCGCCATGGCCAATGCCGGTCCGAACACCAACGGCTCGCAATTTTTTATCGTCCAGAAAGATACTCCTCTGCCGCACAGCTACACGATATTCGGCAAGGTCATTTCCGGCATGGATGTCGTTGACGCCATCGCCGCCACGCCCGTCAATGCCTCCGACAAGCCGACGACAGACGTGGTCATGACCAAAGTGACTGTCGCCACGACGACGCAGTAGTCCTTGATAACATTCAAAGCAAAAATCTTTGCCGTCGTTCGTCTCATCCCGAAAGGGAAGACGATGACATATAAAGAAGTCGCTATCAAAGCCGGTAGGCCGCGGGCGTATCGCGCCGTGGGAAACATTTTGAATACCAATTATGATCCGAAGATACCGTGCCATCGGGTGATACGGTCTGATGGAAAGACGGGTGGGTGGAATAGAGGAATGGAGAAGAAGACAAAATTGCTCAGAGCCGAACGCGCATGGTAGCATTCAATCATGTCCGACTATTACAATTCTCGCCGCAGCCGCAATCTCTTCAATCCGGGAAGCGCGGAGCCGTTCAGGATCAGCCGTTCGAAGATAGACCTCTTCATGAACTGCCCGCTCTGCTTCTATCTGGACTGCCGTCTCGGCGTGGGCAGGCCACCGGGCTTTCCGTTCGCCTTGAACTCTGCGGTGGACACCTTGCTCAAGAAAGAATTCGACGTCCATCGCGCTAAAGGCCGCCCGCACCCTCTGATGCACGCCTATGGCGTCCGCGACGTGGTGCCGTACAGCCATGAAGATCTCGATACCTGGCGAAGCAATTTCAAAGGCATCCGTTTCCTCCATGAGCCGACCAATCTGCTCGTGACCGGCGCCATCGACGATGTCTGGATCAATGCGAAGGGGGAATTGATCATTGTCGATTATAAATCTACCAGCAAGGAAGAGAAAGTCACCCTCGACAAGGAGTGGCAGATCGGCTACAAGCGCCAGATGGAAGTCTATCAATGGCTATTCCGACGGAACGGTTTCAAGGTCTCGTCGACCGGTTATTTCGTCTATTGTAATGGCAAGACAGATCGTGCGGCATTCGACGCCAAGCTTGAATTCGACATCGATATAATCCCGTATACCGGCGATGACGGGTGGGTGGAAAAAGCCCTCGCCGACATCAAAAAGTGCCTTATGAACGAGATTTTGCCGAAGCCCGCTGCCGCCTGCGATTATTGCGCCTACAGGAAAGCGGCACGGGATGTACAGCAGGAGAATCAGAAATCAAAGAGTAAGAAGTGAAGAATATGGAACTTTGACTTTTTGTTCATTTATTCCGCATACAGCTTTTTTTGTTTCCGTATCCTTCATAGGGCGCATAGGTATGGTCAGGATGAATGTAGTACCGACTCCCTCTTCGCTCTTGACCATGATTGAGCCGCCAAGCTCTCCCTCGACGATCGATCTGACTGTCATAAGGCCGATGCCGGTTCCACGCGGCTTGGTCGTTGAGGGTTTTCCGAAAAGCGACTCCAGTCGCGCCGAGGTCATGCCGCAACCGGTGTCGGCAACAGTTATTAAGAGATTCTCACCGTTTTCAACGGCCGAAATATGCACCGATTTTTCTTTTGAAGCTTCCGTGCACGCATCGATAGCGTTAGACATGAGGTTCAAAAATACTTGATGGATACGCACCGGATGGGCGGCAATCTCAATTGGATCGCACTTCTCTATGATTATACGGACATTAGCCATACGGGCTTTATATGCCAGAATATCCCTGGCGATCTCTATCTCTTCGCCTATATCGGTCTTTTGCGCTATCATGCAACACTTTTCTCCCGGATCTATATGTCGTCTGACGCTTTCCATGAATGACCTCATACGTTTTGACGTCTCCACGGCCTTTTCCATCATCTCCCGCATGCGGCCCCCATCATGAGCATGCACGTCCGTGCCCGTCCGGGCGATATCCTCCACATATAGAGCGATCGCGGACAAAGGGCTCATCAGATCATGTAGGACTCCCTGCGACAGCTCGCCTATATGAGCCGCCTGATCCAGTGTTTCCATCCGGGAAAACATATTTTTCCTTTCCAAGGCGACCATTTCTTTCGTGCGCTCGGCTACTCGCCTCTCGAGCATGTTCCTTTCCTCTTCAAGAGCTTTTTCCGAACGCTTGGTCCGGTCGAGAGACAACCTGATCTCCCGGTTCGAAAGCCAGCCGACAAAGCTCATGAATAAGAGCAGGGCAGAGTACGATATGACGTCGGCGGCGGTTATCTCGTCGTACCTCCAATCTGGTACGTTCAGCACAGTCGCTTCGTGTATGCCGAGAATAGAGAGTGCGCCTATCATTGCCCCGGCGACGATGAAACCCTTGGTCGATCCCAAGAGCACGCTTGCCGTTACTATGATGAGAGCCGTGAATAAGAGCGTTTCCGGCAGACTTGCTCCCCAGACCCAGCCACCCCAGATGACGCCGAGCATGTCCGAAGCCACGAGAATGAAAGAAGCGCTTTGGACATGACCACGCTTCGATATCAGCAATAATGCCCCATAAAAGACGATTATGCCTCCGAATACAAGCGGATGAATGTCGTCATATGAGCCTCCCTTAATAGCCCAATTCCACAGGGTCGTTGTTCCGAGTATGATGAGGTACGCGAGCGAAAGGATCAGGATGATGTTCAACAGATACCCCTTACGCCTCCGCTCTTCGTCGGTTGGTACGGGCGAGGGCGAGCTTTTAGATATGTATCCTAGGAATAACGCCGCCCGGGCGGAGAGTGCCCGCGCGGCGTTCCTCTTTGCTCCTACTGCCTGTACGAGAAGAGGTGCCATGATTTTAGCTATTCCAGGGAGCGGATCCTCTTTGTGGTTACCATCACCATATTTATAATTAGTTATGTCGACACATAACCGCGGTCAGCTTATCAGGCGCAGATAAAGAAACGCTCAAGAAAGGCTCAAGAAACGATGAAGATCGGATAAAGAAACGATGAAGATCGGATAAAGAAACGATGAAGATCCGGTTCTATAGCCGAACAAGGCGCTCGGTCGCGTCCATGATATAGCCGTGACCTGGCATATTGGAGATGAGATCCCGCTTATTCCCGGCATTCAGTTTCTTGCGTAGGTTGCGCATATGGGCCTCGACAGTATTGGAGAACGGGTCATTGTCGGCCGTCCAGACGTGCTCCATGAGAATGGAGCGCGACAATACTACCCCCTGATTTCTCATCATATATTCAAGAAGAGCGAATTCTTTCTTGGTCAGATGGATATGTCTCGAACCGCGCGTGGCAGAATGCCTGCCCGGGTCAAGGACGAGGTCGTGCACTTTCAGTTCGGCGCTCCGGACGACCGGTGTTCTCCTCGCGACCGCGCGGATCCGCGCTCGCAGCTCGGCCATCGAAAACGGCTTCACGACGTAATCATCGGCTCCGTTCTCGAGGGCCGCGACCTTTGTATCGGCATCTCCGGTCACGGACAGGAATATGATCGGCGTCATCTTGCCGGTGCTACGGATCTCCTTGCAGACCGTGATGCCGTTCTTTCCCGGCAAGGCATGATCCAGAATCACGGCGTCGTATTCATAGCTCCGTCCCAGGAACGACCCGTCGGTGCCGTCGCTCGCGACATCGACCGCATGGGCTTCGGAGACTAGTCCGGCACGGAGCGCTTCGGCGATCGACGGATCATCTTCTACGACCAGTATTTTCATGGCGGACATTATAGCAGATTCTATTTCGCAAGCGCTACTGTGTAGAGTACCCTCGGCAGGAATTGAACCTACATCCACTCCTTAGGACGGAGTTGTTCTATCCGTTGAACTACGAGGGCGAACGGATATGCGCCCTTAGGCGCCTCGCACCATGAGAGATTAGCACACTTTTCAGCCGTTTATAAACCTGCTATAGTTGGTCTCATGACGCCGGAAGAGAAGTCATTGCTAGAACGGACCTGCAAGCTCGCCGAGGAGAATAATCGTCTTCTCAAGGGCATACGCCGATCGGCGCGGTGGTCCAGCGTCATGAGGTATGTCTACTGGATCATCATCATCGTTCTTTCCTTTGGGGCGTACTATTTTATCCAGCCGTATGTCAATTTCATCATGACCGAGCTAGGTAGCTTACAAGGCAACGCACAGAACGGCACGAGTTCGTCCCAGGGCTTGATGCAGGCGCTTCGTAATCTTTGAAATTTTCCGCTTCATAATATGCCGAGGTAGCTCAGTTGGTAGAGCATTCCCCTGAAGAGGGAAGGGTCACCAGTTCGATCCTGGTCCTCGGCACCCACTTGACAAATTGTTTAGGTAGTATATAATACGGCCCATACGACTTTAAAAGAGCTTGATAACTTATCAGTTGATTCCATTATGGAATGGCTTAATAGAGCCGTTAAATCACATGAAAAACATCAGCAACAACAAGATCCTCGGAAGCATCATGCTCGTCATGGCGCTTGTTTTCGTTGCCGGTCTTGCCGGCGCGCCGGCGGCTCATGCCCAATATTACAATAGTCCCTATAATCAAGGCTGCTACTCCGGTTCATGCGGTTACTATGGTACGCCGACATATTCCTATCCGCCCGTCTATACTTCTCCGCCCGTACAGCAATATGCGCCTCTGTACGCTTCCTGCTATCCGCAGCCGCTCACTATCCAGTCCGGTCAGACGGCTCAATGGATGACATCTCTCTCCGGCGGCAATGGCGTTTATAACGTCTCGTGGTCCGGTGATGAAGGTCTCTCCGGTTACGGCTCTTCCATCTCCAAATCGTATTATTCACCCGGCTTCAAGAACGCGAGCGTCACGGTAACCTCTGGCGGCCAGACCATATCGGCTAACTGCAGCGGTTCGGTCAATGTCCAGGGCACAACCAACTACTATTACCCTCCGACGACCTACAATACGTCGCCTACGTACTATTACAATACGGCTCCGACATATTACAATACCACGGGTTATTACAATCTGCTCCAAGTTTCCTGTAACTCCAATACCTCCATCGCTTCGATCGGCTCGGCCGTAAATTGGTTGGCCAGCGTCTCCGGCGGTAACGGCGTCTACACCTATTCGTGGTCAGGTACCGACGGCATATACGGTTACAATCAGTCGATCGTCACGACCTATAATACGCCTGGACAGAAGATCGCTTCGGTCACCGTCTATTCTAACGGTCAGACCGTCACCCAGAATTGTTCCAGCAGCGTGAACGTGGGCGGCTATCAGAATTCCTACATCGTTCCAGTCGTCGCGTCCAATAATAACAATAGCCTCGATATCGGTTGTTACGCCGACCCCGCGACTGTCTCCGTGAACCAACCCGTTACCTGGAACGCTGAAGTGACCGGCGGCGTCGCTCCTTACACCTATTCTTGGACCGGTTCCGACGGTCTCAACGGTTCGCAGAGCTCCGTCATCAAATACTATAGTTCGGCTGGGCAAAAGGACGCCATAGTCTCCATCACTTCCGCCGACGGCAAGACCGGCACCCGAGCCTGCACCGATTCTCTGGCTGTCCACGGCAACGGCGGCGGATACGCGGCCCCGACTGCCCCCGTCCAGCAGGTCCAACCTGCCCCCGCGGCGCAACAGCAGAATAGCAACGGCCTCTCTGCTTCGGCCCTGTTCTCTCTGTCGAATTTGCCATGGGGCTGGGTAGCCGTCCTCGTCATCCTCGTTCTCTTTGGTACGGTCATGTATCTCGTATTCAACCGTCCTAAGATATAATAGGAGGCAATAGAAAAGAAACGAGCGGGTGTCGGCTCCAAATAAAAGATGTCGCAAAAAGCCCCAGAAATGGGGTTTTTTGAGTGCTTGACAGGAAGGTATATTATAGTGTATAATAGCGAGGGGAAAGTGTAGCATGATCTTTCCAGCCAAATATTTCGGTCAACGAAAAACAACTAAAATGGAGGAATGAAACTCATGAGTACGAGATCAATAAACATATGGCGGCAAACATGGAATCCAGAATTGCGCGGTACGACAGGACGGATTTTCGAACGCGAAACTCTCGGAGAATGCAGGATCCGATGCCGGGGGTACGTAAAGTTCAAACCGGCCTTGGATGCGGTCTTCTGCAACCAACCGGGCAGTCCTTATGAACCGGCGGGCGAAGCTTCGAATTTTCGCGAGGTCGTCGCTCAAGAGATGCAAGGCGCCGGCATGAATCCATCGCGCTTGGCTATATATACCGCCGTGGGCAGCGCATTGGATGTATTCCACAAGATTGACGGCTTCTTTTTCTACGAGGGGGTCATCGTGACGGTGGATACGACTATGAATCCGCACAAAGATTGTGCCCCGCGGGCGCGTGTGCTGGTCACAGCTGACGATGCGATTACCGGTTACCATGAGGCGGCCGGAGAAATCACGGGTTGGTTCAACAGGGCCAAAGCGTGTGGCATGAAAGGGGTGATCTGATGGATTACTTCTTTCAATGCCCGAAGTGCGGTCCATACCATCCGGACCCTGCCTTCTTTGAGGCATCAGTTCCACGAAGACTGAAAGAACGATTGAGAGAGAAGACCGCGTCCCAAAACGTGGTCCAGGTGATCCTGGAGTTTCAGATAGATTGCCCGCGTTGTAATCCTAATTCTATAGATGACTACAATGCGAAGCTCGATATCGTTTCTGAAGTTGAGGGTGAAACTTAGGGCGCCTGGAGGATTTATTCTCCCGGCGCCTCGACTTTTACATGAATTTTATTTCCTCTCCCTGATCTCCTCCTCAAACCTTTTCAATACTTCTTCAACGCCCAACTGCCCGATCTGTCCCTTGCCTGCCTGTTCGGCAGACAGGTCCCTGCTTTCCAGGGTGACTTTGCCTGCGGCCATATCCTTGTCTCCGATAATTATCGTATAAGGAATGCGGGCGTTTTTGGCGTTCCTGACTTTCTTGCCGAAACCGGCGTTCGACGCGTCGAATTCGGAACGGATCATACGGGCGCGCAGAGAGGTATGGATTTTTTTGGCGGCTTCAAAATTCGCTTCGGTCACCGGTATGACTGCCACTTGAACCGGTGCCAACCAGAGAGGGAAGTTGCCGCCGTAGTGCTCGATGAGAAAGCCGATAAAGCGCTCGTGCGTGCCGAGCGGAGCGCGGTGGATGCAAAGAGGGGTCTTCTTTGTGCCGTCGGAATCGCTGTATTCGAGACCGAACCTGCGCGGCACGGCGAAGTCGACTTGGTTCGTCGCCAGGGTGAATTCACGGCCTATAGCCGACCAGACCTGGACGTCTATCTTCGGCCCGTAGAAGGCGGCCTCGTTGGGCACTTCGACGAATGGGATCTTCGAATCGACCAGGACATTTCTCACCATATCCTCGGTCTTCTTCCACAACTCCGGCTCATTGACGAACTTGTCGCCGAGACGCTTCGGATCGTGGGTGGAGAAGCGCATGACGTATTTATCTATGCCGAACAATCTGAAGTATTCCAGATACATGTCATTGACTGCTTTGAATTCGTCGGCGAATTGTTCCTCCGTGCAATAGATATGGGCGTCGTTCATATCGAGCATGCGCACGCGCATGAGACCGAAGAGCTCCCCTGATTTCTCGTGGCGATAGCAGGTGCCGTATTCGGCCAATCGAAGAGGCAGGTCGCGATAGCTCTTGGGCCGTGCCGCATATATCTTGTGATGGTGCGGACAATTCATCGCTTTGAGGTAATATTTTCCACCCTCATATTCCATGGGAGGAAACATGGACTCTTCATAGTAGGGCAAATGACCACTCTTCAAGTACATCGATTCTTTGGCGATGTGAGGAGTACGTACACGGACATAACCGGCCTTGAATTCGGTTTCCACCGCCAGTTTTTCCAATTCTTCTATTAGGGCTCCGCCATTCGGTAGCCAAAGTGGCAGACCGGGTCCGACGTCGTCGTCGAATTCGAATATATCCATTTCCTTGCCGAGCTTGCGGTGATCGCGCTTCTCGGCTTCTTTCATCATGTTGAGATACGCGTCCAATTCGTCTTTGGTATTGAAAGCCAGACCGTATATGCGCGTAAGCTGTTTATTCTTTTCATCGCTGCGCCAATAGGCGCCAGCCAAGCGGGAAAGTTTGAATGAATCGACCGCGATCTCTTTTGCCGGATTTTCGCTGTGTCCGCCGCGGCAGAGGTCGGTAAAATGGCCTGCGGTGTAGAGGGTCAGCTTCTCCTTTTTATTTATTATTTCATCGATGAGTTCCGTCTTATACGGGTTAGCTTTAAATGTCTCTTTTGCCCCTTTTTCATCCGTCTCTTTTCCTTCCATCGATTTCCACGACGGAAGCAGCTTGCGCATCTTCTTCTCTATGTCTTTCAGATCTGATTCGGCGATGGGCGCGCTGAACTCGAAGTCGTAATAGAAGCCGTTGTCTATGGCCGGGCCGATGGTCGGCTTTGCATCGGGGTATAGCTCCAACACGGCGGCGGCGAGCAAATGCGCCAGGGTATGGCGCTTGGCGGCGAGTGCTGGGTCGGAAGGATTCATAGCAAGTGCGATAACTGTAGCATTTTCGAGAGTGAGAGGGGAGGGGAGTTGACACAGAGTATATAAATGTAGCACAAAGGATATTGTGCAACGCCGCTTCCAACCAAAGTTCACGCCATTCGCGTGGTGAGGTCTCTCTTTCTCCATATCGTCACCAGCTTCCTAAGCTTGTGCGCGGTGGTATCAGTTCGCACCTTGCCATTCGCGCGCGTTTGTGCCCCCTGGTCATATCCGGTCAGGTGACGCAACTCTTTCAATCCGCGGTTGACGCGGACGGCGGCGGCATTGCCAGTGATGCCGAGTACCTTGCCGATGTCCGGCGGGGACATGCCTTCGATAAAGCGGAGGTAAACTGCTTGACCATTGATAGGAGAGACATCGTTGAGCTTAGCGACGATGCGTCTGCCTTCGGCATCTCTCTCTAGGTCCGCGAAGCAACGGCCGTCGGAGGGTTCGTATGATTCCTGGCTCTCTGGATCGGCTAGGCTCTCGAGGGAAAGGGCTTTCTTCTTGCGGTACCAATCAATGATGACATGATGGGCGACCGTGAAGAGGAATGCCCGGTCATTCTCTATACGGGTGCCATCGGAGAGGACCCGCCACATGCGGGTGAACGTCTCTTGGACGAGGTCGATAGCTTGCTCATGGTCGGAAACGCGGAACGAGCAGAACCTGAATATGCTATCTACCTCGGCTTCATAACACGCGGTGAATCTAAGTTGTATTGATCGGTTATTCATATGATTATGATCACGCATGTTCCATACAACCGGCGCCTTGAAGTGTTGTCCACGACCATCCTCGGGTTCTCATACCCATGAACCTTCGTACCCATGACACCTATGACAACTATGACGAAAATCCGTATGCCAGGAGCTCGCTGTCGCGGTCGTTGAGCGTCGCCTCGAACTCGGCGCAGGCAGAGCATTGGGTCAAGCGCACAGGAACCTCCTCTTCAATCTCGCTCTCGGCGCTTTCCGGCGCCTCGAAGTGCCAGCTCCTCTTGTAATAGAAAGAGTGGCATTTCCTGCACATGACCAGCTTCCGAGAGCCGCTGAAGCGGTCTTTCACCGACGAACCGATCCTCTGTAGTCTTTTTAACATGATGATATATGAAGTTTAGATTAATAATTGATAATTAATAACTTAATATTATTTTAATATAACAATGATAAAAATTAAAAACGGTAAAGTCAACAAAAAAACACACCAAAATGTAGATAAGGTGTGAATTACCTGTTAATATCTTTTAATATAAATCAAATATTCATGGCTTGAGCGCCTTGCTCTGACGTCACTCTCGAAGCGCATAACCGACGCCGCGCACCGTACAGATGAGCTTTTTCGTCCGGGCGGGGTCGATCTTCTGCCTCAAATAGCGTATATGCACGTTGAGCTCGTAGTTCGTTTCCTTGAAATCCGGTCCCCACGCCTCATCGAGGAGCTGACGCCTGGTCAACGCCTGATTGGCGTGGCGGATGAGCGTGTCCAGCAGGCGATATTCCTTCGGCGTGAGAGCGATCTGTCTGCCGGCGCGGGTGACCTGATGCCGGGACGCGTCGAAGACGAGGTTGCCGACCTTCCGCACGGGCGCTTCGAGAGCCTTCCTCCGGCGGAGCACGGCCCGCATACGGGCGAAGAGCTCGCTCATCTCGAACGGCTTGACGATATAGTCGTCGGCGCCGAGGTCGAGGCCTTGGACGCGGTCTTCGGTCATGCCCCGGGCGGTGAGCATGATGACGGGAGTCTCTCTGCCGCGCCGGCGCAGCTCGGAGCAGACTTCCATGCCGTTCCTCCGTGGCAGCATGATGTCGAGCAGGATGAGGCTGTAGCTGTTCTTCAGGGCCTTCTTGAGTCCCGCTTCGCCGTCGTATGCCTCGTCCGTGGCGTAGCGCTCGCGTTTCAGGGCCTTTTTCAATATAGCGACGAGCTTCTTTTCGTCTTCTATGATGAGTATGGTCATCGGGCCATACTATACCGTCCGGCTCCGCGGCGCAAGCGGTTTTATTAAATATGTATTAATAGTTATACACAGGTAATTAACAGTGTGTGGCGTGATGCCTCGACTTGTGATATAAAGTGGGTAAATAGAAGTTAGCGATCTTAGTCTTTAACCATCAAAAAGGAGGTTGGTATGAGTGGGATCACTTTGCGGCAAGACCTTGCTTTGAGGCTTTCCGCGCAGTTGGAGCTTGAAAATCATTGGAACAGAAAGCTGAAGGCCGGAAAGGGCAATCCTTTCCCTTTGGCACCCCGAAAGCTGTCGGAGGGCATCATCAACGAGGAGAACTACCTGCAAGAGAATCTGTCCTTCGGGGGGTTCTCGAGCGACATCATGACGGGCCAGATAGACGATGTCACGCGCGAAGCGGGTGCGGCGCGCACGAATCTCCGCGTCGAGATCTTGGGCGCGGGGCTGTGCAGGGATCTCGGGTGGGTGAGGGATGCCAAGAAACAAGGCTTCATCATCACCATCCGGGAAGTCTGCCAGGTTGGATGCGACAGCGTCTCCAATATCCTCTGTCCGGAGTTCGTCAAAAGCGGCGCGGTCCGCGTGAAGAAAGGGGAGATCGAGGAGACATGGTCCGACGGCGAGTTCGATGCGCCGCAGAGCGTCATCTACTTCGCTAGCCAGTTCATTCAGGTCCAAAGCAGGCCAAAGATGCAGAGGATCATGAAGCGGTTCGGGTCGATCCTGGCGAATCAGTCGCCCGCGTATCCGGATAAGCGCATCTATCTAGTGCATCCGTTCCGCAAGGACAATGTCGGCCAGAAGGAATGGGGAAGCCATCGTATGCTGGTCGTCTGGGGAGACACGCGTCCATATGACGAAGGCGAGCTGATCGAAGCCGTCGAGAAGAGCGGCGCGGCTGTCGCCTGCGAGATCCTCGGCACGCACGCCTACTACCACCAGACCTATTCCCTCATCAGGATCATGAAGCGGGAACCGGAAAGGCCGGCGGCGCATTGAGAGCCTGATATCCCGTCTTGCCGCCGTGCCCTCTCGCAGGACATGCTCCAAGACGGGATTTTTTAAAGACATGGAACATATCATCTCAAAAAAGATATCTTCATTGAACCAGGCCATCTTGGATGGACTGGCTTTTCACGATACGTTGCAGATCGTCGAGCTGTTCACCCGGGCCGGCATAGAGATATTGGAGGCCGATTACGGATTCGCTTGGTGGCAGACGGGAGAGAAGTCGAAGCATCGGCTCATATATAAGAGCCCGGAGACGCCGTATGAGCCCAATCTGCCGAGGGAACGGGGAGGCAATTTTCAAGCCACAAAGAGCCGGTCTCCTTTTTTCATGGAGAAAGTCGTCAGCGGCAACTACGAGAAGAAGTACGACGTCAGCCCGTACATGAAGAGCTATGTCATCGTGCCGATAGCCTACAAGGCCGACCTCTACGGTAGCATCGTCCTCTGCTATACGCGGCCGCGCGCCTTCTCCGATGTTGATCGGTCGCTCGCTGCCTCGCTCGGCCATTCTACTGCGCGGTCCATAAAGATCAACAGCTTGATCAAGAAGGAGAACGAAGCGATGCAGAAAGAGGCGGAACAGGAGGCGAATATAAAAGAATCAAAAACGAGATCGGAGTTCATGTCCAATGCCACGCACGAGCTGCGGACCCCGCTCGCCATCATAAAAGGCAACGTGGACCTCGTCCTGCAGTCGGGTCCATCGAGCGTCTCGGAGGCGAAGCGGGCGCTCCGCGCCATCGATCACGAGGTGAAGCATCTCACCATACTCATATCGGACATGGCTCTGCTCACCACATCATGGGACTCATCGCGCGAAAAGCTGGCTATGATCGAGACCGGCCTCCGTCAGACGGTCGCGCAGGCGGCGAAAAGATGCGAGGGCTTCGCCGCGAAGAGAGGCATATCCCTGAAGATAGGAAGCCTTCCGGATGTCTCCGTTTCCGGCAATGGAACATACCTCGATCGGCTGTTCGTCAATCTCATCGAGAACGCCATATTGTACGGCCGGAAAGGCGGCCATGTCCGCGTCAGCGGATCGAAGAAAGGGCGCTGGGCGCACATCGATATAGCCGACGACGGTGTCGGCATATCCGAAAAAGACCTTTCGCACGTGTTCGAGAGATTCTATCGGTCCGCCGAGGCGCGGCACAAGAACCCCGAAGGCACCGGCCTGGGACTCGCCATAGCTAAGTGGTCCACCGAAGTCCACGGTGGCAAGCTCTCCGTGACGAGTACCGAGGGCGAAGGGAGTACTTTCAGGATCTCTTTGCCGATCCTCGCTTAAGGCTTCACGACGAATGAGGCGTCTATGATGTCTTGTCAGGCCGACGGTTACGGCGTATTTGATATGGTAGCAGCGGTACGCGCTGACAGCCGTTGCCGCTCGCTTTCTTCGGCCAAGCTGTCTTTGAAGATCCAGAATTTCGATAGGATGAAACCTACAGCAAAAGTCATCACAGTCGACATACCGACGGCTATAAGATCATATATGCCGAGAAGGATATTGAACACATACAGCGAAGCCACGTTGATAGTCACAGGAACAATCGTGCTGGAATAGAATCTTACGGTTTCAGATACGGTCGGCCGCGATCGCAGGGAGAAGGTGAAGCGCCGGTTTAGGGCGAAGCTTGCCGTAGCTCCTACAAAGAAGGTAGCGAATTTCGAGACGAGGATGTGCATACCGAAGAACGGCATAGACCTTGTCAGGGCTATATATGATCCAATATCGACGAAGGTATTGAGAATCCCCACGGCGGCGTATTTGCCGGCTTGCACATAGACCGTGTCCCGACCCCCGAGGCCGCTTATATACAACCCGAAGAGCTCTCTGAAAGCGCGGACGATCACGGGTAATTTCGCTCCCGTGGCGATACCGTTCTTACGAGGCAGATGAGTCACAGGAACCTCTTTGATCGGGACGTTGTTCCTCTGTAGGCGGATCAGCATCTCGGCGGAGACGGTTGCTCCGCCTGACCGCATGGGGAGGTTGGAAACCAAGTTTCGCCGGAAAAGCTTGAAAGCGCAGTCGATGTCACGCGCCTTGAGACCGAACATGACCCGGTTCAGTATGTTCCATCCCTTAGCGTTGATGAGACGCATCAGCGGATCGCGCCGAGGCGCCCGGTAGCCGATGACGACAGGATACTCTGGCGCATAGGCGATCAGGCGGGGAATCTCTTCGAGCCTGAATTGTAGATCGGCATCGGTGAAGAACACCCATTCATAACGCGCCGCCCTGATGCCGGAGAGCACCGCTGCCCCATAGCCCCTGTTCAGACAGTGACGCACGACCCTCACCTTCTCGTCGAAGACGGAAAGACGGTCGACGATGTCGCCTGTCCTGTCGGTGCTACCGTCATCGACGACTATGATCTCATATTCTTCGGCGATAGCGTTCAAGACGGCCTTCGCCTGCGCGATAGCCAGTGCGATGTTACGTTCTTCGTTGTATGCGGGAAAAAAAAGCGATATGCGCATAGCCTTTGTGACGCCGTGCGTCAGGATTTCTTACACATATATTAAAATCATGTTAAATCTGTGTAAGAAAAAGTAAGCCGCGTCGTCAAAAGCAAGGTCGGCGATGGTGCGCGCGTGTCAATATCCATCCATGAATATCAAGATAATAGGGTATGTGATCTGTGCCGTCGTCGTATTGATAGCGGCAGTCGCCGCATATCGGGACATTGAAAGCACCAAGACTCCGCTCGTCTTTTCAAACAAAGAGATGCTAGACGCGCTCTGGCAGAGGTACAAGGCGGCGTATCTCGAGCAGGGGACGAGCCGCACCATGGACGTCCAGCGCGGCGGCGTGACGACGTCGGAAGGTGAAGGCTATACCATGTTACGGGCGGTGTGGCTCGACGACCATACGACCTTCGATGCCAGCTGGAAATGGACGGAGGACAACCTAAAGTTTAAGAACGGTTATTTGTTCTCATGGCTATTCGGAAAGCGAGCGGACGGGACGTACGGCATCCTCACCGCAGTGAACGGACAGAACTCGGCGAGCGACGCCGACACTGATATAGCGACGGCGCTCATGTTCGCCTACGCAAGATGGAGGGACGTCTCATATCTTCAGGCGGCGCAGAACGTCGCCATAGCGATTTGGGACAGCGAAGTCGTCATGGTCGGCGGCAAGCCGTATATTACCTCGGACGACATCGAGAAGGATTCACCCCAGTTCGTTACCGTCGACCCATCCTACTTCGCCCCGTATGCATACCGCATGTTCGCTACGATCGACCCCAAGCATGATTGGAATGGGCTAGTCGACGACAGCTACGCGGTGTTGAAACGGAGCATGCAGGCGGAACTCGACCAGCCGAAGAGCGATGGCCTACCGCCCGACTGGCTGTCGGAAAGCCGGACGGGTACGTCGCTCATGCCCCCGTCGCGGACGAGAGCCGATGCCGGGGGGTTGAAGACAGATTTTGGTTATGATGCCTTGCGCGTGCCATGGAGGATCGCCTTGGATTGGCAATGGAACAAGGACCCGCGGGCGCTTGACATCTTGAGCTCGATGTCATTCCTCGAGACGCAGTGGCAGACGCGGAGGGTCCTCTACGCCGATTATCAGCATGACGGCGTGCCACAGGCCCCTCTTGTCGAGTCATCAGCCATGTACGGCGGGACGATCGGCGCGTTCATGGCCATGGATCCGGCCGCGGCAAAAGAGATATACGACACCAAGCTCGTCGCGCTGTATGACCCGGACTCGTATTCATGGAAAAACCCGCTCGGCTATTACGACGACAATTGGGTATGGTTCGGCATGGCGCTTTATGACGGCGAGCTACCAGACCTTTGGGACCCAGTCGTCGAAGAAAATTCCTGAAAGTTTTGGATCCTCGATTAAAAATAAAGGATGGATTTGGAATCATCTTATATTATCTATGACGTTCGACACGGAAAAAATCGAAATAGAGAAGATGCCTGACGCGCGCGAGGACTTCCTGCAAGGCAGAGTCTCCAAACCGCTCGTCTGCTTCAACGCGGTCCTCGCTGCGGTCTATTTCGTGGGCATTCTCTTCCTCTTCCCGCGTGGCGATGTGGCGCTCTTTTGGATACTGATCGCGGGGGAAGTCTTCCATGTCTGGCAGTTGTTCACGTTTTTGTACACCGTCTGGGACATGGACTATATGCCTCCGTTCGACGCCGCTTGCACTCCGAGTGTCGACGTCTTCATCACGGTCTGCGGCGAGCCGGCCGATATCGTCGAGGAGACAGCCCGAGCGGCCATCGCCATGGAATATCCTGATTTCAAGGTCTACCTTCTGAATGACGGGTATGTGGCGAATAAGGGCAACTGGATGGACATCGAGATGGTCGCCGCGAAGCTCCATATCGGCTGCATCACGAGGCAGTCCGGCGGCGGCGCCAAAGCCGGTAACATCAATAACGCTCTCGCCGAGACGGCGAGCCCGCTCGTGGCGGTCTTCGACGCCGACCATGTGCCGCACCGGGATTTCCTGAAGAAGACCGCGGGCTATTTCGCCGATCCGCGGATGGGATTCGTGCAGTCGCCGCAATACTACCGGAACCATGCGGTGAACGGCGTCGCCGCGGGATCGTGGGAGCAGCAGGCGCTCTTCTTCGGCGCCATATGCAAAGGCAGGAACAGGCTGAACGCCACGACGATGTGCGGCACGAACATGGTCATCCGCAGGGAGGCTCTTCGCGAAGTCGGCAACATCTGCACGGAGAGCATCGCCGAGGATTTCGTCACCGGCATGTTCCTGCACCAGCGCGGCTGGAAGTCGTGCTATGTCCCGGAAGTGCTGGCGGAAGGGCTGGCGCCGGAGGATTTTCTGTCCTACTACAAGCAACAGTTCAGGTGGGCGCGCGGGTCGTTGGACGTGCTGTTCCAATATAACTTCTTGTTCAAGCGCGGCCTCTCTTTGGGCCAGCGCGTGCAATATCTCTCCGCGATCGGGTATTTCTTTTCCGGCGTGGTGGTCCTCATAGACGCCATGATACCCGTCGTGTTCTTCTACACGGGCCTGGTGCCGCTCAACATTTCGACGATGCTCTTGGCCGCCATCTTCCTGCCGTATATCCTGACGACCATATACGTCCTTCAGGCATCGACGAACTTCTCATACTCGTTCAGGTCGCTGGCATTCTCCATGGCCGGATTCAATATACATATATCGGCCATCATAGCGGCGATCTTCCGCAGGAAGAACGGCTTCTCGGTGACGTCCAAACGGCGGGTCGCCGGCAGTTTCGTCAGCTTGGTCGTGCCGCAGATCGCGTACCTCTTTCTGGCGTATACCGGCGCGTTCTTCATGATCAGCCATACGGGTGCGACCGCTTCGCTCGTCTCCAATTTCGCCTGGGTCATCCTGAACACCACTGTCTTCAGCGAATACGTCGGCGCGGCCCTGCCGAGCGGCTTGCCGGCAAAGAGGGAAGTCAAGCTCAAGGTCATGACGGTGCCCGATACCTGGAGCGAAGCCTCCATCGAATGATATGAGATATGAGCACTGACATATATACAACGAATGAGATGGAGAATGATGATGGGGGATCGAGCGGCCCCGACGGCGGCCGCGGCTATTCGCCTGCGGGGACCCGATGGCTATTGGTGCTGTTCGCCGCCCTCACTCTGCTCTTCTCCGCCCTCTTCTTCATGAATCAGAGCCTGCGTCTCGACGAAGCCCAAAGCATCTGGCAGACCAGCCGGAGCGTCCCGGCGATGTTCAACGTCGTCGCGGAGGATGTCCATGTCCCGCTCTACCATCTCATGCTCCATTATTGGCAGGTCCTCTTCGGCAACGCCGTGCCGACCGAGAGGATTCCGTCGCTCATCTTCCTCGCTCTTCTCATCCCGGCTACGTACGCGCTCGGCAAGCAGGCTTTTTCCCGGACAATCGGCCTGTTCGGGGCGCTCATGGTGGCCGTATCTCCTTTCTTGAACTGGTACGGCAATGAGGTGCGCATGTATACCCTCTTTGCCCTATTCACCGTGCTGAACCAATATTTCTTCGTGCGGATGTTCACCGACAGCCGGAACGAAAAAGGCGCCGTCCCGCGCTCCGTCTGGATCGGCTATGCCGTCACGGCGGTCGCGGGCATGTTCACTCATTATTTCTTCGCCTTCAATCTGGCGGCCCAGGTCGGATTCTTCTTAGCCTATCGGAAGAGCTTCCCGCCGCGTGCCTTCAGGAATCTCGCGCTCGCCGCCCTCGTGGTCGCCGCGGCCTTCGCGCCCTGGCTGTACCTGGTGGTGCACCTCGGGTCGGCCGCGAACACCCAGCCGGCGTTGACGCGCCCTTCGACCATAGACGTGTTCAACACATTCTCGCAATTCATCTTCGGCTTCCAGGGCGACCGCGCGAACGCCATCATCCTGTCGGCATGGCCACTCGCCGTCCTCCTCATCTTCCTGTCGCTCCGGAGGGGCAGAAGCGTGCCGCCCCAGACGATATATCTGTTCTTGAGCGTGGCCGTGCCGGTCATCCTGGCATTCGCGGTGAGCTACGCCTGGAAACCCGTCTATCTGACGCGCTATCTGGTGCTCTCACTGCCACCTCTCTATCTCCTCATCGGCTGGGTGCTGTCGACCTATCCGCCGCGGCTTGAGCGGTACCTGAAGGTCTTCCTGACGATCGCCATGATCTCGACTCTTTCCTTCGAAGCGGTGAGCGCGGATACGCCGGTCAAGGAGGACTATCGCGCCGCCGCGCTCTATCTTTCCGCGCATGCCACGCCCGAGGACGTGATCGCCCTCTCGGCGCCATTCACCATATATCCGTTCGAGTATTATTATAATGGGCCGGTCCGGGTGGAGACTCTGCCGATCTGGGACCGGTATGCCGTCGGACCGATACCGCAATATTCTCCGACGGAACTAGCCCAAGATGCGGCGACTATCGAGGACGCGCATCAGACCCTATGGTTGCTCCTGTCATACGATCAGGGATATGAAGAGAGCGTGCGCCTCTATTTCGACACGCATTTCGAGCGGATCGACGAGGAACATTTCTCTCCTGGCCTGGACCTATATGGGTACAAGCTCCGGTATGATTCGATGTCTTTGTCCGAAGCGCTACAGCATATCGGGACCTAGTAAGCTGCCCGTTCCGCGAGACCGAGCGCGTAATCCGGCCACCAGACGCCCGCGTTCGGGCCGCCGTTGCAGGCTCCGTCGGACTCGCCCGGCGTCTTCAGCCAGAGAAAGGCGTCAGCAAGCGGATTGCCGGTATTCGTCGTCGGCCTGGTCCCGAGGGCGCGTCCTGGAGGGTTACACCAGAGATCGCCGTCCGGCCCGAGACCGTTCCTGCCAGTGTCCACGACGAAGTGCTTATCTCCGATGAGAGACGACAACGCTGTCCCGTAGGCGATCTGGTCCGCCGTCGTGTAGAAATTGGAGACGTTCAAGGAGAATCCATCCGCTCCAGCGACGCCGGCGGCGGAGAGGCGCGCGGCCATATCCGAAGCTCCTATCCAGTCCGAGTGGCCGGCGTCTATATAGACGGTATTTTTGCCGTTGGCTTTGAGCGTGGCGACCGCGGAGCTAAGAAGGCCGAGTCTCGTGCTTTGATCGATCGGCGACAGACAATCCATCATAGCCAAAGCGTCTGGCTCCAGAATGACGACCGCACGTCGGCTACCGATACCAGAAGCTAGGCCTTGTATCCAGGCTGTATACGCGGACGGACTCGAAGCGCCTCCGCCGGAGTATCCGTTGCAATCACGTTCGGGTATGTCATAGGCGATGAGAATAGGCGTCTCGCCGGCCGACACGGCCGCGTCTACATAATTCTCCGCGTCAGAGCGCACGTCGATGTTCCAGTCGCCGAACCATTTCGCCACTGGCTCAATGGCGATCTTTTCCATCTCGCTCGCGCCCGCCGGATCGGAGACGCTCCAAGCTGTCGCCTGGATTGCCGCTTCACTTGTCGGATCGACGTAGAAAGAGAGGCCGGAGAGCGAGTCGCCCTCGCCGGAAATGGCCGTTGCGGGTTGGGAAGGAACCGTCGATGGGGGAGTCGCGATCGTGATAGGGACGCTTGTCGGTACAGGCGCGCTTGTCGGTACGGGCGCGATCGGTGCGGTTGCGGCCTGGACTTGAATAGGATCGGCGGAAATTTGAGCAGGTGGCGCCGTCACCGGAGCGCTCGCCGCTGGCTGGTCGACGTATATGTTCACGCCTTTAGAGGCGATGACGGAGCTGTTCTTGTCCTTCGCCACGAAGTTGACGGCGTACGGACCGGCGCCATGCCATGACCATCCGGAGACGTCGACGGACGCTTCTTTGTGCGGAGCGTCGGTCGCGTTGTCGCTCATCTGATTGAGCTGGCCGTTGTCCACCTGCCAGTACATGGAATAGTCAGAGAGTGCCATGCCGTCGACGAGCGCCTTGAAAGGCTGGACGGATGAAATGTGAGCGCCGTCGGTCGGCCACCAGATCGACGCGGATGCATTGATGGGCACGTTTGTCGGTGCGGGTATGCTCGTCGGTGCTGGGGCAACCGGAGCAGGTGCACTTGAGGGGGTCGGAATATTCGCCGCAGGCTGATCTACATATATAGTCTCCTGTTTTTGGGCTATGGTATTGCCGCCGGAGTCCTTGGCGACGAAGCTCACCTGATATGCACCGCTACCGCTCCAGTGCCATCCGGAGACGTCGACGGACGCTTCTTTGTGCGGAGCGTCGGTCGCGTTGTCGCTCATCTGATTGAGCTGGCCGTTGTCCACCTGCCAGTACATGGAATAGTCAGAGAGTGCCATGCCGTCGACGAGCGCCTTGAAAGGCTGGACGGATGAAATGTGAGCGCCGTCGGTCGGCCACCAGATCGAGATGTCGGACGATGCGTATGCCCGTCCAGGGGTGGCGATCCATAGCGCGGTGATGATAATCGGTATTGCGTAGAGCGTTGATACTAGAGCTAACCTATGAGGATTCATTATTATTTTTTATGCAAGATTATTTTTCGCATGTTTGGCTGATAATATAAAACCGACCAGTTATCCGTACACAGTGCACGGATAAGACTGACCGGCATCGGCGAAAATTGTATCAAACGCCGCCTTCATGGCAAGGGTTTTTTCAGATCATTTGTGGTCAAAAAATGCCATGACAAAAACACGGCTCAATTCTCCCGCGCGCATAGACGGAACGCATCCGCCCGAAATATCGTTAGACAAGATTATCCTATTCTGTCAACAGAATATCTTGAATCCCACCCTGAAGTGCAACGGCTACCCGGGATGCATACGCCTACTGATCTCCTTGGTGAGATCGGCGGGTGTGCGGTATATCCTATCGCGCGCGCTCGCGAGGGCGCCGATGATGGCGCGCGTCGCGCGATTGGACACGGCGATGCCGATCAGCCTCGTCAAGGAGGAAGGGTACGTTGCCCCCTTCAAGTATGCCTGAACCGTGAGCGGGTTCAGGCTCTTTCCGTTTTTATTCGCGTCGTTCTCCATATGACGGTTGCGACGACGGCGGTCGCCGCGAGGATAAGCGCCCCCGGATATGCCTCCGGCACGACCATCCGGGCGAAGAGGGGCACTTGTCCCGATAGGAAAGGCATGTATGAGAGGAAAGAGGCCGTGACAGTGAGTACAGGTATGAACCAGTAGCGGGGCTCCGAGAAAGCGAATATCACCGACAGGATATCGGCCATATAGAAGTATCTCTCATGCATATGCGGCAGAAAAAAAGGAATGGCCAGGACGGAGAACAGGGCCAAGAGCAGGAGCTTTTGATGATCGCTTTGGTAATTCTTCATTGTCTGAATAAAGACGAAGATAGCCGCGGCGGTGGCGAGTATGTAGCCTACAAATGCAAGAGCGCTGGAAGCGGAGGCGGAAAGACTGTTTGCGTCTACGAACGAGAATATAGACGGAGCCGACAAAGTCAGTTGCTGGAACTCGCCGGCTTGTCCGGCATAGGTTAGTAGCAGGTCGGGGAATGATCCGCTCGCGACGACGGCTGGTATGAGCGTGGCGACATAGAAGGCCGGTACGATGATAAGGTACCACCACCGGCCTTTTCTCGTGGAGAAGAAGTATCCGACGATGACTGGCGCGATGAAGAGGCATTGGAGCTTGAGACTGAAGGCCGCTCCTAACGACAGAGCGGAGAGCAGTGGCTGGTCGCTCATGGCGAAGTAGAGGCTTAGGAGCGCGAAAGAAGCATATAGTGAATCGCTCTGTCCCCACAAGGAGCTGTTGATGACGACAGTCGGTAATGAGATGACGACGGCGAAAACCAGGAAATATAGTCCAGGCATGTATCGCGCTCGAGCGTACGCCTTCAAGATGAGACACGCCGCCGCCGCGAGGACGATGTCGAAGGCGAATGACAGAGTCTTTATCCAATAGAGGCCATAGCCTTGGAGCATGGTCAGACCCTTCAACATATAGAGATAGAGAGGGGGATAATCGGAGAATGGATTGTGGAACGCGGAAAGGCCGGGCGATCCCTTCAGCGCGTCCATCCAATGTGACAAGCTGGCGGTCCAATCGCCGCTCATCACGGGGTACGAGAAAAATCGCGCCACGAGCGATGCCGCGACAACGACCAACGCCGAGACGACGAGCGCCGCCCCCCCGCCGGCCGTGGCGGTCGAATACGAGTGCTGATTCCGCGCCTCGATGTCCGTAGTGTTCATGGATCGTATGACGGACGGTGCCGACGAATATTTCGCCTGGCGGATCAAGACCTCATTTTGTATAATGGGCCCACATCCGTGCGCTTCAAAATAGACATACATTTCAATCTGAAGAACGCCAAGGTTGGCAGGATCATCAAGTACCTGATCTGGTCAGATCTCTTCTTCTGGGGCGGCTGGGGCCTCATCAACCCCATATTCGCCCTGTTCGTGGTGGGCCGTGTGCCGGGGGCGACGGTATTCACGGTCGGCGCCGCTCTCGCTCTCTACTGGATCGTCAAGTCCGTGTGGCAGATACCCGTGGCCATATTCCTAGACAAGCATGAGGGTGAACTCGATGATTTCAACGCGCTCATACTCGGCCTCACCGTGGCCGGTTTCGCCGCTCTGGTCTTTCCCCTCGTCTCTAACACGCTCGAATTGATCCTGGTGATCGTCATCCAGGCTCTGGCTTATGGCCTCTACACTCCTTCATGGTCGGCCATATTCTCGCGCCATCTGGACAAGGACCATTACGCCTACGACTGGTCGCTCGATTCGACGACGGTCGGCGTGGCTTCGGGGGTTGCCGCTTTCATCGGCGGGGCCATAGCCGATATCATGGGATTCAACGCGGTCTTTATCCTGACAGGCATCGCCTCACTCGCAAGCGCGGTTCTTCTCTTCTCGGCGCCGCATCTGGTATTGCCGAGGACGGTCACTCCCGGGCCGGTCATTCCCGAGCACGCTCCCGGCACGCCGAAGAGTTGAAGCGTTTCTCCCTACTCCTTTCTCCCTGCTTCTTATTTTCTATAGTGCTTTCATCCGCTCGATGACGAAACCTTTTTCATCGTTGCGCGTGTTCACGGTCGCTTTGACCGCCAGGCATTTGTCGAGTTGGATGAGCTCGCGGAATTCCTGATAGACGCGGGGGAAGACGACGGCTTCGGACGAGCCGGAGAAGTCGGCTATAGTGATGAAAGCCATGGTGTCGTTGTTCTTTGTCTGGACGGCGCGGACGGCAGTGACGATGATACCGAGGATGACGCTGTCGCCGTCTTTCTTCGTTTCCAGAGCCTTTTTTATGTCCATGTCCTTCTTGGCGATAGCCTCGCGATATCTCTCGAGCGGGTGGCCGGAGACGTACAAGCCCAGAAGCTCCTTTTCCCATGATAATTTGTCGGTCATCTCCGCAAGCGGAGCCGCTTGGAGGCGAAGCGCCGGCACGCTAGAACTGTCCGCCATGCCGCCAAAGAGAGAATCCTGGTCGGCGTGCGCTGCGGCGCTCTCGCTTGTTGTATTCGAGCATGAGATCCATGTTGGCGAGCAGCGCTCCGCGGTCCTCTCCGAAGCAGTCGAGCGCGCCCGACTTTGATGAGCGCTTCCAGCGACTTCTTGTTGAGGTTGCGGTCTTTGACCCTGCCGAGGAAATCGGCGAGCGACTTGAATTGCCCGCCCTTCTTGCGCTCGTCGATGATGGCGGTCGAGACGCCCTGGCCGAAATTCTTGATGGTGACGAGGCCGAAACGGATGCGAGAAAAGGGTTTAGGGTTTAGGGTATAGTTTGTGTCCTCTGCCCTATACCCTATACCCTTGTCCTTCACCACGGTGAACTGGCTGAAGCTCTCATTCACGTCCGGAGGAAGCACGGGGATGCCCATGCGCTTGCACTCGGCGACGATCTCGGCGATCTTCTCCATATCGCCTGATTCGGCGGACAGGACGGCCGACATGTATATCTCCGGGAAATTGGCCTTCATATAGGCCGTCTGGTAGGCGACCTTGCCGTAGCTCGCGGCATGGGCCTTGTTGAAGCCGTAGCCCTGGAATGGCTCGAACAGTTTCCAGATCGCTTCGGCTTTCTTCTTCGGAGAGGCCGCCATGCTTCATAGCGCCGGCCACGAATATCTTGTGCTGTTTGGCCATCTCCTCGGGGATCTTCTTGCCGACGGCTTTGCGGAATTTGTCCACCTCGCTCCAGCTGTAGCCGGCGACTTCGATAGCGGTCATGAGGAGGTCGTCCTGGTAGACCAGCACGCCGTAGGTCGGCTCTAGGAATTTCTTCATGGCCGGGTGCGGATAGGTCACGAGCTTCGGGTTCGTGCTTGCGCGCGATGTATTCGTTGATGTTTTCCATCGGTCCGGGACGATAGAGGGCGACCATCAGGTTGATGTCGTGGATAGAGGAAGGCTTTAGCTCAACCAAGAAGCGGGTCATGCCGGCGCCGTTCAGCTGGAAAGTGCCGATGGTCTCGCCACGCGCCAGCATCTCGAAAGTCTTCGTATCGTCGAGTCTGGATGTTTTCTATATCTATGTTGATGCCCTCGATCTTTTTCACTCGCTCGACGGCATCGGCCAAGATGGAGAGATTGCGTATGCCGAGGAAGTCGAATTTGAGGAGGCCGGCGTCCTCGATGGCGTGCATGTCGTATTGGGTGATGATCTTGCCGCGCCTGTCGGCAGGCAGGCCCTCGGTCCGCCCCTCGCTCTTCGGGTCGAACTGGAGCGGGGTGTATTCGACCAGGGGATTGGGGGCGATGACGACGCCGGCGGCGTGGACGGAGATGTGCCGGGCGCAACCCTCGATCTTCTTAGCCATGTCCATGATCCTTTTCACTTCAAGGTCGGCCCGGTATAGCTTGGCCAGTTCCGGCACTTCGCTCATGGCCCTGTCGATGGTCATGGGGAATCCTTGGGCTCCGAGAGGAATGAGCTTGGCGATGCGGTCGCCGATCGCGATAGGGAAGCCCATGGCCCGCGTGACATCGCGGACGGCACCGCGAGCCATCATGGTGCCAAAGGTGCCGATCTGGGCCACGTTGTCCCGGCCGTACTTTTCCTTGACGTATTCGATCATCTCGTCGCGGCGGTTATCGGCATAGTCCATGTCGATATCCGGCGGCGAAGGACGATCCGGGTTGAGAAAGCGTTCGAAGGGCAGATTGTATTGGAGCGGATCGACGTTGGTGATGCCGGAAAGGTACGACACCAGCGATCCGCCCGCCGATCCGCGGGTGGTGGTCAGGATATTATTGTCATGAGCGAAGCGGAGCATGTCGGCCACCACCAGGAAGTACGGCGCATAGCCCTTGTCCTTGATGACTTTCAATTCGTACTCGACGCGCTTCATGACTTCGGGGGTCTTGGATATGGTGCGCCGGGCAAGGCCCTCGATGGCCAGTCGCTTCAATTCCTCGTCGTACGAGCTCTTGTTCGGCACGATGTAGTTGGGGAAGACCCATTTTCCCAGGGCGAGATCGAGGTTGCAGGCGTCGGCGATCGCGGCCGTATTCTCGAGCGCTTCCGGCATGTCGCGGAAGAGCTCTTCGGCCCTCTCCGGTGATATGAATGAAAAATCATCTTCGTCGTCTTCGGAGATACGATCGGAGGCGTCGCCGTGACTGTTGATGCGCGCCAGGGTGTCACGGGCAGCGCGGTCGTCGGGGTTGATATAGTAGACGTCATGAGCCGCCATGACGGGGATGCGTTGTTCGCGGGCGAAATCAGCGAGCACTTTCATGGACGCTTCATGGCCGTCTATCTCTGGGTGGCGGGTGATCTCGATGAACAGTCTATTGAGCGGCTGGTCTGAAGTGTCAACTTTTTTGACGCTTTCGTCAGGTGATACACCAGAGGTTCCTTTCCCACCGAATATTTTTTTATAAAATTCAACTATTTCCTTAGTCTTATCTTGGTTTCTGCCTTTCAAGGATTGAGCGATTTCTCCCGAAAATGAAGGCATTATGGCTATCAAACCCTCATTATATTTTTCTATGAGCTCGCGATCGATGCGCGGCTTGTAATAGAAGCCTTCGAGGTATGAATCCGTGACCAGCTTGAGCAGATTCTTATAGCCAGTCTCGTTCATGGCTAGAAGGACGAGGCGCGACCGGCGATTGTCTATGCCGGCTTGCATGTCCTTCCTCGTGCGCGCCGCCACATAGAAGTCGACGCCGATGATCGGCTTTATGCCGGCTTTCTTGCAAGCCTTGTAGAATTCTATGGCGCCGTATAGATTGCCGTTGTCGGTCAAAGCCAAGGAGCCCATATCGAGCTTCTTGGCTTCGGCCACCAGCTCGTTTACCTTCGGCAGGGCGGAGAGCAAGGAATAGTGCGAGTGGGCGTGGAGGTGGGTGAAGTGGGCGGACATGGCGGTGATGTCAGTATAGCAAATAATGCTAGAATTCAGAGATATGGCCCGGACTCATCTCATCGGTATCGACGAAGCAGGCCGTGGCCCTCTGGCGGGGCCGATCGCTGTCGGCGCCTTTTCGGTCAGATCGAAAGATACCCTCAAAAAGTTCAAGGGAGTAAAGGATTCAAAGCAATTATCGGAGCTTCAAAGAGAGGAGTGGTTTAAAAGAATAAAAGAAGAAAGGAATAATGGAATGATAGGATTCGCGGTCTCGTTTTCAAGCGCTGAAGTCATTGATACGAAAGGCATTACCCACGCGACTCGGGCCGCCCTCAATCGGTGTCTGAAGCGATTGGAAAAACATGATTTCGCGGCGCGAAAGTCGCGCATATTATTGGATGGCTCGCTGTACGCTCCTTCAAGATACAAAGACCAGAAGACCATCATCGACGGTGATGCCAAAAAGCCGATCATCGCTCTTGCCTCCATCTGCGCCAAGGTCCTGCGCGACCGCAAGATGAAACGATTGGCCAAGAAATATCCGAAATATGGATTTGAAATACACAAAGGCTACGGTACGAAGGCGCATTATAAGGCGATCAAGAAGCATGGCCTGTCGGAAATACATCGGAAGAGTTTTCTACACTGAAGATTTTGATCTTTTTATGTGCGCCGTCTGGGACAATGTTGGAACCTTTTTAACAATGAATAGCTTAGCATAATAATTGTCATAGCAGATAAAAGAAAAGTCCCACAAGGTGTCTCGTAAGACTTTCCTTGTGGGACGGGATGTACATTTAATGGCCTCGCGGAGTAGGTGCTTTCTCGGCAACCAGGACCGAGACTTCCACGTTGTTTAAGATGTGGACAGTCTTGATGTTGAGGCGATCACCAGGGCGTAAGTCGGGGACCATCGTCATGGCAGTTACATAACCGCCAGAACCACCGTTGTTGATGTGTTTGACCTTGACGAACATCACATCAGAACCAGCGCGCTGGAAAGTTCCAGAAACGGCAGTGTCGGACCCTTGATCGTCGGTGAACTTGGCAAGACGGATTGTATCCGTCTTCAGATATTCCTCGTTCTGGACAGCCGCCGGAGTGGGGCTGAAGAAGTGAGCGGCGCCCACCCAGACCAAAAGCATCAGTGACAGTACGGCTACGACTTTACCAATTAGTAACGCAATTTTCATAGTTTTTCCTTTTCAATGCTCTAACCTCCCCCTTAGGGTACTTAATGAGCGGTTTGTTGAGGTTCGTAAATCTGATAGTAGTATAGCACTTTGTGTAGTATTTGTCAATACTTTGACGATTTCGTCAACTATATGTCGCAGTATGGCTCTGTTAAGCCGTGTCTCAACGGAGGGTTATTCGCGACAAGCGGTTCACGGTCGCGGTAGAGGAAGCGCGTGGATGTCCGCTTCTTACCACAGATGTTATTCGAGCTTAGCTACCGTCGGTATTGCGGGAGTGCACCCTTGGTCGTGATTAGCGACTATGGGTGCACGGAGCAATACGGACGGGAGCGTAAAGCTCGCCACAATACCCTGTAGAAGCGGACATGCTCGCGCTTCCCATACTGGCAAAAGCTCCCAAAAACGGTGATATTTTTACTCTGTGCGCGCTGTGGGACGATATTAGAACGGAATTACAAGATTTTGGGTCAATTACCAAAGTCTAAATTGCAGGAGCCGGAGCTGACGATTGCTCAGAGAACATAGCTTGCACGTTTTTCTCGGCAGTCACTGAAACATTACAGCTAGTGTTGGTACCTGCACAGTCGGCGCTCCAACCGGAGAAAGTAGAGCCGGATGAAGGTATAGCCGTAAGTGTAACGTTTTGATTCAATGGATAGGCAACAGTGCAACCTCTTGGAGAAGAGTTCGTGAATGGATCTGGACAGTTGATTTGAGAGTCAGAACTCCTTACAGATCCATGTCCGCTTATCGAAACTGAAACATATCGAGTTGGCGATTGAGACGCGGGAACAATATTGAATTGGCCGCTTATTCCCTGCGCAAGCACGACAGGCTTCATGGCCACGCTATTTATCGTCGAGCTTGATACCTGTACGGAGCCAAGCACCGTGACCTTGAGTCGATAAGAACCTGGCTGGAAATTTTTTCCTAGGCTCATAACTGGTGCACCTATTTTGTAGCTATAAGTAGATCCTATGCCATTTGTTCCATAACTACCTTCATACTGGCTTGGTCCATCAATATAAGAATATATGATCGTGTTATTTTGTGAGATAGGCTTTGAAGATGTCCAGCTTATCGTCTGCTGATACCCTTGCGCCCATGTGTCACCAGTCTTAGGGGAAGTTATCGTAAGTGAGATTGTATTACTGTCAGGTTGCGGCAAGGCCGGTGGATTAGAATCAGAGTACTTGTTATTAGATGTTGGTGTAGACAAAACTGGCGGTGTCACGGTGTTTCTATTTCCATAGCCGAGACGATCAAGAGCAGCTTGATCTGCCGGTGTCCATTGGTATGTCTGATTTTGATGACTCTGACAATACTGCTGATCTGTTGAAAATTGACTCACAGTCGCCGCACTCGCAGCGTCCAAGACAGGTTGAGCTTTTTGTTGCGCTTCCTTATAAGCTTCGTTCGCTTGATTGATACGATCTTTTTCTGCTTGACTCATAGGTCTGAACCAATTCAACCAACTAAGCCAACCGGTAAAATGCGTTCCTGCTTTATAGGCTTCTGAGACTGCATCAGCCGCAGGTTGCACGGCCACACCAAAAGCTCGGTGTGCATTTCCAAGATTCGTCTCTCTTTTCAAAAGGGCTATATTAAGGCATTTCCCATAGTTTGTATCGCTTGGATTAAGAGCTGGCGGAGCCGGAATCGTTGGGGTATTTTGAGCAAATGCAATACTAGAAAATACGAGCAACGAAGATATAAATAGTGACGATCTGATTATATTTTTCATAAAATTTATGTGGGTTGATAAAATAAAGTTTTAAAAACTAGACCACATAATAGCACCAGTGTGGTAGATATCCTAATGTATAAAAGTGCACATGATAAATCGTTATTCGCCTCCCGTTCTACCGCCTTTGGAGGGTAGGTGGTGCGCGTGACGTTTGGCAGATAAGGGCGCGTTGACCTCCGCCCGTCACCATGGATGTTGTTCGCGCCTAGCATATCACTGGACTTTATTTAGAATATTTTTTGCAAATTGAATCAAATGTGTATATGTTGGCTCTGACTCATCCACAAATTTTTTCAACATAGAAAAACGAATATCGAGATACTCATGAGCAAGCAGATTTCTCATTTTTGAAAATTGTGAAAGTTTTTTTGCCATGTCTTCACCAAAATCAGGTAGAACCATCATACCTTCAAGTATCGCCTTGTAGGTCTCTGGAATAGCTCGCTTTTCCGAAGCTAGTAACACCTTGGCTATATCGATGCTAACATTCACAATATTTTCCGACCAACGTTCAAATTCTCTTTTTATTGGACGGTTAGTCTGATATTCACTTTGACCTATTTCTCTAAATTTTGCATATTCAGATATTTCCTGCTCCAAGAATGAGACCATCCTAATGAGTCTTTCCCTATCTTGTGCTGTTAGAGACCGTGACCTCTCTCTGATTCGATAGAAATCAGTGACAAAATCTCTAAATTCTTCCGCGGCATCAGTAATCGCTAAAAGTAATCTGGTTCGCATTCCGCTACCGTTATCATATAACAACACACCAGTACGAAATACTCCGTCAAATAATGTCGCGGATGCGCGATTCAAAACGATCAGATCGGTCTGTTTTTTTGTGATATTTTCAATATCAGACCATACAGTATCTTCACCATCATATTCCTCTATAGATTCGTACTCAAGCATCTTATTCTTTGGTGTGAAATATACACCAATATCAATATCAGATTCGTTATGAGAAGTGCCTTTTGCGATAGAACCAAAAAGATACGCAAACGAAATATCCTTTCGTGCCTTAAGATACTCACCAAGTTTATTTATTAAAGTATTCTTATCCATAAACAGATAATAACACATCGCAAACAGTTTGTGCGCGCTGTGGGACGATATTAGAACGGAATTAGCTTGTAATATGGTCAAATAATACTTCAAATCGTGCCGTGCACACTAGTACCACCAGCATTAACGTCCGAATATAGATCAGAAACATTGGCAGGAATTTCTAATAAAAAGAGTTTCTGAGTTGTGGAAATTTTGCTTAGTTCACTATCTAACGACTGTCCAGACAACAGATATCGAGCCATACCAGTCCAATAAACGATGAACGGATCAAGCGAGGTAATATCATACGACCCCTTATTTGCCCTTGCTTCGGAAAACGAATTTCTTATCCCGTCGAGCTGGTGTTGATAGATCTTCTTTACAGCTGAAGAAATAGCCGGTCCATCAACAATCTGAATCGCTCTGTTATTTATTACGATCTTGAATATTCGTGGGATAAAAGCATAAGTTGATGCGTTATGTGATCCCCGGAACGCACTCTCGTACCTTCCATCATAACCCCAAAAAATGAAGTTTCCATCTTCTGTCCAAAAGTCCTCTGAAGATAGCCCATCGTCACTCATTACAAAGTTACCAAGGTCATGTAATACAATGCCATCGTATAGTAGGAAATAATTTTTACTTGAATAAGAATTTCCTCCGGAAGATGGCTCCTGAAAGACCAGTAATACTTTGCCGTTATATTCAATACTTGCGTAAGCACCTATTCTGGGGACTACCCCAAAGTCTCTTTGACACAGAAAGAGCTACAAGACTGGTTGCGGGACTCTGGGGACACGGCTTCGTATATATGAAGCAGACTGATGGGAATGAGAGGCTATCATCTTACCTCGCCAAATACATGGCTAAGTCATTTGTCGATCATAGACTTATGAATCAGAAGGCGTATGTGTGTTCGAGGAATTTGAAGCGACCGGTCACTCACGGCGGATTAAGCAATTTCGCCATGAGCGTCATGTTGGAAGATTTTGAAGTCGATCCGAACACGCCGGAGATCGATAAGAGCTACGACACTCACTGGTTAGGCACAGCTCGTCACCGCATTTACAAACTCTCCACAGAAAATCCACCGAAATAATTTGTCATGAATAATTTTTAGGAGTACACTTCCAACAATTACATTCTAATAATTTTCATTATCAATCTAATCATTAACATACATGAAATACATTCTCTACTGCAGAAAATCCACTGACACCGAAGATAAGCAGGTGCTGTCTCTTGAATCGCAACAAAAGGAACTCACCGATCTGGCTAAGGCTCAAGGCATTGAAATCGTGCAAACTTTAACCGAAAAGAAATCAGCCAAAGCACCTGGCAGGCCCATTTTCAATGAAATGATTGCCATGATCTCAGCCGGCAAAGCGGATGCCATTCTCTGCTGGAAAATTGACCGTCTTACACGTAATCCAGTCGATGGCGGACAGATTCAGTGGCTCCTACAGACCGACAAGATCAAGTGCATCAGGACATTTGAGAAAAGCTATTTTCCTTCTGATAATGTGCTTTTGATGAGCATTGAGCAAGCCATGGCTAATCAATACATTCGAGACTTGAGCACCAACGTGAAGCGCGGCAATCGAGCCAAGATGGAACATGGCGGCTGGCCTAGTAGGGCTCCATTTGGATATGTGAATGATCGAGGTACAAGAACCATTAAGGTAGACAAGAAAATATCACCCTATATCGTCCGCGCATTTGAACTATATGCTACCGGCGGCTACAGCGTTAAACAAGTTTCTGACGTCCTATATTCGGAAGGCCTACGCACCTCATCCGGCGGCAAGGTCTGCAAGAATCAGATACACCGGAACCTCTCCCATAAATTCTACATCGGCTTCATGGAAAGGGACGGCAAAATCTACGAGGGCAAACATACGCCGCTCATTTCAAAGGATCTATTCGATAAAGTGCAGAATGTTCTTACCGGCAAACTTCACGCAAAGGTCAAAAAGCATTTCTATTCGGCTCGTGGCTTCCTCTCATGCGCCTCATGTAATTGTGCTCTTACCTGCGATACCAAGAAAGGCTTCAAGTATTACTACTGCACTAACGGCAAAGGTGACTGCGAAGAACACAAAAAATACATGCGCTCTGAATACATTGATGGCCTCATCTCACAGAAATTCCTGGACCTCAAAATTGACGAGGAAATGATCGCCATCTCCGGCGAGGCTTACAAGGTGAAATACAACCAAGAAGCTGACCGTAGCAGACTGCCCCTAGAAAACCTCTCTAACGAGCTTAATCTGCTCCTAGAAAGAGAGTTAACACTTACAGACGGCTACAGCTCCAAACTTATACGAGAAGAAGTCTACAAGCTCAAGATGTTGGATATCGAGAACAAGCGCGTAGAGATCAAGAAACAGATGCGTGACATTCAAGCCAAAAACGGACCAACCGTCGCTACTTTCGAACAGATCAAAA
Organism: uncultured bacterium; assembly: GCA_963701025.1. Classification (GTDB taxonomy): domain Bacteria; phylum Patescibacteriota; class Minisyncoccia; order Phycocordibacterales; family PALSA-1337; genus C7867-002. Next base: position 357,734 of record OY969557.1, on the reverse strand, counting down.
ATGTATTTCTGGATGGCAACAAAGCCTCGGCACGGTATTTACAAGTTGATGACCAGGAAAAGCGTCACATGCTAGAAAAGCTACTTTCGAACGCTTCGATCAAAAACAAAACTGTGGCTCAATACCAATTCAAAAGTCCGTATCAGAAGCTCGCCAATGTACCTAAAAATGCCAATATCGAACTATTGTGCCGGGGGTGAGACTCGAACTCACACTTCCATTTGAAAGGAAACGACATTTTAAGTGTCGCGCGTATACCATTTCGCCACCCCGGCAATAAATAGGTTCAGTCCCTATTTTACGCTTTTCATTTTACCTTTTTCACTCGCTTGAGGCCACGGCGGGAATCGAACCCGCGTATAGCGGTTTTGCAGACCGCCGAATTACCACTTTTCTACGTGGCCACGGCTTCATCTTACACATTCCGCGATATCTCGTCTATGTGCTGCCGGTTCTTCTCGCCCCTGTCTATGGCGACCTCGAGGAAGGGCACGCGCATCATCCGGACATGTGAGCCGATGTATTCGCGCAGATCCGTGAGCCGGCGATGCATGAAGTCGAGAGCCGCGGCTTCCTGGTCGGCAGGCATGACCGTGAAGAGGATGATGCTCCGGCTGTTGCGGCTCTTCAGCACGACGTCGGTGATCGTTATGAGCGATGTCCTGTTCGACTCGCGGGAAAAGAATTCGGCGGCGAGCTCGCGGATCACTTCTTTTATTTTTTCGTCTTTTTGCGACATATATAATTCGAATCTACAAATATATCCGAATGCTACGAATTATAATTTCTCGACCGTCCTCACCGCCTCGATCTTGTCTCCGACGGCGATCTCGACTTTGGCCTCTATCATCATACCGCATTCATAGCCGGTGGCCACCTCGTCGACGCGCTGCTTCTTTGACTGGAGCTCGCGGATCTTGCCGCGGCCGATCTCATTGTCGCGGCGCATGATCTTGACCGCGGCGCCGGAGGCGAGCGCGCCTTCCTGGACTTTGCCGCCCACGACTTGGCGGTCCTTCTCCTTGGAGAATATGGCCAGGATCTTGGCTTTGCCGAGCACTTCTTCCACATATTCCTTCGGCACCTTGGCGGCGAATGATTCTTTGATGTAGTCGATGAGCTCGTATATGACGGAGAAATTCCTGACATTGATCGGCGGGGCCGCGCGTTCGATCATGGCGGCGGCCTTCTTGTCCGGAGCGGCATTGAAGCCGATGATGACGATATTCTGGTCGCCGGTGGCGACTTTGACGTCGTTCTCGTTGATCTCGCCCAATCCTTCGGAGACGATCTTCAGGCGCACGCGGCCGTGGGTTATCTTGTCGAGCTCGTGGCGGATACCTTCGAGACTGCCGATGACGTCGGCTTTGATGATGACGGGGAAAGTCACGATTTTCGGCGCCTCGATCTCTTTTCCATCCGCGGTCTTTTCAAGAGTCTTTGTGGAAGCTCTTTCCAATGCCGCCGCTGAATCCGCCGCCGTCTTTGCGCGCTCTCTCTCAACTGTTTTGAATTCTTCAGAAGCCTTCTCCGCTTCTTTCTTTGATTCGACGATTTTGAATGCCAATCCGCAATCGGGGATCATGCTCCAACCGGTGATAACTACGGGCATGGAAGCGGTCGCTTCCGGTATCTTCTTGCCCTTGAAATCCTCGATGAAACGGACTGGCGCGTAAGCTCCGCCGGCGACGACGAACGATCCGTTGCGTAAGACGCCGTTCTTGACGAGGAGGGTCGCGGATATACCTGATCTGGCGTTGCGCTCTGACTCGATGACTATACCCTCGGCTTGCGCCGCCGGATCGGTTTTGAGATCCGCTATCTCGGCCATGAGCATGACTATGTCGAGGAGCTCGGATACGCTGGTGCCGACGGTGGCGGAAATGGCCACGCAGGGAATGTCGCCGCCCCAGCCCTCGACATAGATCTCTTTTTCGCTCAAGCTCTGCTTGGCCTTATTCACGTCGGCATTCGGCTTGTCTATCTTGCTTATGGCGACGATGTATGGAATATTCTCGTCTTTTATATTTTTATACGCTTCCATGGTCTGCGGTTTGACCCCGTCTTCGGCCGAGACGACTAGGATGGCGATGTCAGCCGCCTGCGCCCCGCGCTCGCGGATGGAACAGAAAGCCTCGTGACCCGGCGTGTCCAGGAATGTGATCATGCTCTTCGCGCCGTCGGCCGTCGTGTGCTCCACCTGGTACGCGCCCACGTGCTGGGTAATGCCGCCCGCTTCGCCGGCCACTACGTCCGTCTTGCGGATGTAGTCGAGCAGAGTCGACTTGCCGTGGTCTATATGACCCATGACAACGACCACCGGAGGGCGTGAGATAAGGCCTTTCTTTGTGGGAGAGGTAGGGGACATAGGAATGGAGAGTGTAGCAGAAATGGAGTGATTTGACAATCTTTTTTTGGAGTGGTAATGCGTTGAGTTAGAGAAACTCGGTGTTAATGTATTTTTCCTGGACTGGGGTGCTAATCTCGATAGGTTTGAACATCTGCTCACGTTCACCCCGCAGTTCTCTATGGATTGAATCTTCATTGCGCGCTGTCTCTACCAGTCGCGCTTTTTTTATATACAAAAATACTGGAATGTGTTTTAAAAGGTTTAGCCTTAGAGCCTCGTTTTGACAAACTATAACATTTTATTACAGCACACTATGTCAAGCAGAATTTTCGACAAGGGAACACGCCTCGGTCCCGCAAAGCACTACTTATAATCGTCAAAACCAATCGGCTTCTTTAAAGAAAGCTTGAGGACCGTCACGAAGATTTTTCATCTGAACTACCCCAACTTCTCCCTCGCTTTGGCCAACGCTTCTTTCTCTTCTCCCGACAATTCATATTCGGACGCATGCTTCTTGACCGGCTTGCCGAAGACACTGACGTGGTCGCGCGAATAGAGGCTGGAGACGACGACGCCGTCGCCATCCTCATTCAAAAAAGCGGTGGCGAAGCTCTGATTGCCGCCTTCGCCGGCGCCCTTGAAGGGATTGAAGCGCACCGTGTGGACTGATTGGACGCTTTTCTTCAGGCGGTTCTCCACCGTCAGGAGATACGCTTCGAGCTCGCTCTTGAAAGCCTGGAGGTCTTTGATGTTCGTCGCGGCGAATTCCAATGAGTCGCCGATAGTGTCCCCGTCGGCGGCGATCAGGAATTTGCGGAGCTTCATATTCATCAGGATGGTGATGACGAGGAGGACGATGACGATAAGCCCCAGGATGCTGACGGCAATGAGGAGCGGGTTGGAGAGGATGAGCGACATAGCGACATTATACTTGTTTACGGCTTATAATGGATAGTGTATAACATCACTATGAAAAGGATTTATCTCGACTACGCTTCTCTAACCCCGATCGATCCTCGTGTCGTCCGCGAGGTCAAAAAATATTCTTCGGCAAAATACGCCAATCCATCTTCTATATATAAGGAAGGCGTCGCGGCCAAGAAGGCTATGGAAGAAGGAAGGAAGAAGGTGGCCGGTTTTCTTCATGTGCATGGCGATGAGATCGTATTTACCTCCGGAGGAACTGAAGCAAATGGATTGGCTCTTGAGGGTTCTAGACGAGTGGCACATCGATCATTCAGTCAGGCCGGTATAGGGAAGCCCCATCTCATTATTTCCACTATCGAGCATTCTTCTATAATGGAGACGGCGAATATGCTGGAAAAGCAGGGTGTCGAGGTGACTCGATTGGCCGTGAATTCATCAGGCGTCATTTCTTTGGATGAGCTTAAGAAAGCCATCAAGCCGAATACGTTCTTGGTATCGATCATGATGGTCAATAATGAAACAGGCGCGGTCCAGCCCATTCGCGAAGCGGTCAAAATAGTCCGACACGCGCGCAAAGCGAAGATCGTTCGCGCCGCCGAAGGTGCTATCGAAGGGGCTGATTCTGTGTATCCGCTTTTTCACACCGATGCGGCGCAGGCTTTGTATGAGGATTTGAATCTTGAAAGTCTGGGCGTCGATTTACTGACTTTAGACGGCAGTAAGATGTATGGTCCGCGCGGTATCGGCTGTCTATTTATTAGACGAGAGACGCCCATTGAACCGATCATATACGGCGGTGGCCAAGAAAGGGGAATGAGGTCGGGAACGGAGAATGTCCAGGCTATCATGGGTTTTGCAAAAGCGTTGGAAATCATTGGGCACGGACTCCTCGGTAATGGATGTCTCGGAACAGGGCACTACAGTCAACTGAAGCGGAGCAAATCGAAGAGTCCTCCCCCTCTGCCTCAAGAATCGATAAGAATTGCGCGCTTGAACCACCTCTTTATTGAAAAGCTACAAGCGATCAGATCGGATATCATCATTAATGGCGCCAAAACCTCTCCCCACATCCTCAACGTATCCATACCCGGCATAAACAATGAATTCTTCGTTCTGCAATTAGACGCCAAAGGCATAGCTTGTTCGACCAAAAGCTCGTGCCTACGCGACGAAGACGAGTCGTATGTCTTGAAAGCCATGGGAGCCGACAGTAAGACCTCCATCCGCTTTTCTTTCGGCAGGTGGACGAAGAAAAGCGACATAATCAAAACAACAAAGGTAATAGGTGACATCTTGCGTCGCCACTGATATTCTGTTACCATCCTCTTCTACGCATATCATGTTAACGATCCGCCTACAGCGCACCGGCCGCAAGCACGAACCGACGTTCCGTGTGGTTTTGACGGATTCCAAGAACGGCCCGAAGAGCGGAAAATATCTGGAGAATCTGGGCTGGTATGACAGCCGGCTCAAGAATGACGCCGCGAAACAGCTCGACGTTGAAGCCGTCAAGCATTGGATGTCGAAAGGCGCCAAGCTCTCGCTCACCCTGCATAATTTCCTCATCTCCCAAAAAGTCATCACAGGCAAGAAGCTGAACGCCCTACCGAAGAAGACGCCGCAAAAAAAGGAGCAAGAAGCAGGAAGTAAGGAGCAAGGAGAAGTCAAAAAGGAGGAAGCAAAGCCGGTAGCCGAGGCTCCGGTCTCCGAAGAGATCAAGCCCGCGGTCGCCCCCGAAGCCCCAGTCACTACATCAGAAGCACCGGCCACCCAGGCAGAAACGGCTCCTGTCCCCGCCGCCTAGTTGCGCCTCCCCATTATTTTTTATAGAATAGCCGAAGTACAGCGAACTGTACGGCTTTACCAGTTAGCATACGAATATCATGCAGAAAGACCAAGAGTTCTTGGAATATGTCATCAAAGCGTTAGTAGATGAGCCAGAAAAGGTCAAAGTCAGTCGAACAGTGGATGAGATGGGCGTCCTCCTCACTCTCGAAGTCGGCGCTCCAGATATGGGCAAGATCATCGGCCGCCAGGGCAACACCGCCAAGTCTATCCGCACGCTCCTTCGCGTCGTCGGCATGAAGAACAACAGCCGCGTCAATCTCAAGATCAACGAGCCAGAGGGAGGACTCAAGTCACCCGAGCGCATGGCGGCAGCCGGAACCGCTCCAGCCAGCGCGCCGTATTCGTCGGCCCCGTCCCCATCGCCGGCCTCCAAGTCTATCGATGAAGCTATGGCGGATCTGAAGCTGGGGTAGGAGTCTGCAACAATTCATGACTACGTTCCACATCATCACTCTCTTTCCGGAGAGCCTTGAATCTTACCTGGATGCGTCCATCGTCAGGCGCGCGCAGGAAAAGGGAATAATTTCCATCAAACGCTACAATCCGCGCGACTTTGTCTTTCCCGCGAAAAAATCTGGAAAAGAAAGAAAGACCGCGTTGACATATACCGACCGGCGAGTAGACAATCGTCCGTATGGAGGAGGGCCGGGAATGGTCATCGAGGCACTGCCGGTCATGCGAGCGATCGAGAAAGCATTGAAAGGAGCAAAAAATGCAAAGATAATTTTCTTCAGCCCGGCAGGAAAGCAATTCTCCAATACGGTCGCCGATTCATATAAGAAATACACGGACATTATATTGGTATGCGGGAGATATGAAGGTATCGATGCCCGTATCAAAAAAGCATTTCCCATGATCGACGTCTCCGTCGGCCCGTATGTCCTTACCGGCGGGGAATTGCCGGCCATGATCGTCATCGATGCCGTCACCCGGCGCATCCCCGGCACGCTCGGCCATGATTCGTCCGTCGAGGAGTCGCGGATAGCCAGTCCCGACGTCTACACCAGGCCGGAAGTCATCGTTTATAAAGGGAAGAGATACAAAGTGCCTAAGATCCTGCTTTCCGGTCATCATGCCAAGATGGATGAGTGGAAAAAGAAGAGATTTAGGAAATAAAAATCCGATTTAAAAGGGGCAAAATAATTCCGACACATTTTCTCGCGCGTGTGAGCTTGCGCGAGGCTTTTTTGTTCTGATAAAATCAAGCTATCAAGTTAGTCTAAACGTATTCTTGGAGGCTGGTACATTCTTGGGGGCTGGTTTTATCAGATAATGCAATTAATTATTGATGTCTATTATGATCAAGAGCCCATTTTCAATGCCAGAATATGTGACGTTGAATGATTTCAACGAATTCAGGGGTGAGATGCGTAATTTTCGCTTCGACTTCGGTGATTTCAAAGAGGAGATGCATATCTTCAAAGAAGACATGCAATCATTTCGTTCGGAGACTACTGTCCGTTTCGACGGCATAGATAAAAGATTCGACGGTGTTGATAAACGCCTCGATGCGTTGACTAGAAGCCTCGCTGACTTTAGGGAAGAAGTACCTCGTCATAACACTTTACTTAGAGATGGTTTCAAAGACAATCTGGCGATTGTTTTTGATAGTATGAAATCTCTTGATGAGAAGATAGACAGAAACCACAATGAGCTCGTCGGAATGATTAATGATTTAAAAAGATAATCTCTTATGACCAAAGACAAGAAACCAGTAGAGTCAGGCAATACTTTTTGGAGAACTATGGCTATTAGACAAGCCTTAAAGGATCCAGCCGAAGAAAGACGTTCCCAAGATGCTCTTAAATGGTATGAGCGTACAAAGTCTTCCGATCCTAAAATTGTCGCTGAAGCTTTCAGGCAGGATTGGGAGGAAATTGAGAAACTGATTGAGGATCCTACTTGTCCGTCCGTCAATAGCGATTTGCGCCAGCGTAAACAACACGTCCCCTTCCTTTAATTGTTCATGATACTTGTAAGCGTCCTGTAACATGAACAATCCGAGACCAAGTCGTTTGCGTAGGGTTTTCCGCCCAAAACCCAGGAACTTGCAAAGCCTGTGCCGCGCAATCTCAAGATGTTCTTTGATCTTGTTGTAATTTGCATGCCCAAGTTCATCAAGCATACCGCGAGTGACCGTAAAGCCATAAACATACATGACATATTCTTTCATAGTGCTCCTTTCGTAGTTCGCCGAAATATTAGCATATCCATATTATTTTGTCAACTTGACTCCCAGACACCCATCTGATAAGGTAGCCCCAACTTCGCAGATTGAGTTCTGCCTTAGCGGAGGATTAGAAAGGGCCCACAATCACTCCTACCCAGTGTCCATATCAGCCTAATCGGCCTAAAATCAATAGAACCGTTATCATAACGGCCATTTTTGCGTCTGTTTACTATTTAATATTAAAAACATGATCACATCCGCCCCGGCTCGTCCGAAGAAATATTTCTCGCGCTATCAGGCCCCGCTCGCGGAGATGCCGAACCTGGTGGAGTCGCAACTGACCTCGTTCGCCTGGGTCCTGGAGCACGGCTTCTCGAACCTGCTCAAGGAGTTCTCGCCGATCATGGACTATGCCGGCAAGAAATTCGAACTCTCGATCGGAGGGCTCGAGCTCGTCAGGCCTAAATACGACGAGCATTACGCCAAGGACAAGAAACTCAACTACGAAGGCCAGCTCAAAGTCAAAGTCACCCTCAAGAACAAATCCTTGAACGTGATCAAAGAGCAGGAAATGTTCCTGGCGGATTTCCCGCTCATGACGGATCACGGCACCTTCATCATCAACGGCGTCGAGCGCGTCATCGCGCCACAGCTCGCCCGCTCTTTCGGCATATTCTTCACGGGGAACGAGGTCAAAGGCAAGAACTACTTCGGCGCGAAGATCATACCGGCCCGCGGCGTTTGGATGGAGATCGAGACGGACACCGACGGCACGATCTATTGCCGCATCGACCGCAAGAGGAAATTCCCCATAACCTCGCTCCTGCGCGTCCTGGGCGCCGACACAAATGAGAAGATCCTCGAACTCTTCAAGGGGAACGCCGAAGCGAAGAAAATCATCGAGCTCACTTTGGCCAAAGATCACGCCAAGACCGTGGACGACGCCTACATGGAGATCCACAAGCGCCTGCGCGACGGCGACTTGGCCACGGCCGAGAACGCCCGTTCGTTCATTTCAGGCATATTGAAAGCCGACCGCTACGACATTTCCCGCGTCGGCCGCTTCCGCTTCAACAAGCGCTTCAACAAGTCAATGGACGGAAAAAGACCTCGACAAGCAGGACGATAACGCTCGATGATATCGCCACCACGGTGAATCACATCGTCATGCTCTCGACCACCCCGGACATGGCTCCGGACGATATCGACCATCTCGGAAGCCGCCGCGTCCGTTACGTGGGCGAGCTTCTGGAGCAGAGGATCCGTCTGGGCCTGACACAGATGAAGCGGAACATCCAGGACAAGATGTCCACCGTCGAACCGGACGTCACTTTGCCCGTCTCATTCATATATCCGCGTCCTCTACAGGCCCGTATCAAAGAATTTTTCACCACCAACCAGCTCTCGCAATTCATGCAACAGGAGAACGTCTTGGGCGAGATCGAGCATCTGCGCACACTGACCGCTCTCGGCCCCGGCGGCCTCTCGCGCGAGCGCGCCGGCTTCGAAGTCCGCGACGTCCACCCGTCGCACTACGGCCGCCTCTGTCCCATCCATACGCCGGAAGGCCCGAACATCGGTCTGGTCCTCCGTCTGACCGCCTATGCTCGCATCAACGATTTCGGCATGATCGAGACGCCGTATGCCAAGGTCAAGGGACGGCGTCATCCAGAAGGAGATCGTGTACATGAATGCCCTTGAAGAAGAGAACTTCCGCATCGCCCACGCCGCCACGGCTTTCGGTCCCGATGGCAAGATCCTCGAGGACGAAGTCGAAGTGCGCATCAACGGCAGTCCGGCATTGGCTAAACCCGCGGACGTCGACTATATCGATGTCGCAACCAACCAGGCATTTTCCATCGCCACTTCGCTCATCCCGTTCCTGAACCATGACGACGCCAACCGCGCTTTGATGGGATCGAACATGCAAAAACAAGCCACGCCATGCCTGATCCCCGAAGCCCCGGTCGTGGCCACCGGCATGGAAGCAAAAGCCGTCATAGACACCGGACGCATCATCGTTGCGAAAGAGGACGGCGAGATAACCCACGTTGACGCCAAGAAGATCGTCTTCAAGTCGAAAAAGACGGGCAAGAGCCACGAATACAATCTAGTCCTCTTCTCCCGCACCAACGGCTTCACCGCCTTCCATCAGCGTCCGATCGTCTCCATCGGCGACAAGGTCAAGAAAGGCGATATCCTGGCCGATACGTCGACCTCCGACAAAGGGGAGATCGCCCTCGGCCATAACGCTCTCGTCGCATTCATGTCCTGGTCCGGTTCGAACTACGAGGACGCCATCATCTTGTCCGAGCGCGTGGTCAAGAATGCCAAGTGGAGCTCGATCCACATAGAAGAATTCGTGGTCAATGTCCGCGACACCAAGCTCGGTCCTGAAGTCACCACTTGCGATATCCCGAACGTCGGCGAAGCCAAGCTCAAGAATCTGACCGAGGAAGGGATCGTCAGGATCGGTGCCGAAGTCAGGCCTGGCGATATCCTTGTCGGCAAGATTTCGCCAAAAGGCGAGACCCAGCTGACTCCGGAAGAAGCGCTTCTCCGTTCCATTTTCGGAGAAAAGGCCCGCGACGTGAAGGATACGTCCAAGCGCATGGAGAACGGCAAGCGCGGCCGCATCATTTCCGTAAAGATATTCTCGCGCGAGAAAGGCGACAAGCTCGAATCCGGCATCATCAAGAAGATCTACATCGAGGTCGCCCAGGTCCGTAACGTCTCCGTCGGCGACAAGATGGCCGGACGTCACGGCAACAAGGGCGTCATTTCCAAGATCCTTCCCGAGGAAGACATGCCGTACATGGACGACGGCACTCCGATCGACGTTATCCTGACTCCGCTTGGCGTGCCGTCCCGCATGAACCTCGGCCAGATCCTCGAGCTTCACCTCGGCCTAGCCGCCATGTCCCTCGGCTATCAAGCCATCGTGCCGCCGTTCATGGGTGCCACCGACGCCGAGATCAAGGAAGAGCTGGTCAAGGCGGGCTACGACGCCTCCGGTAAGATGCGTCTCCGCGACGGCCGCACCGGAGACTATTTCAATCAGCCCATCGCCGTCGGCTATATGTACATACTGAAGCTCCACCACATGGTTGAAGACAAGATACATATGCGTTCCATCGGTCCGTACTCGCTCATCACCCAACAGCCGCTCGGCGGCAAGGCCCAAGGCGGAGGCCAGCGCTTCGGAGAAATGGAAGTCTGGGCCCTCCTCGGCCACGGCGCCGCTCATACTCTCCGCGAGGTCCTGACCGTCAAGTCAGACGACATCATAGGCCGTTCCGCCACTTTCGACGCCATCGTCAAAGGTGAGCGCATGAAGCTGCCGAACCTTCCTGCGTCGTTCAACGTCTTGCTCGAAGACTCTGCGCGGATTGTCGCTCAACGTCGAATTGGCGAAAAAACCCGTAGTCACAGAGGAATAAATTTAAGATTTAATAAATAAAATCATGAAAAACTACATTCAAAAGAACCCGATGGTCTCCTTCATCGCTCTTATCGTCCTAATCCTGCTCGTCGGCGCGTTGGTCCATTCGTCTCTTTACAAAGGAAGTGCGATGCATTCCTCGGACACGTATGCAGTTTCGACGTCTACGGAGAATATGTCTTCTTCGACCGCGACCATATCCGGGGTCCAAGCAGGCCAGCCCACTTTGGCATATTCCGTCACTATTGCCACATCGACCTACGGCCAGAATCAAATAATTCCCATCACCATAACCGTCCTCAATCTGACGAATGCTTCCACCACGCTCTCGTTCAAGAACGGTTGCATGGGTAATTACGATATCGGCGGCTTCGACATGCTCGCGCACACCTCATGCCTGCCCGCTCCGGCTTCGATCGTCGTCGCGCCGCACAATATCCGCCAAGTCCAAGTCGTCCATTATCCGAGCGTCTTCAAGCTTCCTCCCGGCAATTACACCCTGACCGCATACATCGTCGGCTACGGCGGCCAATCGGTGCCGATCACCATTACGCAGTAAAACTTAATATATACCGGCCCATTAATTACCAATACCATGCCCACCATCACCACCAAGAAGCAGACCGACCTCGTGGACTTCGACATTGTCCGCTTGACCTTGGCGTCGCCGGAGAAGATCATCGAATGGTCATACGGCGAGATCACCAAACCGGAGACGATCAACTATCGCACCCAGCGGTCGGAGAAGAGCGGCCTCTTTGATGAACGTATTTTTGGACCAGACCGTGATTACGAATGTTATTGTGGAAAGTATAGGGGTATACGGTATAAAGGTATTGTCTGCGAGAAATGCGGGGTGGAGATAACGCGCTCGATCGTCCGACGCGACCGCATGGGCCATATCGAATTGGCGTCGCCGGTATCACACATCTGGTTCCTCCGGAGCGTGCCGTCGCGCATAGGCCTCATTCTCGGTATGACGACGTCAGACCTTGAAAAAGTCGTCTATTTCGCCGGCTATATAGTCACCAAAGTCAATGAGAAGGAGAAAGAGCAATTTTCCAAAGATCTCGACAGCGAATACAAGAGCAAGGTCAAGACGGCCAAAGACGACAAGACCAAGGAAGCCTTGAAAGAGCTCGTCCTTACCGCCCGTAAAGAGATCGACAGCCTGTCTCTCGGCTTCGTCATGGACGAGATGACGTATCACAAGTACGCAGTGAAATACGGCGCGCTCTTCGAGGCCGGCATCGGCGCGGAGGTCATCTATGACATATTGAAGAAGATCGACATGGCCAAGCTCAAGATCGAGCTGGAGAAGGAGTTTGAACACGCCGGTGCCGCCGACAGCGAAAAGCTCTCCAAGAGGCTCACCTTGATCAAACAGATGATCAAAGCCAAGGTCCGTCCGGAATGGATGTTCCTGGTCAGGATCCCGGTCATTCCTCCCGGCTTGCGGCCCATGGTCGCCCTCGAAGGCGGACGCTACGCCACTTCCGACGTCAACGATCTCTACCGTCGCGTCATCAACCGCAACAATCGCCTGTTGAAACTCAAGGCCATCAATGCGCCGGAGGTCATTCTGCGCAACGAGAAGCGCATCCTACAGGAGGCCGTAGACGCTCTCATCGACAATTCCATACGCCATTCGTCATCCGCCGGTGCCGCCGCCCTGGCCGCCCAGAAGCGCGCTCTCAAGTCTCTCTCCGACGGCCTGAAGTCCAAACACGGTCTTTTCCGCCAGAACCTTCTCGGAAAGCGCGTCGACTATTCCGGCCGCTCGGTCATCGTCGTCGGTCCCGAACTCAAGCTCGACGAATGCGGCCTGCCGAAACATATGGCACTTGAACTGTTCCGCCCATTTGTCATTTCTGGTCTTTTGAAGAGGGAATTGGCCTATAATATCCGCGGCGCCAACCGCCTGATCGACGATCAGACCAAAGAGGTCTGGGAGATCCTGGAAGAGGTCATCAAAGGCAAATACGTCCTTCTGAACCGCGCCCCGACCCTGCATCGCCTCGGCATCCAGGCTTTCCGCCCGATCTTGATCGAAGGCAACGCCATCCATGTCCATCCGCTCGTCTGTACGGCGTTCAACGCCGACTTCGACGGCGACCAGATGGCCGTGCACGTGCCATTGTCCGAAGAGGCCCAGATGGAGGCCCAGGAGATCATGGCGTCAAATAAGAACATCCTTAAGCCCGGTTCCGGCAACATGGTGGTCTCCGTGGACAAGCTAGACATCGTCCTCGGCTGCTTCTGGGTGACGAAGAAAATTGAAATTGAAAGATTGAAAATTGAAAATTCGCCGAAGAATGATCAATCATCAATTCTCAATTCCAATTCCCAATCGGTTCTTAAGATCTTCGAATCACCCGAGGCTGCCGTTTTGGCCAATAGCTTTGACAACGTCGACCTGCGTGAGCCGATCAAAGTCTTGGCTCCGAAGAACGCCAAGTATGCCGCCTTTGGCGGAGCCCTCTTCGAGACGACCGTCGGCCGCATACTCTTCAATGCCGTATTGCCGTCGGAATATCCATTCATCAACAAAGAGATCGACAACAAGACTCTCGGCGCCACCATAGACGCGCTCATGTCGCTCTACGGCATCGACACTATACCGCCGGTAGTTGACGCCATCAAATCTTTCGGCTTCAAATACGCCACTCATTCCGGCACTACCTGGGGCATCAACGACCTCATGATCCCCGCCGCCAAGGATGACATCATCAAAAAAGCCAAATCCCAGGCCGACGTCATCTCCCAGCAATTCAACGAGGGCCTCCTGACCGAGGACGAGCGCATCAAGAAGCACATCGAAGTGTGGCAGAAAGCCAAAGGAGATGTGGAAAAGGCAATGCCCGCCTCGCTCGACAAGAACGGCTCGGTATATGACATGGTCACCTCCGGTGCTCGCGGATCGTTGAAGCAGATCGTCCAGATGGCCGGCATGAAAGGTCTGATCGCTTCCGTGTCAGGCGACATCATCGAATTCCCGATCCTATCATGTTCAAAAGAAGGCCTGACCCCGATCGAATATTTCATCACCACCCACGGCTCCCGCAAAGGCCTGTCCGACACGGCCCTCAACACCGCCAAGGCCGGCTACCTGACCAGGAAGCTCTTCGTCGTGGCCCAGGATGTGGTCGTCTCCGAAGACGATTGTGGCACCAAGGACGGTATCATCATCCGTTCGCAGACGGCTTCCGGCATGAATATACCCCTGTCCAAGAACATTCGCGGCCGCATCTTGTCCGATGACGTCAAAGGCGGCAATGATTCGTCTGCCGGCAAGGCTGGCAAGGTCCTCTTCAAGAAGGGCCATCTCATCTCCAAGGCCGATGCCGCCGTCATCGAAGCGGCTGGCGTGACAGAAGTCCATGTGCGTTCGCCTTTGTCCTGCAAGACTATCCGCGGCGTCTGCGGACAATGCTACGGCCTCGATCTTGGCAAGAACAGTCTCATAGCCCTCGGCGAAGCGGTCGGTACGGTGGCCGCCCAGGCCATCGGCGAGCCGGGCACCCAGCTCACCATGCGCACCTTCCACGCGGGCGGTACCGCCTCGGCCGCCGGCGACATCACCCAGGGTCTGCCACGCGTCGAGGAGATCTTCGAGAAGCGCCGCCCCAAGAATCCGGCGGTCGTAGCTACCGTGAATGGCGTCGTCACCGAAGTGAAGGATCTCGGCAAAGAAAAAACGATCAAAGTATTGCCGGATATCGAAGACGTCGGCCGACCTGCCGCCAAGTCAGGTAAAGCCGTGCCTGCCGGCAGGCAGGCCAAAAAGTCCGTATCCCCGGTCGTCGGCGAAGCCGTCGAATATGTCTTCCCATATCGTCGTACGACCCTTGTCAAGGTCGGCGATAAGGTCAAGAAGGGAGACCTTATCACCGACGGCTCGGCTTCCATCGACGAGATCTTCGAATACGGCGGCGAAGAGCGCGCCAAAGACTACGTCATCGCCGAAGTCGGCAAGATCTACGAGCTCCAGGGCGAGACCGTATCCCGGAAGCATATCGAGATCATCGTCAAGCAGATGTTTTCCCGCCGACGCGTCACGGAAGGCGGCGATACCAACCTGACCGAAGGCATGATCGTCGATGAGATCCAGCTCGCCGAGGAGAACGCCGCCGCCAAAGCAATAGGAGGCTCCCCGGCCAAGGTGGAAAAGCTCGTCATGGGCATAACCGAGACCTCGCTCTCGAGGAAGAGCTTCCTTTCCGCCGCCTCTTTCCAGCACACCACACGCGTCCTCATATCGAACGCCGTCCGCGGCGCCGAGGATGATCTGGCGGGCCTCATGGAAAATGTCATCATCGGCCACCTCGTGCCCGCAGGCTCCGGTTTCCCCGGTTCGCCCAAGAAAGAAATGATCGACGCCATTGCCGATAAATATGCTGGCATGGGAATGGATCAGTAGAAAAGGGATTTAAGATCCGCCGGCCGCCCATTGGCGGAGGCAGACCGATTTATGAGATAAGAAAAAACTGTCGGTATATTCCTAGTCTCAGCTTCATCAATCAGCAAAAGTCCAAAGGAATCTCTTGCTGATTTTATTCTTCCTAAAAACATGAGCCGTCTTGCAGATTATGGCGAAAAGGTACATTTATATTACAGCACTGATGACAAGCTCGTGCATCTTGCAGAATTCAAGAAATACGCAATGGCGTTGCCAAGGGCTCGCGCGTACCCTTCAAAAATCGCGGCCATTTTATAGGCGCGAAATTTCCGGAAATTGTAAAGGATATAAAGGCTCTGTATAAATGATTTTGGGGTATAATGACCTCATGAACCGCACCGCCGTCGAAGAGATCAAGGCCCGCATACCCATCGAGGAGCTCATCGGCTCCTATGTCAAGCTGGAAAAGGCGGGCAAGTCGTTCAAGGCAAGATGTCCGTTCCACAACGAGAAGACGGCGTCATTTTTCGTCTCGCCGGATCGTGGCGGCTATTATTGCTTTGGCTGTAACGCCAAGGGCGACATATTCTCATTCGTCGAGCAGTTCGAAGGATTGGACTTCCGTGGGGCCCTGAAGATCCTCGCCGAAAAAGCCGGGGTGAAATTGACCTATGATCAGAAAGCCGACGGCGAGCGCGACCGGCTCTATCAGATAATGGAAGAAGCGGCGAAATATTTCGAGGCGCAATTTGAAAAGTCGTCTGACACGTCTTCGATAGCCGCGCGGGAATATGTGAAGAGCCGCGGCATCGCGGACGCTACTAGAAAAGAATTCAGGATAGGCTGGGTCCCCGAGGGTTGGCAAAATCTGATAGATCATTTGCGTAAGCTGAAATACCCCGATTCGCTCATGGAAAAAGCCGGTCTCGGCAAAAAAACCGAAGACGGGAAATTCTATGACCGTTTCCGCGGCCGGATCATATTCCCTATAACCGATTCGAGCGGGCGCGTCGTGGCTTTCTCCGGTCGCATCCTCAAGGACGACGGAAAATCGGCGAAATATCTGAACAGCCCGGATACGCCTTTGTATGACAAATCCCTCATTCTCTACGGTTTGGACAAGGCCAAGAGCGAGATCCGCCGGCTCAATTATTCCATATTCGTCGAAGGACAGATGGACCTCGTCATGTCGCACCAAGCAGGCATACGGAACACCGTGGCCGCCTCCGGCACGGCTCTTGCCGACGAGACCATCAGTGCTTCCGGCGCGGTCTCGAACCTCGGTCTCGTCCGGCGCTTGTCGCCCAATGTCATTATCGCTTTCGATGCCGACTCCGCCGGTAGGAAAGCCGCTCTTCGCGCCGCCGGCATCGCCCTTAGTCTGGGCATGGACGTCAAGGTGGCCGACATCACCGGAGGCAAGGACCCGGCCGATCTGGTCAGGGAAGACGTCAAAAAATGGAAAGACGTCCTGCGCACGGCCAAACCGGTCATCGAGTTCGAGCTCGATAATATCCTGCGGGAATTCGGCGGCGGAAAGAATGTCGCCTCAGGGAAAGGAGGCGACAAAAGCTCTGTTGATGCCCGCAAAACCGCGAAGGCCGTGACCGAGAGAGTATTGCCTCTTCTGGCCCGCATCGAAAACTCAAGCGACCAATCGCACTTCGTTACCATGATCGCCGATCGGGCCAAATTGCCGGTTGATTCTGTATGGCAGGATGTGAAGGTAGTCGCTGCAAGGATCAAGAAAGAAGACGTTTCTCCAAATTCGCAATCATCAATTCCCAATTCTCAATCACCCTCAGCTCGCACCACCAGCGAGATCCCTCGGCGCATCGACCTCATCGAGCGCCGCCTCTTCGGTCTGCTCGCCCTCATGGCCAAAGAGAAATCTGCGAAGGTAGAAGAATACAAGGATCTGATAAAGAAAGCCGCGGGCCATTCATATGATGCCCGTGCCGAACGCGCCCGAGCGATGACGGATGATCTCCTCTTTGAAGCTGAAGCCTTCTTCGGAGCCGATGAGAAGCATTGGGATAAACACATGAAGGAATTGCTGATCAATTTCGAGGAAGATCTGGTGAGCGAAGAATTGATCGCCACCATGCAGGAGCTCAAAGCCGCCGAACGCACCGGTAACGGAGCTCTTGTGGCCGAATTGGCCAAGAAATGCCAGGCGCTCTCCATGCGAAAGGCGGATATAGGGAAATGGAGGAGGGAATAATAGGTCATTCCCAGCAGGCATTATGCCCAATCACTTGCGCATATTTTGGAGGTGCTGTACAATCATCCAGTTAAGTCACTAACCAATTCTTCTACCATATGAAGAAAACAAAAAAGGGGTCTTCAAAGAAGGCCCGCCACAGCATTCGCCGCCCTGCCAGATCAAAGACGGGCAAAAGGTTCCGTTCGTCATCGGCCAAGAAACGAGCCGGATCGGTAAGAAGCGCGTCTTCAAGGCCTGTTTCGAAAGGCAGACAGGCCAAAAATAAAGAATTCGAGGTCAAAGCCGCCAAACTCATCCTGAAGGGCAAGAATCGCGGCTTTGTCACTTATGACGAGATCCTGAAAGAATTCCCCCAGATCGAGAACGACATCGTGTTCCTGGACGAGCTCTACGCCAAATTCGCCACAGCCAATGTCGACGTCCTCGAAGGCGGCGGGCTTCTCGAGATAGAGGAGCTCAAAGAGAAGGATAAGAAAGCTCATCCGCATTATTCAAGGACAGGTTCCGATTCGGCCTACGATTCCATCCAGATGTATCTGAAGGAGATCGGCCAGTATCCGCTCATCAATGCCGGCTATGGAAAAAGAGCTGGCCAAGCGCATCCAGAACGGCGATCTCGAGGCCAAGAATCTTCTGGCCAAGGCCAACCTGCGCCTGGTCGTCTCCATAGCCAAAAAATATGTCGGCCGCTAGTCCTGACCTCACTCTTCTCGATCTCATTCAAGAAGGCAATCTCGGTCTCTTCCGCGCCGTGGACAAGTTCGACTGGACTAAAGGTTACAAATTTTCGACTTACGCCACCTGGTGGATCCGCCAGGCCATCACGCGCGCTTTGGCCGACCAGAGCCGGACCATCCGCGTGCCGGTGCATATGGTGGAGACCATCGCCAAATACAAGCAGGTCGTCCGCCGCCTGACCCAGGACCTCGGCCGCGAGCCCTTGCCGGAGGAGATTGCCACCGAGATGGGCATGGATACCGACAAAATATATCAGATCGAAAAGATCGAACAGGATGTCGTGTCGCTCGAAAGCCCGGTCGGCGACGAGGATGAAGGCAAATCGACCCTTCAAGATTTCATACCGGACGACAAGATCCTTTCTCCGGAACAGGAATCATCCCGCAGGATCCTACGCGACCAGGTCAATCTCATCTTGAACGATCTCTCCGAGAAGGAACGCAAGATCTTGGAGATGCGCCACGGCCTGCACGATGGCATCACTCATACCCTGGAAGAAGTCGGCCGGGAATTCGGCGTGACCCGCGAGCGCATCCGCCAGATCGAGGCCAAAGCCCACGAGAAGATCCGCCAGCACGACCAGTCGGGAAGGCTGAAGAATTATTAAAAAAGCCGCGTGATACAATACGCTCATGTCATCTTTTGACGAGCGATATGCAAAACTTAACCCCGCACAGCGCGAAGCGGTTGATGCCATAGAAGGCCCGGTCATGGTCATCGCCGGCCCGGGCACCGGCAAGACGACCATACTGACTCTGCGTATCGCCAATATCCTGAAGCTGACGGACACGCCGGCCCACGGCATCCTGGCTATCACCTATACGGACGCGGGGGTCAAGGCCATGCGAGCCAAACTGCGCGAAGTCATAGGCAGTCGCGCACATGACATAGCCATCCACACGTTCCATAGCTTCGCTTCAGCCATGATAGCTGAATACTCCAACCATTTCCTGCACCTTGACGGCTTGCGGCATATGACCGATGTCGAACAGGAGTCGCTCATCCGTTCCATCCTCGCTGAGGCGCAGTTCAGGCAATTACGTCCGACGGGCAAGCCGGATGCCTACATTCCGGCCATCATGAGTGCCATAGACGCCGCCAAGCGCGAGGCGTTGACGCCCGCCATGGTGGGCCAACACGCGGCTAAGGAAATCCTGCGCATTAAAGATGACGAGGATTCGATATCGACGCGCGGCGCTTCCAAGGGGAAGTTGAAGGCTGAAGCCCAAGAACACATTGAAAAATGTGAGCGCACAATCTTGTTCGCCGATGTCTATGCTGAATATGAGAAAAGAAAACGGGAAGGGAAGAGGATGGATTTCAATGACCTGATCATCGAATTGCTCGTGGCCTTGCGGAATGACCAATTGCTGCTGCGCCTCGTCCAAGAAAGATTCCTGTACCTTCTGGTCGACGAGCATCAGGACACGAATGACGCCCAGAATTTCATCATTGCTCTCATAGCCGAATTCTTCGAGACGCCGAACATCTTCATTGTCGGCGACGAGAAGCAGGCCATCTATCGTTTTCAAGGAGCCTCCGTCGAGAATTTTCTGCTTCTGCAAAAACGCTGGCCAGCCATGAGAGTCATTTCGCTCGACACCAATTATCGCTCGCACCAGGGCATACTTGATGCCAGCTTCGCCATGATCGAGAACAATTACGAGAACGACGAGCACAAAGAGCTCCGCATCGAGCTGAAATCCAGCGCAAAGGAAAAGACCAGGCCCATTGACGTGGTTATAGGTGAGAACGCGGCGGCAATCGAGGAGTATCTTATCGGCGAATTGAGATCGATCATCGAACATAATGATAGGTCAGGACAGAGATCGACCGTGGCCATCATCACCCGTAGGAATCGAGATGTGGAGCGGGTCATTAGATTGTTAGAGTCGAACCATATACCGGTCTCATCGGAAAGGAGCGTCGATATATTCCATCATCCGATAGGCGCCATATTTTTTGACCTGATCGAATATCTGGCCGACCCGTCAAAGAACGAGGCTTTGGCTAGGACTTTGGCGGCTGGCATGTGGGGTCTGCCGTTTGGAGAGTCGGTGAGGCTCATCAGAAGCTTGCGAAGCGGCCAGACGGCTGATCTGGAGAAGACGATGCCTGCCCTCGTCCACATTCAAAGGAAGGTCTTAAATGACGGGACCGTCGGCTTCCTCGTCCACGCCGCGGAAGCATCGGGTTTCATCGGCCTGGTCGCTCAAGATCCGGCTTATATCCATGTTTGGAGAGGCATAGTCGCTTTAGCGGAATCCTTGGCTAGAGAAGGGAATATCCAAAGCCCGGCTGAATTGATGAAATCTCTGCTCGCGTACAGATTATCGGCCGACTCCAAAACGGTCAAAGTCTCCGTCGGCGCTCCGGATCTACCCATACAAGCCATGACGGCGCATGGTTCAAAGGGCCTCGAGTTCGACTATGTATTCATGCCCTATGCCACGGAAGAAGCCTGGATCGGCCGGCCGAGGGGATCATCGTTCGTCCTGCCGCGGAAGAAGGCTGATGATCACGACATCCGTGATGTACGCCGGCTCTTTTACGTCGCTCTGACAAGGGCCAAGAAGCATGTTGTCATCCTGTCAGCCTCGGAAGAGTCAGATGGCAAAGCTTTGACGCCGCTTCGCTTCATCACCGAGCTGGATCCAGAGAGCGTCGCACCCGTTGAACTGCCCCGCGCTGAAGTCGAATTGCCCCGACTCCCTTTAGATGCGCGCGGTGCTCGCAGCGTTCTAACAGATGTTCATTCTGCCAAGATGATCGGTCTTGCCAAAGAAGTCTTGCTCGACAGCGGCCTCTCTGTCACGGCCCTGAATCACTTCCTTGAGTGTCCGAACAAATTCCTGTATCTAAGCATCCTGAAATTGCCGCAAGCACCGTCGCCTGCGGCCGAGAAAGGCACGGCTATGCACGAAGCTATTTCCAGTGTTTGGAAAGAAGAGAATAGGACCGCTGATAGCATACAAAAAACGATTGAAGAAGCAATAGCGGCATATTTGAGCGCATCCTTTTTGCCCATGAATGAGAAAGAAGCGGTCAAAACAGAGCTATTCAGCGATGCGCAGGCCGTAGCCAAGGCTCTAGAGCCGCATTTCAACGCCAAAGGTCCTATATTCACCGAGTGCTGGGTCAAATCCATGTTTGAGTATTCATACAAAGGTGAAAGGGTAGCTATGCCGATCCATGGAAAGCTGGATGCCATTGTCGAGTCTGGCCAAGAAGTGGACGTCTTCGATTATAAGACCCGCCAAGCCATGTCGGTCAACGCCATAAAAGGCTTGACCAAGGGCTCGACCGGCGATTATTTCCGCCAGCTGGTATTCTATAAGCTTTTGCTCGCCGACGAGCCGCGCTGGAGGCAGAGAAAGATCGCGCCGTCGCTGGTATTCGTCTCTCCGGACGATAAGGGAAGATGTCCGATCGTCACCCTACCGATAACAGCCGACGACATCGCATCCGTGAAGAAGCAGATCCAAAGCGTCATAGACAGCGTTTGGAGCGGCGTCATCGCCACGGCGCGATGCGCTGACCCATCTTGTGAATGGTGTGGGCTTAAGGAGATAGCTATTGGCTCCCGGTGAGTAATGTGTCCAGTACAGACTTAAGCGTCAAATAAGATATCGCGCCACCGTTCGTCCCGGTCAATGGGATTGTACTGCCTGAAGGCGTGATGATGATATTGAACGGCGTGCCGGGGACGCCGGCATTTATGCCGTCGGTATATTCGGCGTCGATCTTGCTTTTGAACTGGTTGCTCGTCACGCAATCATTGAATGCCAAGGCATCGAGGCCGACGTCTTTAGCCACCTGCGCCATCTGTTGGCTGTTCAGGGAAGCTGCTTCGTCGGCTCCATTGGAAGGAAATGTGGAGAACCACTCCTTTTCATACGCCCAAAAAGCACTGTTGCCGCCGAGAGCGGCTGCGCATTCCAATCCTTCCGCTTGAATGCCGGCGAGCGGATGGAGGACATTGCCATTCGCATCCGGCTTATCCAAGGGGAATTGGCGGTATACCCAGGCCACCTTGCCGCTCGCTCCGTATACGCTCATGACTTGCTCCATGGTCTGGTTGAACATCTGGCAATACGGGCATGATGGATCGGAGTACTCGACTATCTTTACTGGAGCGGCCGGATTGCCTAGGATATGATCCGCGGCTGTGACTGGCGCCATATTGACTTGCGGCATCTGTCCGGGAAGCGTATTCGCCGCGACCGGAGCCTTTGCCGGCTTAGTCGCCCATACGATGGCAATAGCGATAATGGCGGCCGCCACGATGATGGCGCCGGGTATGGTGATAGCCTGTGAGCGGGTATTTTTGGGATCCATTACATTTTTAGTTATTATGGGTATGGCAGTAGTATAGCAAGGGTATGGGGTATAGGGTATAGCAGATGATTTACTATACCCTCTACCCTACGCCCTAAAAAGGTAAGGTGAATGTCATAGCGCTCTTTTCAGACTCCTGCCAGCGCGAGGTATCGAGCTTGATCTCTTTCAGAACGCCGCCGTCTTTGTATTTCAAGAGGCCGTTGGCCATGGCGTAATCATACAGTTCGCGGGTTATGCAGACATCCTCTATGCAATATCGGATGAGCTTGTCTATCTCGCCGGCATTCCACCATTCTATGGCTTCCAGGCCGTGGCCGGATTTGTTCTTTCCCAGAGTGGCTTCGGCTACCGTGTCTAGCTTGAGGCGCCTGCCGAGGACAGTCTGCACTTCCTTCATAAGGTCCAGGCTCTTTATCTTGGATAAGTCGCCCGGATAGTATTTGTTGAGCAGGGGAATGTCGAAATGGTCTCCATTCCAGGTTATGAGCGTATCCGCCTGCTCTAGTATCGGCCAGAGGTCCTTCAGTTGCGTCTCTAGGAAGCTCCTGCAGGCGCCGTCAGCTGAATCGTGGATGCAGACGACCGACATGTCGAGATCGGCCGGATCATTCGATCCGACGTCTTGGAACGTGTTCTTTGTCTCTAGGTCTAAAGTTATGACGCGCATAAAGGGAAGAGTAAAAATCAAGAAGTAAAAGGATCATCACAAGACGGTCTCCTCTCCCGTAGCCAGAGTCTTTAGTCTGTATTTTCCGGTCTTCATTTCCTCCTCCCCGATGACGATGACCTTCGGTATGCGATGCTTATCAGCCCAGCCGATCTGGTCGCCGATCTTCTTAGCCGTGAGGTTGATGGACACCGTCTTGCCCTTGGCGCGCAGCTTCTCGGCGAGGGCCTCGGCATCGGGGATGAATCGCTCGTCGAGGGTGCAGATGTGTATCTCGGTCGGACTCGTGAATGGAGGTAGGAGCTTGTGGGTCTCGAGGAAATCCCGGATCGTAACGTCACCCATACCAAAGCCTACGGCTGGGATCTTGTCGCCGCCGAAGAGAGATGCCAGATCATCATAACGGCCGCCGCCGAAGAGCGAACGGCGATTCTCCTGACTGGAGTCGAATATCTCGAAGATTATGCCGGTATAGTAATCGGAACCGCGGACGAGATGGCCGTCCCAGCGGATGTTCTTTATGCCTAGGTCTGAAAGCCTGTTCCAGATCGCGCCGCAGAACTTCTTTTCGGATTCTTCCTTAGTGAAAGCGTGGAATAGTTTGTCGGTTTTCGCTTCACCGACGATCTTCGCTAGCTCGCCTTTCCATAGAGGATTCTTGCGGGAAGAGTCAAGTATCTTCAATACGGGATTTTTCTCTTCTTGCGTGAGGAGGCCGAGCTCCTTTTCCAATACATCATCCAGGAAAGCCCTGCTATTCAGGCGTATCTCGAAATCCTCATCCTTCGCCCCAAAATTCTTCATAGTCTTGTGGGCCATGGAGATGATCTCCACGTCCGCTTCGACGGAGTCGACTCCGAAGAGGTCGACGTTGAGTTGCCAATGTTCGCGCAGGCGTCCGCGCTGGGGGCTCTCATACCGAAAGAGATTGGGGATCGAGTACCAGCGCAGGGGGAATGAGAGCTCGCGCTTACGGGCGGCCACCATCCTGGCCACGGTCGGCGTCATCTCCGGGCGCAGGGTCACTTCGCGGTCGCCGCGATCAGTGAAGGTATAGGTTTGCCGCAGAACGATCTCTTCGCCTGACTTCGCCTTGAAGAGCTCCGCAGGTTCGAGGACTGACGCGTTGTATTGCTCATAGCCGAAGCTTTCGGCGGTCTTTTTCCAGATATTGAAGATATATTCCTGCACGGCCATATCTTCCGGGTAGAAGTCGCGGACGCCCTTGTACGGATCAGTAGAGAGCTTTTTGTCTTTGGACATGGGTGAATTGTAGCAAATAAAGGCGCAAAATGAAAAACGGAAAAATCTTCGGCGTTTCTTTATCCGATCTTCATCGTTTCTTGAGACTTTCTTGAGCGTTTCTTTATTTCACCCTGATATGCTCTCCGCATGAAGAACGAAAATATGAGTGGAACGCGCGATTACGCCACGGCTTCGGCGGCCATAGAAAGCCTCCTAGAGCGGGCCGCTTCCGTACGCGCCTCGGACGTACACATCGATCCCGATGCCTGCGGCACGCTGGTACGCGTGCGCATCGACGGAATCATGGAAAGCATGGAGACTATATCTAAGCGGCTTCACGAGGAGATGATCGCCCGGCTAAAGATCCTGTCCGGCGCACGCACGGATATACATGCCGTGCCGCAGGACGGTCGCTGGCGCATGAAGCTCGAAAGCGCCGTCTATAATATGCGCGTCTCATTCATGCCGACGTATCACGGCGAAAATGCCGTCATACGTCTTTTGCCTGCCGGGTCGTCCACGGACATATCATTCGCCCGGCTCGGTTTCATCCCGGACCAGGTACGCCTCATAGACGAAGCCTTGAAGAAGACACACGGTCTTATATTAGTCACCGGTCCGACCGGCTCCGGCAAGACGACGACTCTGCATACTTGTCTCTCGCTCAAAGCCAGGGAACCGCTATCGGTCATCACTCTGGAAGATCCGGTGGAATACGAGATCGCCGGCGTGCGCCAGGTCCACATACGCCATACCCATGGCGTCACCTTCGCTTCCGGCTTGCGCGCCGCTCTGCGCCAGGATCCAGACGTCATCATGGTCGGCGAGATACGGGATCATGAGACGGCTCTCGTCGCCGTTCACACCGCCTTGACTGGTCACCTGGTCCTTTCCACCCTCCATACCAATTCCGCCATAGAAGCTATACCGCGCTTGATCGACATGGGCGTCGATCCATATCTCTTAGCTTCGACTCTGACTCTGGTCATAGCTCAACGCCTGGTCAGGAACGTATGCCAGTCATGCGACGCCGAAGGGTGCGTCTCATGCCGGGATTCCGGCTACAAGGGCCGTTCGATAATCGTCGAGGCCTGCGAGATAGACGCAAGGATGAAGGAGCTCATTGCCCGCAAAGAACCAGTGTCCGTTTGCCTCGAATACGCACGCTCGCAAGGCTTCCGTCCGCTCATCGACGACGGCATGGAAAAAGCCGAATGGGGAGTGACCAGCAAGGCGGAGGTGTTGCGCGTATTACATTCATGATGAAAGGCGGATTCAAGCGTCGTGACCTCATCCTTCTCCTCGAGCGTCTGGAGATGTACTTGTCCGCGGGCTTGTCACCGACCGAAGCATTGTCCACGGCGGGTTCCGGGATTTCAAAAAAACAGAAGATGGCTATCGACCGTATCAGAATATCGGTCGAAGACGGCGGTCTATTGTCGCGCAATCTTCATGAACGGCTGAAGATATCGCCGACGATCGTCGGTCTCATAGAGCATGGCGAGGATTCCGGCGGACTGGCTGAAGCCATGGCTTCAGCCAGGATGATCTTGGAAAGGGAAGACGCTCTGATCAAAACTTGCCTATCGGCTATGGCGTACCCTTCCATCATAGGCGTGTTCGCCGTCGTCATGACCGTAGGACTCATGCGTGGAGTCATGCCGCAGATCATCCCTTTGCTGAAAAGCCTGCATGTGCAGCTACCACTCCTCACGCGCGTCGTCGTCTTTCTGTCGGAAAATCTTGTTAAATACGGTTTGTATGCATTATCGAGCGGTATTGTCATATTTTTTCTTTCAGTCTTTATGTATAAGAAGATATTTCATGTCCGCTGGTTGTGCCACACGCTTGTTCTTCATCTGCCTGTTGTCGGATGGTTAGCGAGATGCTATTCGCTTGCCCTCATGACGCGCTCTCTCGGTTCGCTCGTCGGATCGGGAGCCGCTCTCGCCGAGTCGTACGCACGGGCCGTCGGCGCGATGCCTTTTGTACCAATGCGCCGGTCATTCGAGGAAAAGTCAGTCGATATATCCCGTGGCGTCAGGTTCGGAGGCATATTGGCGGACATGAGGCGCGTACCGCCTTATATAGCGCCACTCGTTTCTGCCGGTGAGGCCTCCGGATCCCTCGGCTCTTCCCTTGTACGGGCGTCTGGTATTCTCGATCGCGATATCGAACACGCGCTCAAACGACTGACCGCTCTCGTCGAACCGGCCATGATGGCGATTATGGGTTGCGCCGTCGGGGCTATCGCATTATCCATCATGATGCCTATCTATGACGTATCGAAAGCCCTTCAACATTAGAGCCGGAATGATCCTGGTCGATATTATATTAGCCCTTTCGCTAGCGGTACTTTTTACGACTATTATCACGGGATCATCAATCGGAGCTCGCTCCGTCTTCGATCGAGCACATGATCGGTCCGTACTCTTGGACGCGTTTGAAAGATCGTCTTATACTGCTTCATCGAGCCGGCCTTTCGGCAATGACCGCGTTGAAACCGACATGACGGCTTCCTCGACGTCCGTGTTCGCCCAGCCCGTCTCATTCGTCCGTATCAAGTCTCGAGACAGCGCTCACCTAGCCGATACTGCCGGAACCCCGCTTTGTGCGGCCGATTTTTTCGATCACGCCATCGTCGGTTCATATGCATTCCTGCATCCAGATGCTGCGCACTCGGGATATACCCTCGAACCGGCCATGATATCCGTTACGCCGATCATTCTGCCGATAGGTCCGCTTCTGCCATTGACCGATCTCGAAGTCAGGGATGGCATCGCGTACGTATCTGGTGATTCATCAACAGCGTCCGATCCGGACCTCTTCGTTATTGATATCAAAGATCCGGTTCACTCGAAGATCCTATCCTCTATCAATACCGGTCCGGGCATAGCCGCCATCGCTCTTGCCGGCGCCAGAGTATATGCCGCGGCCGCCAGTACGGCGGCCCAGCTTCATGTCATCAGAATGGACTCATTGGATAGCTTGGTCCTTGAGAAGAAATATAAGTTACCGCCACCATACGCCACGGCGACGGAACCGGTCGGGAGCAGCATATTTTTTGACAATGGCAAAGTCTATCTCGGCACGGAGAAATGGGACGGAGATGAAATGTCCATCATCGATATCTCAAATCCCGCCTCGCCTATAAAGACGGGTAGCGTTAAGACTGGTAGTAAGGTTAATGATATATTTGTTCGTAACGGAGTTGCGTATGTCGCCGATTCCGACCAAAAACAATTGCGTCGCATAGACGTGTCCCAACCGGCATCGCCCATTCTCGTCGATTCATTTTCGCCATCCGGCTGGTCGCGTCAGGAAGGGAAGATTCTCTCGTATTTTGAGGATTCATTGGGATTCGGCAGGACATCTGGCGGTTTTAACATAACGACCGACCATGAAGCTTTCACCTGGACCGCATCCGCTTCATCCACATACTCCCCAGAGAATTTCTCCGTATACAATTCAATAGATATTCCCGGCGGTGTTTATGGCATGGTCGTCGATCGCTCTCATGCATACCTGGCTACTCGGCAGGTCAACAAGGAATTCCAAATATTCGACCGTCTTCTTTCTACGACGACGGTCTCTTATTCATTGCCCGTAGCGCCGCAGAGGCTCACCTGCGACGGCGATCGTCTGTATATACTGGCCGCTACGGCCCCGGTCATATATGAAATATCATTCAACTAAAAACGGCATGACTCTCATAGAAGTCGTCATATATTCGGCTTTGCTCTCGATGCTAATGGCTACCTTCATACGATACGCGTGGGCCATTCATTTCGATGATATCGCGTTGAGCCATGACATCCAAGACGCTTATGAAGAATAGAGGTTTCATCGCTGTCACCGCCGTGATCATGCTCGCCGCCGGTGTCATGGCTTTTTCCCTGGCAGCCCTAGGTTCGGCGGTTTCGTATGAAGATGCCGTCGATAGGCGCGAATTGCGCGTTCAAGCCGCGATGAACGCCGAGGCATGTCTCGATTCCGCGGCTTTGATGGCGGCCAAGGATCATTTTCTAGCCGGGCCGTTCGATATCTCTGAACTCGGTTGTACCGCCGTGGTCTCCCGCGACATTGCGGGAAACGTCTCCATTCAGGCTTCTGCTCGCCTTGAAGGAGTTTCTTCATCGTTTCTTTATCGGATCTTCATCATTCCTTGAGGAGAATTTCATCAGTTCTTTATCCCGTACCGGTATGATAGGTGGATTATCAGGTAATCATTTTCAATCATGAATGATCCTCATGCGTGTATCAAGAAGTCCATTTCCAAACGGGCTTTTACTCTTATAGAAGTGCTCGTCGTCATCGGCATCATCGCCGTCCTAGCCGCGGTCGTCCTAGTCGCCGTCAATCCGGCCCGCCAATTCAAGTTGGCCCGCGATTCCCAGCGAGTGAGCAACGTGAATGCGTTGTTGAATGCCGTCGGACAAAACATCTCCGAACACAGAGGCGTTTTTGTCTGTAACGGTCTTACGAAGGAGTTACCCCAAACCCCCGCTGTCATCAAAAGCGGTCCGGAAAGCGCTGTCTCCGTCGATCTCGCGCCATGCCTCGTGCCGGATTACCTTTCATCCTTACCTTTTGATCCATCTCTCGCCAGCGCCTCGTACGTTTCGACGAGCAGTTATAATACCGGCTATGAGATCTTCCGCGACGCGAATGGACGGGTTACCGCTAGTTCCACGGGAGAGCTGACTGCGACGATCTCGGTGACGAGGTGATGTTTGACTCTCGCCCCGCTCCCCGCTACAGTTAACGGACGATGCCACCTGCTAACCAGACGAAGACGCTCATCCTTCTCGCTGCATGTCTAGTGATCATCGGCATAGCGGCCGGAGTACGAGTCGAACAGATGATATGGTCTCCGTACATTCAGCCGTCGCTCATCGTCCGACCGGCTATCCTGTCGCCATCGGCTTCTACGCCATCCCAGGTCCTTATACCGCTGTCTACGACCGCCATCCCCACGCAATATCAGGATACGGGCCTCTCGCCGCAACCGATGCCCGTAGTCCGTTCGCCGGATGAGATCACCGCCAAGGCTTACATCGTCGGCAATGTCCTCACAGGCCAGGTCTACTTAAGCTCGAACGCCGCGGCCGTACTGCCGGTCGCATCCATGTCGAAACTGATCACCACAATAGCGGCGACCGATACCATGTCGCCGACCACGACCATAATCATCACTGCGTCGGAGACTGATGTTCCGCAGGACGGAAGCGACCTCCATGCCGGCGAGATATTCACGCTCCAAGAGCTTCTCTATCCGCTTCTCCTAGACTCGTCCAATGTGGCGGCTGAAGCCATCGCATCGTCCTCCGATCGCCAGAGATTCCTGGGGCTCATGTCGAGCTATGCCTGGGAGGTCGGCATGCCTACGGCGTATTTCGCCGATCCATCGGGCATAAGCCCGCACAACCAGGTTTCAGCCACAGATATGTTCGCCCTGGCCCGGTATCTCTATGTACATCGGCCGGACATCCTCGCCTTGACGCGCATAGCTCACGCGAGCGTCGCCACGACGACCGATCACGGCGCCCATAGCTTCGACAGCATCCATCCGTTCGTGAACGACCCACGTTTCATCGGCGGCAAGACCGGCCGCACGCCCGAGGCGGGGGAGACGATGATGACCATATTGCGAGTCGACGGCCAGCCGATCGTCTTTATCGTCATGGGTTCGGATTATGACAGAAGGCAGGCGGATACGGATCTTCTCATACAGAAGTTCCTAATAGCCAATCCTGGATAAGTTTTTTTGTCTCTTCCGGTCCTTTGACCTGTATGCAATCCACGCCGGTGGCTTTGGCCGGATAGTCGTTGCCGCCCTGGAACAGCGCGTCTCCGACAAAGACGATCTTATCGGGGACCAATTTGAGATATTCTTCCAGTTTCCTGATGCCATAAGCCTTGTTCACTCCGCGACGGGTGATGTCGATAGAAGTCGTGCCGCCAACGCGTACGTCGAATCTGGGTATCTTGGCCTGCACGATATCGGCGATCTTCAGGCGTTTCGTCCTTCCTGGGTCCCAAGCAGATTTGAGCATGAGCGGCGCGCTCTGGCCGAGCGCGGAAAACGTGATCTGCGATCCGCGGTCTTCGATGATGTCGCCGTAGGTCTTTTCCAGGCGAGCATAACCCGCCCGTCGCAGGCCGTCATTCAGGGCCTGCATGATATCCGCCTTCTCCGGCGGAGTGAGCGTCTCCGCGTACCGCTCCTGCCACATGCTTTTCCATACATAGAGACTTGTGCCGGAAGCGGGAAGTATGAAGAGATTGCTGAAGCTTTCCGAAGAAGTCGGTAGAGCATTCAAAAACTGCGTTTGAAATTGCGGATAGCCGCCGCCGGATATGACGGCCACCTTGATCTTAGCCGCAAGCTTCATTACCAGCTCCGCCATGCCGGGTTCGAGGGGTGATTTCGACGGAGCAAGCGTACCATCCAGGTCGAATATGACGAGGTCATATGAAGAGAGCGGATGAGGTGCGGAAGGCATTCGATAATGATAGCATGGCATGAAAAAGCCGGCTTATGATTGCGCCGTCAAGCCCGTTATGGTAGCGTCTTTGCAGGAAACCATTGGATATATGACCGGCATATGTCCTCAAAATGAAAGATTTTTGATTTATGAAAAAGAAGAAATCAGCGGCCAAGACGGTCGCTCTGCAAGTCGTATCCGTACAAGTCTCGGGAGGCACGGATGGCGATTGTGCCTCCGAACTCACCGACCTTTTGGAAAGGGCGGGATTTGTATCCATCGTCCAATCTTCCCAAAATCTCAAGCAGTTTAGTGCCCAAGCTCCGCAGGAAGGGAAATTGATCGTCCTCGAGTATGAACCCACATCCAACGAGCGATATATGCCTTTCAGGATGACCTGCGAAGATCGGGATACCAGGAGACAGTTCGAATCCGGACACATCATCCTTGTAGATCGTTCGCCGATTGACGGTATCACGGTCTTCTCCGCTTTTGGCGATGAAAATGATCGGATCAGTTGGGAGCTTGCCACTCGACCTCTGGATGGAAAAGTCCAAGAGGCGCGGCAATCCGCGGCCTTGGCAGAGGCTCGTTCTCGAACGCGCTTACGCGTCGTCGCGAATAGTCTTTCGCCCGTTGCGGCGTCAAGATTGCCGAGAGGCCTGCTCAAAAACGCCACAAATGGCGTCAAAAAGCCCATCGAACCAGCGTCGCCGGCTACGATAGCGCGTTTCACTACGGCCCGAAAGTCGGCACCAGTGCCGGTGCCAGTGCTTAAGCCATTGGCTCAACCTATGGTGGCGATGAGGACTGTTGTCGAGCCTTCTGTGCCAAATCGGCCTCCGATAATCCCTCGTCCTGACATGGAATTCCTGGAAGAACGGGCCATCAAGAACCCCAAGCTTCGGGAGTTCGTCGAGAAGCATTGTGGCGGGAACTATGGTCTGATGAATGTCTCGAGGGTCATGCGAGCACTGCTTAGTAGCCAATGTTACGGCTTCAATGGCCTTTGTCGGTTGTCGAATGAGCATTCAGAACTGCTAAACGCGCTCTTATCGCTGGAACTGCTCCATGAATCGTTAAAGCTGTTGCTTCGTCACCCAACTCCCGGAGGCGAAGAGAGCCTCGCATTCGAGGACGCCGTCACTCTGGCTCGAATCGATCCGGATAAGCAGATGGCTGTATGGAACGTGGTGAAGGAAGAGCCGATCCAGACGCGTAGCTTCAGGATCCTCGAACTCTGCAAACCGTACTTCGTCTGACTTCCGATAACCGACCCTAGCGGCGCCCTCATAGCGTCGCTTTTTTTATACTTATTTTTTCACGCCTCTGTTTTGCTGTTTCTTTTCATACCTCCAACATCTTCAATATAGTCGACACTTTTACAGTCGCCACGCCGACGACGCTGTCGCCGGCTCCGTAGTACATGTAGGCCGTGGAGCCGCGCACGACCAATCCACAGGGGAAGACGACATTCGGCACCATGCCCTTGCGCTCGTATTCCTCTTCCGGTTCGAAGAGCGGTATGGCCGTGCGAGCCCGGACGACAGTGGGGTCCTTGAGATCGAGTAGGACCGCTCCGACACGATAAGTCGTAGACCAAGAGACGCCGTGATAGAGGAGAAGCCAGCCGTTCTTGGTCTTCCACGGCGGGGCGGATATGCCGACTTTACCCCCGTCCCACATGCCGCGCCTCGGATCGAAGATCTCGATGCATTCATCGACGGTCTCGGTGGTGAAATCCAGGGATGAAAGAAAATCAGCGCATATGCTCTCGTGTACGCGATGGAAGACCATGTATTTTCCGTTGACCGTCTCTGGCAGGATGGCGGCGTCCTTGTTGGCCACTCCCGGAGGGGTGATGACCCGCGGTTCCGACCAGGCACCCCATTTCTTCGCCAGAAAATCTTCCGTTCCTATGGATGAGAATGCCACCCGCGGCGTCGTGCCGTCATAGGCCGTGTAGGTCATGCAGACCCGATCGCCGATCCGCATGATCCGCGGATCCTCGCAACCGAAATCCCGGTCGCTTCCCGGTTTCATCTCGAAGGGCAGGCGTGACCGGTAGACCGGCTTGTCCGACCGCTCGTCGATGGACAATCCGTCATGCGACGACGCGTAACCTAGGGTGGAAACATTCTTATCCGACACCGCGCGATAGAGAAGGTGAACCTTTCCGCCAAGATCTATGGCCGCGGGATTGATGGTGCCTTTTTCTTCCCAGAAGAAGCCGGGTCGGGGAGCGATGATGGGATTGCCGGGAAAGCGGACGATCTTCTTCTCTTCGACGCCTGTTATACTTCGCAGAAGGTTGTCGAGCGGTATGGCGGCCATGGCGCAGAACGTATCAGCCGCGCCGTAGTATATCTCCAGCCGCTCGACGCCGAGTCTTGTGCGTATGAGCGCGCCAGTGGGGAAGACAACGTGCGGCACCAGCCCAGTCTGTTCGTAATACGTCTCCGGGGCCATGAACGGCCCCTTGGTGCGTCCGATGACGGTGCGCGGGTTGTTGAGGTCGAGAAGCACCGATTCCACTCCGAAGACCTGATCGCTATGTCCGTATCTCTGTATATGCGAATAGACCAGCAACCAACCCTTGTCGGTCCTCAAAGGCACGGCGCCCATCTCCAGATGGTCGCTGGACAGGCGGCGTATGTGGATCTTGTGGGAGTCCAGGTTCTTCGTCCATTCTTCCCAGAAAGCCGGGGACCAGAAGTCTTCCATGCGGTCGGCTTCGGCATAGCATATGTCTGATGGCGGCCGGTCGGTGTTGACCGTTAGGATGGCGGCGTATCTGCCATTCACCTTTTCCGGAAAAAAAGCCATCCCTTTCGCGTTGAAAGGAGTGATGAGATGCTTTTCGCGCACAGTCTCGAGATCGTCGCTTATGGCCACGGCCACCTTGATGTTGTCGGCGGAAAAGGGGAAGCCTCCGAGAGCCGTATAGACGATGTAATACGACCCGCCGATCTTGGTCACGCGCGGGTCTTCGCAGCCGTAACGGTCGAAGTCCTTGTCCGGGCTCACCAATATCCGTCGTTCGCCGTAATGTTTGTTGTCGTTGGAAACAGCCCGGCCGATGACGGACATGCGGATGCGCGGCTCCTTCAGGAGTTGCGGCTCCGACAGGGCGCGGTATATGAGATAGGTCTTCTTGCCGGCGACAATGGGACATCCGTTGTACGCCGCGGCCGCTTCCCAGGGGTGTTCCTCGTTGGGCGACAGTATGGGGTTATGCTCAGAACGGGTGACGGTGAACATGGGGGAAAGAGAATTTCTAATTGACCTAATTAATCTAATTTCTAATTCTTCCCGTATTTCTTCAGCCAGCCGAGCAATTCATCCAGATTCATCTGCGCCACACAGACATGTTTGTCGCCGCCGCCGTAGTAGATATAGAGATCATCGCCCTTCACGACCGCTCCGGTGGCGTAGACGATATTCGGCTTGCCGTCGTTCTCATAAGGCATCTCTGGGAATAATATCGGCGCGGGCGAGCGATACAGGACTTTGGTCGGATCATGGAGGTCGAGCAACATGGCCCCGACTTTGTATCTATTCTCGTGTATGGCGTGATAGAGCAGGAGCCAGCCGTCTTTCGTCTTCAACGGGGGCGCCCCGGCGCCTTTGACGGTCGAATCCCAGTATTTTTCGCGACTACGGTCATGGTATCCGTATCCGCCATGATCTGGCGAGCTCGCGAACGCAGGTATGATGTCGAGACTGTCCGTATAGGCTATCAATATGTTCGGGGAAATGCCGTGCAGGATGGCGTACTTGCCGTTCACTTTTTCCGGGAATATGACCCAGTTCTTACTCCGGGCATTCTTTGGCGAGATGAAAACGGGGCGGCGCCATTTCCATTGCCGCTTCTTCATGTCTTCGAGAGCGATGGATGTCAATGCTATCCTCATGTTTCCCCAGTCTTCGAAAGCGGTCAGCGTCATATAGACCCGGTCGCCGATCCGGACCATCCGCGGATCTTCCGTACCTCCCCACGATCCTCCCGAGGCGTACATGATGGGATCATATCTCCGGGTGCCCGGTTGTAGTTCGCGGTCGGGGACGCTCATGGCGAAGACGGGATAAGAAGATCTCCCGTCGACGCGCACACCATCTCCGCTCGAGGCATAGCCTATGCGGGAAATGCCGTCATTGCCGATAGCCCTATATAGGATATGGACTCTCCCCTCGTCATCCGTTATGGCCGCGGGATTGAATGTCCCTTGAGTCTCCCATTCGCTGTGCGCCAGAGGCGAGATCATCGGTCTGTCCGTAGGTCGGCGAGCACGGATATGCCGTTCTCTCTTCGGGCTCCGGCATCGTCTGCAGATGATATAGACGAACACTGCCAGCGCGACGACAAAAGCGACGATCGAAGTGGTAATGGGGACGGTTTGATCCATGTGAATATGCCGATGCTATAGATACTCGCTAGGTCTTTTTCGTGGTGCGGCCGTAACGATCCTCCAGGCGGACGATGTCATCCTCGTCGAACTCGCCGAAGGCCAATTCCAGGATGACGAGAGTAGAATCTCCCGTTTCCAATCTGTGCCGGGTTCCGCGCGGCACAAATCGGTCACTTCCCGGATTTAGAGCTAATCTTCTGGTCTCCGACCGTAGCGGTGCCAGTACCGGAGAGAACATGCCAGAACTCGTCACGGTTTTCGTGATATTGGAGGCTCAAGGATTGTCCCGGATTAACGGTAAGAACCTTCACCATGGAAGGTTTATCACGGCTAACCCACAATTCCGCCCCCCACGGCCGCTCTTCGCGATAGGGTTTCGGGGCTTGCATGGGTGATTGGCTTGATTATATCAAATTTCGACCATGATTTCCGCGCGGCTTCTGTGTATAAGTCAAGCCGGAGGTCAAAAAGCCATAAGCAACCTGCTCCAATCCCTCTTGAATACCTTGGTGGCTATGATGAATATCGTATAGGAGATGAAGAAGGCCGAAGCCACGTCTATAGAATAGTGCAGATGCCCCATAAGGACGATGATGCCGAAGAATATCGAGCAAGCCAGGCAGAATATCCGTATCAGGCGATGCTTCCAGAATACGAGGGATAGCATGAAGGGCAGTCCGGTATGTCCGGAGAAGAACAAGTCAGCACCGGTGGAGAAGAGGAATGAATTCGGATTGATAGACAGGAAGTTTAGGAAATGCAGAGTGCCGCCGTCGATGATGGCGTGATCGGGGAACGGCCCGATATGCGTGAGCATTATGAAGCTCGAACGGATGATGACGAATACGGCGACGCTCTTTATTGCGAATGGTAGCGTTTTCGGATGCCACAGGCCGATGCAGGCCATGATGACCATGAAGAAGAACGGCCCGAAGACGAATATCCAGTCTACGTCGAAGACCGGTATGTTGGAGAGGATGATGTCGGCTACGGCCGCCGAAGCGCGCTCGGTTGCGTATATGGCCGCGAAATAATTGAAGACGAGAGAAGCCCCCAAGAGAATGATACCCACGGCGATGGATATGCCGAAACCCTTGTCGTGGATGGCGGCGGTGTAACGCTCTCTGATGGTTGTGACGGGAGATTGCATCGGTCGTGAAGAGATCAGATCATTTTCGACAGTTTGAATCCTCCCCAGATGCCCGCCAATCCGCCGATCGTGCTCCATACGATAGAGCTGACGCCGAGAAGGCTTCCTCCCCACAAGAGAGGGACGCAACTGCCCACAGTCGAGCCGATAAATACGCCGATCCAGATGAGGCTTTTCGGGGACATGAGTAGAGCTATTATAGCCTCTCGGTCTCCGTGCTACAATGCGCCCATGTTGACATACATCCAAGCTCTTGTCCTTGGGCTCATTCAGGGAGCCACGGAGCTGTTTCCGGTCTCGAGCCTAGGCCACAGCGTCATATTGCCGGGTTTGTTCGGTTGGCATATAGATCAAGGAGCCGATTTTTTCCTGGCTTTCTTGGTCGCGACGCATCTGGCAACCGCTCTCGTCCTTCTCGGCTTTTTCGCCAAGGATTGGCTGAAGATTATATCCGGCATGTTTCGTTCATTGAGGGAGAGGATCATCCGAGAGGACGATAGCTATGCCAAGCTTGGCTGGCTCATAGTAGTGGGAACTATCCCAGCCGGCATAGTCGGCATCCTCTTCGAAAGATCATTCCAAGCGCTTTTCGCTTCGCCCCGTTTCGCCGCGATCTTTCTCGTGTGCAACGGCGTGCTTTTGTGGGGTATGGAAATGTATAAGAGGCGGCGCCAGGTTCCAAAGAAGGCGACTCAAGTAGCGGCCGATGCCAATGAAAATCAGATGAATGTGGACGGTAGAGCAGCTAAACTTACATGGGCTCGATCAATTAAGATCGGTATCGCCCAATGTCTAGCCCTCATTCCCGGATTTTCCCGCACTGGCGCCACTCTCGGTGGCGGATTGTTAGTCGGTCTCGACCATGAAGCCGCGGCGCGATTTTCATTCCTTCTGGCCACGCCTGTTATTTTCGCGGCCGCCGTTCTAAAATTATCCGAACTTGCTTTGTCCGGGCAATCTAATGTGTTGGGCCCAATCATCGCCGGCGCATTCGCTTCGGCAATTGCGGCGTATCTTTCAGTGAAGTTTTTGACGAAGTATTTCAAGAGCCATACCCTCATGCCGTTCGCGTTGTACTGCGTGGTGTTTGGGGTGGTGTCTATCGTGATGGTGAGGTAATCTACCTCTTCCCACCATTGAACCAGGCGAAGACGAAGAGCGCCAGACCGAGGATGAGCGAAGCCAGACCGTGCTTGAAATGGACGGCCATCACGCCCGGTTCGAAACCGGGAACGAACGAGGCCAGAGAACCAGCCGGAGTTATCCAATAATAGATCGCGATTATGATAAAGACGATCCCCAAGATGACCCAGACAGTAACCGATGTTTTTTTGGACATGATGGAGATATTATAGCAGAAGTGATATAGTCATTGCCCAGTGAAAACGTCTCATAAAACGCCTTTAAACGATAAAAGGCCACACAATGATAGCCGACAACGGATTCTTACAGGCGTGGTTTCGACCACCCGCAAAGGAGCCGGCTACATAGATGATCCCGATCCGAAAAAGGATTCCGTATATATCGAAGAGGGGGCTCTCAACACCGCGTTGAATGGCGATACGGTGGAGTTTAGCGTGAGCGAAAAGAATATCCGCGGCGTCAAGACGAAAGTTGGAACGATAACGCGCATCATCAACCGGGCAAAGGAGACATTCGTGGGCATAGTCGACTTCGAATCTATTTCCAACGCGTCTAAAGGCAATTCGTCCGGCGGACAGACATGTATCGTCATTCCGGACAGCAAGAAGATGTATGTGAATATTTCGATCTCTTCTGATGAAGTGAAGAAGCGGAAGGATGATGGCAAGCCGCTCCAAAAAGACGACAAGATTTTTGTCAGGATCTCGCCATGGACTGATCCAAAGAAATTGCCGGAGGGAAAGGTATTGAAGATCCTCGGCAAGAAGGGCGTCAACAACGTCGAGATGGAATCTATCGTCCTCGAAAGGGGATTCGAGATGGCATTCCCGTCCGCCGTGGAAAAAGAGGCCAAAAGCATCGGACAGATCGAGAAGAAGATAACGCCAGAAGAGATAGCCAAGCGCCGAGACATTCGAGGAACGCTCACATTTACAATTGACCCATTTGATGCCAAAGACTTTGATGACGCGATCTCTTTCAGATTGCTTTCCAGTGAGGAATCAAAGAAATTCGGCGTCGATTCCAATGTTGTCAAACCTTTCTACGAGATCGGCATCCACATCGCCGATGTGTCACATTATGTCCGCGAAGGTAGCGCACTAGACAAAGAAGCGGTCAAGCGCGGCTGTTCCATATATCTAGTCGACCGCACCATTCCCATGCTTCCCGAGATCCTTTCCAACGACGTCTGCAGTCTCAATCCGCGCGAGGATAAATTGAGCTTCTCGGCTATATTCATCATGGATGACAAGGCTCATGTACACGAGCGCTGGTTCGGCCGGACGGTCATGAATTCCGACCATCGTTTCACCTATGAGACCGCCCAATCCGTCATCGACGGGGCTGCGGTCAATGTTGAAAAATATTCCAAAGGCATACAGACTGCCGCGTCCGCCGAGGCAGGCATGAAGCACCGCGAGCCGCTCCTAGCCCTGAATCGCCTGGCCAAGATATTGAAGAAAGACAAATTCTCAAAGGGAGCGATCGAATTCGAACAAGAAGAGATCAAGTTCCGCCTAGACAAAGACGGCAAGCCAGTCGGCGTATATTCATATGAGCGACTCGACACGCACAAGCTCGTGGAGGAGTTCATGCTCCTGGCCAACCGTGAAGTAGCAAGATATATTTTTGATTCCATAAAGAAGAAAGGAAAACGCGATACGGGCGCCATATATCGCATCCACGAGACTCCTGACAAGGATAAGATGAAAGATCTTGCCTCCTTCGCCAAAGCCCTCGGCTATGATCTCCGTATAGGCAAAGATGGGACAGTCACAGCCCGTGATCTAAATCGCCTGCTTGACCAGGTCGAAGATACGCCGCACGAATCTCTCATCCGCACTGCCGCCATCCGATCCATGCAGAAGGCCGTCTACTCCACCAAGAATGTCGGGCACTTCGGTTTGGCTTTCGATTTCTATACTCACTTCACCTCCCCGATCCGGCGCTATCCAGATCTGCTCGTACACCGCGTTCTAGCCAAGCACCTCCATAATGAACCCTTCGCCGACCGCGATATCGTGACCTTCCAGCATATAGCCGAAAGTTCGACCGCGCGCGAGATCGACGCCGCCATCGCCGAGCGCGAATCCAAGAAATTGAAGCAGGTCGAATACATGAGCTCTCGCGTGGGACAAGCCTTCGCCGGCGTCATCTCCGGCGTGGCCAAGTGGGGCATATACGTCGAGGACAAGGAAACCAAATCAGAAGGCATGATAGGCATGCGCGATCTCGGCGACGACTATTATGTCTTCAACGATAAGACCTACTCCATCACCGGAGAAAAGACAAAGAAGAGATTCACCCTCGGCGACCCCGTCAAGTTCAAGGTCCTGGCGGCCGATCTCGACAAGAAGACTCTGGATTACGGGTTGGTGAAGTAGAAAAGGCCGCGACTTGGATGCTATACTGTAGCCATGATCCAAATAGTCAATAATGACATCAAGCGCGACGGCATCAAGATCGGATGGATCGAAGGCGACCACATCTTCGACCGCACCGGCGCGAAGATCGCCTACTTTTCCGGCAACGATGCTTTCGGCATGGACGGCAAGAAGATAGCCTACATCGAGGGCGAATTCGTCTTCTTTCCCAAGAATAATACCAAAGTCAGGATCGAGGATAACAATAAGCAGGTCGCCGGTCTCGTCTCCGACATCTGTCGCGCAACCATACGGCTCATGCTGGGGTGAGGGTCATAGTGGGGAAATAAAAAAGAGACGAACCGAAGTCCATCTCGTGAAGATGTTCAGATTCCGCAGAGAATATGACAAAAAGAGGCAGGCTCTTGTCAATCAGCGTACAGCTTTTGATGCACGCTATAATGTCATGCAAAACAAGCTCTTCGACAAAGTCATCTCTGACGACGAGTTCTCAGAGAAGCGAAAAGAGGTTGTCGCAGAATTAAAGCGTATTGACGGCAAATTATCTGACTTGGAACGGAGCAGGGAAGTAAAGATTGACGAGGCACAGGCCATTCTGCTCTTTACGAGAGATATTTACAGGTCGTATCAGAAAGCTTCGCCAACATTGAAACGCCACATGCTCGGCTTCTTCTGGTCTCGGTTCGAGGTTAGCGATGGGGTTATAATAACATCAACTCCCTCTCTACTTTTCGCCGAACTTTTGAAGCTAAAACAGGCGATTTTTAGAAAGTCAGAAATCAAAAAACACAAGAAACCCAATGAATCTAAGAAAGTTATATTAAGAGACCTTTGGCTCCGGGAGCTGGATTCGAACCAGCGACCAATCGCTTAACAGGCGATCGCTCTACCGCTGAGCTATCCCGGAATGTTTCTTTGTCGGAAAGAACATGAGAAAATGTAGCACATCGGAGACTCGAAATCAAAATGCCTGTCGTAAGGAAAATAACTCATGGTCGTCTTCTAGTGTGCACCAGCGTCATCACGGCGGCAGTAATACTGATATCGATCTCCATGATATACTGATCGCGTCATTTTCCATTAATTTTTCTTCAAATGAACATCAACATCAAAACGACCGGCATATCGCTCACCACTGCCATATCGGATTACGCGGACAAACGCCTGGCGAGCGTCAGCAAGATTCTCGGCGGCGACCCGTCGTTCATATGCGACCTCGAACTGGGAAAGACGAGTGCGCACCACCAGAAAGGCGACATCTTCCGCGCCGAGATTCATATCGTGGGCAAAGGCAAGGACCTCTATGCCAGCGCCGAAGACAGGGATCTTTACGCCGCCATCGACGCCATGCGCGACGAGATATTGCGCGAGCTCAAGGCAAGCAAAGGCAAACAGCTCTCATTCATCCGCCGCGGTGGCACGCGAGTCAAGGAGATGATGCGTGGCATGTGGCCGTGGAGGAATTGATCGCACGAGCTCAAGGAGTCAGCTTCTCTGTCCTCGTAAGAAATCCTGATAGGACATCTCTTTCTTTCCCTCTGGAATGACTTTCTCTATGATGAGACCGCTGTGTCCGGGCGCGGCTTTTTCATCGAATGAAGCGCCGGTTATCTTGACGCGGACCTTTTTGCTTTGCTCGTTGCCTGTCTGCCGGTCGGCTCGGCCACCACGTTCGACGAAGAAATAGACTTGCGGCCAGGCATGAAAAGCCTGGATCTTTCGGAAGGCGGCATAGGCCCGTTCACGAGGCGTATTCGAGGCTAAGTCGACGACATCTATGAGACCGTCTTCTTTGACTATCTTTTTTGTATAAGTAGCCTTGGAATGGTCTTGCTCTACCTCTTTTATCTTACCTCCTACCCAATCAGGCAATATCCTCGCCAATAGCCGTGCGCCTCTCCGCGCCATCATCTCCTCGAAATCCTCGTATGTCGGCCATGCATCTACGACGACTTCTTCATGGGCCACGATCGGACCATGATCCATTTCCGCGTCGAGCCGTATGATGGTCACGCCTGTCTTCTTCTCATCATCCAGCATGGCGCTCGGCAGGGGAGACGGGCCTCTATATTTAGGCAAGAGGGAGGGATGTATATTCAAAATCTTATGCGCCGGTAGGTCGATGACGGCTTGGGGAATGATCTTGCCGTATGAAGCGACGACGAAGAGATCGCAATGTTCGGCCTTCAATTTTTCAATGAAATCATGATCAAGCTTTGGCGGATCATAGACGGGGATATCTTTCCTCGTCGCCCAGTCTTTGACTATATTCGGCGCGATCGCGAGCTTGCGGCCCTTCGGCTTGTCCGGCGTCGTCACGATGCATGTAGGTACGAATCCGGCGCGTTCGAGCTCGTCAAGGACGATAGCCGACAGCCGTGAACTGCCGAAGAAAGCGAACTTTATTTTCTTATTCTTATCCATTCTTAAATCGTATATCTTAAATCTTATTTCTTCTGCAATTCCTTTATCTCCTCTTCCGTCATCTCCCAGACCTCCTGGGCCTTGTCGGTGAAAAGGATGCCGTTCAGATGGTCGCATTCGTGCTGGAATATCTGGGCCAGAAGTCCGGAGGCGCCGCGCGATACCTTCTCGCCTTTTTCGTTGAGGGCGGTGATGGATGCCCGGGTGGAGCGCGGTACTTTGCCGTAGAGCCAGCGGACGGAGAGACAGCCTTCTTCCATAGGTTTTTTTTCTTTCGAAAGTTTGGTTATCTTGGGGTTTATGAAGACGAGGTCGGTCTCGTCCCCGGCGTATTTTTTGTCGGCTTTTTTGAGCAGACGGCCGGATATCACGAATATCTGCAAGGAAGCGCCGATCTGGGGTGCCGCGATGGCGATGCCGTCCTTCTGCGAGGACATCGCCATCCGCATATCGGACAATATTTTCGACAATTTCGGCGAACCGATGTCGGAAGGGCTTACGGGCTTGGCCTTATGGCGCAGGAAAGGATCGTCGCGTTGGAGAATGTTGGGCATGGCAGGAAGACTGTATCATAATAGGCTTTCCGGGTCGACTTTGACGCTCACGTTCGGCGGCAAAGAGCGCAATGTGGCCGCTAGCTCCTTGTCCGTCCAGGCGGATGGTTCTACCTTGATAAGTCCGTGGATGATGGAATTGCCGCGCACGGTCGCCGTGAAGGCCGGAAAGATGTCTATATCGTACGGCTCGATCTTCGTACGTATGTCGGCCATGAGTATGGCTATGGGGTCTTTTTTGCCTTCGATGGTCATCTTGATCAGCGTACGGAACGGCGGATAGCCGAATTGTCGCCGCTCCTCCAACGCGCTGCGGTAAAAATCGCTCAAGTTGCCCTTGAGGCCGTATTCGAAGACTTTTTCTTCCGGGCGGCGGGTCTCTACTAAGATGG
The DNA here is from genome assembly GCA_963701025.1 of uncultured bacterium. GTDB lineage: Bacteria > Patescibacteriota > Minisyncoccia > Phycocordibacterales > PALSA-1337 > C7867-002. The sequence goes on along the minus strand of OY969557.1, from coordinate 314,436 downwards.
ATCGTGCGGCGAGTGAACGCAGGCGTATCAGAGCGTACATGATCTTTTCCGTTATTCGGAAGTCCGGTAGTGCGAAGAGTGAATCCATCGAAACGACGGCGACGTGATCAACCTTTTCTTTTATGTGTAGCATGGCAGTCTCTGTGCCTAGGAGGACGCTTCCAGGCCGGGCGCGCCATTTTTCCAATATGTCGGCGATGGCCGCGTCCGTCTTTACCGAATCGGCGTCGATCTTCCACAGGTCTATGTCGGGGAACAAGGAACGGATCTCTTCTTCCACCCGTTCAATGCCGATGCCGAGCGACGAGAGACGCCAGGAGCCGCAAGAGACGCAGACCTCCTCCGCGCTACGGCGAGCGCCGCACTTGTGACACATGAAGAAATGCGCGGCCAGTCCGCCGGCGGTCGAGTCTCTGCCGTCGTTTGCCTGGCGCGGCTGGCTCTTCGAAGCGTGAAGGACGACCGGCGCCGAGCAGTTGGCGCAGACGACGACGGTATCGCAATCGTCGCAAACGGTCATGGTCGAGAGCCCGCGGCGGACAGTGAAGATGAAAAGATGCGCGCTCTCGTCGCGGTTCCTCCGGATGAGATTCTCCAATTCCGGCGATATGGCGCGGAATTTCCTCTTTTCCGATTTTTCCGCCGCGTCTTCCCCGGATTCATCGTCCGCTTCTTGCTCCATGTCTCCGGCTCCTTTCTCGTTTTTTTTCCGCCTCATGTCAACGAGCATGTCTTCCGCCGTGGAAACGGATCGCCACTTGAACGGTGAGCCCTGGGATACCTCGTCCTTGTTCAGGCGCTCGAGCGTCTCCAGCCGGAGCATGCAGTCGGCGAGGTAGACTGTCTGCTTGTTGGCCCGTGCGTATGACTCCAACGCTCGGCGCAGATCGGCGTACGGAGCCTTGGGAGATATCCAGCCGCGGCCGTTCTCTCGCTCTATGATGACCGTCTCTATGTCGGAGCGCGGCAGAAGCGAGAACGAGCCAGTGGCTATGACCACGACCGGATGGATCGACTTTCCGATATTCTTCCACGTTGCCGCGGCCTCTTTTGCCGAAAGCTTTCCGTGGAGAGTGAAGATATATTCCTCGATGCCTTTATTGAGGGCCGCGAAGAGCATCCGCACGTCCTCGACGGTCGGTGCGTATAGCACCACTGATTTCTTCCTGGCGAATTCCTGCCTGATCAGACTGCGCCACGAGCCGATGCGGTCTTCGTCGTCGCCTTGAACGGCATAGGTCTCATCGGTCGCCACGTGAGCCGGAACCAGAGGCGGGCGTATCTTATGCGCGTTCTCCATGAGGAAGTCTGGCGTAAGGGCACCGATGATGGCCCCCGGATTCGTCGCGTAATGCTCGGCCAGTAGTCGGCATGTCTCCATGAACGGGGCAGGGAAGAAAACCGTGGCTTTGACCTTGCCTAATTTTCGGATCTCATACGGCGCCGCTCGCAATTCGCTCTTCATGTCCGCCGCCGGCCGGGAGTAGGCCACGATGGCGTGTATGGATTTGGATCGGAGCGGCACAGAGACTATGGCGCCCAGGGGTACGTCAGCCGCGGTGAAATATGAGAGCGTTCCGGCCACCTTCTGTCGGGTGATGGGGATGACGGTTATCAGATTCATGGGTTATTTATACCACAGCGTAAAATTATGTATAATGGCCTACATGTCCGCTACGCCTTCATTTGTCATCCGCGGCCTTGCCGGCGAGAGAAAGCTCCGCGGCACAGTCAGGATAAATGGCGCCAAGAACGCGGCGCTGAAAGCCATGGCCGCCGCTATTCTGTTTGACGGTCCTGTTACGCTAAAAAATGTTCCGGACAACGATGATATCAAGACTATGTCAAAAATATTGTGCGATCTCGGCGCGTTTGTCTCGAAAGAAGGCGCGCACACATTGGTCATTGATTCGTCCGCCATAAAGTCGACCGACATCGACCCGAAACTTGCCGGAACCATGCGCGCCTCGGTGGTGCTTACGGGTCCGATGCTGGGACGATTCGGCAAGGTCTCATTCCCGGCTCCCGGAGGTTGCGTCATTGGTGCCCGGCCGATAGACCTCTTCATCAATGGGTATGAGAAGATGGGGGCCGTGACGGCACTTGACGAGAAGAAATGCATATATCGGATCAAAGCGCCTGAGAGTCTTAACGGCACACGAGTATCTTTTGAAAAGAAATCAGTGGGAGCGACTGAAACCCTCATGATGGCTGCCGTTCTCGGAAAGGGCAAGACTGTCCTTACGAACTGTGCCCTGGAGCCGGAGATCGTCAACGTGGCCGAATGGCTCAATGCCTGCGGCGCCACGATACGCGGCGTTGGCAGTCCGGTGATCGAGATCGAAGGCACGAATGGAAATCTGCTCTCATCGAAAGGACCATGCTATACGGCAATTCCGGATCGCATAGAAGCCGGTAGTTTTCTCATATTGGGGGCGTTGTGTGCCAAAGAGCTGACTATCGAGGATTGCCGTCCGGATCATCTTGGCTCGGTCATTGATGTGTTGAAAGCGTCGGGTGTGAATATCGAGCTCACTCAAAGCTCTATCCATATCGACAACACAAATCATATCAATAATGCAAAGCTGGCTACTACACTAAAACCTTTCGATATCCGAACCAGCGAGTATCCCGGATTTCCGACTGATCTTCAGGCGCCGCTCGTCGTATTGTTGACCCAGACGAAGGGGGAGAGCACGGTCGTCGAGACGATATTCGAAGGCAGATTCAAATATATAGAAGATCTGAATAAGATGGGAGCTGATATCGTTCTCGTGGGCCATCAAGAGATACGGATACACGGGCCGACTATTTTCAAAGAATTACCTGATGGCGGAGAAGTCCGCGCCCACGATATCCGTGCCGGCTTCGCCATCGTACTCGCGGCGCTTATCGGAAAAGGGGAGTTCACGGTGAATAATATCCAACTCATTGACAGAGGGTATGAAAAGCTGGAGGAAAGGTTGCAAATATTGGGGGCGGTGATTGAGAGAAGTTAATCATTCATTAAAGACAAAATCCGCTGTCGGGTGGATAAGATCAGCCTCATGTGATAAAGTCATTCCCTATGAGCATTCTCTCGCCAAAGCTCGGCATCGACCTCGGCACGGCCAATACGCTGGTCTTTTTGCCGGGCAAGGGCATCATATTGAACGAGCCGACGGTCGTGGCCATATCGGAAGTCGACAAGAAAGTCCTCGCCGTCGGCGTCGAGGCCAAGGAGATGGTCGGTCGGACCCCGGATACCATCGTGGCATATCGCCCGATGAAAGACGGCGTCATCGCCGACTATCGCGTGACCGAGGCCATGCTCCGCTATTTCATCGACAAGGCTCTCGGCCGCTTCAGTCTCTTCAAACCAGACGTCATGGTCTCGGTCCCCGCTGGGGTGACCTCGACCGAGCGCCGCGCCGTCATCGAGGCCGCCATCCGCGCCGGTGCCAAGAACGCCTACGTGGTCAAGGAGCCTATCCTGGCCGCCATCGGCGCTGGCATACCCATCCAGGAAGCACGAGGCCACATGGTCGTGGACATCGGCGGCGGCACCACCGACGTGGCCGTCATATCGCTCGGCGGCATCGTCTCATCGACTTCGGTCAAATGCGCTGGCAATAAGCTCGACGCAGCCATCGCCGACTACGTCAAAAAGACCTTCAATCTGGCCATCGGCGACCACATGGCCGAGAACATCAAGATCGCCATCGGTTCGGCCATTCCTGTCGATGCAGAGCTCGCCATGCAAGTCAAAGGCCGCGATTTCATCACCGGATTGCCGCGCTCGGCCGAGGTCAAGACCAATGAGATCGTCAAAGCCATCACCAAAGAATTGCGCGACATGATCAAAGCCATTAAAGACGTATTGCAAGAGACGCCTCCGGAATTGGCCTCTGACATTATCGATGCCGGCATAATATTGACCGGCGGTACGGCGCTTCTGCGCAATCTGCCCGAGCTCGTCTTTCGCCGCACGGGTGTAAAAGCCGTTATGGCCGAAGATCCTCTATTGTGTGTTGCAAAAGGTACCGGTATCGCTCTCGATCATTTGGATGTGTATAAAAAGACGATATTGGCGAAGCGGTAGGAAAATAGGCTTATTTTGAGCCATATTTATGCTTTCATACACAGGAAGTTGATTTTGTGCTTGACAAATTCTGTGGGTATGCTATACTGGGCGCATAAAGGTAAGTTCATTGATTTCGGGTTATCTGGTCCCGCTTGGTAAAACCAAGGAAACCCAGGTTTATGAGTTGCCTGTTGCGGTCCAACGTTGTTGGCCTCGGAAAACAGGATAGTTGCTTGAGCTACATAATCACCTAAGTGACAAGAAGACGAGGTGAGACAAAAGCTGGTAACAACTTCAGTAATGTCCGGATGCAGCAATTTCCGGTGAATCTGAAGACCAGGCTGTAGTAAGCAACTAGCAGAGTTCGGGAGTCTTTTTTCCCGGTGGTCTGACGTAAACGTGATGGAAGAAAATCCATCCTTAATCTACGGTAGTCCGTAGTACGACTAAAAAATCAGACATAAGCCGAAGAGCCCTTGCACAAGCGGGGCTTTTCTTTTTGGCTGAATAAAGTTATATAATCAGTCACAACTTAAATAACACTAGTCAATATTGACGACAAAAATATCGCACATATAATTAACCGGTAACAGCAAAAGGGCGCGAGCTCTTTTTTGTTAGAATGGTTCCGGCTCTTTAAAAATTTTACCAATTAATTATTTGAATACACATGACTATTCCAGCGAGGCCCAAGGCAGGTTTGTATGTAGATGATTCTAATCTTTACAAGCGCGGAAAAGCTTCCGGCTGGATGACCGATTATCATAAGCTCTATAAATGGGTTGCGGTGCTTAATAAGATCGTTCATGCGCGTATGTATATAGGCAGGCCGACGCACGAACCCGCACGGACTATCAACGCGGCTTTGGAGAAATATTTTGAAAATATTGGATATGAGATAACCTCAAAAGACTTGAAAAAATTGAAAAACGAGTCTTCAAAATCGGGGTTTCGCAATAAATGCAATTTTGACGTCGAAATGCATGACGAAATCATGAAAGACCTAGATGATCTGGACATCGTTTATATTTGTAGCGGAGACAGTGATTTTATCAGGACTAAAAATAATATAGTTGGAAAACAGAAGCATGTAAAATTTGTCGCTTATAAGAATAACTGTGCATGGGAAATAAGGATTGGGTCTTGGTTCATCAGTCTAGACTCGATCAGGAATCAGGTGGAACGTATTAAACATGAAAACGGTCCAATAACGGAAAAACCGGGCACATTGCCCGGCGAGGTATCGTAGGTAAAGTATATACCAACTAACTTTACTGTCAAGCGAATTTTTCTACCCCGCCTCCAGCATCGCCCCTTCTTCTTTTGAGAGATGAGCTCGCGCGGCCCCCGGTGCGGGGTCTTTTTTCATGAGAAAGACCGTGAAAGCGCCGAGAAGGACGAGCACGGCGGCGATCATATATATCTCCGAATAGGCCATGACCTGGGCTTTGAGCTCGATCAAAGCGACGGCGGTGGCATGCTCGGCCGGCGTGATCGCGCGTATGATGCTGTTTTGCGAGAGGGCGATGGCGTTGCTCTCGCTGAAGGTGCTCACGAGGGTGGCGAATATGGCGATGCCGAAAGCCCCGCCGATATTGCGGACTAGAGCCAGGATCGAAGAAGCCACGCCGATCTCCGAGGGCGGCACCGCCGCTGCGATGGCGTTCGTTCGGGGACCCATGCCGAAGCCCATGAATACGGCCATGACGGTGAGCGGTGCGTAAAGGTCGAAGGCAGTCGAGCGCGGGTCGATGAACGACAGGAAGAAGAATGCCAAAGCGCCGCCGGCTGTGCTCCAGAATATTATCTTGCGCGAAGAGACATTCTTGTTCATGAGATATCTGCCTATGATGCCGGCTGACAGAGGGATGCAGAGGCCCATAGGCACGAAAAGCAATCCCGACTGCGTGGCGTCATAGCCGAGGAATGTCTGGGCGAATATCGGTATGGCGTAAACGCTGCCCATCATGGCCAGGAAGAGTATGAAATTATTGAGCAAAGCGCCGTTGAAGGTCCAATTCTTGAAGAATGAGAAGTCCACCACCGGCTCCGGATGGCGCTTCTCGATCCACCAGAACAATATCCCCGAAAGGACGATCAAAGCATACGAGCCCAAGGCCGCTCCGGAAGTCCATCCCCATTCCATGCCTTTGTCGAGGATAAGCACGAGGAAGCCGAGGGCGACGCCCAGGGTCATCGAGCCCCACCAGTCGAATTTGACCGTCTTCCGTTCGGCTACGGACTCGTGGATGTAGGCGATGGCCATGAATATGCCGATGATGCCGATGGGGATGTTGATCAGGAAAACCGAGCGCCAGCCGAAAAGGTCGATGAGCGGGCCTCCGATGAGCGGACCGAAGACCGCCGACGAGGCGAATGCCGACGACCAGATGCCGAGGGCCTGGCCGCGCGCCTTAGGCTCGCGGAAGGTGACGGCGATGATGGCCATGGCCGTCGGGTAGTCGGCCGAGCTCGCTATGGCCTGTATGATGCGGAAGACTACCATTGATCCCAGGTTCCAGGCCAAACCGGCCAGGATGGATCCTATGATGAAGACGCCGAAGCCGATCAGATAGACTTTCTTCCTGCCGATGGTGTCGCCGAGCTTGCCCCAGATCGGCACGAAGACGGCGTTGGCGATGATATAGGCGGTGACGATCCAGCTCGCCGACGAGACGGTGATGCCGAAGCCGTCGATGATCTTCGGGATGGCCAAGTTGACCACAGTCTGATCCAGGCGGCCGAGGAACGTGCCGATGATGACCGTGAGGAGGATCATCCACTTCAGGTTGCCCTCCGAAGCTATGGTCGAAATGCCATCTTTGCTAATTGCGGTTTGAGCCGTTGCCATATGGCGATTGTATTCAGTTCGCAGAGACCCATATCCTGGCGGACATGCCGTCCTTCAATTCCGGATATTTGGCCGTGTCGAAGCGGATCTTGACGTCGAAGACCTGTTCTTGGCGCTTATCGGATATGGTGAAGACGACGTCGCCGGAGCGGGCTTCGGGGCTCACTTCGTCGACGATGCCGGTATATTGCTTGGAGCCGAACGCGTCGACGGTGAATGTGGCGTACTGTCCGACGCGGATACGGTCCAGGCCCTTGTTCTCGTCGAGATGGCCGACCACGCGCAACTGGCCGGGATCGATCATGGCGACTACAGTCTGTCCCGCCGCGTAAGATTCTCCGACGACGGCGTCGGCTTTAGTGACCAATCCGGCTATCTTGCTCGTGACGAGCTCGTCGCCGACGCGCGCGACGGCCTCGTTGGCGGCCACCGTGTCTCCCGCTTTTACGAACATGTCATTCAGCATACCGGGAGCCGTGGCGGCCAGGTCTATCTCCGGCGCCTCGATATCGGAACTATCGATATAGACCGTGCGATCCGCATAGATGAGGTAGGCCGTGATCGCGCCGCCGATGGCCGCGACGATGAGAATGATGACGATGATACTGCGCGATGAGAATTTCATATGCGTTGGTTCATTTATTATTATCTATTGGCCGATATCACTGGCCGCTGTCGCCGAAAGCCGCCACTACTTCGCCGACCTGGATACCGGATACTATCTCCGTCCAAGTGCCGTCCGATATGCCCGTGACGACCTTCCTTTCCATATATGAACCGGTCGTCTTGTTCAAGACCAATGCGTACGAGCCGTCGCTCTTGGTGATGATGGCGCTTGCCGGGACGGCGACTACATTTTCGGCGGAAGTGCCGTTCACCGTGACGGTCGCACTCATTCCGCTGCGAATGCGCGGGTCGGAGCCGGAGAGATAGACCGTGGCCTTGTAGGCGCCGACGCCGTTCGTCACCGTCTCTGACAGGTCGATCGAAGACACCGTGCCGGTGGCCGTCAAGCCGTCTCCGGCGTCGAAGGTCACATACGCCAAGTCGCCGGGGGCGATCGCCGCGACTTCGTTTTCTGGTATCATCATGTCTATCTTATACGCGCCGGCGCTGACGACGTCGATAGCCGGCGCCCCGACGGGGAAGCTCTCGCCGACTTTCGGATTGACGCTGGCGACGATGCCGTCGAACGGCGCCGTCATGATCGTATCGGCGATCTGGCTTTGGATGGAGGAGACGTTCGCCTGGGCCTTGGCCAAGCCGGCTTCGGCAATCTCCAGTGATTCCTCCGTGCTTGAGGCCTGCACGACGTTCAGTTGGTCGGCGGCGGTCTTGTAGGCTTGCAAAGAGGAGTTGAATTCGGTTTCGGCACCGTTGACTTCAGTAGCCGCACCGCTGATAGCGGTCATGTCGGCGTTTATGGCGCTTTGGGTCATGCCTGAATTGCTCGTGGTTAGCCGGTTGACGGCCGATGAAAGGGAATCGATGAAGCTTTTCACGGCGGCTATGTCGCCGGTGACTTCGGCTAGTGTGGCATCACCGGTCGCCGACGCATTCTGCAAGGAATTCCAGTCGCTCATACGGCTTGTCATGTCGACTCTGGCGTTATTGATAGCGAGGCCAGTTTGAGATGAATCGATCGGTATGGAGAGCGTCGGGTTGGCGCTGGTATCGTTATAGAAAAGGGAGCCGGCTTTGTTGAGCAGGGCATCCTGGATCTTCAAGTAGGCGTCGCGGACCGCGGTAGCCAAAGCCAACTGGGTAGTCGATATATTCTGGTCATAGACCGCAATCGTCTGGGGAGTGGCGCCTTTTTGCAGGGCGGTGACATTGGCCCCCGCCGATTGTACGTCGGCTTCGGCGCCGAGGAGCTGGGCAGGCAGAGTTCCGGAATCGACGGTGGCTAGGGTATCGCCCGTTTTGACCGCGTCTCCGACTTTGACGTCGACGGTCTTTACGTTTACGGCCATGGTAAATCCGCTTTGCTTGAACGACAACGAGACATGCTGATCGGCATCGACCGTGCCATCGACCGAAACCGTCTCTTGAATGGTCATGACTCGGGCGGTCGCGTTGGTAAGGACGTGTTTTTGCGGAAAGAATAGGAAATAGGCCGAACCGCTGGCCACGATGACGCATAGCGCGGCGGCGATCGCGAGGGTGATCTTATGTTCGAGGAATTTGGAAAACATCGATGTATATTGACGTCTTTATCTATAAAATATATCAAGGGGAAGCGCCCATATGGTAGCATGTCGCATAAGAGAGTACAATTTATCCATGTCATCGATTATATATCCTGACTTTCTTTCCCACCATGCTTATTGCCTGATCGGCGGCGATTCGGCGCGAGCCGGATTGATTTTGTCATTGGGGAAGAAGCATAAGGTGAAGACGCGCGGCAATCCCGATTTTTTCGACAGGACGTACCAAGTTTTCACTATTGACGATGCTCGCGAACTGAAGGCCCTTGCCATGACAAGGCCGACGATGAATACCGACAAGAAGGATACCGCCGCTGGCACGAAGATATTCATCCTGACGATGAACGGGATCACGGTCGAGGCGCAAAACGCTTTGCTCAAGCTTTTGGAAGAGCCGCCGGAATACGCGCATATTTTCCTGATCATTCCTTCGGCTCATCTGCTCTTGCCGACCGTGAAGTCGCGGCTTTCGATGATAGACACTACCGTTGGCTGTAGTGACGCCGATCTAATGAAAGAAGCCGACGATTTCCTGAAAGCGCCCGTCGCCAAGCGCCTTGAGACGATCAAATCCCTCATGAACGCCATCGCCAAAGATCTGCCTGTCGCCGGCCTGCCGGCAGGCATGAGCAGGCAGGGGAGGAAGATCAAGCAGGACGCCATAGATCTTATAAACGCGATTGAAGCGGCCGCCTACGCGAAAGGAGGTGTCAAGAAAAATCGCCACGCCCTGGAAGCTATCGCACTTGCTCGGAAATACATGAATGACCGGTCGCCCTCCATGAAGATGCTTCTCGAATATATGGCGCTGAATATTTAGTGCTATACTGTCGGTGTATTATACTTTTCCCATGGCTTACGATTTCAATCCGTTCAAAAAACAGATAGCCGGCGTCGAAGACTGGATCAAAAAAGAGTTCCAGCAGATCCGCACAGGCCAAGCTTCGCCGAATATCCTCGACGCGGTTCGCGTTGAAGTCTACGGCTCCCCACTGGGACTAAAAGAGGTAGCCTCGATCATGATTGAAGGCGCCAGGACATTGCGAATCATGCCGTGGGATAAGGGCCAGATCAAGGACATAGAGAAAGGCATCATCGCCGCCAACCTCGGGCTTTCCGTCGTTGTCGATGATCAGGGCCTGCGGGTGAATTTTCCGGATCAGACCGCCGACCGCCGCGTGGAGATCGCCAAGATGGCCAAGGCAAAGATGGAGGACGCAAAGAAGCAAGTGCGGAGCCACCGCGACGGCGTCATCAAGGATCTCGGCGCCAAAGAGAAGGCCGGCGGCATCGGCAAGGACGAGATATTCCGGCTCAAGGGCGAAACACAGAAGATCGTCGATGAAGCGAATAAAAAATTGGACGAGGCGTATAGCAAGAAAGAGAAGGAGATATTAGGCTAATTACCTAATTTCTAATTAGTCTAATTGACCTAAGAAATGACCGTCATAATCTTTCTCATAGTACTTGCGGTCCTCATCTTCGTGCATGAGCTAGGGCATTTCGTGTTCGCGCGCATATGCGGCATACGGGTGGATGCCTTCAAGATCGGCTTCGGGCCTAAGCTTGTCGCTTGGAAATTTGATAAAACTGAATATGGCGTCAATCTGATTCCCTTCGGAGGATACGTAAAGATTCATGGCGAGAATCCGGATGCGGATTCGATCCTCGGTCCCGACGCAAAGAGAAGCTTTGTCAACAAGCCGCGCTACCAGCAGATCATGGTCCTAGCGGCAGGGGTCTTTTTCAACGTCCTGTTTGCTTGGGTCCTGTATGCCGGACTGTTCGCTCACGGCGTGACGGCCACGGCAGACGGCTTCGAGAAATACGCCGATGACTTTTCCAACCAACGGATCATGGTCACTGATGTCCTGCCTGGTTCGCCGGCGGCAAAAGCGGGTCTCATGGCGGGAGACGTGCTTCCCGGCCAGGACATTGTCGCCATCCAAAAAAGCATAGATGCAAGCGCCGGCAAAGCATTGACCTTCGCATACGATAGAGGAGGCACGCCGGAGACTGCAAATATCATACCCGTCCAAGGCATCGTTCCAGACAAATATGCCATAGGTATCGCTATGGATAGCGTCGTGGACATGCGCTTGCCATTCTTTACAGCCGTCTATGAGGGCGGCCACTACACCGTCATAATGATCAAGGAGACCGCCGTGGGCTTGTATTCTTTCATCGCTAACATCTTCCACGGCACAGCCGATTTCTCCGATATAGCCGGACCTGTCGGTATAGCCGGTATCGTGGGTAGCGCCGCCAAGCTAGGCTTCACTTATTTGCTTATGGTAACGGCCCTCATCTCCATCAATCTGGCCATCGTCAACCTCATCCCTTTCCCGGCTTTGGACGGCGGGCGCATCCTCTTTGTTCTCATCGAAGGCGTCATCCGTCGGCGCATATCTCCGAAGTTCACCAATACCGTGAATATGGTTGGCTTCGCCTTGCTCATGATCCTTATGGTGGCGGTCACATATAAGGATATCGTTAGGTTTGTCAAAGGATGATTTTGCGCTATCATTCAAGACAATATGCGCCAATCCAATCTCTTCACCAAGACCCGCCGCGAAGCACCAAAGGACGAAGTGGCAAAGAACGCCCAGCTTCTCATCCGCGCGGGCTATATACACAAGGAAATGGCCGGCGTCTACTCGTATCTGCCGCTCGGCTTGCGGGTGCTCAACAAGATCGTCGGCGTCATCCGCGAGGAGATGAACGCGATCGGCGGGCAGGAGGTCCATCTGACCGCTCTGCAGGACAAGAAAGTTTGGGAAGCAACCGGTCGTTGGGATGACAAAGCCGTCGATAATTGGTTCAAGACGAAGCTCAAGAATGGGAGCGATGTCGGCCTCGGCTTTACCCACGAAGAGCCGCTGACGGCACTCATGAAAGATCATGTCCGCTCGTATCGCGATCTGCCCAAGGCGGTCTATCAATTCCAGACGAAGTTCCGCAATGAAGAGCGGGCCAAGTCCGGCATATTGCGGGGCAGAGAATTTTTGATGAAGGATCTGTATTCGTTCAATGTGGGTGAAGAGGCACATGCTGGATTTTATGTCAAAGCGAAAGAAGCATATAGGAAAATCTTTGATCGGTTAGGTCTTGGAAGTCAGACATATATTACGTTCGCTTCGGGTGGATCATTCTCAAAATACTCGCATGAGTTCCAGACGATCTGTGGTTCAGGAGAAGATACTATTTATATAAAGCAAGGAACAGATCTTGCCGTGAATAAGGAAGTCCTTACGGATGAGATTCTCAAGGATATCGGTATGAAGAAATCAGAGCTTAAAGAACACAAGGCGATCGAAGTCGGCAACATTTTCACTCTGGGTACCCGCTTTTCCGAGGCCCTCGGTTTGAATTACAAAGACGAAGCGGGGAAGATACGGCCTGTCTTCATGGGCAGTTACGGCATCGGTCCCGGCCGAGTCATGGGTACCATCGTCGAGATACACGCCGACGACAAAGGATTGGTCTGGCCGGAGACCGTCGCGCCTTTCGCCGTGCATCTCGTCGCGCTTTTCGAAAAAGAGAAGGCCGGCGGCGCGAATAGCTCGGGCGCCGCGGGTGGCATCGTCAAGAAAACCGCGGATGATCTGTATAGGAAATTGACGGAGAAGGGCATCGAAGTCCTCTATGACGATCGTGATGTTTCGGCTGGCGAAAAATTCGGAGATTCTGACCTCATCGGCATTCCCAAGAGATATGTCATAAGCGAGAAGACTTTGGCAACTGGCGCTTCCGAAGGCGGCTCTATCGAGGTCAAAGACAGGTTGACGGGGAAGGTAGAGATACTTTCTTTGAAGGCGCTTTGATGGTGTGGAAAAATCGGCAATGAGGGTACGGACATGTTCCTCACTGTACCCCTGTTTGAAAATCTTGTCATAGCAAGATTTTTCCGCAGAATTCGGGATTATACGTTGAAAAATCGTGGCTGATTTCGCGGGAATCTTGTTACAGCAAGATTTTAAAAGTGGTGGTCTGCCAGGGGATGTCCTCTCTCCGTCGCCATAAATATTAAAAATACCCGAACAGCTGTCTGCTCGGGATTTGTTGAATTGAGAATATGACAACTTTTGGTCGTTAATTCGCGTTCGCCATGGTCGGCTTATTTTCAAACAACTCATGCTTGCTTGGCAAATTAAGCAAGAGGCCAGATAAGGTTTTCCACTTCAGCAATAACTCATCTCTGGTTTTCCTGGCTTCTGTTCTTTTCCAAGAGATGTCCTGAAGGCGTTTCAATACTATGGCCATTACCCCGAAACACATCATAGTGGCTTCAGTCGCAGACTTCAGAAAAACTCCAATTGACAAAACAAATGTCAAGAGAGCACTAACGCACCCCAGTCCTAAACCACCACAAAGACCTTCGGTTTTTTCCCCATCAGCTTTGTCCAACAACAAAGCGTCTCCTACAGGATCCACTATCTGAAATGAGACTACCACATCTTGCCCCCATATGTCAATTACCCCCTTTTTTGATTTGTGATAGTGTGTATGTACTATGCCTTCCTTCAAGGAATATAAAGACAAGCTCCTCGGCCGTTTTTCCAATGACATCGGTATAGACCTAGGCACGGCCAACACCCTGGTCTACGTCCGCGGCAAAGGCATCGTAGTGAACGAACCGTCAGTCGTAGCGGTCAACCAAAAGACAGGCCAGGTCGTAGCCGTAGGTGCCGCGGCCAAGGACATGCTCGGTCGCACGCCGGCCCACATCATCGCCGTGCGCCCGCTCGTCGACGGCGTCATATCTGACTTCGAAGTGACCGAAGAGATGCTCTCTTATCTCATGAAGCGGGCCAATGAATATCTGCCAAAGAAATTCCTCGGGCCGCGAGTGGTCGTCGGCGTGCCTTCAGGCGTCACCAACGTCGAGGTTAGAGCCGTGCGCGACGCCACCAAGAACGCCGGAGCCCGCGAGGTCTATATCGTCGAACAGCCCATGGCCGGGGCCATAGGTATACGCCTGCCTATTCACGAACCGGTCGGTTCGATGGTCATCGACATCGGCGGCGGCACGACCGACATCGCAGTCATATCCCTGGGTGGCATCGTCCGCTCGAAGAACCTGAAGATAGCCGGGGATAAGCTAAATAACGACATCATTTCCTATATCCGCAACGAGTTCAAAATACTGATCGGCGAGACGACGGCAGAACAGGTCAAGATCGACGTGGGGCTCGTCATGCCCAAGGAATCCGTCGAGACGACCATCCGCGGCCGCGACCTCATAACCGGCCTTCCGCGCGAGGTCGTCATCACCGACTCTGATATCCGTGAGGCCATGGCGAGCTCCATCGAGAGTATCGTCGAATCAGCCCGCGAGACTCTGGAGACGACGCCGCCGGAGATCCTCTCCGATATCATGAAGCGTGGCATACACCTAGTCGGCGGCGGCGCGCTCATCAAGGGTCTGGATGACCTTCTGCGTGAGACTCTGAACATACCCGTGACTGTGGCCGAAGACCCTCTGACCGCCATCGCCCGCGGCGCGGGTGTCATTCTGGAAGATCTAGACAAATACCGGAGTGTGCTCCTCGAAAGCGAAGATGATGTATATTCGAACAAGTAAGCGGCCGAGGGACGCGCGTATCCGGATGATCGCGATCGTCTGTGGCGTACTTGTCGTCATCGTCGCGACGATCGAGCTTATTGCTCCGCGTTTCCTATCCGGGCTCTTTACCGCCGTCGTCCGGCCTTTTTGGCGCGTTGAATTCTCTGTCGGGAGCGGCTCCCTCGATTCTCCGCAGGCTTTGCTTGCGGAGAACGAAGATCTAAAGCGCCAATTGATAGCCATGAGCGTTGAGAATCAGTCCGTACAAGCGCTCCAATCGGACAATGCCGAATTCATGGCCATGCTTGGGCGAACTATCGCGACGACTACCGCTATGACGACAATAATGGCGTCATCGAACGCTTTGTCGGCGTCTTCAACGTCTACATCGGCGCCTGCATATCTGAAAGCCGTCCCCGGCCGCATCCTTGCTGCGGTATTGGTGCGCCCGCCGTTCGCTCCGTACGACGAGCTCGTCATCGACGTCGGTAATGACTATGGCATCCCCTCGGGCGCCCGAGTCTACGCTCCCGGTAATATTCTCATCGGCACGACTACCGATATCCTCGGCCAAACTTCCACGGTTATTTTGTTTTCTTCACCCGGAGAGACTTATCCCATACTTATCGGTCCCGGACACGTTCCCGCCACTGCCGTCGGCCGCGGCGGCGGGCAATACGAGGCCCAAGTGCCTCAAGCGTCAAAGATAAGCCAAGGCGATGCAGTCTCCGACTCCTCATTGAGCGACGCGCCTTTCGGCATTGTAAGCGCCGTATTAGCCGATCCGGCCAATCCGTTCGAGACCGTCTTATTCGCCCCGCCGGTCAATATCTACCAGCTCCGATGGGTATTGGTCGAGGTTCCCGATACGAGCGTCAAGATTTCCGCCAAAAAATAACATTCACCCGTATGAAAATCGCTCTTAGGATACTGGTCGACATCGTCTTAGTCATCGCCCTATTGAACGGCTGGTGGCCGGTGGCGGTAGTCTGCGCCCTCATCGGCTCTTGGCTCTTTAGACATTTCTTTGAGATCATTCTAGCTGGGCTCGCCTATGACGCCATTTTTGGCATGGTTCCCGGACTTGGGTGGAAAGAGTATGCTGGAACGATCACCGCGGTGATTCTATTCCTAGCGATCCGTTTTTTGAAGAAATTGGTGAGAATGTGATGTCCAGTCCATCATCCTTACTGCCATCGTGATACCATATCCTCATGCCATTCTCTTGGAAAAAGCGGAGATACCGTGATATCGATCCCGATGAGATCCTGATCGACTCACGAAATCTGCCTAGATTCGACAAGGACCAATTCGAAGGCCGCATTGAACAGCCCATATCGAAGCCGGTCCTGTATTCTACCCTCGGCCTGTTCCTCATCGTCGCTATCGTATACCTGGCTCAAGCGGGTAATCTTGAGGTCATTCACGGCGCTGAATACGCTCTCCGGAGCCAGGCCAATCTCCTCCGACCGGTGCCCATATTTGCCGCCCGCGGCGTCATATATGACCGCACCGGCGCTATGCTAGCCTGGAATGCTCCCGGTTCGTATGCTGGCTCGGCCACGGATACCGACGCCGAAGACTTCGTAGCCGAGCGCGACTACGCCACGACTACCGGTTTGGCCCATGTCCTCGGCTATGTCCAATATCCCTCAAAGGACGCGAACGGATTCTATTATCAGGAAGATTTCACCGGTCTCGCCGGGGTCGAAAAATACTACAACAGCATATTGCAGGGAGTGAACGGTTCCCGCCTGGTGGAAGCGGACGCCCAAAATCATATTGTCTCGGAGAATGTGGTCCAACCGCCGCAAGCGGGCCAAAATATCGACCTTTCCATCGACGCCCGAGTGCAGTCGGCCCTTTACGAGAATATAAAGAAGATCGCCACAACCGTCGGCTATAACGGCGGGGCAGGCATCATCATGGACGTCCATACTGGGGAAGTCCTGGCCATGACCAGCTATCCTGGATACAGCCCGCAGGTCATGTCCGACAAGACCGACACGGCGGCGATCAATGCCGCCCTGAACGACCCGAACCGCCCGTTCCTTGATCGGGCCGTCAACGGTCTATACACGCCGGGGTCTATCGTCAAACCGTACGAAGCCATGGGCGTCTTGAACGAACACATCATCGACCCGTCAACGATCGTACGCGACATAGGCTATATCACCGTTACCAATCCGTATGATCCGACCCAAGTGGCCTACTTTCGCGATTGGAAGGCCCTCGGCGATCTAGACATGCGCCACGCCATCGCCATGTCGTCAGACGTCTATTTCTACACGGTAGGCGGGGGATACAAGGATCAGCCAGGCCTCGGCATATCGCGCATCGACCGCTACATGGGCATGTTCGGCTTCGGCTCGTCCACGCCGCCCTCATTCTTCTCCGGTCCCGCCGGCTTAGTGCCGTCGCCCGCATGGAAAGAACAGGCCTTCAATGAGGGTTGGTATCTCGGTGATACCTACCACAGCGCCATCGGTCAATACAGCTGGCAAGTGACGCCGGTCCAGGTAGTCGCGGCGGTCGGCGCCATAGCCAATGAAGGCACCCTGCTCGTCCCCACCATCCTCAAGGGAGACGGGCCCAATGTCGAAAGCATCATTGGTCTACCCAAGGCCGATTTCGACATCGTTCACCAGGGTATGCGCCTCGGCGTGCAGGTGGGCGTGGCCCATGTCCTCGACGTCCCATATGTGGATGTCGCGGCCAAATCCGGTACGGCCGAGCTGGGAGTTTCCCGGGCCAACGTTAACTCCTGGATCACCGGCTTCTGGCCATACGAAAATCCGCGGTATGCTTTTGCCGTGACCCTGGAGCACGGGTCGGTGACCGAAACGTCAGGTGCCGCCGCGGCCATGAAAGCTACGCTTGATTGGATGGAAGCGAACACTCCTGAATACCTCAAATAGATGAAGAATATGATATAATAATGCCATGTCTCACGATACGCAATATCTCACCGCTGAAAAGTTCGCCGAATTGAAGAAAGAGCTCGGATATCTGAAAGCCGAACGGCGTAAAGAAGTGGCGGAACACTTGGAATACGCCAAGAAGCTCGGAGATCTGTCGGAGAACGCCGAATATCATCAAGCCCGCGAAGAACAAGCGGAAGTCGAAGATCGCATCCGTTATGTCGAGAGCCTTCTCAAGGACGCGGTCATCGCCGCGGCCTCCGGCGGAAGCGTCATTGCCGTCGGATCTACCGTCAGACTGGAACGGGATGGAGATACGGTGAAAAAGTCGTTCCTCTATACCATCGTCGGCTCCGAAGAGGCAGATACGTCCCAGGGCAAAATATCCAACATCTCTCCACTCGGCTCCGCCCTCCTGGGACACAAACAAGGTGATAAGATAAAAGTCCAGACGCCCAAGGGGGCTATGAGCTACACGATCGCCGCGCTCAAATAAGGCATAGCGACACCTATGGCTTCTCTCGAAGAATTGAAACAGGCTCGTCTCACCAAGCTAGAACTGCTCACAAAGGCGGGTATGCAGGCATACCCGGCGAAAGTGCCGCGTGATCTGTGCCTGGCCGATGTCCGCAAGAATTTTGCCGACTATGAAGAAGGAAAAGGAGGCACCCATGCCGGAAAACCGGTCTCCGTCGCCGGCCGTGTCATGGCTATCCGCGGACAAGGAGCTATCATTTTTCTCGTCCTCGATGACGGCACAAGCACCCTTCAAGCAGTGGTCAAGAAAGATACTCTCGAGTCGAAGCTATTCGACGTGCTCGTGCAAGCCGTAGATATCGGCGACATCGTGAGCGCGACCGGAAATTGCTTCACCACCAATAGGGGAGAGCAGAGCATTCTCGTCGTCTCATGGACGATGGCGGCCAAATCGCTTCTGCCTCTGCCGGAAAAATGGCACGGTCTGACCGATCCAGATGAGCGATTGCGCAAGCGCTATCTCGACTTCATCATGGATCCGGAATCTCGAGATCTTTTCCATAAGAAAGCGAAGTTCTGGGAAGTGACCAGGGATTTCATGAAAGACGAAGGATTCCTCGAAGTGGAAACGCCGACCTTGGAGACGACGACCGGCGGAGCGGAAGCCGCGCCGTTCAAGACGCATCACAACGACTACAATTTGGACGTGTATCTCCGCATCTCCGTCGGCGAGCTCTGGCAGAAGCGCCTCATGGCCGCCGGATTTCCCAAGACATTCGAGATCGGACGTATATACCGCAACGAGGGATCGGGCCCCGACCACGTCCAGGAATTCACTAACCTCGAATTCTACTGGTCATACGCCGACTACGAGGACGGCATGAAGCTGGTGACGAAGCTCTATCGCATGCTGGCGCAGAAAGTCTTCGGCACGACGAAGTTCTCTTCGCGCGGTCATGATTTCGACCTTGCCGGAGAATGGGCGAGGATCGACTATACGGAAGAGATCAAGAAGCAGACCGGCGTCGACATCGCCACGGCATCCGACGCCGAGATTAAGAAAGCACTAGACCGCCTCAAGGTGTCGTATGAAGGCGCCAGTCGCGAACGGCTCGTGGACACGATCTGGAAATATTGCCGGAAGAATATCGCCGGGCCCGCCTTCCTCATCAATCATCCAACTCTCGTCGCCCCCTTGGCGAAATCCGTCGTCGATAAAAAAGGCGCTATCCGTCCGATCGTTCAGATGTTCCAGCCGCTCATCGCAGGCAGTGAGATCGGCCGCGGCTATTCCGAGCTCAATGATCCGATCGACCAGAAGAAGCGTTTCGACGAGCAGAACAAGCTTTTCGAAAGCGGCGATACCGAAGCCATGATGCCCGACGACGAATTCGTCGAGATGCTCGAGCACGCCATGCCGCCAGCCTGCGGCTTCGGCTTCGGTGAGCGCCTCTTCGCAGTCCTCGCAGGTAAGCCGCTCCGCGAGACCCAGATGTTCCCGCTCATGAGGCCGAGGGGGTAGCAGTTATAATCTCTTCAGATAATTGAAGGTAATTGAAATCGTAGTCGATGTGTTATATAGTGTCAAAGACAGTTATCAGAGTAAACCAACTCAATGAATAAAAAAACCATTTGGGCCGTTGTCCTTTTAGTGATAATTATCATCGTCATTTATGCTTTCTCCACGCACAACAACAGCTCTCAATCCGCTTCCCAATCGCTTCAGAAGGTGACTATCTCGGAAGCATTCGCAGTCTTTCTGCATTCTCCTCTGTGGATTGCCCAAGATAAGGGATTTTTCAAGCAACAAGGTCTTGATGTGACTATCACGACTGCTGGCGGCGATGAAAAGGCATTCGCTTCCGTCCTGAGTGGCGATGCTCAGTTTGCGATTGGCGATCCGACCTTTATCGCCATATCGGGAGAGAAGGGCGAACCGGGTGTCGATGTCGCAGCAGTCTTGAACGGCGTTCCATTCTGGGGATTGGCAAAGAGCGCGAGCATTCCGCAGATAACGAACGCTTCGATGCTCAAAGGATATACGGTTGGCACGCTACCGGCTCCATCCACCGACTATGTTCTACAAAAGAAAATGTTCCAGTCAGTCGGACTGACTCCCAATATAAAGGAAATCCAGTTCGGCGGTTTCCTCGCTGCTCTAGATGCCAAGCAAGTGGATATTGCCCTTGAATTCGAGCCGAATGTCTCCCAGGCCGTAAAGCAGGGCTATCACGTTGTCTACTCGTTGGATACTCAATATCCCGATTTTGCCGTGACGGGTCTTACGGCGCTGCCTGATTATGTAAAAAATAACCCCGAAGTAGTTCAAAAAGTCGTCAACGCCCTCCAAGAAGCTGATACTTACTTGAGAAGCAATCCGAAAGATGCCGCGGATACGC
This sequence comes from uncultured bacterium, assembly GCA_963701025.1. Lineage (GTDB taxonomy): Bacteria > Patescibacteriota > Minisyncoccia > Phycocordibacterales > PALSA-1337 > C7867-002. Next base: position 293,952 of record OY969557.1, on the reverse strand, counting down.
TCGCTACGCAATTCAATGTAGACCGAGGTGTCGCCGAAGCGGCCGTGCAGAACATGATCAATCTGAATATCTTTCCAGTGAATACGGAGACGAGTCAGGCTGCATGGCAGGCAGCGACCCAGCTCCGTGTAGATTTAGGAGATTTGAAGGTATTGCCAGATTATGCTACATACATAGATAATTCCTTTGCTCAAAAGGCGGCATCTATCCAATAAATGTTGTGTCTACGCGCATTCAGGTCAGAGGTATCTCAAAAAGCTTTAATCTAGACGGTAAGACTCTTCCGGTCTTGTCTTATATATCTTTCGACATCAATGGAGGAGAAATAGTCTCTATCGTAGGAAAGAGCGGCAGCGGTAAGACGACCCTTCTCAATATCATCGCTGGTCTAGAAAAGCCCGACTCCGGCTCGGTATCGGTTTCCGGCAAGATCGGCTATGTCCCGCAGAAGGATCTGCTTTTGCCATGGAGGACATTGATGCGAAATATCTTGCTTCCGATAGAGATTAAGAAAAAAGTAGGAAACGAAGATATCTCTAAAGCAGGTAAGCTCGTAAAGGAGATTGGACTTGATGGTTTCGAAAAAGCCTTTCCTCACGAGATTTCCGGCGGTATGAAACAAAAAGTCTCTTTGGTCCGGGCCATGATACAGGACCCTGACATCATCCTTTTCGATGAGCCGTTTTCAGCCATTGATTTCGACAGCCGCCTACGGTTGGAAACAGATCGATTTAAGATTAAGAATAGCGGTAAGATCGGCATATTTTCACACATAATATCGAAGAAGCCATCGCCATGGGTGACAAGGTGATGCTCATGAGCGGAAAACCGGCCACGATATCGTATCAGGCAGATATCAAGATTGAAGAAGAATATCGTGATCCAGTCAATATCCGGAAAACGGACAGGTTTCAAAGCCACTTCGACACGATATGGAAGCTTCTGGGCAAGGAATCCTAATATCATGAAGACAAAATATATAAATTGGATCATATCCCTCTGTATCTTCATCGGATTACTCATTGTTTGGCAGCTTATTGCCGTCTCTCCGCACATCACATTCCTCTTTGCTTCTCCGTCGACTGTTTGGCAAGCCATTGTGGCGAATACGGTAAATGGAGTGTTACCCTACAGCATGTGGATTACTGGCATTGAAACTTTGATCGGTTTTGTCATCGGCATCATTCTCGGAACACTCATCGGATTCCTGCTTTGGTATTCGGCACGGATAGCGCAGATCTTCAAGCCCTACATCGTCATTCTCGGTGCTATCCCGGTCTTTGCTTTCGCCCCTCTCATCATCATCTGGTTCGGTATAGGAATATCGATGAAAATAGCCCTAGCGGCCTTCGGTGTATTTCTCATAGCTCTCACCCAGGCATATGAGGGTGCGAAAAGCATTGACGGAGAGCAGTATAAATTATTGAAGATATACGGCGCTTCGCGTTTCCAAATACTTCAGAAGGTCATATTCCCAGCTTCGCTTGATTGGGTACTGTCTTCAATGAAACTAAACATTGGTTTCGCCATTCTCGGTGCATTTATCGGAGAATTCATCTCCTCGGATGTCGGGCTTGGTCACTTCATGATTACCGCAGGGTCGTTGTATAACATTCCCGTAGTTTTTGCCGGCGGATTCTTTTTAATACTACTCTCCTTGCTATTCGGTTTGGGAGTGAGCTGTATGGAGAAATATCGACTGAAGATTGTGGAGTGGTTTGGATAGAAACGTGTAAAGTATTTCGATAATCTTATTCAAAGCCTAGTTTTCTAGGCCTTTTTCCTATCCCCAAGTTATCCCCAAATGGCTATTTTCAAGGTGGTAAACAAAATAGAGCAAAGTGGGGTAGAATGGTATGCAAGTGGGAAGAAGTGGCAAATAAGGTTCGATCTATAGAGATCTAACTTTTGCGACTCGATTCCCGCGCAATAACACATATGCTCATCGGAGAACATCAGCATACGTTCGACGACAAGGGCCGCATCTCCCTTCCTGCCAAGTTCCGCAAGGAAATGGGGTCGACCGTCGTGATCGCGCCGGGCATCGACAACTGCCTGTTCGTATTCACGATGAAAGAGTGGAAGGAGTTCGCGGACCGCTTGTCGCGGCATGACAGTTCTTCGGTGTTGCGGACTGATAACCGTAACTTCAATCGCCTGATTATCGGACGGGCGGTTGAAGCGGCGGTTGACTCGATCGGCCGCATCCTCGTGCCGGAGCACATCCGGGAGCATGCCGGTCTGACCGAACGCGCCGCCATCATCGGCGTCATGAATCGGGTGGAGATATGGGATGCCGACGTATGGGAAGCGTATCGCGCCGAGTTCGCCAAGAAGACCGACGTCATCGCCGAGAAGCTCGCGTCGGCCGGAGTGATCTAGCGATGAGTTCATCGGATATTACGGATAGGGAGAGAAATGTTGCGGATAGAGAGAGTGTTCACGTACCTGTTCTTTTACATGAAATAATCGAAGCGTTCATGCCTCCGTACTTCCTGTTGGTTCTCCTTGCCTTTTTGGTATCTCGATGGAACGCTCGGCGGGGCGGGACATGCTCTCGCTCATAGCCGAAGCCTATGAGAAGACTGCCGGTGAGAAGTTCAATATGATCGGCCTTGACCGCGATCCGCGGGCGATCGAGCTGGCGAGGAAGATATTCAAGGAGTATGGAGAAAGGAGTATGGAGAAAGGAAGAGGCAAAATCATCCTCGAATGCGAAAGCTTCCGCAATCTGGATAAAGTCATCGAAAGTCATTTTTCTGGAGTAAGCATTCCGAAAGAAAGCAGCGGTCAGCCGTCGTTCGATGCCATCCTCTTCGATCTGGGCATTTCGTCCGACGAACTGGAACATTCCGGCAGGGGATTCTCTTTCTTGAAAGACGAGCCGCTCCTTATGACCATGGGCGATCCGGCGACATATCCTTTCACGGCGTCGACGATCGTCAATAACTGGAAAGAGGAAGACATCGGCAATGTCATCTTCGCCTATGGCGAAGAACGCTACGCAAAGAGGATCGCTCGAGCCATCGTCGCCTACCGCGCCAAGAAGACTATCGAGACTTCGGGCGAATTGGCGGAGATCGTCAAGCAGTCGGTGCCGCGCTTCGGCAGGAGCTTCGGCGGAAAGCCCGCCAAGATCCATCCGGCGACCAAGACGTTCCAGGCCTTGCGCATAGCGGTCAACGACGAGCTCGCCGCTCTCAAGGAAGGGCTGGCGAAAGGATACGCCAGACTCGCCCCAGGAGGGAAGATGGCAGTCATCTCATTTCACAGCCTGGAAGACCGCATCGTTAAGGAATTTTTCAAGAGCTGCGGCGCGATCATCCTCACCAAGAAGCCCATCATCGCTGGACCCCAGGAAATAGCTGAAAATCCTCGTTCTCGCAGTGCCAAGCTCCGCATCATACAAAAGCAATAAATAAATGACCAAAGCCATAGTACAAACCTATACGACAGTCCACAACAACCGCGTCTTCATCGTGCGGGCTCTTTTCGCTGGCTGTCTTCTTGCAGCGGCATGGTACGGTCTCAACATATACGGCGCGATCTCACAGACGATAGCAGCCGAACGCGTTTCCGCGCAGGCTGACGCTCTGGGTAACTCCATAAATAAGCTCGACGCGGCGTACATAAGTCTGACCGATTCGGCCTCACCGTCGGCTCTGTCGGCCTATGGCATGAGCCCGGGCGCCGTCTCCGCGTATATTCCTCGCAGGGCTTCATTGGGCAGCGTCGCTTTATCGGGACATGAACTCTAAGGCGCGGACCCGAATGAGGATCGTCTTCGGCGGCATCATTCTCGCCGCATGCGTCATCGTCGCAAGCCTATATCGAACAGAGATCGTCAAAGGCGGCACCTACGCCGCACGAGCCCAGGCACAATATGCCAAGCCAACCGTGTCGGTCTTCGATCGCGGATCCATATTCTTCCAGGCCCGGGACGGGACCCGTGTCGCCGCCGCCGCATTGTCCCGCGGCTATTTCATATACCTCAACCAAAAGCAGATCGGGAATGCCGCGCAGGATTATGCCGCATTGTCACAGTATATCGCCGTCGATAAGAGCTCGTTCATGCAAGCGGCGCGGTCACCGGGCTCGTACACGGAATTCACGCACAAAGTCGATCCAGTTGCGGCGGCTAACATAGGGAATTTAAATTTGCCCGGCGTCGGCGTCGCCCCCGAAGCATGGCGCTCGTATCCGGGAGGCACTTTGGCCGCCCACGTTCTCGGCATCATCGGAGAGACGGCATCTAGCACGGTCTCCGGTCGCTATGGCCTCGAGCGTTCATATGACTCCGTCCTGTCGCGGCCGGAACAGGGATCGGGTATAGACGCATTCGCGGGTCTCTTTTCCGGTCTTGGCTCGGTCTTTGGCAGTAATGCCGATACGGCCGGCGACATCGTCACGACCATCGAGCCATCCGTTCAAAATTATCTGGAAAAAGTCCTAACAGACGCTTCGGCCGAGTGGCACCCGAGCGAGATCGGCGGCATCATCATGAACCCCCAGACCGGCGAGATCGCGGCTATGGCCTCATTGCCCACTTTTGACCCGAACGATCTAGCCGATCTTCCGAGCGTCTCGGTCCTGGCCGATCCTCTGGTGGAGCACGTCTACGAGATGGGCTCGATCATGAAGCCCTTGACCATGGCCACTGCTCTCGATAGCGGCGCCGAGACTCCGGCGAGCACTTATGACGACACCGGTTGCATGGTCGAAGACGGCAGCAAGTTCTGCAACTACGACGGCAAAGCCCGCGGCGTCATACCTATGCAACAGATATTAAGCCAATCCCTCAACGTCGGTGCCGCCACTATCGCCCTCAAAGCCGGAAAAGCCTCCATGTACCAATATTTTTCCAGTTTCGGCTTGGGTTCTACGACCAATATCGATCTGCCCAATGAGGCCACCGGCCTTCTCGATAATCTGAAGAGAGGATCGAATATCGCCGTGGCCACGGCCGCTTTCGGCCAGGGCATCGCCGTTTCACCCATCGAGATGATACGCGGCTTGGCTGTTCTCGCCAATGGCGGCTACCTCGTGACGCCGCGGGTCGTGGACGAGATCGACTATGTTGATGGAACCAAGAAAGTCATTCAGCCGGTGAAGCAAGGCCCGCTCCTCAAGCCGCAGACCGTCCAGGAAGTCGATGACATGCTCGTTGCCGTCGTGGACAAGGCGTTCGCCACCGGCACCATCGCCATGCAGCACTATTCCATCGGAGCCAAGACCGGCACGGCCGAGATCCCCGACCCGGTCAACGGCGGCTATTACCCTGGCCGTTATCTACACTCATTCTTCGGGTTTTTCCCGGCATATGACCCAAAATTCATCATCTTCCTCTATCAGATATATCCCAAAGGCGCTCTCTATGCTTCGGCCACTCTGACCAACCCGTTCTCAGAACTTTCGAAATTTCTTATAAATTATTACGATATCCCGCCTGATAGATAGCAGGAATAGGAGATTTAAGATTTATGATTTAAGATGTAAGAATGTCGTCTGTCAAGAAATTCATCGTTTTCATACTCACTCTGGAATCGCGCCTCATCCTGGCCAAATACAAGCCGTTCATCGTGGCGGTGACGGGTTCGGTGGGCAAGACGACGACCAAGGACGCCATCTTTTCCGTGCTCAAGGATTTCGTTCCTCCTGGCGACAGGACCGACGGGCATGTACGTAAGAGCGAGAAGAGCATGAACAGCGAGATCGGCCTGCCGCTCACGGTCATCGGCGCGCCGAATGCCTGGCGGAGCCTTTCGGGTTGGATGAGGAATATCGGCACCGGATTGCGGATCATCCTGGATCATGTCGATTATCCTCGATGCCTCATTCTCGAGATCGGAGCTGATCATCCGGGCGATATCAGGAAAGTGGCGAAGTGGCTCCATCCCGACATCGTCGTCATCACCAGAGTGAGCGACATGCCTGTCCATGTCGAATTTTTCAAATCCCCGGCGCAGGTCTTCGAGGAGAAAGCCTCATTGGCCGACGGCCTCAAGAAAAAGGGGACTCTCATCCTTTTCGCTGATGACGCCAAGGTCGCCGCATTGGCCGGCCGTGTGAATGGCACGATGAATGACAAGGAAGCCACGGTCATCACTTTCGGTACAGTTTCGACCGCCAACGTGCGCGGATCCGATGATGCCGTCACATATGAAAATGGCGCGCCAGCCGGCATATCTTTCAAGCTCGGCATGGACGGCAATAGCGTGCCGATAACCTTGAAGAATATAATCGGCAAGACGTATATGTATCCGCTTCTCGCCGCCGCCGCCGTGGGCAAAGCGCGTGGCATGCCGGTAGCGGCCATTGTAGCCGCCTTGAACGCATATGAAGCGCCGAAAGGCAGGATGAATGTCATTCCCGGCGTGAACGGCTCGACGATCATCGACGACACCTACAATTCCTCTCCCGACGCCGCCCGCGCCGCCTTGCAGGCGCTCAAAGAAATAAATATCGTTTCATCTGACGGCTCGGCCGCCGGCCGGAAGATCGCCGTTCTCGGGGATATGATGGAGCTCGGGGCGTATTCAGCAGATGAGCACCGCGCCATCGGCAGGGAAGCCGCCGCCGTCCTCGGATCATCCGGCATCCTCGTCACCATCGGCTTGCGTTCACGCGCCACGGCCGAAGAAGCCGTCAAGGCCGGCATGCCCGCCGGTGTCGTACATTCATTCGAGTCATCTGCTGAAGCTGCCGCATTCGTCCCGTCCCTTGTTCGCCCCGGAGACATTATTCTCGTCAAAGGATCCCAATCACCACGGCTCGAGCGGGTGAGCAAGGCATTGTTGCGAGAACCAGGAAAAGCCGATAGACTGCTCGTGCGACAGGAAAAGGAATGGCTCGATAAACAGTAAATAAATATAGCGGCCCTATCGTCTAATGGTCAGGACACGGCCTTCTCAAGGCTGGAATCGGGGTTCGACTCCCCGTAGGGTCACCAATTGGGATTTATCGAGTAAGAATTGCTGATATAGGTTGTAGATTGGGGTTAGTTTCGCGTTTCCAAATTTGTTTCCTGAAAATTGGACATTTTCGGATATCACTAATTTTTGGAAACAGAGACGATCTTCCGGCTTCTTTGCGAGCTTTACCCATGTGCTGGCGGTATTTCTCACGAAGTCAAAGCAGTATTCCAAGGCGGCATCCATCTTGAATTCTTTGTCGTATTTCTCGTGCATTAAGCTCATGTGTTTCTTGATCTTGTCGTCAATGATGTTTTTCTGATCTTTGAATTCCTGATCCGTGTAAGTTTTATCTTGGTGGAGATCGAATACGCGTTGTCTTTTTTGTTCTAGCACAGTGACTGCTTTTTTAATCTGCTCATTTTCCTCGTCGAATTTCTTGAAGTTATTTTTCCAGATATCGAGGACTATAGCTTTGAAGGATTCCTCGAATTTGAAGCTTGGCGTTATCTCTTGGAGGTACTCTACAAACATTTGCTCGAAGTGAGCTTTTGGTACAAAGGCGGCATGTTCACAGTTTTGCTTGTGATGATGGTAATACGGATATTTCTGTCCTTGTCTGCCAGTGGCCTTGCTTCCAGTTAGGGGCTTATTGCAGAATTCACATGTCGCCAGCTTTCTTAACGGAAAGTCACTGTTTTTTGCCAGTCGTGGAGTCTTTGGTTTGCGCTTACCACTTTCTTGACATTGATCGAATAGGCGTTCGGTTATTATAGGTTCAAATTTGCCTTTGATTTCTATATCCCATACTTTGATTCTTCCGCAGTAGAGAGGATTGCGAATAATCTTTTCGATAAGTTGCGGAATAGCCGGTTTGCCATTTTTCATAGTAAAGCCGCGATTTGTAGCGTGTTTGGCGAGTGAGTCGAACGTATGAATACCTTTGGCGTATTCTTCAAATATCATTTTAATAAATGGGGCGTAGGTTGGATGTGGAGTGAGGTTAGCCCCTTTTTCTGTTCTGCAATAGCCCATAGGAGCCTGCCAGACCCATATTCCTTGCTTGATGCGCTCTTTCATACCGTTGACGCTTCTTTCGGTGCGTACGTTATTGTCGAATTCGGCAAAAGCTGAAAGTATGCCCTCCATCATTTTTCCAACCGGACTGTCGCTAATTGGTTCAGTGACTGATTTCAATTCAGTATGGTATTTCTTCAAAGTTTGTCTGACGGTAATGTGATCGGCCTGATTTCGGGCGAAGCGATCTAGCTTGTAGACGACGAAATAATCGACGGCATTCTTTTTGTCAGAGCAGAAGCTAATGGCATTGATAAATTCAGTGCGTTCAGCCGTCTTGGCGGATTCTCCTTTTTCCACGAATACTTTCAAGACTTGGATGTGTTCGCGCACGCAGAACTCACGGCAGACCTTTTCCTGTGATTCAAGAGAGGTACCGTCAACTTGTTCGGTTGAAGAAACGCGACAGTAGATTATTCCATTTTTGAAAAGATTTTCGTTCATGTATGTATTTTACTACAACTGTTTGCAAGTGGCGCTATCCCCAATGGGATATTTGGAAACATTTTCGTCCTCATAATAATTCTTGAGAGCTAAATCAGCCATGCGGTAAAGTAAGTCACGGATTTCAAGCGCTTCCGTGTCGGAAACTTTGGCCAATTCCGGGTCGATCTTTTTCAATGCGGCAATATCAATCATAGGAGTAGGTCGAGATCTGGAACGACATCGTTAATCGACTGCGTCCTCTCGAGGAGATATTGCTTGTATTCGACCTTGCCCTGATATTTGCTCGTGAATTCCTTCTGCTTGGCCAGATATGGAGCAGGAATCAGAGACGATATGCTGTCAGCTTTGAATTGATCCAGTATTTCAATGGGCTTCAGTAGGCCACGACTCGAGAAGTACCGCTTCTGTCCATCAAGGCGGTCATCCTCGAAGTGTTTGACCAGATACTTGGAGATATAGGCCCCGGCGTTGCTTACCTGGTCAATAGCTCTGATATGAACGAAACCCTGGCCCCAGATGTCAGCCAGAATATCCTTGCGTATATACTCAAGGTTAAAGAAGATGCTGTGATAGTGAACGACACCGTCACGGCTAAAGTCCTGAAATTCAATGACCGTGATGTATTTCAGGAACGATTTCTTTGTATGGCCTAGCTCATAATTAAGACGTTTGACGAAGTGAGAGAAGATCCGATTGGCTACCTTGATATCCTTGACGCTTTCTTTGAAGGTAAAGGTGGCAAATACTGGTGGATACGGTTCACCGGTTTCTTTGATCCATTTCCAGGCATTGGCATTTACCAAGCCTGCGTAGTCTGGAATTGGAGCGTTGCATGGAACGCTTCCTGGATTCGATCTTCTTTAGACGAGTTTCTTCATTGACGACGACTATTTTCTTTCGACTTCTTGCCTTTGGAGTTTGAGAACCCGTATGCGAGTGATTTTTCTTTATACTCGTATGACTCGATGGTGGAGCCGGAGATGATGAGCTTGGAGTGGGTAAGCTTTGTTACCAACCAAGTAGAGAATTAGGCTTATAATGAGTTCTCTTTAAGTGTGCCTATAATCAAGTCAACCCTCCCGCCGTCCCGCGGCGCTAAAGCATCCGCTGAGACGGCCGGCATGATTGTGTCACTTATGAGAACAGAGAGCGTATATCGAAATACGCAGAGGTGAGGTCACTTATTATGCCTCTTAAGTTTCTTTTCTCTCTACTTGGAGAGTGGCGTCCAGCGCCTGATCCATACTATGTATGGACTGCCCAATGGGCTTTTATGGTGTAATTTTATACCCATGGCTCATAAGGTCAAGCCATATTATCAAAAAGTGTGGATAACCGTTTTTAACATTTATGGACTATAAACCATTTCGTTTCAGTCAGGAACTGATAGAAAGAACAGTTCGGTGCTTTAAGGAAGAGCACAGTGTAGATATATCGGAAGATACCGCCAATGAATATCTCCATAGTTTTGCGGATCTTTATCTGGCATTTGCTAGGATTGAAGAATGGAAAAAGAAAGACGATAAGGAAACAAAGAAGTAAGTGGCGCGCCAAGCCGTACACGGTCGCGGATAATGTTTTGTGGCTACGACGGAGTGATGGAAGCGCGAGCATGTCCGCTTCCAAATAGGGTATTGTGGCGCGCCTTACGCTCCTGTTCGCATGGCTCCGCTTACCCAACAGTCTGTAACGCACAGACCGTTGGCCGCTCTCGCCATGCCAACATGAGCTAGGCGCGAATTGAGTCCGTGATGAGAAGCGGACATCCACGCGCTTCCTCTGCCGCGACCATGAACCGCTTGTCGCGACCGAGACCGGTAGTTCAAAAATTGATAAAAAAATGGTAAAGTACCCTCATGCCACTAATAGCTACACCTAAAATCCTTGCAACAATCGAAATGCAGCCTTACTTCAAGAAGGATAATTTTGTGCTGTATCTCGGTGATTCTATACAGCTAATGAATCAATTGCGAGAAGATTCGATCGACATGATTTTTGCTGATCCGCCTTACAATCTATCAAACGGCGGATTTACTGTTCATGCTGGCAAAATGGTAAGCGTCAATAAGGGTAACTGGGATAAAAGTAACGGTTTTGATGCCGATTATGATTTCCATCATAAATGGTTAGAGGCATGCAGACGAGTGTTGAAGCCTGGCGGAACTCTTTGGGTATCCGGCACGTATCATTCAATTTACCAATGTGGTCATGCCATTCAGTCTCTCGGATATCATATTTTGAATGATGTCACTTGGTTTAAGCCAAATGCTTCCCCGAATCTTTCATGTCGTTTCTTTACCGCAAGTCATGAGACTCTTATTTGGGCTAGGAAAGATAAAAAAGCGAAACATACTTTCAATTATGATTTAATGAAGGGTGGCGAATGGAATGGTGATTTTATAAAGAAGCCAAATATGCAGATGCGATCTGTATGGGCCGTGGGGACACCGAAGCCGGATGAGAAAAAGTTTGGAAAACACCCTACGCAGAAACCGCTTGAATTATTGAAAAGAATTGTCCTTGCAAGTACAAACAAGGGTGATATTGTTCTAGATCCATTTGCCGGTAGCTCTACAACTGGCATAGCGGCGGTATCGAATGGGAGAAAATTTGTAGGTGTCGATTTAGAAAAAAATTATCTTGAATTATCAAAGAAGCGTTTTCTCGATATGAATAAAGCACTAATATGAAAATCATAACTCGCGCCACAGCGATAAAAAACCTAAAGAAATATGTTGGTAAGGATTTGCGAGAACTTGCGTTAAAGCACGGTATTACGACCTATGAAACTGGCAAGCAGAATAAGGGTTGGAAGGGTTTGGTCCTTGAACGGTTAGCCGGCTTACAGACTAATGTTTCAAAGGCTCCAAATGGTCTAACTTACGAATTGAAATCTGTTGCTTTTCACTATGTAAAAGAGGAGCTTGTGCCGAAGGAAACAATGGCGATTACAATGATCAATCCGGAGGAGCTTAAACAGCATTCATTTTTTGAAAGCCATTGTTGGAGCAAACTAAAGACAATCGTATTTTGCGCAGTTTTATGGAATGGTCAGAATTCGGAAGACGGCAAGCTGTTGAAAGTAGTCAGTTTTGATTCCACGGAAGATGATGAATTGATATTGGAGATCAAGGCAGATTATGATTTTATTCGCAATAAACTTATCAAAGAAGGATTTGAGGCGTTGACTGGTGCAGATGGTAAATGGATACAGGCTAGAACAAAAGGAGCTGGCCACGGATCTACGAGCAGAGCTTTTTATGCCAGGACAGGGTTGGTAAAAAAGATTTTTGAGACGGCTTCATAATTTTATGGCTACTAACGACCGTGCCATTGCCGAAGATTTTGTTCAGAATTCCATAATCACATGGTTGTCTAAACATGACTGGAAGATCATAAAGATTGCAACATTAAGCGGTCGCGGTGTTGATATCAAAGCATGTCACAATAAATACAGTCGTTATTATTTGATTGAAGCTAAAGGTGCTAAGGATAGTTCAAGTGAGGAAGTTGCTTTCGTATATTCACTCGGGCAAATTATCACGAGGATGAATACGTCCGGTTCAACCAGATATTATTATGGTCTTGGATTACCCAAAGGAGCAGCTGACAAGGCGATTCGACGAATTCCGTATCAGATTGCGAAGAAGTTACTACTGCATATATTTTCAGTAGACAGCAAAGGAAATGTGATCAGATATATGCCGAAAGACTTGGAGAAGATGCAGAAAGGAAGATGATTATACAAATCAAGAAGCCCCCGAAGGGGCTTCTTGATGGATAGTGTTTAGAGAGCGTCGTAACACACACGCCATGTAATTCCTGCCTTACCCATTTTGTTTGCATTTGCAGCATCTTTAGTAGCATCTTTCATAGCCGCCGCAACATCAAGTTTTCTCTTTTCCCAAAGCTCAAAAGGGTTCTGGTTCTCTTTCCAAGACCACTCACCTCTGTGATCAATGTGCTTTCGGAATGCTGCCAGAATCGGATAGATAAACCCATCTGGATAATTGAATTCCGTTACATCATCCAAGAATCGAAGGGGATGTGGGTCAGCGTACTTGGAAACACCCATTGTCTCGAGTCCTCCGAATTTACCACCTGCATCATTATAAGCTTGGGGAAGATCGCGGTAGATTACATCACGAAGTTGAAGAATATCTGGCAAGATCTTACTTGCACGAGCAAGTATCTCATTTCGTTCTCTTCCTTTTTCATCTTTACTCGCATAGAAGTCGACAACAGCTCCTTTTGATGAATATGCTTGGATCGGGTGCACATTTTTTTCGAATGCGTCTAAACAGTAGATGTAAGAGAGTATTTCTCGAATCGATATGTCTTTACGTTTACCGTTCTCGCTAATTTCGAACTCCGAATAAGCGATTCTATCTTTGTAATAGGGACTCGTGAGAACTTTCTCGATGGGCTTGTAAGACTCACGGAGATTTTCAAGAGAATGTGTTTGAGCTGCGCGTGATCTATTACGTCCATCAACGATTGAGACACGATTATCAGTATCAAGGTTACCCACGATGCACTCTACTTTTATCTCTGCGTTAACATCGCTGTCTGTGCGAAGTACTTCGCGAATAGCGGAGAAAGTGTGTCCACCGTTCGCAATACCGTGTTTTGTCTTATCGGAGAAAACGACAGTAACTTCATTTGTTTTATTATCGAACTCCACTTCCGGTGCCAGGATTGTAATTCCTAGATTACGGAAGATCATTTCCTCAGGTTCATTTCTAAGAGTATCGATAATCGCATTGAATACATCACCTCGTTTATTGGTATCTCGCACGTTAACATCTCGCCAATCTTCCCACTCGGCAGGGATATTTCCAACAAGAGCAGTAAAGACACATAGACGTCTACCATCGAGAGACTCATACTGATTTCTGAACGAACTAACTTTAAATTTGAATGTCATATAAATTAAAAACGCTTAACTAATAAGTAAGCGTTGCAGGTACAACTCCAGATTACTGATACGGAGATCGACCGTTACCTGTTTGCGAGAGAATATTTCATCTCTACACTCGCTAATGCGAATCGATAAGCACGCTTGCACTATATCGATATCTTATTATATGCATGGTCATGGCCAGTGTGTCAATGTCGAGCCGGTAAATTCTAACCTGAAACGCAACACCCCCGTGGTACTGTAGCGGTATACCATTACCAGCTAAATTACACACGAGGATGTCGCACAAACAATTTAACAGAGATACTAGAGTAGAGCTAGCGATACTTTTAAGTGCAAGAAAGAGCCAGACTGAATGCGCCAGGATACTTGGCATGCAGAGAAGCAATGTCTGTCTTGAAATCAGTCGAAACAAAGATCCTGATGGTATATATCGAGGTGGTCATGCGCACAAAAGATATCTGGCAAGAAGAAGACGTGTAAAAATACTAGAGAGAAAGATCGAAAACGACAGGAAACTACGGCGTCACATCGTCCGCAAATTGAAGCGATTATGGTCACCCGAACAAATTGCAGGAAGACTGAAAATGATGACCGGAAGAACGATTGTATGTCACGAAACGATCTACACTTTTGTGTACGAGAAAAGACCGGACCTTGTAAAGTATCTGCGGCATCAGAAGTGCAAGTACCGGAAGAAAAGAGGTTCAAAAGCCCGTATGGAGCTTGCTAGAGCCATGAAAGTGAGAAGGATCGAGGAAAGACCAAAGGAAGTGGACGAACGCTCACGCCTCGGAGATTGGGAAGATGATACTGTCATCGGCAAGGAAAGAGTTCAAAGGATCTGGAGCTGTGTTGAAAGAAAGAGCGGATACGCCATGGCCGAGAAACTTGAGGTGGTGAGCGCAGAGATCATCAACAAAAAAGCAGTGTCTCGATTCGTAGCGTTGCCAAAATATTTACGAAGGACTCTAACCAGAGACAACGGAACTGAGGTCAGCGGATATGACAGTTTACTTGAAGAGAAAACCGGACTCGATGTATATCATGCGACCGCGTACCATTCGTGGGAGCGAGGGACAAATGAAAACTGGAATGGATTGCTCAGGCAATTCTTTCCTAAAGGCACTTACTTTGCTACCATTACCCCATACCAAGTTCAACGTGCAGTACGAATGTTGAATGACCGGCCGAGAAAGCGGCTGGGCTACAGAACACCAAGGGAGGTATTCAGAGGGTGTATTGATTCAGATTAGAACTTGAGGCCTGTGCATAAAGCTCTCTACATTCTGTCCGGATATGCAATAATGATGATGTATCCACACGAAAAAGGATCCGAAAGGTGTCAGTGCCTAAGGAGCCCTTTTCTTTTTGTGCCATTATTTTAGTACATGCCACAATCTGATATTTTCTACGATCTGTTTCCAATCCTGTATAATGTGGGTCACAAAACAATCTTCTACACCACCTTTCTACGCTGGGACATGAGATATATGATGGCTCCAATGAGGATGAGGATGATGAGAACGGCGATCACTCCGAAAGAAACGGCGCTAAGACCGGCTGCTGCGGCGTTTGGATTATTCTCTACGGGCGCCTGCGGGGAGGCGGGAGCGCTTTGTGGGATATAGTTCGCGCCGGAGCCTTCCACGGTGAGCGTATTGTCGCATGCGTGCGTGCCGGAGAGGCCGTTGGCGGAGGTCACTATGACTACGGCGCTTTCTTGCCCTACGGTATCGTAATATTCCGTGACGGAGCTTTGTGATCCGGATAGTCCTCCCGATCCAGACCACGAATACGTATACGGCGCGGAACCACCGCTGACCTCGGCGGTCCAGGTGACCGGCTGATTTATGATGGCTGTGGAAGGTTCCGCGGAACAGCTGATAGTGAGACCGCTCGCATTGCTCTGATTCACGTACGGATACGAAGTGTACGAAGGCGTCTGGTAGGCATACGTCGGCGCTGATTGGTAGTATGTCGGCGCGGACTGGTAATACGTCGGTTGGTAATATGTCTGCGGTGCCGGCTCATAGTACGTCGTCGGGTAGCTCACCGGATAGCTCTGGGGATATTGATAATAAGTGGGGTACGAATAGTTGTATACCGGAGTTTGAGGGTAATAGTAGTTATATATCGGCGTCTGTGGTTGGTAGTGATACGTCTGTACAGGATAATGATCGTCCCTGTCATGGTTATTGTCGTTCATCCGGTAAGAGCCGCTGTTCCAGTTGTTATTGTTGTGATTATAAGAATCGTTGTGGGAATTGCCGTAATTAGAATTGCCGTAGTTATATGAAGAATTATATGAAGCATAAGCCGCCGGAGCGATGCTGAAAATAGCCACGGCCAGCATACCGCAGGCTCCGGCTAGAAGCATAAGCTTATGGGATATTGTTGGCCTGTTTTCTATCGCCATGGTCGTGTTTTCGATACTACGATACATCAAAGGAAAAGTCAACATATTGGTTATTGACAGTTTTCATCATTCAAGGTAGTTTTGGAACAAACGTCTGAAATATTGAAAAGGCAAATTATGAAGAACTTTTACCTGCAGAAAGGGGTAGAGAACTGGTCTCTGCCGATCATCCCGTTGGATGAGTTGAGTCCCGTATTGAATCCGTTCCTGAAGGACAAAGTCCGCTTGATGGCGGTGTCGTCGCTCACCAATCCCTATGTGACATTCAAAATGGGGCCGGTAGCCATGATGCTCGAAGAAGCGTCGAATAATGGCCTGTTGGATAAGGTCGACACGCTCGTCGAGTCCACCTCTGGAGCGACAGGTTTGTGTCTCGTCCACTTCGCCAGGCATTACGGCAAGGAGGCGCTCCTGGTCATGAAAGACAGCGTTCCCCGCGGAAAAAGATTCCCCATACGCGATGCGGGAGGGAAGATCATCAAGCCGAACGATGGCATGAGCGCCATCGAGACCGCGCGCCACTTGGGCGGTGGAGGCTGGCGGCCGAACGGCGAGTGGAAAGTGTCGTCCGATGGCATGCTCAACTTGGATCAATACGCCAATCCGATGATGGTGGCGTTCTATCGGGACGTGGCGGCTCCCAAGATATCGGCAAACATGCTGGGAGGCTTCAGGCTTCTCGTCTGTCCTATAGGCACCGGGGCCACAATCACTGGCCTTTCGCATGGTCTTAAGAATGCCAGGGAAGGTCTTTACGTCATCGGGGCCATGTGCGCCGAGGGTGAAAACATACCCGGCATGCGCAGTTTGTCCCAGATGACGGAGATCCGTCACCCGTGGCAGAGGGCCATAGACGATACCGTCGAAGTGATGGCAAGGGAAGCTTGGTTAGCCGTACTACAGATTCAATATCAGAGCGGTATAATGCCAGGTCCATCTTCCGGCGCGTCGTACATCGCCGCCCTGAAGACTGTCGAGTGGTATCGCCGTGCCGGCATGCTTGACTCGTTGCGTAGCCGGGACGGATTTGTCAACGCCCTGATCGTTTTCCACGACGGACTGCGGCCCTATGCCGACGAGCTCCTGCCTGTTCCCGAAGGATGGCTCGACTCAAAGACGGCTCCTATGCCATGGAGCATCCCGGAATGGAATGTTTGATGCTTGATCGTTCCGACCGGCCTCGCGAGCACATGCTCGCCGGCCGGTTTTTTAATCTTTTTACGCATCCGTCTTTTTTCGCGCGTCTCCGCGTGGTATCATCAACCGGCATGGAACAGAGCATCATCCAACCGGTCAAGAACATCACCGTGGACGGCATCGTCTATGAGCGCCGTGCCATCAAAGTGCCACGCCTGATAGAATTTGGCGAACCGCTGGAGAAGACCCTCGCGGAATTCGTCCTGCCTCACTATCGTAAGGGCGATTGGCTGGCCCTTTCCGAGAAGATCATATCCATATCGGAGAATCGTGTCCGACACATCTCTACGGTCAAAGTGACATGGTTGGCGCGTCTCGTCACCAAGGGCGTAAAGAAGCACAAGAATATGACCGCCTGGTCAAAACCGGAGAAAGTCCAGGTAGCCATAGAAGAAGCCGGCGTCTGGCGTATCATTCCGGCCATGATATTGGGCGGCCTTGGCAAGGTGGTCGGCATACGCGGTTTGTTCTGGATCATAGCCGGCAACCGTGTATCGGAGATCGATGGCTTCATTCCCGAGGATATGTATCCGTATACGGAATGGGCTGTCCTGCCACCGCCAGATCCGCAGGGCGTCTGCGACGATATTGAGAAGAAATTCGGCATTCCTACGGTGACCGCCGACGCCAACTTTATCAATGTCAAGATACTGGGCGTGAGCAAGGGCGTCGGCCTCGACAAGAAGACCGCGCGGCTCATTCTCCTCGACAATCCGCTCGGCCAGGGCAATAAGATGACGCCATTCGTCCTCGTCCGCCGGGCTGCTTAATTGAATTCCACTTACAAGACGCTTACACGAGCATGACTCTCCGAACCAGCATCAAACGACATACCCCCTGGATATTCCTGTATATCTATCGCAAGATATATTATTTTCCCAAGGATGTTCCGGCCGCGCTCGGCTTTCTTTTCCATTCGACCGCATCGCCGACTACATTTTTCGCCCGCTTGAGTCTCATCCGTAAATTCTATCTCATCTCGTACACGGTCGATTGTCCGCATACAGAACACGAACTCTTGGCCATAGCCCGGCGGATATTGAACGTGGATCCATCGGTGCCGGGAGCGATCGTCGAAGCGGGAGCTTATCACGGCGGCAGTACCGCCAAGCTCTCTTTGGTGGCACGGCTCTGTAGCCGCCGGCTCGAAGTCTTCGACTCGTTCGAAGGCATGCCGGAGAATAGCGAGGCCCATGGCAAGAGCATATATGGCAGGGAACATCATTTCCCCAAAGGCAGTCATGCCGTGCGTCTCGGCGAGGTGAAGGAGGCAGTTAGGCGATACGGCGATATCAGCCGGTGCGATTTTCATAAAGGCTGGGTCAAAGATACTCTGTCGGCTTTCAAGCAACCGATCGCCGTCATGTGCATGAACGTCGATCTCCTCCAGTCGACGAAAGATTGTCTGAAGTACGGATATCCCCTGATGCAAAAAGGCGGCGTCATCTTTTCGCAGGATGCGCATTTCCCGTGGATCATCGAGCTTCTCAAAGACGATGTGTTCTGGCGTAAGGAGATCGGCATCGATATGCCGAAAATGGAAGGGCTCGGCGTTTCAAAGCTGGTGGCCATAGAGATATACTGAAATATACTAATGATATGCTAACATTGAGACATGAGCGACCATCTTCCGGATAAATTCCTCAAGCCATATAACCCCGCAGAGACAGAAGCCCGCATATACGAGATGTGGGAAAAGAGCGGCTATTTCGATCCAGACAAACTGCCGTCTGACAAGCCTGGCCAAGGCGCGAACGGTGAGCCGTTCTCCATCGTCCTGCCGCCACCGAACGTGACGGGCGTGTTACACATGGGCTCGGCTCTGATGCTCGCTATTGAGGATATTATGGTGCGTTATGCCCGCATGAAAGGAAAAAAGGCCCTGTGGATCCCCGGCACCGACCATGCGGCCATAGCCACGCAGTCCGTGGTGGAGAAAGACATCCAAAAGAAAGAAGGTAGGTCGCGCCACGATCTCGGCCGCGATGAGCTCCTGAAGCGGATAGAATCTCATGTCAAAGAGACTCACGACATCATCGTTTCGCAAATGCGGAAAATGGGTTGTTCCATCGACTGGTCGCGCGAGGCTTTCACATTGGATGAAAAGAGAAATCTGGCCGTGCGCACCGCTTTCAAAAAGATGTATGACGACGGCCTCATATATCGCGGCTATCGCGTGGTCAATTGGGATCCGAAAGGTCAGACTACTATTTCCGACGACGAGATTGTCTATGAGACGAGGAAGACGAAGCTATACACATTCAAATACGGCAAAGATGTCAAGACGGGTGAGATGATACCGATCAGTATTTCCACGACCCGGCCGGAGACGAAGCTCGGCGATACGGCTGTAGCGGTACATCCTGATGACGCGCGCTACAAGAAATTTGTCGGCAAAGAATTCGATACTGTTTTCGCGGGCGAATCGATTCATTTGAAAGTCATAGCTGATCCTGCCGTCGAAAAAGATTTCGGCACAGGCGCGCTCGGCGTCACTCCGGCGCACAGCCAGATAGACTGGGAAATGGCTCAAAAGCACGATTTGCCGCTCAAACAAGTCATAAACGAATATGCCCGCATGACGGTCGGCTATGATGCGAGCTCGGCCCCAAAGCCGGAATTTGTCGTTAAAGACAAGAAAGTGGCCGAAGCGCGCCAGGCTGTCGTTGCGTGGCTCAAGGCAGAAGGTCTGCTCGAAAAAGAGGAGGAGATAGAGCATAACATAAGCCTTGCCGAGCGCACGGGAGGCGTTGTGGAACCTTTACCGAAATTGCAATGGTTTGTGGCGGTAAATAAGGAATTCAATCCAGGTGCGAATGTCACAGGCGGGGGTGTCTCAAGTAAGTCATCATCGAAAAGTGTCAAGAAAGTTGTCACTTTGAAAGAGTTAATGAAGGAAGCCGTGGAGAATGGTATCGGTGGTTCCAGTCCTTCCGGCGATTCGGAGCCGATCAAAATAATCCCTGACCGTTTTGAGAAAGTCTACTTCAATTGGATAGAAAATCTCCGCGATTGGTGCATCTCACGGCAGATCTGGTACGGACATCGCATTCCGGTGTGGTACAGAAAAAAGGGTATAGGGTATAGGGTAGAGGATGATGAAATATATGTCGGCCTTGAAGCGCCGAAGGGCGATGGGTGGAAACAAGACGAGGACACCCTCGACACGTGGTTCTCTTCCGGCCTGTGGACATTCTCGACGCTCGGTTGGCCGGATGAAAAGGAATTCAAGGCTCACCGAGAATATCATCCGACGACTATCCTTGAGACCGGATCGGACATCCTCTTCTTCTGGGTGGCGCGCATGATATTGATGAGCTCGTATCTTCTGGGGGAAATCCCATTCAAGACGGTTTACTTGCATGGGCTGGTTCGCGATACGAAAAATCGCAAGATAAGCAAGTCGCTCGGCAATAACATCGATCCTCTGGACATGATCGCCAAGTACGGCGCTGACGCGGTGCGCATGTCCCTCATCGTCGGCGTTGGTCCCGGCAATGACAGCAAGATAGACGAACAGAAGATAAAGGCGTACAAACTTTTCTCCAATAAGCTGTGGAATATCGCGAGGTTCGTACTTTCAATAGAGGAGAAAGAAACGGGGAGTAAGGAGAATGGAGTAGGGAGCAAGAAGAAAGTGGAAATGGACAAAGTGAAATTCGGCGCCACTGAACAAGAGCACCAGAAACATCTCGAAGATCTTACTGCTGAAGTCACCCGAGAGATGGATGAATATAAGTTCTACCTCGTCGGCGAGAAGCTCTATCACTATGTCTGGCACGAATTCGCCGACAAGATCCTCGAGGAGAGCAAGCCGATCGTCGGCATATTCGGTGTTCCCGCTACCGGCGACGAGGCGGCTCAAGTTTCGCGCGCCGCTTTTCTCCGGCAAGCCCTGGAGACCATCCTCAAATTGCTCCACCCCTTCATGCCGTATGTGACAGAGGAGATATGGCAGGAAATTGAGGGCAGAAAGTCCATGCTGATGGTGGAAGCGTGGCCCGTAAAATAAGGCCTTTTATCCACAGCTTTATCGCGGCGAATGGGTTACAATAGAGGCGTACTAATACCTCCTTTAATTATCTTCTTTAACCACATTTTATGAAAAAATACTCGCTATACATCGTAGCCATCGTCCTGCTTGCCGCGCTCGGAGCATTCACTATGAGCATCGGCAAACAAGCAGTTCACGCTCAAGGCATTGGCACGCCTCTCAAGGGATGGGCATGGTCTTCGAACATCGGCTGGGTCTCTTTCAATAGCGCCGATAACAATACCGGCACAGGCGGTTCCGGCAACAGTGCCAGCGCGTATGATGTCGCTGTCGATGGTTCCGGCAATCTGACCGGTTATGCCTGGTCTCCGAATATTGGGTGGATAAGCTTCAATCAGAGTGACCTCACCGGATGCACCGGTACGACGGGTGCGAACGTCAATAACACGAGCGGAGCCGTAACTGGTTGGATCCGCGTCCTCGGCGCGCAAGGCAGTACGACTGACGGTTGGGATGGTTGCGTAGAGCTTTCCGGCACGAATCACCCGTCTCCCGATACCAGCGGCTATCAGGGAACTTCGACGAAAGGCGTGACTGTCGGAATCGATTCCGGCAATGCCAATACCTACGGAAGATTCAGCGGTTTCGCTTGGGGCGGCAATGTCCTCGGTTGGTTGAGCTTCGGAGCCTTTTCTCCGGTGGGAGGAGGAGGTTGTACAGGGCCAGGCTGCGGCTTGTGCGATCCGGCGGTGAATCCGCTGTGTCAGGGAGGGGGAACGACAGATCTTGTACTCCAAGCACAAGATACCGGTCCGGGTAGCCCGGCTGGCACCGGAAACTGGTTTGCCAATAGTATTAGCTACACCATTCCTTCTCTAGGTGGTTCAGTCACTGTTCCGGTACAATGGATTCCGAATAGTGCCACGAGTATCCAAACTGCATCGACTTCTCCTCTTCCGGGTATCGCGACTGACTGGGGTGAGAATTCCGGTTTGACTTCAAGTCCGAGCCCTAATGTGCTTCCGTTTAGTTCTCAAGGTCAGGATCAGTTTACATTCACGAATCCAGGTCCTAATCCCATTACTAAAAAACTAATCTTGTCATATTTCTTGTTGGGTGTGGGGGTGCAGTCTAAGATGCTTACGATTACGATTAATCCGTATAACAACATAGTTAACAATCCAACCTGTAATCGGCCGGCACATACAAATATTTGCACAAGCATTACTGGTGCTACGGGTCCGGCATCAATCTGGGGTTCTGCAAGTGCTCCTCAATGTTCAGGGGCGGCCACTCCTTCTTGTAATTTCTATTGTAGTAGTACATATGTTCTCAAGAATGGTTCATGTGTGAAATCTTCGATACAGGAGATCTAGTATGTGACATATAGGTAAAAAATACGCCAGGTCCTTGCGGGTCTGGCGTGTTGCGTAAATTTCCCAAATTAATGTTTCCGACGACGGGTATAAGTGGCGAGTATCGAAATACCAATGATACCCAAGGTGATAGTTGAAGGTTCCGGTGTCTGGGCAATATACGCTGGGTCGTATCTTGTGGACACGGAAGCAGATGACGAACAGTATGAATACGTATCCGTCACGGTGAAAGCTCCGACTGACATCCAATCAGCCATTGCTTGTGCCGGGGTTTCGCCGGTAATGTTGATCGAATAATTAATCCCAATCGCATAAGCGGCGTATACCCATGCATTATCGCTCCCCGTTGTGATCGTTGCTCCGTTTGTGCCGATCCCGATGCCAAACAGGCTATACGTATTGAATCCAAGCTGTCCCAAAGTTCCCGAGAAAGAGAACAGTGGGCTTGTCGAGCTGACCTGAACCTGGGACAGTTGGAACGGGATAGAACTTGTAACAACGAGAACGGAGTACATGGCATTTCCGATTTGGCTCGAAACAAAGACATTCGAGGTGTTCACGGAGCTACCATTGGGTATTGTAGCCCAACTGCCGTATTGACTTAGTCCGTTCAGAAGGGCATAGGTTGTGTCGTTCACAAACTGTTGATTTGCATGAAATGGGCCGAGTCCATTATAGGTACTGACATTGATATACCCCTGCCCGAAGCTCTGCTTCGGCGCGACCACCATGGCCGCGACTATCACACCAACGACGAGCGCCGACAACCGACTGATTGTTTTCATTTTCATAGGATTCAGTTTTCAAAGGCGCCAGTTATTGGCGCGGTTCAAATTTGTTCGCTGTGGATTATATCAGAGAGTCGCTACAAGTCAAGCGACGCATATTTTCGGGCCTTAAATGCTATAATAGCCGCGCACTCCGATGAAACTCTATTTCCTTTCCCCGCTCATCCTGCAAAAGATTTTCTGGATCCCCACCTGCCTTTCGCTCCGATTTTTCTGCCATTTCGAGATCATCGGCCTGGAGAATCTCATAGGCGTTTCCAAGCCGGTCATATTCGCCTGCAATCATTCGAGTGAATTGGACCCGTTGCCTCTTCCGGCGGGATTGCCTTTCTGGTCCCGCTTTTCGCCGATCTTCTACGCCTCGAGAGAAAAAGCTTTCTATGACACTTCCGGCTGGCGGCAAAATCTATACGGCGGAACATTCTTCCGGGCTTGGGGCGCTTATCCGGTCTATACGGGCCTTCGAGACTATGAGAAGTCGCTCATCCATCAGCGGGAGATAATGAAAGACAAGGGCTGTCTCTGCGTCTATCCAGAAGGCGGAGCGACCCCCGACGGCACCATTCAGCCTGCCAAAGGAGGCATAGCATACCTGGCTCACGCTACCGGTGCCTCCATCGTGCCAGTCATGATCCGCGGCACGTTCCGGCTTACCGCAACGGACTTTTTTCTCCGTCGTCGGAAGATATCCATAGCTTTCGGCAAGCCTCTCGAACCGATGCCCGAACGAAATACAGCTTTGTCGATGGATGATTATAAGACATATGCGAATTACGTGATGAAGGAGGTGGGGAAGCTGTGAAAGCTTATGCTAGAATAGCCGCACCATGCTTGAAGAAGAAAAGCCCGAAAAGGAAAAAGAGGCAAAGAAAGTGACCAAAGAAGGCATACTTACCGGCCTTCGCGTGCTTTTCTCCTACATAGGCCAGTATCGTCGACAGATCATTATTTTGAGCGTGCTCGGCATATTGTCTGCTATAGGTAACGGCATCATCCCGTATATCGCCGGAAAATTCTTTGATGCCATATCGAGCGCCTCCGTCTGGCACATCTTGTCATACTCCGTGCCGCTCTACATTTCCATACTCGTTGTCTGGGCATTGATCCAGCTGGTGACATCGCTCCTCGACTGGCGCATCAATATAATGAGCCAGTACTTCTCCAACACCATATGGTTGGACTATCTGACCAACAGCTTCAGCTATCTTCTTCTTCTGCCGATGTCTTTCCATAAACAGAACAAGATCGGCGAGATAGGCAGCAAGATCAACGCAGCTGCCGGATCTCTGGAAACCATCGCCGGCAGTATCGTCATAGATCTGGCCCCGCAGATACTCTCCATCGTCATCGCTCTCTGCATCGCCTTTTATATGAAATGGGTACTAGGTCTCATCCTGGTAGTCGGACTGCTCGCCTATATAGTCGTTTTGGTCCGTCACATAAGGCCGCTCGCAGGCTACCAGAAGGCATATTACGACGTTCTGATGAAATCCATCTGGGGCGACAGTTATGACGTCATCGGCAATGCCTCTGGCCGTCAAGCAAGCCACGACCGAAGAGTACGAGCGCGAGAAGATGGCACGGGAATCGAAGAAAGCCATACCGCTCTGGATGCGCATGACCCAGGTTTGGGGCGACTTGAGCCTTTACCAGCGTTTGACCATCCTCATAACCCAGGTGCTCATCTTCCTCCTTTCGGTCGTCTATATCCACGCGGGGAGCATGAGCCTGGGTGAGCTTATCGCCTTCAATGCCTACGCGGCCATGATTTTCGGGCCGTTCGTAGTCATAGCCCGCCAGTGGCAGACCATACAGAACGGCATCGTCAACATAGAGGAGACGGAAAAGATACTGCAATCGCCGCCGGAAGAGTATCATCCCAGAAGCGCTGTCGATTTCGATATACGGGGAGGCGTGTCATTCAGAGGACGTATCGTTCCACTATGACAAAGGCACGCCAGTCCTGGACGGCATATCATTTGAGGCAAAACCGGGCGATATCGTGGCCCTGGTCGGCGAATCCGGCGTGGGCAAAAGCACTCTCGTCGACCTCATCTCCGGCTATCATTTCCCCGAGAAAGGAACGGTGGAGATAGACGGACACGATATCCGCACGATAGATTTGCATCGCCTGCGCTCACGCATCGCGGTGGTGCCGCAGGAAGTAGTCTTGTTCAACGACACCATAGAGACTAACATCAAATACGGCAATTTCCAGCGCATCAGAGGCCGAAGTCAGAGAAGCCGCTCGCAAGGCTCACGCCGTCGATTTCATCGAGAAATTTCCCGACAAATGGGCACAGCTCGTCGGCGAACGCGGTATAAAGCTCTCCGTCGGCCAGAAACAGCGCGTCTCCATAGCCAGGGCTATCCTACGCGATCCGGCTATCCTCATTCTAGACGAGCCCACCTCCGCCCTTGATGCTTCCACCGAACAGATCATCACCAGATCGCTCGAAGAATTGATGCGCGGTAAGACCACCTTCATCATTGCCCATCGTCTCTCCACCGTGCGCAAAGCTGACAAGATACTGGTCTTCAAAGAAGGCAGGATCATAGAGTCGGGAACTCATGGCGAATTGGTAGCCAAAGAGGGCGGGGAATATCGGAGACTATATGAATTGCAGATAGGGCTACGGGGGTGATAAAAAAGAGCTCAATGTTTTTTGCTTCAAATTTGATATAATGTGGTCTATAATTCTTATGTCTAGAATTTCAAAATCCATATTTCGTTTCGGAGATCAAAGACTCACGGTCACTTTTGAAAGACATTCAAACCGGGAAAAACTAGACGGACATACAAGGGCTATCCTGCACGAAGAGGTCGATTCACTCCTTGCCCGTTGTTGGGGGTCTTTTCCTACAACATTCATTGAACACCATATCTTTGGTGCCGGTTCTATTATGATAGCTCGAACAGATGGCAAATGTATTGGTTTCTGTGTTACTAGCATGAAGGTTGTCTTAGGGTTCCGGATCAACTATGTTGAATTTCTCATCATAGATCCATCATGTCAAAAAAATGGATTGGGGTCGTATATGTTCTTCCTTTTTGTGCGTAGAGAAATATTGAGGAATCTTATCCGTATGCTTCTAGGTAATCCAATGGAGATAGTATTTATTACACCCAATATTAGAGTCATAAGCCGATTAGCTAAGTTCGCAAGCTTCATTTATCCTAACCCCTATGAATCAGATATTTCAGGTGCCATATCTCCAGCAGATAACGATACATGGGGTATTGCCCAGGAGCTAGTCAAGAATAGTGATAATCCCGGCAGACGACTTGAGAGAGAAGGTCTTGTTCTCCGTGACTCCTATGCGCAGACTCCCTGGTTGATATATAATAACGACAGCGCCCCCTGGCATTATGATGAAAAGATGAATGTCTTTGCTAGACGCTATCTTCGTTATCACAAAGGGGAAGATCGAGAATTTGTAGTTCGAGCCCATCTGAATTTTTTCTCTGTTATGCGATACTTATTACATCTTTAACATGCTCTTCATCGTCCTCCTGACCGTACTGATTATATGCATCGCTTTGTATTGTTATTGGCGTTTCTTCTTTTTCTACAGAAATCCTGATCGAGATATTCCCGAAGGCAAGAATATTGTTTCACCGGCTGAAGGGACGATCGTCTATGTAAAGATGATAGAGGGGGATGATGCCCTGATATCTATCAAAAAGAAAAGACCAATACAGTTAGAAGAGATATTCAAATATCGCCCTGAATCAACACGTCCAGCGTATCTGATTGGTATATTCATGCATCCTACAAGTGTTCATGTCAATCGTGCACCAATTGAGGGAACAGTGGAAAAAATTGTTTATACGAAGGCAAAGAATCTACCGATGACTCTCATGTGGTGGCGTGTTCTATTTGGCCTCAAGCCGTATGAATATCGGAGTAGTCATGTAATTCAAAATGAGCGCAATACGATTCTATTTCATGGCGATATCCCCGTCTTCATTACTCAGATTGCGGATATATATGTAAATAAGATCGAGTGTTGGGTGGTTGAAGGACAAAAGGTTAAGAAAGGAGAACGTATAGGTATGATAAAGATGGGGTCGCAAGTCGACATGTTTTTTCCTGCGGAAGCCGTTACTGGCATATCTGTCAAAATCGGACAAAAAGTAATAGCAGGATCATCCATTATTGCTTCATTACGCTAACATGGGATTGAACATCATATTGGAAATATTGACATTCTTTCTAACTATCCTATTGAGTATTTTTGTGTTATTCCAGGATTATCGTAACTCCATAAATAGATACTTTTTCCTTTTGGGAGCGACAATGTCTTTCTGGGTCGCAAGCAATATGCTGGCCGATCTATCTGTTTATGCCGGTCAAGCTCTCTTTTTTAGCAGATTAGCAATTATCTGGCCAGCCTTCTTACCGATCTTTTTCAATAGTCTCATAGCTGAGCTTTATTATACCAATGATAAAGTATTTATCCGTCGCTATAGAGTATTATCGAAGCTTTCAATTATTGTCGCAGTTATAATTATTTTTCTAAGCCAGACTCAGCTGAATATCATTTCTATATCGATTCAACCTTGGGGCGTAGATTATGTTCCAGGTAATTTGTATTACCTAATGTTTTTGTATCTCATCATAGCTTTCGGATTTTCCTTCTTCTATCTTTTTGATGTGTATAGGAAATACAAAAATCCGAAAAAATCTCAAGCACTCTTCATGATGATAGGGGCCTTCTTAACTATATTCCTTTCTGTCTTAATCAATCTTATCCTGCCGCTTGGGGGGTTAAGTTCCTTAAATATCTTTGGCCCACCAACCGTAGTTTTCTTTATTGGTTTTACTGCTATTGCAGTGCTTAAACACCGCTTGTTCAATGCGAAGATTATTGCTACGGAGTTGGTCGTATTTGCTCTTTGGATATTCGTGCTACTGCGAACGCTTGTGGCGGATAATTTACAGGATCAATTGATCAACGCCATTATGCTTCTTCTGTTAATTATCTTCGGCATCCTTCTCATCCGCAGCGTCATAAAAGAAGTTTCCCAGCGCGAAAAGATCGAGAAGCTTGCCACCGACTTGGAGAAGGCCAATGTCCGCCTGACCGAGCTCGACCGGCAGAAGTCGGAGTTCGTCTCATTCGCCACTCATCAATTGCGGGCACCGCTTACGGCCATGAAAGGCTATGCTTCGATGATATTGGAGGGCGACATGGGCACACTGCCCAAGGAGGCCAACGACGGGGTATCGCGCATATACGAGTCCGCCAGCACGCTCACTTCCATCGTGGACGACTATCTGAACATCACCAGGATCGAGCTTGGCTCGATGAAATATGTCTTCGACACGGTAGATCTGAAAGCTCTGGTGGAAGACACGCTGGCCGAGCTCAAGCCGAACATAGAAAAGTCGGGATTGGCATTCTCCTTCACCGCCAGCGACGGCGGCATCGATTGGCGCATCACGGCCGATCGGGACAAGCTAAAGCAAGTCATCGGCAATCTCATCGACAACAGCATGAAATACACGCCGTCCGGCTCGGTAGCCGTGTCGCTCTCGTTCGATAGGCCGAGGCACAAATTCGTCCTCACGCTCAAAGACACCGGTATCGGCATCGCTCCGGAGATATTGCCGCATCTCTTCCAGAAGTGGAGCCGCGCCGGCAACGCCAATAAGACCAATATAAAAGGCACCGGTCTCGGCTTGTATGTTGCTAAGGAGATGATAGAGGCTCATCATGGCGTCATCCGTGCCGAATCGGCCGGAGAAGGGAAGGGTTCGACGTTTATAGTAGAGTTGGAACCGTTCGGAAAGGTGTAATACGAATCAACTAATATATCCGAATGCTACGAATATGTATATAGAATATGTATATAAATGGGAAAGCGCCGAGGGTAAACCCGGCGCTTCTTGTTTCTGGATGATGGTTTTTTCATCAGTCCAGATAGACTCCCCGGTGACAGACCCTGTTGCTTTTTCCCAGTGATAAATGGGTCTGAAGCGCGGCGAGTCCTTTGATTTCGGGAATGAAGCGCATCTCGGCGAAGCGGTAGGAGATGAAAGTCGGTGCTTGTTTTTTCCCATCAAGCACGTCTCTTATATCCTGGAACCGTTCACTAAAATCGCGAAATCTTTTTCCCGAACCAACCGACGGCGATGACATTGTTGTCATGATAGTCCTTTCGCTTAATTGGTTGACTGCTTTGTGCTTTACGGGAGTATTGTATCACCTCTTAGATAGTTTTGTCAAGCCCATTCATGTGGCTCTATTGAGGCTTGAAAAGCTCGTCCACCGCGGCCTTGACATCAGCGCCATCAGCTTTGCCGGCGAGCTCTTTCATGAGCATGCCGACCAGTTTTCCGGCCGATTTTGGATCGAGCGCGCCTTGTGATTTCATGGCATCGATGCGGCTGCGGACTACGATCTTGATCTCTTCTTTGGACATCATAGCTGGCATGAAAGCTTCCAATATCTTGAGCTCGGCCTTTTCTTTGATCACCAAATCTTCTCGGCCGCCCGCGGTGAATTGTTCGATGGAATCCCTGCGCTGTTTAACGCTCCGTTTGATGAGAGCTAGGATCTTGCCGTCGGAGAGGAATGCCTCGTTAATGCCGCCGGCTGGATTCTTTGAAGCGAGAAGCTCATTCAAGGCAAGAGCATTGAGCCCGCGCAAGGCGTCCAAGCGGATCGTATCCTTGGCGCGAAGGGCATCCTTGATCTGTTCTTTGATGGTCTGGTGGAGGGACATGGGGTAAGTTTAGCATATTGAATCATTGGCTATAAAATTCATCGAAGTTTATGATCACTAATCATGGTATTCGATTCAGACGAAAATAGATACGTTGGCGATATAATCGACTATGAATCTCTTGATAGATTAGGCTTTATTGCACATGACACTTGATTGAGCATGGAGCTATATACGGCTAAACTCATTCATATAAGTGTACGAGAAGTTTCGCTTGAGACGAAGCGTTATGATGAGAGGAAAACAAAAACTCCCATCCTTAGGGAGCTTGTGTTGGGCGTAAGGCTTTTCATGCGCCATTTTGGATTAACATCCATTGGGCTCTCCAGTTACTACAGCCAGTCTATGTATTGTCGCCAGATGAGAGAATCACTTCTCACGAGGAAAACGGTTAGGACTAGCCATCCGGTATCCCATGGACCATTTCTTTGCGTTAGCCTACCTGCAATAAGTATAAATGAAATTTTTTGTTTAGCAACTGCCAAATCTGTTAATAATTAGGCATACTGTCTCCAATGGAAACCATCCTCATCATCCTAGTCATCATCGCCGTCGGTGCCAATATCGGTCTCGGCATCGCCTTTCTGCGACGCAAGAATGACAAGCCGGCGGCCAGCCTCGATGACGGCCTCAAGCTCGTCTTGGAGCAGATGAATACGAACGTCAATCAATTGTCTAGCACGCTAGACCGAAAAGTTGGAGATCTGACCAAAACTGTGGATACAAAGATGAACGAGAACAGCCGTTCGATGCAGGATTCGCTCCGTCTGCAATTCGCCGATTCTTCTAGACAGATGGCGGAGTCATCCAAGCTTATCAAGGAAGTGACGCAAGGTCTGACCAAGCTCGACGAGACCAATCGGCAAGTCGTCTCATTCGCCGATCAATTGCAGAACCTGCAGGACATACTCAAGAACCCGAAGCACCGAGGCATCCTCGGCGAATATTATCTGGAGACGCTCCTCAAGAACGTGCTCGCGCCCGGCCAATACCAGATGCAATACGCCTTCAAGAACGGCGAGATAGTGGACGCGGCCATATTCGTCAAGGATAAGATCATACCGGTCGATTCCAAATTCTCATTGGAAAACTACAATAAGCTCGTCGAGGAGAAGAATCCGGCCGAGAAGGAAAAGCTCGAGAGGGCATTCGTCGGCGACCTCAAGCTCCGCATCCAGGAGACGGCCAAATACGTCCGTCCGGCGGAAAAGACCATGGACTTCGCATTTATGTTCATTCCCCATGAGGCCATCTATTATGACTTGCTAGTGAATAAGATTGGCGCGTCGGCGGACGAGACGGACAACCTCATCCAGCGCGCGGCCAGCAAATACAAGGTCATCATCGTCTCGCCGACGTCGTTCCTGGCCTATCTCCAGACCGTCTTGCAGGGTCTGAAAGCCATGCAGATCGAAGAGACCGCCAAGGATATCGTCAAACACGTCAGTCAGCTCGGCAGTCACATAAAGAAATACGAGGAGTACCACCACAAGCTCGGTGCCTCGCTCGGCACCGTCGTCAATCACTATAATAACGCCGGCAAGGAATTCATGAAGATAGACAAGGACATCCTGCGCATCGCCGACGAGTCTCCAGGTGTGAAAGTCGCGGCTATTGAAGGGCCGGAGGAGGAATAGTGAATTTCTAATTAATCTAATTACCTAATTGACCTAAGGTCTGTTTGCGTTTCCCAGGTCATTCCTGTATAGTATTTCGACTATGGAATTCGCAGTCATCCAAACCGGCGGCAAGCAGTACACTGTTTCAAAGGGAGACGTTATTTCTATTGAGAAGCTTTCGGCTGCCAAAGGCAAAGAATATAAAGAAGGCGATCCCGTCGTCTTCGACAAGGTCTTGCTTACGGACGACGGCAAAGACACGACGATCGGCACTCCTTTCATCTCTAAAGCCGCGGTCAAGGGCACCATCACCGCCATTGGACGCTCCGCGAAAGTTCTCGTTGTCAAATACAAGCAGAAAAGCCGTTCAGGCTGGAAGAGGAACGGGCATCGCCAGCCTTTCTTCAAGGTGAAGATAGATTCGCTTTCTTAGTTCCTATTTTTCAAGGCATTCTTGATTGTCTCGCCGTCCGCGTATTCGAGCTCGGCGCCGGTGGAGAGGCCTCTTCCAAGTATCGTCACTTTAGTTGACTGAAGTGGAGGGTTTTTCAATGTTCCACCGCCAGCTAATGTGGCGAGCGCGTCTCTCACAATATCCGCGGTATGTTCGCCGTCAGGCGTGGTATTCAAAGAAAGGATCACTTCTTTCGGCATGGATTTTTGCGTTCTTTCGAGCAGTTGCTTCAACCGGATCCTCTTATCGGGCTCTTTATCGAGGATAGGTACGGTGCCGCCGAGAATGAAGTACAGGCCTTTATACGCACCGCTCTTCTCGATCGATTCGAAGTCGGAATCTCGTGCGACGACCATGAGAGTCGAAGCGTCGCGGGATTTGTCAGAGCAAATCGAACATGCTCCGGCCGGCGCGCTTTTACCGGCGCTACCGCCTTTGGCGGATTTTTCATTACCATGAATGAATAGACGATGGCATTGCGGGCATTCGGAGCTCGTTTTTTTCACTTCTTCGATGAGACTCGTGAATTCTTTGATGAAAGCCGGAGGCTTGCCGAGGAGATAATAGGCGAACCTACGGGCCTGCCGCGGCCCGATGCCTGGGAAATGAGCGAAGATCTCTTCAAGTCGGCGGAGGCTGTCCATGGGGGTAAGCTAAGTATAGAGTATTATGCTACAATTTTCTATTATGAAGATAACGAACATTTTCCTCTTTGGTGACAGTATTACTTATGGTGCTCGAGACACAGAGTACGGCGGTTGGGCTACGCAGCTTCGGATTTATTTCGACAAGAAAACCGGGGAAGGCACGGGTGCTAAATATTATTGTTATAACCTTGGTATATCAGGAGAGGTCACGGACGAATTATTGGAAAGGTTTGTCTCTGAAGTATGCGCTCGCATAGATTCAACTGAAAAGAACATTATTTTATTTGCCTATGGTGCAAACGATTCAGCTTATCTACCCAAGGAAGATAGATTTAATGTGACCCTAGAAAAATTCCAATCAAATCTTGAAGAGGCGGCTACTCAAGCCAAGAAGTTCTCTTCAAAGATAGTTTTCCTAAATATTACTCCAGTAGTTGATTCACTCACCAAGAATATGGAGTACAGATCTAGGCTAAATGAATACGTCGATAAATATAATCTTATTCTGAAGGCTGTTTCTGCAGAATGCGGTGCGGTGTTGATAGATCTTAATTCAATACTAAAGAAGTATCAGTTTGAGAATCTTCTAAGTAAAGATGGCCTACATCCAAATACGCAAGGACACAAGGTTATTTTTGAGAAAGTCAAAGAGGCGTTGGAGACACTCATCTGAACACCCCATTATTTCCCCCTAACTATAGCTAGGGGGAAATTTTGTACTTGTTACCTAACCGCGTGCCGCTATCCCTGTCCCCTTTACTACCCCTGCTGCTCCTTATCGAAATCCCCGAACTCGCCCTTGTCCATGGAGATGAAAGTGGTCTTCTTGCTGTCGAAATAAAGCTTGGTCATGCCGGTCGGACCGTTCCTGTGCTTCTCGATCAATATCTCGGTCTCTTCCTTGCGGCCGCCCTGGTCGGAGTCGGCCTCGCGGTGGATGAACATGACGACGTCGGCGTCCTGCTCGATGGATCCGGAATCGCGCAGATCCGACAAGCGAGGCTTGCCACCGCGCTGTTCGACGGCGCGGGACAATTGCGACAATGCTAGTACCGGCACTTCGAGCTCGCGAGCCAAGTGCTTGAGCGAGCGCGATATCTCGGTGACCTGCTGGACCAGGTTGTCGTTATATCTGTTGGCCGAAGTGGGCACCATGAGTTGTAGATAGTCCACGATGATGAGGCCGAGCTTCTTCTCGCTTTTCAGACGTCTGGCCACGGCTCGGATCTTCAAGATATTGTTGCCGGGTGAATCGTCTATGTATATAGGCGCTTCCGACAAGCGGGCGATGGCGTCGCCGATGGATTTGAAGTCATTCTCTATGGAAAGGTTGTGCCCAGTGCGTATCTTCCAGGCGTCCACTTGGGATTCGGCCGAGAGCATGCGGTCCACGAGCTGTTGAGAGCTCATCTCCAAGGAAAAGATGGCCACGGGGATCTTGTTCTGGATGGCCGTCTTTCTGGCTATGTCGAGGGCCAATGAAGTCTTGCCCATGCTCGGGCGGGCGGCCAGGATGATGAGATCGGACTTCTGAAAGCCGGCGAGCTTGTTGTCTAGCTCGACGAAGCCGGTCGGCACGCCGCGGAGCTCATGACGGGTCTTGTGCAGATGGTCGAGACGCTCCCAGGCCTCGTCGAGAGTGTCTTTCAGAGCGACATACTTGCTCGAGCCGGTTTTATTTGTCACGGTGTATAGAGCTTTTTCGGCCTTCTCTAGGATATCGTGGATGTCCGCTTCTTCGTCATAGCCGAGGCCTTGGATCTCCTCGGCGGCCTTCAAGAGTTCGCGCATGATATGCTTGTTCTCGACGAGGTCGGCGTAGTGAGCGGCATTGGTGGAGGATGGAACGGCATTGATGATCTCGGAGAGATATGCCATGCCGCCGGTATCCTCGAGGACGCCTTTTTCCTTGAGGCGGGATGAGACCGAGAGCAGGTCTATGGGCGTATTCTTGCCGTGGAATTCGAAAAGGACCGACCAAATTGCGCGGTTCTGGTTCGAATAGAATGAGCGCTCATTCACCAGGTCTATGATCTCGTGCATGACCTCCGGACGGATCATGACCGAGCCGAGCAGGGCTTTTTCTGCCTCAATCGAGTGCGGCGGTATCTTCAAGTCGCGAGCTTTAACGTAGGGGGAAGGAGTAGACACGTTTTTGATAGGAGTATTTTAACATGCGAATGTAGGCAGTGGGAAAATTTTCTGCATACCAAAAAGGGGAAAGGTTGGGGATAGCGAGGTCGGGAGATCTTCATCGTTTCTTTATCAAAAGTTCATCGGTTCTTTATCTCGGTTTGATATGGTGGAGAGATGTTTGAAAATCAATACAGGAATATATTCTTCGAGGCGAAGACATCCTACAAAGCCATAAGGGTCTTGACATGCCCTGCGCTTGATAATGAAGCGGTGTATTTTTCGCGAAAGGGCTTCGAACACCTGATAAGAAAGGGACGCAAGATACGACCGATCAGTGACCAAGTCAGAAGGTTCAGACTTTTAAAGCATATAAGGATTGTTATGAAGCATGCACGTCTAGTTAATAGTCGTGTGGCTACTAAAAAAATCAGGTTTTGGACCATTTCTCATAATATCGGTGACATAAATATTAAAGTCGTAATTTGTCAAGAGGGTAATGGTAAGAAGCATTTTCTTAGCATCATGTGATCATCGCATAAAGTGAAAGACTCACAGATATTATCCGTGAGTCTTTCGAGAGCTCGCCCCCAGCAATGATGCCGATGAGGAGATGAATCTCCGCGAGCTTCTTATACACAATTCTATCACCATGTATTTTTATAAGTCAAGTGATTTTCACATAAAAGAATATCGGCGGCCAACTGTGAAGTCGAGCAAATAAAAAGAGCGATCGCGCGATCGCTCCATGAGATTCAAATTGAATCACTTGATCCCGTAGACCTTGTGCTTCTTGATCCAGGCCAAATCATATTCCGAGAATGTCGTGCCGGCATAGGCGCCGAGAATGCCTTCCCGCACATGCGGAGTCGTATTCCGCGGCAGGTCTCCCAATGAAACCCATCGCAAAGCATCGCATTTCTTCGGCTCGGCGATGAATGGAGCCCCTGTCCATTTTTTCGCTAGAAAGAATATGTCGATCCGATTACCGGTCTTGTCATGCATTGGTCGGGCTGACATGCCGGCAAATTCGAGATCGGATGACGATACGATGATGTCTAGTTCTTCCATCGCTTCTCGAACCA
This sequence comes from uncultured bacterium, assembly GCA_963701025.1. Lineage (GTDB taxonomy): Bacteria > Patescibacteriota > Minisyncoccia > Phycocordibacterales > PALSA-1337 > C7867-002. The sequence continues at coordinate 258,151 of OY969557.1, read as the reverse complement.
TAGCCTGACTGGGCAATTCGCCTATTTCAACATGGCCGGCTGGCACCTGCCACATACCGTCCTGATAGCCCGTGTTGCGTCGCCGCATGAGGAGGATTTGTCTATTTGGTCGTTCCAAAATGAGGTAGACCGCCGTTGTGGTCATTCGTTTTTTCATATGTTCATTCCTTTACACGTATTTCTATGCTTTTGTTGACTGATTGTCAACCACCCCGATTGCTTTCCGCTCATTTTCATGCTATCATCCGCCGCACTATGCCTGACGCTCACAAAAGCGCGCCGAAAAAATCTGCCGCAGCGCATACCCACGAGCCGATCCGCGGCGAGGAAAAGATCATCGTCAAGGGCGCGCGGACGCACAACTTGAAAAATATCACGGTGGAGATGCCGCGCAACAAGATGATAGCCATCACCGGCTTATCTGGCTCGGGCAAATCGTCTTTGGCCTTCGATACTATATTCGCCGAGGGCCAGCGACGCTATGTGGAATCGCTTTCGGCTTATGCCAGACAATTCCTGCACAAGCTGGTCAAACCGGACGTGGACGAGATCATCGGATTGTCGCCGGCTATTTCCATAGACCAGAAATCTCGCTCGAACAACCCGCGCTCGACGGTGGCGACGATCACCGAGATATACGACTACCTGCGCATCCTCTATGCTCGCGTGGGCAAGCCGTATTGCCTCGTCTGTGGACGGCTGATACATCGCATATCCAAAGAAGAGATACTGCAGACGGTCATGAAGACCGTCACGGAAAAGTCCGTCCGTGCCAAGAAGATCTTTGGCGTGGACATCGACCAAGCGAAGATAACCGTTTACGCGCCGGTAGTCGTCGGCAGGAAGGGTGAATATTATCAGATGCTCTACGACCTTCTCGGCAAAGGCTATGACAAGGTCAGGATCGACGGAAAGACGCATCGCCTGCGGGACCAGATCATCATAGAGAAGAATAAGAAGCATGACATAGACGTCCTGGTGGACGAGATATTCGTGGAGCGAGTTCAAAGACGCGAAACAGTCTGATAACGCGAAGGAACGATTATCGGAGGCACTAGAAAAGGCGATCATCGAGGCGGATGGACTGATTAAGATCTCGTACCCCGGCGAAGAGAAGCTCATGTCCGTCAAATTCATGTGTCCGTACGACGGTTTTTCATACCCGGAAGTCGAGCCGCAGACTTTTCTCCTTCAATTCACCTTATGGCGCCTGCCCGGCCTGCAATGGCCTCGGCACCGAGACTATATTCAGCGATGACCCGTGCAAGATATGCGAAGGCAAGCGCCTTCGCCCGGAAGCCCTTCACGTAAAGATAGGCGGTATGAATATCGTGGACGTGGTGCGGCTCTCCATAGAGAAAGCGGCGAAGTATTTCAATGAGATCAAATTGACGGACGTCGAAAAAGAGATCGCTAAAGTCGTCTTGAAGGAAATAGAAGCTCGGCTGTCGTTCATGGTGAACGTCGGCATCGAATATCTGACGCTCGACCGTCGTGCTCATACGCTCTCCGGCGGCGAGGCGCAACGCATCAGACTGGCTTCGCAACTCGGCTCTGGCCTGGTCGGCGCGCTCTACGTCCTCGATGAGCCGACCATCGGTCTGCACCAGCGCGACAACGACAAGCTCATCGGCACCCTCTTGCACCTGCGCGATATCGGCAACACCATCATCGTCGTCGAGCATGACGAAGACACCATGTTCGCCTCTGATTTCATAGTCGACATAGGTCCCGGCGCCGGCGTCCATGGCGGCAAGGTAGTCGTTTCGGGCTATCTGGAGGATCTGCTCAACGCCAAGACTCTCCCCAAAGGCGGCGGCAAAGAATCATTGACCCTTTCATATCTTCGCGGCGAATCGAAGATAGACATGCCGAAACGCCGCCGAGAACCGAAAGGCAAGATCATTGTGCGCAACGGTAACATATTCAACATAAAAGACATGAACGTGGACGTGCCGCTCGGCGTCCTGAATGTCGTCACAGGAGTGTCAGGCTCTGGCAAATCGTCTTTCATGTACGAGATCCTGCATAAGAATCTCGCCGCTCGCTTCGAGATGAAGAGCCGGAGCGCCGAGACCTTCAACTGCTCCGAATTCAAAGGCTCGGAATATATCGGCCGCGTCATCCTCATAGATCAGAGCCCCATCGGCCGGACGCCGCGCTCCAACCCGGTGACATATACTGGCGCCTGGACGCATATACGCGATCTGTTCGCCGCGGAGCCGGAAGCCAGAGCCCGGGGCTGGGGAGCGGGACGGTTCTCATTTAACCGGCCAGGCGGACGCTGTGAAGCCTGCGAAGGCAACGGCGAGATCGCGGTGGAGATGCACTTCCTGCCGACTGTGTACGTCACTTGCGATATCTGTAACGGCACGCGCTTCACCAAGGAGACGTTGGAGATAAAATTCCGCAAGAAGAACGTCCATGAAGTATTGGAATTGACCATAGAGGAGGCGCTCCAATTCTTCAAAGATATACCGGCCGTCGAGGATCGTTTGCAGACGCTCATGGATGTCGGCTTGGGCTATGTGAAGCTGGGGCAATCGGCTACGACTCTCTCCGGCGGCGAGGCGCAACGCGTCAAGATATCATCAGAACTCTATCGCGCGCACCTTCAAAAGACGATCTACTTGTTGGATGAACCGACCGTTGGTCTGCATTATGAGGACGTTAAAAAGCTGATAGATATTCTGCAAAAATTGGTGGAAAAAGGGAACACGGTGGTGGTCATCGAACACAACATGGACATCATCAAGAACGCCGATTATGTCATAGACATCGGTCCCGAAGGCGGCGAGCGCGGCGGCAAGATCGTCGCCCGCGGCACGCCGGAAGACATCGCCGCAAGCGAGAAAAGCTATACCGGGAGGTATCTTGAAAAAGTCCTCAAAAGATAAAAAGCCGGACGATATGGGGTCGTCCGGTCATGGCTCATCCTCTTCCTCGTTTTTCCAAATTATCCCGTCTTCGCTTTCGATGCTTTTGTCATCATGCCCGATGATGTACCTGATCAGGGCGACAAACCCCACAAAACAGGCGATCACTCCCAACGTCGTTACCAAGAGCCGAACCGGTATCTTGCCGAAGAGATCGTAATGAGCCACGAGCAATACGATGGTTATGGCGACAGACAGGAACAGGATGGATTTGCCCAAAGCGACGATCATCTTGGGATTATCACGCTTTTCCTGCATCTGCAGGCGGGACAATTCTTCCTCGGGGATCATTCCGTAAGGACTATTTTTCATAAGTGCCTCCAATTTATATCTTGCGTTATGCCGTCGCATACCATACTCTTACTTCCATGACAAGTCAAGGATTCGCGAAGCTCGAACTGCCGGACACGCCAGGTGTATACATCTTCAGGGATGTCCGCAAGCGGCCGCTCTACATAGGCCGTGCCACGTCACTCCAAGATCGAGTGAGAAGTTACTTCTCGGACGATCTGATAGAGACACGCGGGCCGCGGGTCGTCGATATGATCACTAAAGCGAGATCATTGTCGTGGCAAAAGACTGATTCCGTCCTTGAGGCCATCATATTGGAAAGCGCTCTCATAAAGCGCTACCAGCCGCACTATAACGTGGATGAACGAGACGATAAGAGCGATCAGTACGTCGTTGTCACCGATGAAGCGTGGCCGAGGGTCTTCCTGACCCGGGCGCGCGATTTTGACTCCATGAGCAGAGAAGGGAAGTTGCCGTACGCCGTTGACAGGCTCTTCGGTCCATACGTGCATTCCGGCCTTATCAAGGAAGCGCTGAAGATCATGCGCAAGATGTTCCCATTCAGAGATAAGAAGGCCTACGATCCCAGACATGAAGCTTTTTATCGGGCGCTTGGCACGTCACCTGCCGGCGCGGAGCTTGGAGACAGGCATGACAGGTCATTAGCGCGCAGGCGCTATCGGAGGACTATTGACAACCTCATTCTCTTTTTTGAAGGTAAGAAGAACGTCTTGCGGACTAAACTCGAAAAGGACATGAAGATCGCGATCAAGGGTCTGGAATTCGAGGAAGCCAGCCGCGTTAAGAGGTTGCTCTATGCTATAGATCATGTGAATGATATCGCGCTTATAAAAGAAGAAGGAATGAAGAATGAGGGAATGGGGAATGAAGGGAAGGCAGGCAGTGCTTCTTCGAAGCGGGATTTTCGTATCGAGTCATACGATATCGCCCATTTGTCGGGAACGAATGTCGTCGGTGCAATGGCTGTATCATTGAATGGGGAAAGGATGCCTTCGGAATACCGCAAATTTAAATTGTCGCGCCAAGTCAACAATGACATGGCTGGTCTGGTCGAGATATTGTCACGCCGTCTCAACCATTCTGAATGGCCATTTCCAGACATCATCGTCGTCGACGGAAATGAGAATCAATTGCGGGCCGCCGAATCAGTGCTCAAGGCCCGCAGGATATCCATTCCTGTCGTGGCGGTGAAAAAGGATAAGCGGCACAGAGCGTCGTCTCTTATCGGCGGTAGCCGTATCGCGGGTGATTTTATCAATAGATATCGGAAAAATATAATCGCCGCGAATGCCGAAGCCCACCGATTCGTCATCGCCTTCCATCGTCATCGAAGGGGATTGCGGAAACGATAAAATAGCATATCATTATAGCCAGAAGAATGTTTTCCCGGCCTAACATCAGTTGGGCCGGGTGTTTGTTATCGTGGTACAATCTTCCCATGTCTACCATCCGAGTCGGCGTCATGCGCGGCGGACCGAGCAGCGAATATGAGGTCTCTCTCCAGACCGGCGGCAATGTCCTGTCGGCTTTGCGTGGTCCTTTGGCCGGAAGATATCAGGCGCACGATGTTCTCATAGATAAACAAGGCCAGTGGCATATAGACGGCATGCCCGCTGATCCGAACGATATCGCCCATCGCTTCGACGTCATTTTTAATGCCCTACATGGATCGTACGGTGAGGACGGCAAGGTCCAGCAGATATTGGAAGCCCACGGCATCCCATTCACTGGTTCCGGGTCGCTGGCTTCCGCGGTGGGGATGAATAAGCTCTTAGCAAAAAATGCTTACAGGAATCACGGATTGAAGACGCCGCACAGCCGGGAGATACCTTCATCCGCCATTCTCGAGAGTGCGGGCGGAAAAATGTCCGGAGCGGAAATGCTTGCGCGCGAGCTCTTTACTACATTCCCCATGCCGGCCGTGATAAAGCCGACATCAGCGGGTTCATCCGTCGGTATATCCATTGTGTGGACGATGAAAGATATCGCTCCGGCCCTTATGACTGCCGCCACGCACGGCGATTCCGTTCTCATCGAAGAATATATTCCCGGCACTGAAGCGACCGTCGGCGTCATCGAAGGATTCCGCGGGCAGGAATTGTATGTTTTGCCCGTCATCGAGATACGACCTCATACGGGATTCTTTGATCATCAAGGCCAAATATGAAGGGAAGTCGGAAGAGATCGTGCCGGCCACGTTTTCCGCGAAAGTGAAAGAGGAATTGGCCGTCCTTGCCCGGAAAGCCCATCGAGCTCTCGGCTTGCGGCATTATTCCCGTTCCGATTTCATCATCAATCCTAGCCGTGGGATCTATATTCTGGAGACCAATACGTTGCCGGGCCTGACGCAGGAGTCGCTCATGCCCAAATCTCTGCGCTCCGTCGGCAGTGACACGCATGAACTCGTTGAACATTTGATACAAATCGTGTATCCTAGCTAGCGTCAGTTTAGTGAGAGACATCAGGGGCCTATAGTTCAGTGGTCGAATGCGCCCATGGCATGGGCGAGGCTGGGGTTCGATTCCCCATAGGTCCACACGGGGTGTAGTATAGTGGTAGTATACACGCTTCGGGAGTGTGAGGTCCGGGTTCGATTCCCGGCACCCCGACAAGGAAAGATCGCGCAACTCCCTCCGCCAGCCGGCGGAGCGCATGGGCCAGTACTCGCTTCGCTCATCGAGGCCCGTCGCTCGAAGGCCATGAATATGATATATTCATGTCGCTTCTCGCTAGGGCCTGTAGTAAAGTGGCATTACGCGGCATTCGCATTGCCGAGGCGGGGGTCCGATTCCCCCCAGGTCCACAGGAATAATAATTTATGCTATAAATAAAACATGAATTCATTGCATGCAGTCGCAGTTCTCATCGTTGCTCCGGAAGGCGTTCCATTCGTGCGTGACCCGAAGAAGCCGGCTCCTAGATATTGGAAATTACCCGGCGGCAGGAGTGAAGGAAATGAGACACCTGAAGAATGTGCGGCTCGAGAAATATATGAAGAGCTTGGTATAGAAATAGATCAGGATGGTCTCCGGGTCATCGAGCAACAAGACAGGGGGGGGACATACACTCACCTTTTTCCGCATAGAGCTTCTGTCATTGAAAGGATTGAAGAAAGAAGGCGATGAGATGGAAGAGACAAAGGTGTTCGGCCTTGATGAGGCCGCGCGGCTCCCCGACCTTTTTCCTAATCATCGCACGATTGTTCAAAGAGAAGCCTTATCGCTGTGATAAGGCAACATTTTCGACCCCTTGACAAGTCCTAGACAGCTATGCTAGCCTTATAAGCACAAAGAGTTAAGTTGCGAAAAAGTCGAATTTCTTAAACCTAATATATTTGTACTTTAGCAATCAACCTATACACCAATGAATAAGGGCACAATCAAGAAGCTCACGGACAAAGGTTTCGGTTTCATCGCCACGGAGGCTGGAGGCAAGGACTTGTTCTTCCACAGCAACTCCCTCGTCGGCGTTCAGTTCGCTGAACTCCACGAAGGCGATGCCGTCACCTTTGAGACCGAAGATTCTCCGAAGGGACCGAACGCCGTCAACGTACAGCGCGCATAGTCTCTAGAGTTCCTAATGGTAACGCAAAATCATCCGCCAGCTGGCGGATGATTTTGTTTGAGGCGGTCTCACGATCTATTTGCCGCAGGTGCATCCCGTTACGGGACATGCGCCCGTGTGAGCCTCATGAGGACAAGAAGGGCAAGTTGCCATGGTCGTTTATGTTTAATGCTTATAATGCTGATAAGGCATTCGACCAAGCGCCCATTATAGCACTTCTAGAAAAATCAAGTGGACCCGAGCGGACTCGAACCGCTTGCCTCCGCTTTGCAAAAGCGGCGCTCTACCAGATGAGCTACGGGCCCAATGTTCCGGGCGATACCTACCAAAACAGCTACGGGCCCGTAACGCCCGAAACTGTAACATGGATTGAGTAATTCTCAAAAATGCCGTAAACTGTCGGCTCGGGCTGTAGTATAGTGGTAGTATACATCCATGGGGTGGATGCGGTCCGGGTTCGATTCCCGGCAGCCCGACAGTGAGATTAGAAAGTAGATCAATTAGAAATTAGGAATTTTCCTCGCACCCTTAGCTCAGTTGGCTAGAGCGCGCCCTTCACACGGGCGAGGCCAGAGGTTCGAGCCCTCTAGGGTGCACCGCGAAACGTATTCTCGGACGGACCACCTATCCGGCCATCGGCAACGAGAAACTGAAGGTGCTGCCTTTGCCGGGGCCTTCCGATTCAGCCCAGATCTTTCCCCTGTGACGCGCCATTATCTGCCTGGATATGTAAAGTCCTATGCCCATGCCTTCGGTGTCGGCGAGCTTGGCGCCGGACCCGCGGTAAAACTTCGAGAATAGGCGGGGCAATTCATCCTTGGGGATGCCTATGCCGGAATCCTTGACCGAACAGACGATGTCGGAACCGCTCATCTTCATGGAAATGCTCACGGTACCGCCTTCGGAAGTGTAGTTAATGGCGTTCTCCAATAAAGTCTGGAGAACGAATTTGATCCGCGACTCGTCGAACTCGGCGTAAAGACCGGGCTGGATGTCACTAGTTTCCGTTATTTTCTTGATGGCATAATGCTCACGGTAACCCTCCGCGATCTCGTTCAAGAACCTAGATATGTCGCCGCGAGCGAGGTGATATTCATAGTTACTGTTCTCGGTCTCCGAGACATTCATGAGCAATCCGGTCAGCTCGACCAGCTTCTCATCAGCGGTCTTTATGTATTCAACCTGGGTCTTGCCGTCAGCCGAAAGGGAGCCCTTTGACAGGTTCTCGGAAGCCCACTTGATGTGTGTGAGCGGAGTGCGGAACTTGTGGGTGACGGTGGTGATGAACTCGTATTTCAGGAGATCGCCCTCGCGGAGCGTGCGCCAGACGAAACCGGCCACCAGAACAACCAGGATGGCTGATATGAGCGGGGTGATCCAGACAGGAAAATTCGGGTAAACACTTTCTATCAGGCGATTGGAATAGTCGAATAGTATGATCAGTCCTCCCACGGCGGCGATACTTATGCTGTACACAAAAGCTTTTTTAGCGATGACACGGATGTCGAACAGCTCGTATTTGATGATGCCGTATATGAACGGTACGGCGAACAGAGCCACGAAGAGAGTACCCCAAAAAGGATCGATCGGAATATTGTAGACGAGAAAATTGGGCATATTGCCGACAGCATATCCTATGATAATAGCGATGATTAAATATTTCATCTGCTGTTTCTTCTTGGCCTCGGCCTCGTGGATATAGCCGATGAAAAGCTCTACTAACATGTAGACCATGCATACTCCAAAAAAGAAAGCCATACGAGTCCAGTTCAGAATTCCCGGATTGTAATAGTTCGGAAAGTACATCTTTGGCACCGATGGCAGAAGGAACAGATCCGGGTGCCAGGCGAACCAGACGGTCATGAATATGCCAGCCGCGTATATGATGGCGAGCATATACCATCGCTCGCGGGCTTTTCCCAAAAACGCCAGGACGGAGTGGACATTCAACGGGGCGGCGAACCCGATCATGACCAGATTGAGCATCAGGATATTGCGCGAAAGCACCGGGTCGGAGACGCTAACTCCTATGACATGGGCTATGATCCAAATGGCGACGCATAGCGTGAGAAGGCCGAAGGTGATGCTCGCCGTCGTTCGCTCCTTGTTAAGGACGAAAAAGAAGAATATGCCTAGGGCCGCGCCGGCAGATATGATGAAGCCGATGTTGTGGATTATGAGGTGGATATTCATCGCGAAATAGTATACCATGCTGGCCATGGAGCATATATTCAAATTCTTCTTCGTCGTCCTATGGGGCATATCCGCCATTATCATCCTGCCATGCGTCTTCGTGGCGGGAACGATATATCCGGCTTGGGTGAAGTGGGGGGAAGAATTCTAGGGTAGAATACGCTCATGCAACCGACCATATTCGTCGTTTTCGGCATAACGGGAGATCTCTCCGCCCGCAAGCTCTTGCCGGCTTTGCTCGGACTCTACTCCAAAGGCCGTCTTCCCAAGCGCTTCGCCGTCATCGGCATCACCCGCCGCTCGTTCTCGCGCGAAGAATTCCGCGAATATATCCGTTCTCGCATGAACGTCAGGCAGGGCGAATTCCGGGAAGAGGATATCAAGCATTTCCTCGATCATATCTCGTATGAACAGGGAAACTTCGACGATCCTCTCATGTACGCTCGCCTGTCTGCGGCGATGAAGTCCGTCGACGACCGCTGGGGCCAATGTTCGAACAAGCTCTTCCATCTCTCCGTGCCGCCGACTTTATATCACGGCATCCTCACCAATATCGCCGCTTCAGAGCTCAATATCCCGTGCGATAACGGCATCGGATGGACGCGCATACTCATCGAGAAGCCGTTCGGCAACGATATCGCCACGGCGCGCTCGCTCGACAAACTTCTGGGCAAGCTCTTCGACGAAAAGCAGATATTCCGCATCGACCATTATCTGGCAAAGGAATCTCTGCAGAATATCCTCGTCTTCCGTTTCGCCAACGCCATATTCGAGCCGTTGTGGCGGCGGCAATACGTAGACAAGATACATATCAGGCTTTTCGAGAAGGTCGCCATGGAAGGGCGGGGCGCTTTCTATGATCCCGTCGGCGCTTTGAAAGACGTCGGTCAGAACCACATGCTGGCCATGCTCGCCCTCGTCGCTATGGAGGCTCCAGCGTCGTTCTCCGCCGAGGATATCCGTCGCGGCCGGGCAAAGATACTTTCCAAGCTTTCTCCTCTGTCGCGCCGCTCGCTTGTCACGCAGGTCGTTCGCGGCCAATACGAAGGGTATCTCTCTGAACCGGGAGTCAAGGCCGATTCGAAGACGGAGACGTACTTCCGCATAGAGGCTCGGGTCAATACGGCGCGATGGAAAAGCGTGCCGTTCTATCTCGAATCAGGCAAGGCTATGGCCGGGGCAAAGACCGAGATCAAAGTCTATTTCAAAAATAGCGGCGGTATCGCCAGCGGTAAAGCGGCCAATGATTCGCTCCGACAGAATATCCTTACCTTCCGCATACAGCCGGACGAAGGTATTAAGATATGTTTTTTCGTCAAACAGCCGGGATATTCATCCGCTTCCGTGGCCAAAACCCTTCGATTCAACTACGCGGACACGCCGTTCTCCTCGGATATACCGAACGATTACGAGCGTCTCATCCACGACGTCTTCGTCGGCGACCAGACCCTGTTCGCCTCGACGGACGAGATCATGGCGTCGTGGAGATTTGTGACGTCGATATTGGAGAATTGGGACAGATTGCCGTTGAAGAAGTATGCTAAAGGTGTGAAGGAGGTAGAATAAGCATATGTCGCTCTCCATCGCCATCGTCGGCCTGCCTAATGTGGGGAAATCCACGCTCTTTAACGCGCTCACGCGTAAAAGCGTTTTGGTAGCCAACTATCCCTTCGCCACCATCGATCCGTCGGTTGGAGTGGTAGCGGTGCCGGACGAAAGACTGGGCAAGCTCTCGGCTTTTTCGAAATCGGCCAAGACTGTTCCGGCGGCGGTGGAGTTCGTGGACATAGCCGGCTTGGTCAAGGGCGCGTCGACCGGCGAAGGCCTCGGCAACCAGTTCCTCTCCAATATCCGCGAGACCGACGCTATCGCCGAAGTCGTGCGCATATTCGAGGACGACAATATCATCCATGTCGACGGAAAGATAAATCCATTGAAAGATATAGAAGTCATTAACCTAGAACTTATTCTGGCTGATATGGATACGGTGACGAAGCGGCTGGCCAATCTGGGAAAAGAAGTCAAAGCCGGCAAGAAAGAAGCTCTCATCGAGCAAGGCATTGTCGAGAGACTTAAAAAAGCCCTTGAAGAGGGTAAGCTCGCTTCGACTGTCGTAGCGAATGAATTCGAAGGGCCTTTTTTGAGGCAATTGCATCTTCTGACGAACAAGCCTTTCATGTATGTATTGAATAAAAAGTCCGGCGGCAATAATCTGGATGAGATGAAAGATTCGAGCGGCACACCAGATGCGCGATTCCAATCGTTGATGAAGTTTTTCACCGATAACAAGGCTAAATGGGTCATTGTTGACGCCGGCATCGAGCAGGATCTCAAGGATATGGAAGCGGAGGAGAAGCAAGAGATGCGTGAAGGCCTCGGCACCAAAGATGACGGCATCAACGATCTGATCAAGAAGGGCTATGAGCTTCTGGATCTCATCACCTATTTCACCACCGGCGAAGACGAGACGCGCGCCTGGACGATCAAGCGCGGCTGGACAGCGCCATTGGCCGGCACGGCTATCCACGGCGATTTCAAAGACAAGTTCATCCGGGCCGAAGTCATCGAGTGGAACGCATTGCTCGGTGCCAGCTCGTACGCCGCCGCCCGCGAGAAGGGCATCATCCGCATCGAAGGCAAAGGATACGTCGTCAAAGACGGGGATGTCATAGAATTTAAGATATGAATACTCGCTTGATTTTTTAGGATCGATATGCTATGATCGTCGCCGGTAGAAAAAAAGAAAGAACTTTATGCCGTTTGAATTCCGAAAAACGATGACCCATTCGGTTGGCTCACCGACGACTGGCGTGCCAGAGACCGCAGTCAAGCCGGTGATTGCCGTCGCGCTCTCGGTAGCAAACTTCTTGAAATGGCTTCGAGGGCCGACTCCACACGATTCAGAAAGCAAGCTCGGTGATTTCATCGGGGAAGAACATGCTTCCAGCGAAAAACACCCAGGCTCGTCGCACTAGTCGCGACGGCCTTTTTTGTTTGCCGGTTTTGAGCTATGATTTCATCCATGGCGAAAAAGACTACCTCACAAAGACTGGCCCCGTATAATCCAGCCAAGATCGAGAAGAAATGGCAGAAGAAGTGGGCGGCCGATAAAATATATAGAACAGAAGAAGCAGGAAGCAAGGAGAAGGGAGGAAGTAAAGACAAATTTTATATTCTCGACATGTTCCCGTATCCGTCCGGCGACGGCCTACATGTCGGCCATCCCAAGGGTTACATCGCCACCGACGTCATTTCCCGCATGAAGCGCATGCAGGGTATGAACGTCCTGCACCCCATGGGCTTCGACGCATTCGGCCTGCCGGCGGAGAATTACGCCATCAAGATGAAGACCAATCCGATGGTCGCCGTGGCCAAGAATGTCCAACGGTTCAAAGAGCAGTTGGAGATCCTCGGCTTCGACTACGACTGGTCGCGCGAGGTCAATACGACTGATCCGGCTTATTATCGGTGGACCCAATGGATATTCCTACAGCTTTTCAAAAAAGGATTGGCATATGAATCGTATGAGCCAGTCAATTGGTGTCCGACGGATAAGACAGTCCTGGCCAACGAAGACGTCGAGAATGGCCGGTGCGAGCGCTGCGGCACGCCCGTGGAAAAGAAGCCTCTGCGCCAATGGGTGCTCAAGATCACCGATTACGCGGATCGCTTGTTGCGCGATCTCGACGCGGACGACTATGTCATGCCGAAGCTCATAGATAAAGTCAATCCGCATCAGCCTGGCGCGCCTTTGGTCAAGCGTCATGTAGCGCACGCCATTGTCTACGATCCAAAGGCCCAGAAATATTTGATAATCCGCAATAAGAAGTTCGGCTGGGATACCGTGGTCATAGGAGGCATTGAGGGGGACGAGAGACCCGAAGAGACCGCGCGTCGTGAGGTCCGCGAGGAGACAGGCTATACGGATCTTGAATTCAAGAGGATATTGGGCGGTCCGACTGAAGCGCACTATCACACCAAACATAAGGGCGAGAACCGCGTGGCCATAGCCCAGGCTGCATACTTCGAACTCAAAAGCGATGGCAGAGTTCCCATCGTCGCTGAATCGATGACCAAAGGCGAGGTTTCTCATAACGAGATCCTGTGGGTCGTGGCCGAGGATTTCGTGCCCGGCAAGATGGTCAATTCTGAGCTCCCCATATGGCTCGAACGCATGCGCGATCCGGCCGCGGGCTGGCCCAAGCCGCTCCTTGATTGGCCGGAGTCCATCAAAGAGGCCCAAAGAAACTGGATCGGCAGGAGCGAAGGGGCGGAGATCGACTTCCGGTTGGCTATTTCGGAGGATAAGAAGGAGATTCTCAAGGCCGTTACGCCGTCGGTGACCGTCTACACCACTCGTCCCGACACGCTCTTTGGCGTGACTTATCTGGTGTTGGCACCGGAGCATCCGTGGGTTCAAGTACTTTTGCCGCAGACCCAAAATAAGGCTGAGATCGAAGCTTATGTCGCCCGCGCAAAGAGCGAGACCGAGATCGAACGCACCGACGCGAATAAAGAAAAGACCGGCGTTGAATTGAAAGGCGTCAAAGCGATCAATCCGGCCAATAACGAAGAAGTGCCCGTCTGGATCGCCGACTATGTCCTGGCCGACTACGGTACGGGCGCCGTCATGGCCGTGCCCGCCCATGACGACAGAGATTTCGCTTTTGCCAAAAAATTCAAATTGCCGATAAGACAGGTCATCGCCTGGGAAACAGGCACAAAGCGTCCCAATGAGGAACGAAGAGATGGAGGCTGCGCGGTTATATTCGATCCGAATACGCAAAAATATGCTTTCGGAAGATTACCCGAGGGGAAGTATGATCTTTTCGGCGGCGGCGTTGGTGTTCAGGAGAATCTCGTTGAGGGTATTTTACGCGAAGTCGAGGAAGAGAGCGGCCTGCACCATTTCTCGTATAAGGAAACGATCGACGACGCATTCGTCCATTATCATAATTCGAAGAAAAAGATCGACCGCGTAGCTCGAGCCACATGTCTCTTGCTTATACTTCAAGATGATGCTCTTAAATCCCTTAAACAAGAGAAACACGAAGATTACACTCTTGTTTGGTCGGAACCTGATAAAATCATTAAATGGTGGGAAGAGAACAACCACATGCATGACTATGATCATTGGATCATATTTCTCAAGAACGGCGTAACGAGAGCGGTGGAGCTTGAGTATGATAGGACTAATAAGATATATGATGGAAGCGCTCGGCCGTTCACCGGCGAAGGCACTACTATAAATTCCGGGTCATTTTCTGATAAATCTTCCGACTCCGTCAAAAAAGACATTACCGCCTTTGTCGGCGGCAGATGGGTGATGAAATACAAGCTTCGCGACTGGGTCTTCTCCCGCCAGCGCTATTGGGGTGAGCCGATACCGCTCATCCACTGCGGGAAGTGCGGCGTCGTGCCCGTACCGGAAAAAGACCTGCCGGTCGAGCTTCCAAAGGTCAAGTCGTATGAGCCGACAGGCACGGGCGAGTCGCCCTTGGCCGCCATAAAAAGCTGGGTCAACGTCAAATGCCCAAAGTGCAAGGGTCCGGCAAGGCGCGAGACGAACACCATGCCGCAATGGGCCGGCTCATGCTGGTATTATCTCCGTTACGAGGACCCGAATAATAGAAAAGCATTGGTAGACCCGAAGAAAGAGAAATACTGGTCGCCTGTAGACCTGTATGTCGGCGGCGCGGAGCACGCCACGAGGCATCTCATATACGCCCGTTTTTGGCATAAGTTTTTGAATGATATCGGGGTCGTCTCAACCAGCGAACCTTTCACGAAATTACAGTCAGTCGGATTGATCATGGGCGAAGACGGTCGCAAGATGTCCAAGCGCTTCGGCAATGTGGTAAATCCCGACGATATCGTGGCACAATTCGGCGCGGACACACTGCGCATCTATGAGATGTTCATGGGACCGTTCGACCAGTCTATAGCCTGGAGCACGGAGAGCATGGTCGGGCCGCGGAGATTCATTGAAAGAGTGTGGAAACTTGCGGAGCGTGTGGAGGATAGTATGTCTCATATGTCGCCAGACGAAAGCGTCAAAAAAGTTGACACTTTGGAGAAGGAGCCGAAAGAGAATATTCTCCCCGCGGGCACTAGAATAGATCGCGTACTTCAAAAGACCATCAAGAAAGTCACCGAAGATATCGGCGCCATGCGCTTCAACACCGCCATAAGCTCGCTCATGATCGCTCTCAATGAACTTGAAAAAACCGCGTCCGGCCCGGATCAGTCGCCCGCCATAAGCCGCTCGCAGTTTGAATCGTATCTGAAACTCCTAGCCCCGTTCGCTCCGCACGTGACTGAAGAGCTGTGGATATCTTTTGGTAACAAGAAGTCGATTCACACATCCGAATGGCCGGAATATGATCCTAAGCTCATAGTCGATAGCCAAGCGACCATAGCCGTTCAGATCAATGGAAAAATGCGCGGAACCTTCACGGCCGCGACGGATACGCCGGAAGAAGCCATCAAATCCGCCGCCTTAGCCCTGCCGGAAGCCAAGAAATGGCTGGAGGGGAAGGAGATTAGGAAGATTATCGTCGTAAAAGGAAAACTCCTGTCAATCGTGACGAATTAGACCCTCAAGTTCTAATCTGAATCAATACACCCTCTGAATACCTCCCTTGGTGTTCTGTAGCCCAGCCGCTTTCTCGGCCGGTCATTCAACATTCGTACTGCACGTTGAACTTGGTATGGGGTAATGGTAGCAAAGTAAGTGCCTTTAGGAAAGAATTGCCTGAGCAATCCATTCCAGTTTTCATTTGTCCCTCGCTCCCACGAATGGTACGCGGTCGCATGATATACATCGAGTCCGGTTTTCTCTTCAAGTAAACTGTCATATCCGCTGACCTCAGTTCCGTTGTCTCTGGTTAGAGTCCTTCGTAAATATTTTGGCAACGCTACGAATCGAGACACTGCTTTTTTGTTGATGATCTCTGCGCTCACCACCTCAAGTTTCTCGGCCATGGCGTATCCGCTCTTTCTTTCAACACAGCTCCAGATCCTTTGAACTCTTTCCTTGCCGATGACAGTATCATCTTCCCAATCTCCGAGGCGTGAGCGTTCGTCCACTTCCTTTGGTCTTTCCTCGATCCTTCTCACTTTCATGGCTCTAGCAAGCTCCATACGGGCTTTTGAACCTCTTTTCTTCCGGTACTTGCACTTCTGATGCCGCAGATACTTTACAAGGTCCGGTCTTTTCTCGTACACAAAAGTGTAGATCGTTTCGTGACATACAATCGTTCTTCCGGTCATCATTTTCAGTCTTCCTGCAATTTGTTCGGGTGACCATAATCGCTTCAATTTGCGGACGATGTGACGCCGTAGTTTCCTGTCGTTTTCGATCTTTCTCTCTAGTATTTTTACACGTCTTCTTCTTGCCAGATATCTTTTGTGCGCATGACCACCTCGATATATACCATCAGGATCTTTGTTTCGACTGATTTCAAGACAGACATTGCTTCTCTGCATGCCAAGTATCCTGGCGCATTCAGTCTGGCTCTTTCTTGCACTTAAAAGTATCGCTAGCTCTACTCTAGTATCTCTGTTAAATTGTTTGTGCGACATCCTCGTGTGTAATTTAGCTGGTAATGGTATACCGCTACAGTACCACGGGGGTGTTGCGTTTCAGGTTAGAATTTACCACCACATCCTTGACTTATTTTCCCATAGGTGATAAAACAGTAGACACTATATCCAAATAAAGGTATTATCAATCAACTCTCATGGCCACGTCACACATCACTTTCAAGCCCAAGACCGTCGTCAAGAAGCTCCTGTCGTCGCTACCGGACCGCGCTCGTGAAGTGCTCATATTCCGCTACGGATTGGGCAAGGACGTGAAGCGCATGACTCTGGACGCCATCGGCAAGAAATACGGCATCACCCGTGAACGCGTGCGCCAGATCGAGAACTACGGCATCGGCAACATCCGCAAGTCGGACGAATACAAGCAGGAGAAAGCCGTCTTCGCCGAAATGGAGACGCTCCTGCATTCACTGGGCGGCATCGTGGTGGAGGACGATTTCCTAGGTCATATATCCAAAGACGCGAGCCTGCAGAACCACATGTATTTCCTTCTGGTTATCGGCGAGCCGTTCAAGAAAGTCAAAGAAGACGATGACTTCCGACGCCGTCTCCACGTCAACGAAGAGCTGGCCAAGAAGGTGGAAGACGCCCTGCGCAAGCTCTACACCAATTTGAACAACCAGGACCTTCTGCCGGAATCCGAGATGGTCAACAAGTTCCTCCAGCACCTCGAAGACGTCTCCGAGAAATATAAAAATCAGGAAGTGGTCAGGCGCTGGCTCAACCTCTCGAAACTGATCGGCAAGAACGCCCTCGGCGACTGGGGCGTGGCGCATTCGTCCAACATCAAGACCAAAGGCGTGCGCGACTACGCCTTTCTGGTCATCCGCAAGCATGGCTCGCCCATTCATTTCCGCGACGTGGCCAAACAGATCACACTCATGTTCAACAAGAAGGCCCACGTGGCCACAACCCACAACGAGCTCATCAAAGACAAGCGCTTCGTCCTGGTAGGCCGTGGCCTTTACGCTCTGGCCGAATGGGGATATGTCCCCGGCGTCGTCCGCGACGTCATCCGCGCCGTCCTCGAGAAGAGCGGCCCTTTGACCAAGGAAGAGATCGTCGACAAGGTGCTCAAAGAGCGCTACGTCAAAGAGAACACCATCGTCGTCAATCTCCAGAACCCAAAGTATTTCAAGCACGACAAAGACGGCAAATATACCCCTGTGGTATAATTTCCGCATGTATCCGTCGGGAGCAATACAATATTTCGCCCTGCTGTCGCCCGTCGTCCTGGTCTGCATCCTCGGCTATATCTTTTGGCACCTGTGGGTGCGCTATATCCGGGCCAAATTTTTCATGGCTCAAAAGTATGTCCTACTCGAGATACGCCTGCCCAAGGAGATGTTCAAGTCGCCATTGGCCATGGAGCTATTCCTGACCTCTCTCCACCAGACGAGCGGCGAAGGCACGTGGTACGCGAGATATTGGCTGGGCAAGACGAGGGTATGGTTCTCTTTGGAGATGATATCAGTCGAGGGCCAAGTGAAATTCTACATCTGGATGCGCGCGGGCAGCCGGATATTCACCGAGTCGAGCCTATACGCTCAATTCCCCGGCATAGAGATACACGAGAGCGAAGATTATTCCTTGAGCGTCCACTTCGATCCGGCAAAGCTCGAACTGGAAGCTTTTGAGCTCCAGCTGACCAAGGAGGACGCCTATCCTATAAAGACCTACATGGATTATGGCCTAGACAAGGATCCGAAGGAGGAGTTCAAAGTCGATCCGCTCGTGCCCCTGCTCGAATATCTGGGCAGTCTCGGGCCGAATCAGCAGGCCTGGATACAGATCATGATCCGCGCCCACAAAAAAGAGCAGCGCAAACATGGCCATCTGTGGAAGAAGACCGACGCCTGGAAAGACGAGGCGGAAGACCTGATCAACAAGATCATGATGCGCGACGCCAAGACCAAGCTGGCGGAAGTGAACCCAGAGACCGGCTATTCGAAGATGCCCATGCTCTCCGACGCGGACAAGGATCTCTTGGCGGCCCTGGCGAGGAGCATAACCAAACAGGCCTTTGACGTCGGCATCCGCTGTATATACATGGCGGAAAAAGGCTTTTTCAATCCTACCGGCAAGGGCGGCATGATCAGCTGTTGGAAGCAGTTCTCGACCGAGCATTTAAACGGACTCAAGCCGAACGGCCTGATATGGCACGAGAAGTTCGATTATCCGTGGCAGGATTATAGCAACGCGCGGAAGAATTATAATTCCGTTAGGGCTCTCATGGCCTACAAACGCCGGTCGTATTTCTACGCGCCCTTTTCCCATAAGCCGTTCGTTCTGAACACCGAAGAGTTGGCTACGATCTTTCATTTCCCAGGAAACGTGGCCGCCACGCCGACTCTGACGCGCGTGCCGTCGAAGAAGGCCGAGGCGCCGTCCAATCTGCCGACGTAATACGAACAGATATAATACGAATATACGAATGGATGCAAATGATACGGATAACACGAATAGGAAAAGTGTGAGAATTCGACGCTTCATAATCCCGTTGATGATACTTGTCGTCGGTTGCGCAAGCATCGTCCTCGCTGGTTCGCTCCCGCCGGCAGGTTTTCCCGCTGGCGCGATCATTTCCATACCGAAAAACTCGAGCCTATCAGGTATCGCCGACGAACTGGCCGCGCAAGGCATCATCAAGTCGGCATTCATGTATAAAGCCTATGTCGTTCTTGCGCGGTCAGACCACCGCATCCAAGCCGGCGAGTATCTCTTCGACGCGCCTCAATCGGCTCTCCGCGTGGCCTACCGCACTGCTTACGGCATCGAGGGTTTGTCGAAGATCAAAGTCACCGTACCGGAAGGCTCCGATTCGAGAGACATAACCAGGATCATGAGCGCTAACATCTCCGGCTTCGCTTCGACGACTTTCCTTTCGCTGGCCAAAGCGGATGAAGGGTATCTATTTCCCGACACTTATTTCTTCTACATGGATACGACTCCGCAACAGGCTATAGACGAGATGCGCGCAGATTTCGACGAGCGTATCGCCGGCATCGCCGCGCCTATCGACGCTTTCATTGCTTCGTCGAGTATGACCTCGTCGAGTATTGGAGGCCAGCGAACCAGCACCATTTCTCGCACTGATATCATATCGCGCGCTGATATCATCACTATGGCTTCCATCGTTGAAAAAGAAGCCACTTCGACCGCCGATCGGCGGGTCATCGCCGGTATTCTCTGGAAGCGCCTCGCCGCCGGCATACCGCTCGAGGTCGATCCGGCACCAGATACCTATAGGCGCGTCGGTCTGCCGCCAACACCGATAGACGATCCCGGTCTCGATGCAATCATCGACACTGTCACGCCGACGGCGACGCCCTATTGGTTTTATATATCCGACAAGGACGGCGTCATGCATTATGCCGCGACATTGGACGGACATAACGCCAATATCGCTAAATATTTGAATTAGAATATCCGGAAATTAAGACATCTGGATTAAAAGGCAATGAAAATCTTCGTCGGCATGTCAGGAGGTGTGGACTCATCGGTCTCTGCGGCTGTTTTGAAGCACGCCGGCCATGACGTGACCGGTGTTTTCATCAAGGTCTGGCAGCCAGATTGGATAGAATGCAATTGGCGCGAAGAGCGGATCGAGGCCATGCGCGCGGCCGCCCATCTCGATATCCCGTTCGTCACACTCGACCTCGAGAAGGAATATAAAGAAGGCGTCATCGACTACATGATAGCCGAATACGCCGCCGGCCGGACGCCCAATCCCGACGTCATGTGCAACAGGGAAGTGAAGTTCGGGGCTTTTGGGGAATGGGCGAAGGAGAGCGGCGCGGACTGCATAGCCACGGGGCATTATGCGCGGGTCAAAGAAACAAGAAGCAGGGAGAAAGGAGTATGGAGGCTTTTCAAGGGCGTGGATGACAATAAAGACCAGTCATATTTTCTTTGGACTTTGACCCAGGACGATCTTGCTCATGTCATGTTTCCCGTCGGCGATCTGACAAAGCCGGAGGTACGCGCGTTGGCGCAGAAGTTCAAACTGCCGAATGCTGATAAGAAAGACAGTCAAGGCCTCTGCTTCATCGGCAAAGTCGATGTGAAGGAATTCCTGGCGCACTATACGGAAGGGAATCCGGCAGCCAAGCTAGGTAAGGTTTTGGATGACGCAGGTGCCATCGTCGGTACGCATCCCGGCACGCTTTTCTTTACCATAGGCGAACGGCACGGCTTTGAGATCGACCAGGCTCATAAGACGCCGGGAGATAAAGCGTATTATGTCGTCGCCAAAAATATGGGAGCAAATACGGTAACAGTGTCGAATAAAGATTCTCGCGGTATTCTTGCTGGTGCTGTGAAGACAGTGCGCATTTCGAGAGTTAATTGGATATCCGGTGTACCGGAAATCGGTCGGCCGCTCCAGGCGAGGAGCCGTTATCGGCAGGCACTTCAGTCAACTAAAGTGGTGTCTATTAAAGGAGTGTCTACCGGAGGCAATCGAGAAGAAAGTATTCAAGTGACGATTGAATTCGATCAGTCACAAGACACACTAACTCCGGGCCAATCATTGGTTATATACAATGGGGAAGAATGCTTAGGTGGCGGTGTGATCGAGTAAAAAGTTTGGTTCTTTTTGTGCTACAATTTATCCCATGAACAGCTCGCTCATCATCACCAAATCAGACGGCACGCGTGAGCCGTTCCAAGAAGATAAGCTCAAGGCTTCATTGCGAAAAGTCGGCGCTCCGACTACGGTCATAAGCGAGATCACAACTGAAGTCGAACGCGACATGAAAGATGGCATGACCACGACGGATATATACCATCGCGCGTTCGATCTTCTGAAAAGGCATCATCACCCGACAGCCGTTAAATATTCCATCCGTCGGGCCATCATGGAACTTGGGCCGGACGGTTTTCCATTCGAGCGTTTCGTGGCGCGTATATTCCGCTTCTGGGGATTCGAGGCCAAGACCGACCAGACAGTCATGGGTTCGTGCATACCGCATGAGATAGACGTGGTGGCGTGGAAGAAAGACAAGCTCGTCTTCGTCGAGGCGAAATATCACAATGAGTTCGGTTTGAAATCAGACAGCAAAGTGACTCTTTATATCCAGGCTCGCAGGGAAGACGTGGGCGGCATCATGTATGACTACAACGGCGTCAAGCGGAAGATCGACGAGTTCTGGCTGGTGACCAATACCAAGTTCAGCGATCAGGCGATCAAATATGGCGAATGCAAAGGTCTCAAACTGGTCGGTTGGAACTATCCGACCAAGGGCAATCTTCACGATGTCATCGAGCAGAACGGCTTGCACCCCATAACGACCATGGCTTCACTCACGCGCGACCAGAAGAAAGATCTCATCGGCCGAGAAACAATGGTCTGTCTCGACATCATCGGCAATCCGACCATCCTCGACCAGATCGGCGTCAAAGGCGAAGCCAAGGAGCGGGCTCTTACCGAAGCGCAGATGATCATCGAGCAGGCGAAGTGATGATATAATCTATATAATATGGCTAAAGTCAAAAAAAAAGATGGGGATCTAAAAAATATCGCGAATTTTCTCTACGAAGGCGGTGTTTTGGCTAAAACCCCTGTAGTGGTTTTCATTTTCTTGGTACAGGTAATCAAACGGTGGCAGAACACATCAATCGTGTGACGATCATCGGCTATACACTGGCTTCCATGGAAAAAGGAGTGGATGTCCTAAAAGTCATAAAGATGTGCATGCTCCATGATCTTGCTGAAGGAAAGACTTCTGATCTTAACTATGTGCAACAGAAATATGTGACGGTAGCCGAAAAGAAAGCTCGGCATGATTTGACGACAAAGAGAGATTCATTTCCATGGTATATTCACCGGAATTTCTAGAATTGTTTAGACATATGAAGACTTTAATCAAGAAATAGCCATGAAAATATACGTTCTTGGCAGTAGCCACTTTATGAAAGAGATGGTAGCTTGTTCTGAAAAGCTCCGTCAGCTCGGATATGGTGGCTGGATACATCCAGATTATGAAGCTTTCGTTCGAGGAGAGAAATTGGATATAGTCAAGCGGGCGTTTAATGGAGAGCATGCTGCCGTCAAGCGCGAGAATAATTATCTCAAGGTCCATTATCAACACATACTCGAAAGCGACGTTATCCTTTTCGTAAATGCCGAGAAGAATGGCAAAAAGAATTATGTCGGCGGTAATGTTTTGATAGAAATGGGCCAATCATATGTGAACAATAAAAAAATGTTCCTCCTATATGACCTTCCGAAAGATTCCTCATACATTGATGAGATTGAATCCATGGACCCGATTTGTCTTCATGGTGATCTGAAAAATATAAAGAAATACATATGAGAACCGCGCGGAAAAAATCAGACCGCAAAAAAAGATCGAGTAGAGCGGAAGTCAAGACGATCGTCATCTGTTCGAGCGCCTCGTTCTACAAGCAGGTTCTCGAGATCAGGAACGCATTGAAAAAGATGGGATTCAAAGTATCAACACCGCTCACTGCCGGAAAGATGGAGAGGACGGGAGATTTCCGCGTGGAGACCTATAAAACATGGTTCGGAGATGCCAATACCTATGGGCGGAAAACTTTCCTGACGAAGCATCATTTCGATAAGGTGGCAAAAGGCGACGCCGTCCTCGTCCTGAATTATGAGAAGAACGGCAAACCGGGATATATCGGCGGAGCGGTGCTCATGGAAATGGGCATAGGCCTTCATCTCGGAAAGCCGATTTACATACTTCATCCGATCGACGAGAGTGTAGGCTACAAAGAGGAGATTTTGGCCATGCAGCCGATCATCCTGAATGGGAATCTGGCGCTTATAAAATAAAGGCATGAACCAGTCCAAACACGAGCGCCTCAAAGCCATCCGCGACGAGCTGGTCGCCTTCACGGCTTCGCCGCTCTACGAGTACCGGACGAACAATCGTTATTATCCGGTCGTGGGGGAAGGCAGCCATGACGCCGTGATCATGTTCGTGGGCGAAGCGCCGGGGCTGAATGAGGCCAAGACGGGCCGGCCGTTCTGCGGGGCGGCTGGAAAATTCCTGACCGAGCTCATCGAAGGCATCGGCCTCAAGCGCGAACAAGTCTATATCACCAACATCGTCAAGGATCGCCCGCCGGAGAACCGCGACCCGACGCCGACCGAGATCGAAGCCTACAGCCCGTTCCTCGACCGCCAGATAGACATCATCCGTCCCCGGGTCATCGCCACCCTCGGCAGATACAGCATGGCGTACGTCATGAAGCATTTCGGCTTCGACTTGGAGCTTGAACCGATAAGCCGCATCCATGGACGCGCGTTCGAGACCGAGCTCAAGACCGGCGACGGCCGGACGAGCCCTCTCACCATCGTCACTCTATATCACCCGGCGAGCGCCCTTTACAACGGCGGCATGCGCGACACCCACAAAAAAGACTTTGAGATTTTGAAGAAGTTTGTATAATGGACGACATATGAAAGAGACCAAAAAATACCAGTGGAACTTGAAACTATTATACTCGTCAGAGCACGATCCAAGGATTGAGTCGGATTTGAAATCTATTGAGAAAAAGATCGATGATTTTGCGAAGAGATATGATATATCCGACAAAGGGTACTTAACAAAAGCCACAACACTTAAGAAAGCCTTGACGGCATATGAGAAACTTCTCGCTATCGGTTCGCCAAAGCCACTTTTATATTTCTTCTACCTGACAGACATCGAGAGTTCTAATACTACCGCGGCCGCAAAGCTTAACCTCATCAGCAACCGTGTCACAATTGCTTTCAACAAACTGATATTCTTCCGTGTGTCTATCGGCCAGATCGATTCTGCTCGGCAGAAGGCATTTTTGAAAGACTCCAGACTGGAGCATTTCAGATTTTATTTATCCTGTATGTTCGAAGATGCAAAGCACCGCTTGAGCATCCCCGAGGAGAAGATACTTTCTCTCAAGAGCCTGCCGGGTCGGGAGCTTTGGAACCAGGCGCATGATCGTCTGTTGAATGCAAAAACGCTCCAGTGGAAAGGGAAGACGATACCGATCTCTCAAGCGATCAATGTAATCCGTTCCACACGGCTCGCGTCTGATCGCGCGAAGCTTACATCGGCAATTAATGCCAGTCTGAAAGATGTGGCACCATTCTCTGAGGCTGAGATAAACGCCGTCTATACTAACAAGAAGATCGACGATTCATTGCGCGGATTCGCCATTCCCTACGCTGAGACCGTTCTCGGATATCGGAATGACCCGAAAGTCGTCGATAACTTGGTAAAAACGGTGACCCAAGCTTTCCCGATCGCACATCGTTTCAACAGGATCAAGGCGCTGTTGCTGGGCCAGAAAAAACTTCGTTATTATGATAATCGTCTAAGCATCGACGACAGTGCGGCTACCTATCCTTTTGATAAGACCGTATCGCTGGTCAAAAATACTTTTGGTAAGATTGATGTGAAATATGCTGATTTCCTCGGTTCGTTTATCAAGAATGGACAGATCGACGTGTTCCCACGGGCCGGCAAGGCTGGCGGCGGCTATTGTTCGAGCAGTTATGATGCCCCGACATTTATTCTCCTAAACCATGTCGACAATGCTGATTCGATGCATACACTGGCGCATGAAATGGGGCACGCATTCCACAGCGAGCTTTCTAGGAGCCAAGGTCCTATGTATTGTGACTACTCGACGTCTTTAGCAGAAACCGCCAGCACCCTCTTTGAGGGCATGGCGCAGGAAGCAGAGATGGAGGGATTGTCTCCCGCACGACAGATCATCGCGCTTGCTAACAAGATCAACAGCGAGATTAGCACGATCTTCCGTTCGATCGCCTGCTTTAATTTCGAATCTGACCTTCATGCGGAGATCCGTAAGACAGGCTTTGTCCCGAAAGAGCGTATAGCCGCATTGCACAACAAGAATATGCAAGCCTATCTCGGTGATGCCTTCGAGCTCATACCTGATGATGGATATTTCTTCGTTGCTTGGATTCATATTCGCCGATTTTTCTATGTCTACTCCTATGCATACGGCATGCTTGTGTCAAAGGCCCTTCTTCGCCGCTATCGCAAAAACAGATCCTTTTGGAAAAAGATAGAGCAGTTCTTGTCCGCCGGCGGCAAGGATTCTCCGGAGAACATATTGAAAGAGATCGGCATCGACGTCTCAAGGCCGAGCTTTTGGAAAGAAGGATTAAAGGAGATCGAGGATGACATCGCTAGGCTCGCTAGGCTCGAAAAACTGACGAAAAAATGATAGCATGGTCTCCATGCAGTCATCAGAAATCCGCTCGCGATTCCTAGAATTTTTCAAGAAACGCGGTCACACCGTCATCCCGTCGGCTTCGCTCGTGACGCCGGACGAAAAAGGCGTGACGAACGCGACCCTCTTCAATACGGCCGGCATGCAGCCCTTGATTCCGTATCTGCTCGGCAAACCGTATGTTATAGACGGTAAGGAGACAACGCGGCTGGTTGACGTACAAAAATGCCTGCGCACAGTCGACATAGACGATATCGGCGACAAAGTCCACGCTACTTTTTTCGAGATGCTAGGCAACTGGTCTCTGGGCGATTACTTTAAAAAAGAAGCCATCGAGTGGAGCTATGAATTTTTGACCAATCCTGTCGATGCTCCTGAAGGCGATCGCGGGCTTGGTCTTGATCCGAAACGACTTTACATAACCGTATTCGAGGGCGACGCCAATGCTCCGCGTGACGATGAAGCGGCTGGCATCTGGCGCGACATTTTCAAGAAGAATAAAGTCGAGGGCGAGCGCATCTTTTTCATGCCCGCCTCGACCAATTGGTGGGAAGCCGGCGATAACGGTCCTTGCGGGCCGGATACGGAGATGTATTACGACGTCGGCGATCCAAAAACAGGGCAGTCGTTCTTTGGTGGCAAGGGCATGACGCGCGAGCAATTTATTCAGGCTGATGAGGCGCGCCAAGTCGTCGAGGTCTGGAACGACGTCTTCATGCAGTATGAGAAAAAAGACGGCAAGATTATTGCCAACTTACCAAAGCCATCAGTTGATACTGGCGCGGGTCTCGAGCGCTTGGCGATGACGATGCAGGGTGTGGATAATATTTATGATACGGATCTGTTTTCTGACATTATGAAAGTGTCAAAAAAGTTGTCACTTCCAGAGATGAGCCAAAAAGTCATGGCCGACCACCTGCGCTCGGCGATATTTTTGATTGCTGATGGCGTAATGCCGTCTAATACTGATCGTGGTTATGTCCTACGTCGTCTTATTCGCCGTGCTGTCATGAATGCGACAGATAAAAAGCTTGATGAAGCTAGGATTTCAGAGTTCATCGATGCGCTCGTCAGTGTCTACAAAGATACATATCCAGAAGTTGCGACAAAGTCGCACTTGATCAAAAATATTCTAAAAGAAGAGTCAGTCAAGTTCGCCGAAGCTCTTGCCAATGGAACCAGAGAATTCATTCGTGTGACAAAGAACGGCATGATTTCTGGACATGATGCATTCAACCTTTTCTCAAGTTACGGGCTCCCCCTTGAATTAATAGTCGAATTTGCTGAAGCAAAACAGATTGAAGTTGACAAGGAAGGTTTCAATGAAGAATTCAAGAAACACCAGGAATTGTCCCGCACCGGCGCCTCGCAAAAATTCAAAGGCGGACTTGCTGACGAGAATGATCCAATGATCGTCAGATATCACACCGCAACCCACTTGCTTCAGCAGGCTCTTCACGACGTGTTGGGCGAAGAGGCTGGCAACCAAAAAGGTTCCAACATCACCGCCGAGCGGCTTCGATATGACTTTACCGGCGTCAAACTGACTGATGAGCAAAAGAAAAAAGTGGAAGACATCGTGAATGAAAAGATCGCCGCCAAATTGCCGGTGAATCAAATCATTTTGCCTCTGGCCGAGGCGGAAAAGACCGGCGCAAGGCATTTCTTCGGAGAAAAGTACGGGGATGAGATATCGATATATTTCATCGGCCCAACTTCAAATCCGCCGACGGCTGGCGACCTTAAAGGCGCTTACTCGAAAGAATTCTGCGGCGGGCCACATGTGAAAAACACGTATGAATTAGCCGGGCCGGAAGGGAAGTGGAAGTTCAAGATCCAAAAGGAAGAAGCAAGCTCGCAAGGCGTGAGAAGGATAAAGGCGATATTAGGTTAATTAGATCAATTAGAAATTAGATTAATTCTCTTGTGGTATAATTTCCACGATGTTCTTCTCCTCCAAGAAAACAAAAGACCGCCTCGACCTCATTCTGGATATCCAAAGTTCGGTCGTCCGCGGCGCTCTCATGCTGGTACGACCGGGATCACCGCCGCGTATCATTTGGACGATGAGCACAGACATACCATATCGGGCGCAAGGCGGCAGTGCCTACATCATAAAGATGGGAGTTCGTGCCGTCGAAGAGACTGCTACGGCGGCCCATGCCTATATCCGTGACACTCACGGCAAGGAACCTCTGCCTGACCGGATAGATGCCGTGCACTGCGTCCTTTCGTCGCCGTGGATCGTATCGCGCGCCCGCACCGTCTCGCAGACATTCCCGAAAGAGACCGTTATAACCAAGGCACGGCTCGGCGACATCATAAAGACCGAACGCCGTGAGCTATCCGGCGAGGGCGAGAAAGGTCTGATCAGCATGGAAGAGAAGATATTCGACGTCCGGCTGAACGGCTATTCCGTATCCGTATGGGAAGGCGTCTCGGCCAAAAACTTGGAAGTGTCCTTCGCCATAAGCATCGCGGGAGTCCGGATGATCGAGCGTTTCAAGGAAGCGGCCAAGCGCGCCGCTCCGCGAGAAGAGATCCGCTTTCATTCGTCGCTTTTGCTTCAGTACACTGGCATAGGCCTAGCTTTGCCTGCACGCCGGCCAGGCATGTCGGTCTCGGGCCCGTATGTCCTCGTCCATATCCACGGCGAATTGACCGATCTGGTCGTCACAGACGGGCGTTCTTGTATCTTCTTCGGTTCGCACCCGATAGGCATCAACACCATCATACGCAAAGTCGCCCACGCCTTGAAGATCTCTGAGCCGACTGCTGATTCGCTGATCACTCTCCATGAAGACGGAAAGCTCGACTTATCCAACGACCGTCGCGCGGAAAAAGTCCTCGCCGACGTCGCCAGCGGATGGAAGAATGAATGCGCCAAATTGCTCGCCCTAGTGCCGGCCGGACATTTGCCGGACACGTCGATCATGCTAGCCCGCACGCACGAAGGCTTCTTCGTGAAGGCAATGAGAGAGACGTCTGGCGGCATGCGCGTGATTACTATGTCAGCCGACGAATTCGAGCCGAAAGTCTCCTTCGATCCGCACGCGGAACGGCTCCGCCTGACGATCCTGAACGCCATCGCCATTACCAGTCTGGAGACGCTCTAAAGGCCGGCGAATATGTTATAATCAAAGGAACACATCCAATGCCACGCCGCGTACAAGACATAGTTCCCGGTAATCGCCGGACCATACGGGACATCCCCGTAGAAAAGGTCGATAAAGCCGAAAAGAACGAGAAAAAAGCTCCGGAAAAGTCCGAGCCGGTCAAGATTCATAGAGATGACCGGCCAATTGCAATTCGTCGCATGCCGATCACCCCGCCGCCGGTACGGCGCAACCAAAAACGTTTTCCCTGGATCGCCGGCGTGATAGGCATCGTCATCATTCTCGCCGGCGTGGCTTTCGCTCTGTCCGGTCATTTTGCCCGGGCCACGTTCACCATCGTCCCAAAATCCGTCCTCGTACAAGTGAACGGCACGTATGTCATCCCTGCCGTGGCGACGGCATCCATGCCATACGCTTATTCGACGGTGACAGAGACCGGAAGCGCTTCGACGAGCGTTCCGGCCGCTCTCGGTTCTCCCGTCGCCACAAAAGCCCAGGGAACGGTGACCGTCTATAACGCCTACAGCCCGCAGTCCCAGCGCTTGGTCGCCGGCACCCGCCTGGCGGACGATTCCGGTCTCATATACCGCCTGACTAGCTCGATAGTGATCCCGGGATATACGTCCTCCGGCGGCGGGATCATACCGGGCACCGTCTCCGCCACCATCGTCGCCGACCAGCCTGGCGCGGATTATAATATCTCCCGATCCGATCCCTTGAGCGACTTCAAGATAGTCGCCTATAAAGGGACGCCGAAATATTCGTCCTTCTACGCCCGGCTGTCATCGGACGTCACCGACGGATTCTCCGGATTGAGGACGACAGTGGCGGCGGGATTGCTCGCTTCGACGACCGCCGATCTCCAAGCCAGTCTGGCCGCGAGTTTGAGCTCCAAGGCTGGCCGATCCGTGCCGAACGGATATATCACGTACCCGCAGGCTTACGCGCAATCGTTCGCCGCTCCGTCAATCGTGTCAACCGGTACGAACTCCGCATTGGTGACGGTCACGGGTACTGTCTACGGCATCATCCTTAAGACATCAGACCTGGCCGCCATGCTCGCTGGAGCGTCTTCCACCTCGACATTCGGATCTTCAGCCTATGACGCGCCCGGTCTCGGTTCGCTGTCTTTTTCCATCCTGAACCCCGTCGATTTCTCCCCAGCTAAAGGAAGCTCTCTGGTGGCCAAGATCTCCGGTTCCTTCAAACTGGTAGGCTCCATACCTGTCGACACGCTGAAAAAGGCCTTTGCAGGGGTCTCTTTGGCGGAAACAGACGCTATCATCAAGAAATACGCTTCGGCTATAGATATCAACGACAGTTTCGGGGAGATAGCTCCGCCGTGGGTTAGCACGGTGCCGTCGGACCCTTCCCGTATAACCGTAAACGTCCAAAAGCCTTGACTTCCATCAGTCATATCTGCTACTATGGTTTTTCGCGTTTATACGCATGAATACCGCGCCGCAAGCGAAAAAAATCCTTAAAGGCGTCGTCGTCGAGGCATTGCCGGACACGCTCTTCCGGGTGGAACTGGAAGAAAGCAAGGAGATCGTGCTTGCGTATCTGGCTGGGAAGATGCGCATGAACCGCATCCGCGTCTTGGTCGGCGACAAGGTGGAACTGGAACAAGACCAGTACGGAGGCAAATGCCGCATCACCAGGAGACTGTAGAATATGAAAGAATATGCGAGTCAAAGCTTCAGTCAAAAAGATCTGTGCCAAATGCAATATCGTCCGAAGGGGACGATATGTGTATGTGACGTGCAAGGCCAATCCGAGACATAAACAGAGACAGGGATAAGAAGCAAGTAGAAGGTAGCAGGTAGAAAGGAGAAACACAAAACAAACACAATCATGCGCATCCTCGGCATAACACTTCCGGAAAATAAACGAATGGAATTCGCCCTGACGGCGATCTACGGCATAGGCCGGCCGCGGGCATTGAAGATACTGGAGGCCACCAAGGTCGGCGCCGGCATGAAACCGAAGGAGCTCTCGGTGGACCAGGAGAACTCCATCCGCAAGCAGATCGAGTCATTCAAGATAGAAGGAGACCTCAAACGCGAAGTAGCCGGCAACATCAAGCGCTTGAAAGACATCAAGTCGTACCGCGGCAGTCGCCACGCTCGCCATCTGCCCGCGCGCGGACAGCGGACCAAGACCAATTCGCGCACCGTCCGCGGCAACGTCAGGAAGACCATGGGATCCGGCCGCAGGAAGGAGGAGAAGACGTAGAAAAAGTAGAAAGTAGCAGGTAGAAAGGAGAAACAAAAACGCATAAACAAAAAAACATAAAATCATGGGAAAAAAGCGGATTGTCACAACTGAAGGGGCCGAAAAAGCCGAAGGGCAGCCGAAGGCGGCCGGGCCGAGCGCCAAAAAGCGCGTCGAATCCGGCATCCTGCATGTCCAGTCGACCTACAACAACACCAAGGTCATGCTGACCGACAAGAATGGCAATGCCCTCATGTGGGGTTCGAGCGGCGGCGCCGGTTTCCGCGGCGCCAAAAAAGGCACGCCGTTCGCGGCCGCCAAGGTCGGCGAGACGTTGGCCCTTCGCGCGTCGAACCTCGGCCTCAAAGAAGTATCGGTGGTGGTCAAGGGTGTCGGTTCGGGCCGCGAGTCCGCCATTCGCGGTTTCGTTTCCAAGGGAATACTCATCACTTCCATCAAGGATCGTACGCCGATACCTTTCAACGGCCCGCAACCAAAGAAGCCCCGTAGAGTTTAATTAGAATATTTCAATAATCAATCTTTAATCTTCAATACTTACCATGCACATCGGCCCCCGTTACAAAAAAGCTCGCTATCTCGGCGCCCCCGTCTTCAGAAAGACACAGACGCAGAAGTACGCCATGCGCTCGCAGGCCAAGGTCAAGACCAAAGGCAAGCGCCGCGGCGGCAAGAGCGAATACGGCCGCCAAATGCTGGAGAAGCAGAAGGCCAGATACAGCTACGGCGTGGCGAGCGGCCAGTTCAGCAAATACGTCAAGCAGGCCCTCCAGACGACCGGGGACAATGCCAAGAACCTCTTGCGCATCCTCGAAGGCCGCCTGGACAATGTCGTCCTGCGGGCCGGTTTCGCCCCGAGCCATTCGGCGGCACGCCAAATGGTCTCTCACGGACATATCACGGTGAACGGCAAGAGGGTCACCGTTCCTTCGTACGAAGTCTCGGTAGGCGACGTTCTCGCCATCCGCGAAGGCAGCAAGAAGAAGGTCATTTTCGCCAAGCTTGATGAGGAGTTGAAGAACGTAAAGGTCCCGGGGTGGCTCAAGGTCGATCCGGAGACCAAGGAGATCCGCATCGAAGGCGAACCGGCGACCGAAGTCGCCGAGCTTCTGTTCGACGTCGGGTCAGTGCTCGAGTTCTACACTCGCTAGACATCCGCTTTTTTTAGTGTATAATTAATCGTCTGTTTATTTTCATATAAAAACCATGTCATACGACGTCATCGTGCCATCAAAACCCAAGGTCATCCGCGAAGAGGGCGTTTCGGGCACTTATGAGATCGACGGCCTCTATCCAGGCTACGGCCACACCCTCGGCAACTCCCTCCGCCGCATCATCCTGTCTTCATTGCCTGGCGCGGCCGTGACCCGAGTCAAGATCGCGGGCATCGAACACGAATTTTCGGCTATCGACGGCGTCAAGGAAGACGTCATCGCCATTCTGCTCAATCTGAAGAAGCTCCGTATACGCCTTTCCGGCGACGAGCCGGTCGTTCTCGCTCTAAAGGCCAAAGGCGTTAAGGATGTTTCCGGCAAGGATATAGACGTTCCCGGCCAAGCCGAGATCCTCAATCCTGATCTCCATATAGCCTCGCTCACCGAGAAGTCTTCCGCCATCGACATAGAGATGACCGTGGAGAAGGGCCTCGGCTATGTCTCAAAAGAGACACTGCAGAGAGAGCGCGTAGAGATCGGCGCCATCACTCTCGATGCCGCTTTCACTCCTATCCGCAAAGCCAACTACGAGGTCGAGAACATGCGCGTTGGCGATCGCACCGACTTCAACCGCCTGCGCCTCTCCATCGAGACCGACGGCACTATCACGCCTCGCGAAGCCCTGGAGAAGTCCATCACCCTCATGATCCACCAGCTCAAGGCCATCGTCGGCTTCAAAGAGGAGGAGATTGTGGAGACTCCGGCGGATGAAGCCGCAGAAGCTTCCGAAGGCGCCGTCAAGAAGAGCAGGGCGGAAATGGACGGCGAGCTCATGAAGACCCGCATCGACGCCATCGGCCTTTCCGGACGGACGACCAAAGCTCTGGCCGCGGCCAATGTCCGCACCTTGGGCGGCCTTGCCCGCAAGAAAGAGTCGGATATCATGGATATAGACGGTCTCGGCGCCAAGGGCATCCAGGAGATCAAGAAATTGCTGGCACAGCACGGCATCACGATGAAACAGTAACATGCGCCACCATTCAAACATCAGGAAATTCGGCCGAGAAAAGACCCAGAGGCACGCTCTGATGCGTTCTTTGGCGCGCAATCTCATACGCGACTCCCGCATACGGACCACTTTGGCCAAGGCCAAAGAGCTCCGGCCGTTCGTGGAGAAGCTGGTGACCCGAGCTAAGAACGGCTCCGTGGCCTCGCGCCGCTTGGCCGCCTCTCGCATCCAAGGAGCTAGCGAGGTCAAGAAGCTTTTTGATACAGTGGCGCCCAAGTACAAGAATCGCGCCGGCGGCTATACCCGGATCGTCAAAATGCCGAACAGGGATCTCGACGGCGCCCCCATGGCGCTCATTGAATTTGTGTAATTCGTATCATTCGCATTATATACCAACATGAAGTACACCATTGACGCGGCAGACAAGAAGATCGGGCGTATCGCCAGCGAAGCGGCTTCCTGCCTCATGGGCAAAAAGACCGTCTCTTTCGCCAAAAACACCGTGGCCGAAGCGGAAGTGGAGATCGTCAACGCTAGCCGGGCCTACGTGACCG
Source organism: uncultured bacterium (assembly GCA_963701025.1). Lineage (GTDB taxonomy): Bacteria > Patescibacteriota > Minisyncoccia > Phycocordibacterales > PALSA-1337 > C7867-002. The sequence goes on along the minus strand of OY969557.1, from coordinate 224,260 downwards.
CTAAAAAGAAACAGGGCGGCGCCGGAGACGATTATGTCCGCTACACCGGTCACCGCGGCGGCCTGAAGAGCGAGACTTTGGGCGAGCTCATCGCCCGCCGGGGCATGAAACAGGTCTTCACCTTGGCCGTTTACAATATGTTGCCGAAGAACAAGCTTCGCGACTTGCGGATGAAGAATCTCACAATCAAGAAGTAATCCGAATCAACGAATAGTATACGAATACCACGAATACACAAATGCCTACCAAACCAACAGGAAAATACTTCGAAGCCGTCGGCCGCAGGAAGACCGCCATCGCCCGCGTACGACTTTTTGCGGACTCGAAGACCAGCTATAACATAAATGAGAAAAGCTTGGAGGCATATTTCCCCGTAAAAGAATTACAAAATGTCGTCGCTGAAGCCATCGGCAAAGGCAAGCCTGCGGAGAAATTCTTCGTGTCGGTCAAGCTCAAGGGCGGAGGCATAGCCGCCCAAGCCGAAGCCGTCCGCCACGGCATAGCCCGGGCACTCCTAGAATATGACATCACCCTTCGCGGCACGGTGAAAAAGCTCGGTTTTCTCAAGCGTGATCCTAGAGCCAAGGAGCGCCGCAAGTTCGGCTTGAAGAAGGCGCGCAAGTCCCCGCAGTGGGCGAAAAGGTAAGGAGTTAGAAGTTAGGAACTGGAAATTTGGAGAAAGAGGAGGTTGCAAGGCCTCTTTTTTCGTGCCAGAATCAGCCTAAACTTTGAACCCAGGAAAACTTCATATGCGCGACCTGTTTTACGCTATATACCGGATGGTAATCGTCCGCATCTTTTGTTGGCGAATACGCCGCCACAAGATACGCGATATCCGAGAGCTCATTGTGATAGTCCGTGATCCGCATGGGTGCGAGCGTGCCATGAAGATCGGCAGGGAGATCAAACATTACTGCAAGCATTACATGATCTCTCTCCGCAAGGCTGGTTTCAATGGAGACATGGATAATCTCTTCGTGGAAATCGGCAAATCGCTTCATCGGCACGAACGATATTCGGCTTTGATGGGAGCGGTGGCTCGCGGTCGAAGCAAGACGAAAATCCCTGTCATCATCCATTAAACCCGTCAATCATGCACGTCCACCGGTTCTCCGGTGGTTTTTTATTGCGTGATCCTTCATTTTCCGCTATGCTATTAGCACCTCATTTAAAGATATATGACCAAAAAACACGATGACAATGAATACCTAGACGATTCCGTCGTCGCCGAGGAGAATGCCGCCGAAACGATAAAGAATCTCCGCGATAAGCTCAAGAAAGCTTTGGAAGAGAAACAGGAATATCTGACCGGCTGGCAGAGGGCCAAAGCCGACCTCATCAATGCCCGCAAGCGCGACGAAGCCGACCGGGCCGAGTTCGTCAAATTCGCCAATGAACGACTGATAGACGGTCTCATTCCCGTACTCGATAGTTTCGAGTTGGCTATGGGAAATAAGGAAGCTTGGGAAAAAGCCGAGAAAAATTGGCGCGTAGGGGTGGAATCCATCGCTAGCCAGCTCAAGAAAGCTTTGAATGATTCCGGCCTCGAAGAGGTCAATCCTATCGATCAAAAATTCGATCCGATACGAGACGAAGCGGCCGAATATGTGCCTGTTGATTCTGAAGATAAGAATCACATGATCATCGGCGTCTTGCAGAAAGGCTATAACCTGAATGGTCGACCAATGAGGCCGGCTAAAGTGAGAGTGGGGGAGTTTAAGAAATAAGAATAATGTCCCTTGTCCACCAGTCGAGGTTATAATAGCCGAATCAACATGCTCATCCCTTCATCCTACAAAGGCATATATGAAAAAGTCCTCCGCGCGCCGGATGGCAGGCTCGTGCGCGTCCAATTCGCTGTTGTTGAGGTGAACGGCGCTTTGCGTGGCCGCATCATTTCCATGGAGCCGATCGAGGACAGATTGAAGATTGAAGACTCAAGATTGAAAAATAAAGCCACGATTCTTTACCTGCCTTCTAAGGGTAATGATTATGAGCCAATTTTCAATTTTCAATTTTCAATTTTCAATTCTCTGGTTTCTCCTTATACAACGCTCGATTTCTTTATGAGCCAACCTACTAGGGCTCCTTCCTCTAAATAATTCCCGTGCTCATCAAAGTGCGAGTCACTACAGATGCGCGCGCGGAAAAAGTCGTCAGGAAAAGTGACGATAGTTATTTCGTGTCAGTGCGTGAAAAAGCCGAGCGTAATATGGCTAACAGGCGAGTCCTCCGGATCATGAGAGAATTGTTTCCCGGAAAATCCGTCAAATTGGTCAAAGGCCACCAAAGCCCGGCGAAGATAGTGGAGGTGAGGTAGTTCATTAAAATTAGGTGTGAAATGAAAATGAGGTAAAAGAAGAGCCGCCCAGAATTAAGTCCTGTAGCGGCAATTCATAACTGCAGATTATTTGACTTGTTTGTCCAATTCCTTAGGGACAACAAGGACGAGAGAGATTTGGGGGTTTTCGCGATTAACGAAACCGGCACCAGCACCACTGCAACGGACATCCCAACTAATTCTGATTTTGTCTCGTGGAATATCCGGGAAATTGTTTGAGATAAGCTCATCAATTTCTTGCATGGTCGGCATTGGTTCTTGGGGCTCAGTCGTAATTTCGATGACTGAACCTTCTGGATCCCGCCACATTCCGTTACGGATTGTCCTGTGTTGTTTACCAGTGTTCATAATTTATTTCCTTTCGTAGATTGTTGTGGTTTAAACTAGCTCCGAAAAAGCAAGATTTCTACTTCCTCAAAGCTAGCTTAAACCATTCTCAAAGAACCCTAACTGCCAGTATTATAGCACCACTCAAGTATATTGTCAAGCAAAATCAGATACTCAAAATACCCTTATAAATCAACATTAAATTAACTTAAAAATATGTCCAAAATCATCGGAATAGACCTCGGAACGACTTTCTCGGCAGTTGCCGTCATGGAAGCGGGCACACCGAAGGTCCTCGAGAACGCGGAGGGAGCGAGAACCACTCCTTCCATCGTCGCCCAATCGAAGACGGGCGAGAGGCTCGTCGGCTTGCTTGCAAAGAGGCAGGCGGTGACGAACCCGAAAAACACCATCTTCCAGATCAAGCGCTTCATGGGCCACACCTATGATGATCCGGGAGTGCAGAAAGATATAAAGAACGTGCCATTCGAGACACGCAAATCGGCCTCGGGCGGCATCGAGGTGAACATGGCAGGCAAATGGATGCGACCGGAAGAAATCTCGGCCATGATACTTCAAAAATTAAAAACAGATGCCGAAACACGTCTGGGCGAAAAGATAACAGAGGCGGTCATAACCGTTCCGGCTTACTTTAACGACTCCCAACGCCAGGCTACCAAAGACGCCGGTCAGATCGCAGGTCTCGACGTCAAACGCATCATCAATGAGCCAACGGCGGCGGCATTGGCCTACGGCTTCAATAAGAAAAAGGACGAGAAGATAGCGGTCTTCGACTTCGGTGGCGGAACATTCGACATCAGCGTTCTTGAAGTCGGTGCTGACACTATAGAAGTGAAGTCTACCGACGGCGACAGCCACCTCGGCGGACGCGACATTGACGCAAAGATAGTCAATTGGCTGGCTGACACATTCCAGAAAGAGAATGGTGTAGATCTCAAAAAAGATGCTCTTGCTTTACAGCGCCTCGACGAAGCCGCCGAAAAGGCAAAGATTGAATTGTCTACGGCCATGCAGACGGAGATCAACATCCCGTTTATAACAAGCGGTGCTGACGGACCGAAGCACCTCCTCGTCACTTTCACCAGTGCACAGCTCGAAAATTCTGCACCGAGATTCATAGATCGCGCCATGATGATAACGAAACGCGCCATGGATGCTTCGCCATTCAAGACCGGTCAGCTTGCAACGAAGTCATCCTGGTCGGTGGTCAGACCCGCATGCCGGCTATTCAGGCCGCGGTCAAAGCATACTTCGGCAAGGAGCCGAATATGAGCGTCAATCCCTGATGAAGTGGTGGCAGTCGGTGCGGCTATCCAAGGAGGCATTCTCGGCGGAGATGTACACGATGTGCTCTTGCTCGATGTCATTCCGCTGTCTCTTGGAATAGAGACCATGGGAGGTGTTGCCACGAAGCTTATAGAAAAGAATACGACCGTTCCAACACAGCGCTCGCAGGTGTTTTCTACGGCCGCTGACAATCAGACCGAAGTGACCATTCACATCACCCAAGGCGAACGACCTCTCGCTTCTGACAACAAGTCTCTCGGTCAGTTCAATCTCGGTGGCATTTCTCCAGCCCCTCGTGGCATGCCGCAGATAGAGGTCACATTCGACATTGATGCTAACGGTATTCTTAATGTGTCAGCTAAAGATAAGTCGACGGGCAAGTCTAATTCGATAAAGATAACCGCTTCGTCAGGCTTGTCCAAGGAAGAGGTTGAGAAGATGAAGAAAGACGCGGAACTTAATGCTTCTGCCGATGCGGCAAAGAAGGAAGCTATAGAGGCAAAGAATATAGCCGAGCAGCTTGCCTACACCGCCGAAAAGGCTTTGAAAGAAGCAGGGGATAAAGTACCGTCTGACCTGCGAAAGTCTATCGAAGACAAGATAGCCGACCTCAAGCGCGTCAAGGATTCCGCTACACCAGATTTGGCGGCTATAAAGGCGGCTACGACTGCTTTGTCTGATGAGATTCAGAAGATTGGGCAGTATATGAAGCAGGAAGCGCCGCAAGGTGGGGCTCAAGCCGGCCAGACTCCTCCAAAAGATGATGGCGCGGATAATGTGAAGGATGCGGAGTTTAAGGAAAAGAAATAGGTAAGTTGCGGCGCGAGCGACGCGCATGGCTAGCACGGCCAGCACATTGATTTCCGACCACTATGCAATAATGACACTTTACCTGACACTTTTGTCGCTCAGTATAGGTACGGAACCAGACTTGAATAGAGCCACGAATCTGTCACCAAAAATGTCATTTTCGCATAGGGACAAAAAAAGACCCTCGTCAGCTCTCCCGATTTTTCGCCAAAACGGCGTGATCGGGGGAGTCAACGAGGGAACTTTGTGAGATTCTCATCTGCCCAATAAGCCATTTAGTTCTTTCCAGACGACCTCGTCCGAGTCTTCCTCAAGACAGAATTTCTCAACGAGGCGCGTGGCTCGTGATTCATCTCGAGCGTTGAGGGCCATTCGAACTGCTCCGACTCTGGCTACACGTCCTTCAATGGACAGCGGATGAGTAAGATTAGCAATCTTCGATTGGAGCGTTGCGATCTTGTCAGCCAGTTCCTCAAAATCATGGATTTCTTTTGAGACTTGGCTGTTAAGGTCGTTTAGCTCTGCCATTTGTGTTTCTGTAAGTCCACCAATCATAATCGTGGCTTCCTTTCAAGAGCCAATTGTCAATTGTTTCCAACTTCTCGCACCTCGCCCATGCCGCGCACGATGCGCCGCATTAACAAAGCGATCTGCGAGTTACCGTCTGAAATAAAGGATGGCATGGATGGGAAATAGTGTCAAGTTGCAATTAAAATAGCTATTATGTACACTATGTACACTATGAAAATCATCACCACAACCAACGCACGCAAGAATATGAGCCGTCTCGTCAATCGCGTCAAATACGGCGGGGAAGTCTTCGGCATCGGCAGGCGCAATTCCATAGATGCCATCTTAATGAGATTTCCAAACGCCGAAAACGACGGGTTAGATGAGATGACCAACGTGAACGCCAATTCCGCCAGCTTCGATTTCTTATCCAAAGAACCAGATATTTATTCGCTAAAAGACCTCAAGAAACGATATGCATAAAGGAACCATAGTGCTTATACCTTTTCCATTCACTGACTTGTCGGGACAGAAAGTCAGGCCAGCCTTGGTCCTATATGATAACAAAGGCGGCGAAGATTGCATTGTAAGCTTCATATCATCGCGAGTCGCTGAAAAAACGGGTAGATTTGAAATTAAAGCAGTCCATTCGCCGGAAAACGGCTTGAAGGGGGATTCACTTATAAAAGTCGACAAGATTGCCACCCTGCAGAAAAAGATCGTAATGGGCGAGCTCGGCATGTTGGAGTCGCCATTGCTTACCGAAGTGGATGTAAAGTTGAAGAAGCTGTTCGGTGTATAAGATTTTAAAAGAAAAGTGATTACATAATCTATTTGGCGACTATAGACAAAGCCTTGAGATTAAGACAATGAAAGACTATTACAAAACCCTCGGCGTCGAGAAAACCGCCTCGAAAGAAGACCTGAAAAAGGCCTTCTACAAGCTCGCCCACCGGTATCACCCTGACAAGAACAAGGGCAATGACGAGGCTTCAAAGAAGTTCAAAGAAGCCAGCGAGGCCTACGCGGTGCTTTCTGACGACACCAAGCGCGCGCAATATGACAGGTTCGGTTCGGCAGGGCCAGGTGGCGCAGGTTTCAATGCGGGCACAGGGGGATTCCAGGGAGGCTTCGGAGGATTCAATGGCGGTCAAGGGTTTGGCGGCTTCGACTTTTCACAATTCACCCAAGGCCAGGGCTTCGGCGGCGACGGCCAATCATTCGAATTCGACCTCGGCGACCTGTTCGGCGATTTCTTTGGTGGCGGAGGCGGCAGACGGCGCGTAAGAAAGGGCATGAATGTGACTGTCGATATCCAGATTTCCTTTAAGGATTCGATTTTCGGCGTTGAGAAAGAACTTTCTATCGGCGGCCGCAAGGAAAAGCTGGTGGTCAAGATCCCGCCGGGCATCGAGAGCGGCCAAGGCTTGCGCGTGGCAGGAAAAGGCGAGCCATCTGCGTCAGAAGGTGGGAATCCGGGCGATCTTATCGTCCGCGTCTGGGTCGAAGAGCACCCGAGCTTCCGTAAAGAAGGTTTCAATCTCGTCATGGACCTGCCCGTCAAGCTCACTACGGCCCTGACCGGTGGAACTGTGGATATCAAGGCATTGAATCCTGAAGTAGATGGTACGATCGAACTTAAGATTCCTGTTGGCACTTCGCATGGCGAAATCCTTCGCATCAAAGGCAAAGGCGTGCCTTACGAAACCCGTGGCGCTTTCACTGGCTCGTCGCATCAAAAGCGAGGAGATCTGCTTGTCGTCACACATGTCCAAATGCCGAAAAAGTTGAGCAAGAATGCCCAGAGGCTGGTTGATGAATTGAAGGGGGAGGGGATATAAGATTTTCCCATTTTCTGTTATCATTTACCCATGTCCAAGAAAATCCTACTTTCCGGCGTCAAACCGACGGGCACGGCCCATATCGGCAACTATTTCGGGGCTATGAAACAATTCGTGGACGCGCAGACTCTAGGCCAATTCGACTATTTCTTCATGATCGCCGATTATCACGGCCTCAACCTCATCCAGGACAGGGACGAGATGCGCAAGCTGACTCTGGAACTGGCTCTCGACTATCTCGCCATCGGTCTCGACCCGAAGAAATCGATCATTTTCAAGCAGAGCGACGTCTCGGCTCATACCGAGCTTGCGTGGATTTTTGACACCATCGTCACCATGCCGTACCTCATGCGCGCCCATGCCTTTAAAGACGCTGAAGCCAAAAACAAGGAGATCAGCGTAGGCACCTTCAATTATCCAGTGCTCATGGCCGCGGACATTCTGCTCTATGACACCGACGTCGTGCCTGTCGGCGCTGACCAAAAACAGCATGTCGAATACGCCCGCGACATCGCCCTAAAATTCAATCACATATTCAAGAGTGACCTACCTGCCGATCAGGCAGGGGTTTTCAAACTGCCCGAGCCGATCATTTTGAAAGAGGTGGCTGTCGTGCCCGGCACGGATGGCCAGAAAATGTCGAAAAGCTACAACAACACAATCCCGCTTTTTGCTTCACGCGAAGAAATTCAAAAAGCCGTCATGGGCATAGTCACCGATTCGAACGGCCCAGAAGCCGGCAGTCTGTCTGCCGGCCAGACAGGCATTCCTGTGAATGTCTACAACATCCACAAGCTCTTCCGGCCGGAATCGGATCTCAAAGATCTCTACGAAGCCAATAAGGGCAAATATAAGGCGCTCAAAGAAGCCTTGATCGAGGACATTGACGCCTTCATCAAGCCCATGCGCGAACGCCGGGCCAAGCTCGCTTTGGATGAGCAAGCAGTCATGGATATCCTAGCTGAAGGAGCGCGAAGGGCCAATGATAAGGCCTCCAAGAAGCTTTTGGCAGTCAAGAAAGCTATAGGTGTTATTTAGGAATTAGGTCAATTAGATTAATTAGGAATTTTCTCGTGCCTTTCACCGTCAAAACCACAGCCTTCGAAGGCCCCCTCGACCTTCTTCTTGACCTCATCGAGAAGCGCAAGCTATTCATAGGCGACGTGTCCCTAGCCAAAGTCACCGACGATTTCATCGAACATGTAAAAGGATCCGGGAATATGCCGATCGGCGAATCAGCCCACTTCATTCTGGTCGCTTCGACCCTGCTCCTCATCAAGTCAAAGTCGCTCTTGCCGGAACTTAATCTGACCGACGAGGAACAAGGCGACATCCGCGATCTCGAGACGCGACTCAAAATCTACAAGCGTATAAAAGAAGCGAGCAAGTATGTCCAAGAATTATTCGGCGGCGACGTGATATTTCCACAGCAAGCCAGAGCCATTGAGCCTGTATTCGTTCCTTCTCCTGAATTCACCTTGGAAAAAGCCTTGCTGTCTTTGCAAGACCTCATCAAACGATTGCCGAAAAAGGAAGTTCTACCGAAGCATGTCGTGGAGAAAGTCATCAGCCTCGAGGACATGATCGGCAATCTGACCGCGCGCATACAGACGCAGCTCAAAATGAGCTTCAAAGATTTCGCAGACGAGCACAAAGGCGACAAAGTCAATTTCATCGTCAGCTTTCTGGCCATGCTCGAGCTAGTCAAGCAGGGAATAGTCAATGTTACGCAGGAAGCGAGCTTTGGCGATATACAGATGGAGACGAAAGAGGTCGGCGTGCCGAAGTATTGAAATCCGAATCCACGAATGTATGCGAATATTACGAATTAACATATAATAAACTCATGAATTTGTCCGCCAAAATCGAAGCTATCCTCTTTTGGAAAGCTGAACCTGTCAGCGTCAAAAAGCTCGCTTCTCTTTTGGATGAAAAAGTCGAAGGAGTCAAAGCTGGCTTGGTTGAGCTTGAAACGGCTCTGCGGGGCAGGGGAGTGACGCTCGTACAAACAGATGAAGACGTCATGCTTGGCACGGCCAAAGAGCTTTCTCCTTTGATCGAGAAACTCACCAAAGACGAATTAACCCACGACCTCGGCAAAGCCGGTCTCGAGACTCTTTCCATCGTCCTGTATCAAGGACCTATTTCACGCTCCGATATAGACTATATACGCGGCGTCAATTCGCAATTCATCTTGCGCGCGCTCCTCATCCGCGGGCTGGTGGAAAGAATAGACAACCCGAAAGACGCCAGAAGCTATCTCTACAAGCCGACCATCGATCTTTTATCTCATCTAGGCATATCGAAGATCGTCGAACTTCCGGAATATGACGCGGTCCGCTCCGACATCGCCGCCTTCAAGCGATCCGCCGAATCAGACTCTCACGCGGATGACACGGCGAATGCTACAATAGAAGCGTAATGGCCGCGCGCAAGCTCCATATAGACCGTTTCCTGCTCGTCTCCATCGGCGTGCTCACGCTGGCCGGTTTCGTCATATTCCTGTCCGCCTCGCTCGGTCTTCTGACCCAGAACGGCGCGAACTTCGGCACGGTGGCCTTGAAGCAGACGGCGAGCCTGATCATCGGAGCGGGAGCTTTTTACGCCTTTTCCAAGCTCAAATACACATTCCTAAAGAATATGGCCTTGTTCATATTCCTCGGGGCCATCGGCCTGAATCTGCTCCTCTTCATTCCCGGCCTGTCGCTCTATCACGGCGGCGCGTCCCGGTGGATCAATGTCGGGCCGCTCTCGTTCCAGCCTTCGGAATTCCTGAAGATCGCCTTCATCATCTATTTCGCGGCGTGGATACAATACGCCAAAGATCGCATCAGATCGCTTCGATACGGCCTGCTTCCGTATGTCATCATAACGGCCATCCTCGGCGCGCTCCTCCTCGCCCAATCGGACACCGACACATTCGCCATCATCGCCTTTAGCGGCATCATCATGCTCATCGTCGCCGGCATGCCGATCCGGCATGTGGCTCTGGCCGCAGGCATTCTGGCCATAGCCATCGTCGGCGTCATCGCAGTACGCCCTTACGCGTATGAACGAGTCAAAGTCTTCCTACAGGGCTCCGGAGACGCCCAAGGCGCCGGCTATCAGATCAACCAGTCGCTCATCGCCATCGGCTCCGGCGGCCTGACCGGCCGCGGTTTCGGCCAGAGCATACAGAAATTCGGCTATCTGCCTCAGCCGACCGACGACTCCATCTTCGCCGTGGCGGGGGAGGAGTTCGGCTTCGTCGGGTCGACCTTGCTCGTTGTCCTCTATCTCCTCGTGGCCGCCGGCGCCTTTCGGATCGGCTCGCGCGCGCCCGATCTTTTCGGCGGCATGACGGCCATCGGTATCGCCATGCTCATCGTGACCGAATCGTTCCTCAACATGGCCGCCATGCTCGGCTTGGTGCCACTCTCCGGCGTACCGCTTCTCTTCGTCTCCCATGGGGGAACGGCCCTCATAATAATATTAGCCGCTGCCGGGATCGTCGCTAACATATCTAAGTATTCAAAGTAAGCATACAAGAAAGGAAAAAAATGTCTCTCGTATTATTTCTGTTACTCACGGTGGCAAATGAGGCAACAGACATATGTACCTCTAACTGGGGGTGACGAACTTTTATCGTCAAACCTTATTTTGAGCCGTTGACGAAGATTTTTCGTCACCCTGGGATATCGTAGGAATACCCAGCCCCCTCTTACAATTTTAATGAACAACTTCCTTGCGGCTCAAATGAAGGTTTTTGCGCCGCACCACTATTCAAGGTAAAATAAGGCCTATATGAAAATCCTCTTCGTCGGCGGCGGCACGGGCGGGCATTTCTATCCGATCATCGCGGTGGCGCAGGCCGTGCAGGCTCGGGCCAGGGAGCGCAAGATCCTTCCGCCGAAGCTCTATTTCATGGCCCCGGCGAAGTACAATCCGCGCGCCCTGTTCGACGCGGAGATAGAATTCGTCTATGTGCCGGCTGGCAAGATGCGGCGCTATTTCTCTCTGCTCAATTTCACCGACATCTTCAAGACCATATTCGGCTGTCTCACGGCTATCATAAAGATGTATTCGATATACCCGGACGTCATATTCAGTAAAGGCGGCTACACGAGCTTCCCGCCGCTTGTGGCCGCCCGTCTCCTCGGCATCCCCGTGGTCATACACGAGTCTGACAGCCATCCCGGCCGGGTCAATGCCTGGGCAGGGAAGTTCGCCCGGAGGATAGCTCTTTCATATCCGAGCGCGGTGAAGTATTTCAAGGTCAAAGGCGCGGCCGAAAAGATCGCCTATACCGGCAACCCCATCCGCGGCGAGATCGCCACGCCGCTCACCAACGGGGCTTTTGAATTTCTCAAATTGGAAGCCGGTACGCCGGTCGTCCTCGTTCTCGGAGGATCGCAGGGAGCCCAGTCCATCAACGACGTCATCGTCCAAGCCCTGCCGGAATTGCTCAACAGCTATCAGATCATCCACCAGACAGGCCGGGCGAATCTCGAAGAGATCAAAGCCACGACCTCGGTCATGCTCAAAGACCACCCGTACGGATATCGCTACCATCCTTTTGATTATCTCGATGAATTAGCCTTGCGTATGTCGGCTGGCGCGTCCACGGTCATCGTCTCCCGTGCAGGATCGACCATATTCGAGATAGCCGCCTGGGGCGTGCCGTCCATCATCATCCCTCTGCCGCATTCCATAAGCCATGACCAGACCGCCAACGCCTTCGCCTATGCCGAGACCGGAGCCGCTTCCATCATAGAGGAGAACAATCTGACCTCCCACGTCCTCATCGAGGAGATAAGGCGTATCACCGGCTCTCCGGCCATCAGCGGCACGATGCGCGACCGGGCAAAGGCCTTTGCCCGCCTCGACAGCGCGGCCGTCATCGCCGAAGCGGTCTTGAATATAGCTCTGGAACACGAGAAGTAATGGCCGCGCACCCTTGTGGAAATGGCACATGTATATATGCTATAATAACCGCCTGACAACGTCGATTTACAAGCGTTAATAATTTTTATAAAAATCATATGCAACCTCAAAGCGGAATCAAGACATGGCAGTGGGTCACTACCGTCATCGTCATCATTATTTTGATCATCATCGGCATCTGGGTCTTTGGCGGCAAGGGCGCACCGGCCACCGTCGATAACAGCGTCGCCACGAATAATCCCGCGACGCCAATAGCCGGCGCGATCAACCGCATCGTCATGTCGGACCAGTATCCGGGCAATGTGGCTTATCTCTCGTCGGTTCAGCTCGCCAACCCAGGCTGGGTCGTCATACAGGCTGACAATGCCGGACAGCCGGGAGCCATCCTCGGCGAGACCTATCTCGGCTCCGGCATCAATCCGGCCAAGGTCACTCTGTCACAGCCCATGGTCGACGGCGGCACATACTACGCCGTCCTCTATGACGATACAGACGGCACCCAGACCTGGAACGCTTCCGCAGACAAGCCTCTCACCGACGCTAACGGCAATATCATATTGAAAGTCTTCCACGGTTCGGCTTCGGTCAGCTCGCAGACCAAAGGGTAGTTAAGAGATGAGCTCGACCCCCATCGTCACCCGTTTCGCCCCGTCTCCGACGGGATATTTACACATGGGCGGGGCTAGGACGGCCCTTTTCAATCATCTCTTCACCAGACAGCGCGGCGGTAAGATCATCCTGCGCATAGAGGACACGGACAAGCTCCGATCGACTAAGGAATATGAAGCGAGCATCACCGAAAGCCTCGAGTGGCTTGATCTCAAATTCGACGAGACCGTCAAACAATCCGGCAGGGAAGAGGTGTACAAAAGATACTTGAAAAAGCTTGTCGACGAAGGCAAGGCATATGTTTCCAAAGAGACGCCGATAGAGCCTGGAGACCGGACTGAAGTCATCCGCTTCAAGAATCCGAACAAGAAGATAGCATTTACCGATCTTATCCGCGGCGATATCTCGTTCGACACGACGGAGCTCAAAGACTTCGTCATCGCCAAGAGCATGGAAGAGCCGCTTTATCACCTCGCTGTCGTCGTGGACGATTTCGATATGGGCGTCACTTACGTCGTGCGCGGCGAAGACCATATCTCCAATACGCCCAGGCAGATCCTCATACAAGAAGCCATCGGGGCTCCTCGGCCGATATACGCGCATCTGCCGATCATATTGGCCGCAGACAAGTCCAAACTGTCCAAACGCAAGCATGGTGAAACCGTTTCGGTAAATTACTATCGCGAAAAAGGCTATATTCCCGAAGCAGTCATAAATTTTCTTGCTTTGCTCGGCTGGAATCCAGGCACCGACCAAGAGATATTCAGTATGGACGAATTGATCAAGAGCTTCGACATGGCTAAGGTCCAGAAGAGCGGGGCCGTCTTTAACGTCAAAAAGCTTGACTGGATCAACCGACAGTACCTCGCAAAGCTCTCCGACGCCGATTTCATCGATCGCGCCAAAGTCTTTCTGCCGGAATGGCTCGCCACTTCCAGCCCGGTGTTCAAGCGGCTCCTGCCGCTCCTGCGAGAAAAGATATCGGCTTTTGGAGAGATCGCGGGACTGCTCGGCAGGGAAGGGGAGCTCGGCTTCGTTTATGCCATATCGGACTACCCTGCCACGCTTCTTTTATGGAAGAAAGATCCCGATCCGGCCAAGGCGCGAGCGCATCTTGCCAAGTGCAAAGAATCGTTAGCGGCTATACCTAACACCGGTTTCAGCGCCGAGGCGATCAAAGATGCCATCTGGCCGTATGCCGAAGCCAATGGCCGCGGAGATGTCCTATGGCCATTGCGCGCGGCCTTGACCGGACTCGAGAAGTCGCCAGATCCGTTCATGAGCGCCTGCATCCTCGGCAAGAAAGAATCCTTGAAGCGCGTGGATATCGCTATCTCTATGCTGGCGGAATGAGTATGCTATAATATTTGACATAACATCAAACATCATGAACTCTCACATTCCACGGGATAGGGGACTCATCGGGTGGATCGTCATCTTCGTCGTTATCCTTCTTATTTTGAGCTATTACGGCTTCAGCTTACGTAACCTGGTCCAAGCCCCGGTCACACAGGACAACTTCGGCTATGTAGCTACCACGACCGTGAGCTTTTGGGATACGTACTTGGAACAGCCGGCCACTTATCTCTGGAACGATGTCTTCATCAGCTTGATCTGGAATCCAGCCATAGAGAACTTGACTGCAATGAAGAATGGCGAGCCGACCAACATAGCCAGCTCTTCGCCCATCTTGCCGCCAATAGCGCCTATACCGAATTAAGACAGCCGGGGGATTGAGGGGCCTATTAGAAATAGGACTACCTACCGCAAAGATATATTGTGCGACATTGAATACCTAGATGTTATCTATGCAATAATCACCCATAATCTAATGAAATAGCTCTACCCTACTGGTCACGCCAGATGTGTGGAGATCGCTTCAACTTTCCCGGCAATTCAATCCTGCCGGGTTTGTTGTTGCTATTACAAACCAATAATTGTCTCTATGACAAAGAAACATTCGAATTCCATCTGCTCACGAGATGGTATTCCCTGGGGTCAGCATGAGTCTGGATTCAACCTCGCTGGTATGAAGGATCACTGTGCGTTCAATGTGTCGCCTGACTGCTCATGGAAGCTTCCTATGAATGAGGATCGGTACAGAAAGTACGGAAATTGTTGCCGTGTCTGTGACGCCTTGATTCAGCGAATTATAAATAAGAAAAGCTGACGAAATCAGACGGCAATAACTATATGAATATGTCAAATGCGCGGTGTTTAGAAATCCTCAAATATGTGATTGATACAGTCGAGCCTCAAGATTTTGATGGGTGTCTGGATGATCCAATAAGTTCCTTAGACCTACTTGAGTTTGAAGATATTGTTCAGCAATTATTAAAAGATAACGATGACGATCAATGTGTATAAAATTTGCCAGTGGAGCATTCGAGATAAATGACGACATAATCAGTGATTCGCTCACATTTATGTTGCATGCCTATCATAATGGCGACTTTGAGAAGTTTGCCTTCTGGTATCGGCAGTTCAACTCAGTTGTAAAGGTCGAATCTAAATGCGACTGCGACGAAATCTATCTTAGTAGATGATCAAAGGTTTTAACTGCTTCCCTATATAACATGACGGATACTTGTACATATTCGGTTCCTATAAATGGTCAAGGATCTATTCCGGCATCCGGGGAATTCTTCCAGTTTTCTGAATCATCCTGCTCGTCGGTCGGTACGAGCACAAGTTCAGTTAGTGTCGATTTCACTCCCCTAATTTTAGCCTCTGGTTTCGGAGTCGCAATGGTTTCAATGATCTTTATCATTTGGTTGTTCAGGAAACCTTAAATTATATCTATGGATTATCTAGCTATTCCTCAAGAGTTCATGCAAATTTGGTTCTTGCCATTGTATTTCATGGTTCCGTTAACCATATTTAGGTGGTTCATTATGCGCAACAATTAACAAATATGTCTAATCTCGATGTAGTTCTGTTCTTTGGGTATTGCAGTGGCTATGGCATAGCCGTAGGGCTTGTTTGGTCGTTACTTATCTTTTGGTGGAGATCCTAGATGTTAGCTCCGAGTGCCCTCTCAAATCGTTGGAGAGCTTTTTGAGGGGGCGTTCGGAGTTCGCACTCCAGGTCGATTTAATGGGTCGTGTGTTTCGACACCGGCACCAGATTAACATTATTAAAATAATTTCAAGAACATATGATTTCAAACTTGAAGTATAAGCTTGCTGGTGTCGCTGGAGTTATCGCGGGCGTCGTCGCAACGTGTTCATACGCGTTTGCAGACACTTTCGGTACTAGTACGGCTCCCACGTTGGTCAACGGACTGATTGGAGATGTCGCAGTGATTATCGGTGCAGTGGTTGCATCTATTCTTGGCTTACTCGCTGCCCTTCTCGGGTTGGGTTGGGGTGTCAAGAAATTCCGCCACTACATCACTGGCAGGAAGTTCTAGACGTGGGTCGGCGGGCTCGGAATTGCGAAGCTCCGAGCCGCCGACCACATCTGGTATGCGGGTGTCCCTCGCATGCCATATGAGGATCAGTATTTTTGAGAATTTGTTCTGTCAAGGGGTGAGCTCCCCGAGCAAGAAAAATTTGCGTTAAATTTTTCTTGCGATAAATAACAGGCGAATCCCCTTTACAGAACAAATTTCAAAAATCACATCATTCCCATGTGGCATGCGAGGAACAATCAGAATTATTAGTTTTAATCTCATCTGATGAAGAAAATAATCTACACTTCCCTCTTTCTGTTCTCTTTGGTCTTTTTGGGATCAGGGTCAGCTCATGCATCTGTGATCTATTCACAGATGGATGCTTCTGGATATGATCAGGAATCCTCTCAGCAAGGGTCAGAGCTTGTGCAGGGTACGGATAGTTATTGGTATAGCGTAACTATTCGAGCCGCTTCGACGTATGCCGGTCAAACATTAGGTTTCGGCATTCAGAGATGTGGTTCTGGTTCTTCAGCCGGTGCCTCTCCGTCATGCGGTTATGGATCTCCTACCGATTATGCTACATATGTTGCCCCCGTCAGCCCTGGAAGCTACACCCTAACGTCGACTCCGACTGATTACACTTTTACATTCAATACTCCATTCTACGCTTCTTCGACAAAGGTTTGGGCACTTACACCTGTCCGCGGTACTTATGGTCAGGATTTGAAAGTATATGGTTCCGCAAATGCCTCATCGTTTCCGAATGGCACATGTTCGGGTTTTGCTTCTCTTGTCACTTCTGCTTGCACTGGTGGCACAGGCATAAATGATATTTATTTTATTATCTATGACCAGAATGGTTCTTACTATCCTCCGGTTGTCACTACCACCACTCTAAATCCGGCTGCTGGTACTTATAATGTCGTCGGTACATGGATGGCTTCGACTACGGCCTGCGCCTCTCAATACCTCGATGTATGGCAGAACACTGGTCTCGAATCTCATCGTGAGCTCTCTCTGCATGGTGTCTTCCCTATTACCAGTGCTCCTATCTATGCCACGACTTCTGGGGCTTTTAATTTTACATTCGACATCATTGATTCCAGCGTATCTGTCGGTGCAACCTCTACAACTTATTCGCTAACTCCAAGCCAACAATTCTATGCTCAACTCTATCAGTCCTCTTGCGGGTACAATCCATTTACCGGCACCGGGGTGGCTCCTGTGCAGCTTACTTCTACTACTACCTCTCTTGTGGCTACTTCTTCAACGCTTGTCGAAGGGGGTATTAACAACAATCCTTTTTCTGGTACGACTTACGGGACATCTACTATTCCTAATTCTACAGATCTTCTCTCATTCGTTAATGTACCTAACCTTCTTGCTACAAAAGTTCCTTTCGCATATATCTTCCAAGTTTCATCGGTGATTTATAGTGCTGTGTCTGGTTCAACGTCTGCCGCTTCAATTCCTACGGGTGCATTTACAGTTAGATTTCCTATCAAGTTTGGTGTCAAAGGTGCTACTGCTACGACAACTATAAGTATTGACATGTTTTCAACTACTACGATTGGTTATTTCTTGACTCCCACGTATGTCGGTCTTTTACGTGGCTTAATGGTCGCTGTAACTTATTTCCTGACTGCATGGTATCTATTCCATGAGGCAAGGAATCGCAAACTTCTATGACATTCGCAATATATTTCATTTTGTTTCTCGGTTTTTTCATTGTCGTCTTGAATATTCTTCCTGTCGCCGGCGCTTTATCACCTGCAATAGCTTCGTCAATTTCACTGATCATTAGTTATATGAAAGCGTGGAACTTCTTACTTCCTATCGACACATTATTTATTTGTGTTGGGACTGTTTTGACTTTTCATCTCGCAATTTGGGGTTGGCAGGCTTTGAAATGGGTCGTGTCTGTTATTCGTGGTAATCAGTCCGGTAGTTAGCATTATCAATTAAATTTATAACAATATATGAAAGTGATCTATTCTGGTCTTGAATCTTCTGGCAAGTCTCTACGCCTCGCTATGACCTGTACAAAGCTTGTTTATCGTAATTCTAAATGGCTACAGCAAAGCAACAAGATTCGTCCTATTGTCTCAAATCTGCGTTTCTCTGATGAATTTTATAAATGGTCAGTAGACGAAATGAAAGTTCCTATCTATTATTGGGACAATCTTGATGATCTCGTTAAGCATGAGCAATGCGATGTAATAATTGATGAAGTCGGTAACTATTTCGACAGTCACCTGTGGCAGGACTTATCTCTAGATGTTCGAAAGTGGCTAACTCAAGGAGCAAAGTGTGGTATTGAAATCTACGGTTCTGCTCAAGATTTTGCACAGGTAGATAAGTCGTTTCGCCGTCTTACAAATCATCTTTTTGAGATTAAAAAAATTACTGGCTCTCCGCGTCCTAGTGCCACCAGACCACCTGTTGAGAAGATATGGGGCATTTGTTTATCGCGTGAGCTAGAATCCGCGCTCTTATAACGAAGACAAAAAGAAGTTTGCTGGTTCCATTGCGATTCCATCATTCTTTTTCATTCAGCGTCGCTATTGCGAGATTTTCGACACTACCCAAAAGATTACTCGCGGTTGATATCCTGCACTCCATCATGAGGAACGTCATTGTGATTTTCCGGGCTGTGGCTTTGAGAAAGTTTATCACGTGTGAATTAGGTTATTTCTAGACTCGACCTCTCTCACACTTAATCAGAATTATTAAAACTAAATATGTATGGCTAATCAGATTCCATCAGCGGATCAACTAGGTCGTGCTTTTGATGAGCTGAAAAAGATAGAATGGGGTGTCGATTTCTCAAGATACAAGGCTGTCATCTCTGGTCCCATCAAGGAAGTCTATGAATTCGAAAAAGATGTACATTTTGGTGGACAGTTAAAGTCTCGAAATCGCCGCCATCGACGCACAGGCAAGCGAAATCTAGGTATTCGTCGCCCATTCTCAATCTCACGCGCTAGGAAGCATATACGCCGTCTAATAGCCTGCAATTCGGGAGAATACCCCGCTTATACCGATAAATTTGTAACTTTCACCTTTGCAGAAAATGTGACAGGACTAAAGGAAGCAAATGAAATGTGGCGTAAGTTTATGATGCGGCTTAATTACCATATCGGACATTCGCTCAAATACGTTTCTGTCGTTGAATTCCAAAAACGGGGAGCCGTTCATTACCACGCAGTCTTTTTCAATCTTCCATTCGTAGACAATGATGAATTAGCTAAAATCTGGTCTCATGGCTTCATCAAAATTAATGCTATTAAACATATCCGTTCGATCGGCGCATATGTCTCTAAATATCTTCAAAAAGGCGTAGTTGATGCGCGGCTCTTTAATGAAAAATGCTACTTCGCATCCCGGGGCTTGATAAAACCTACAGTTATTAGAATTCCTCCTATCGAGTTTGATACACCCGATTAAGATTTAATCGAGTACAAATTGGAAGAGACTCGCGTACTCCCCTTTAACAAGTGGACAGGTTGGACTATCTATAAGAGATACTCAAAAATGCCTCACCCTAAACAAAAATACTTGCCAAAATATCTCTGATTGTGTTGAAAAACGTGACAAATTTTCATTTTTGTTTCAATAAACTTGACAAAAATCGACTGAGGCCACTGGGATTAGTCGGTTGAAAACCTGTGAATTTCGAGGAATACGTTGTGGCGTAAAGCTGGATTTCTTCATTAAAAATTTATCAAAACTTTATCAAAAATTTATCTTTTCTTTATCAAAAATTTATCAAAACTTTATCAGGATTTTATCTCCATCTGATACGATTTTACCATTATTAGTTTGGCGCGTGTCGGCCGCGCTTTTTTTAAATCTATTATCAATTAAATGAATATAAATGATGCCATAAAAAATTACCTTGAGTGGAAAGAGATTAGAAGCCCCAAGGCGGCTAAGACATACAAGCCGTATCTCAATAGATTATCAGAGTACGTTATTAACAAGGATACGATGCTATTAAGGGACAAGGATATAGTTGAGTATAACCGCGTGCAGGCTATTAAGTGTAATCCACCCGGAATTGCTTATTCTTGCCGTGTCTTAAAAAACTTCTTCCGTTACCTCAACTCCGTTCAAGAATCGCGTGTTAACCCATTTCTCATCCAGGAACCGAAATATGCCAAAAAACAACGTATTGGAGTAAGTGATGAGGAATTCAAGGCCATGTGTGCAACATTAAACGCATGGGAATTGAATGATCTACAAAAATTGACTGCGTTACACATGCTATATGACACAGGTATCCGTGTTAGTGAGCTTTGCGATCTGGATGTGAATCAGATTTCATCTACAGATAACTTCACTTCTATTGAGACAAAAAAGAATAAGCAGACGCGATGGATCATGTGGTGTAAGGATTTTCATCACGATACCTTGCTCCGTTGGCTTGGAAGTCGAATATGTCTAAATCAAAAATCGAGTCTATTTCTTTCATTAGACGAGAGATATGGTCGAGAGCGGGTTACGCCTAGAACAGTAGAACGTTGGGTAAGAGAAATTGCTGAAAATGCTGGAATTGAGAAAAGAGTGACACCCCATATGTTTCGTCATGCAAAAGCGCATCGAATGAAAGCTGCCGGTGCAGATTTAAAAGACATTCAAATGATGTTGGGTCATGTTAGTCCGTATTCGGCTCTCATATATCTTAACTTTGATAAGCATGAAATGCTTAATAATGCTCAGAAATATCTATGAATTGAATTGTTGAACATACGCCGTTCTGTGCAGGAGTGGCGAAATAGTAACCGCTTATCACACTTAAAGTTGGGCCGGGGCGAGTGGTGTGCTTGCCCACGGGACGATCTTGCGAGGTGACTATACGAGTAATCAAAAAATGGACATTTCGGTACCGCGAATACTGGGCTCTCCGACCCAGACCCTCGAAATCCTCGCCTCCTGCATAGAGCGTCGTATAAGTTTCTAAAGTGAGTAATTATTAATAACCTAAAATACAAAAATATGGATATAAAAAACTATGTAGCTCGAGTTCAATTGCGAAATGCTTCAGATAAAGATAACTTGGCTCTTGATATTGCTATGGGTAGCCTTGGTTTTGGTCGTATTATTGTCGGTAAAGATGAAGTTCGATATTATCTTCCGACAAATGAGTACATTATCTGGTCAGATCAAAATATTACCGATATGAAAAATGCTGTAAAGGATGTGGCAGATGGTACCGGCAGAAAGTCATCAGTGCTTATCACAGAGGCCGCAGAAATCGATCGGGATCTCCCTGTTGTAAGGTAATAAATAATAGATTAAATATATACTCCATGTAAGATACTTGAATTTTTTATGATTCTTGTGTGGAGTATATATTTAAAGTATCTCAATAATATCTTATCCACAGTTAGATTTCAGTGTACTCTGCTATAATTACATTGCTAACAATTAATTTATACATTGCAAAATGCTTAAAACATTAAACAATAGTGCTTCTCTTCCAGAATTAGATATTCTGCCTTTTTCGCACGAGGAGACTCTCTGAAATATGCAGATCTAATTAAAAATAGTGGTATAAAAAAGTTTTCCCCGGATATTGAAATATGGACTTCTAATGCCTCAAACAAGGCTCTCTCCTATTATTCTCATGGTATCTTTCGATTTTTTGGTAAATTTCCACCTCCAGTAGCTCAACATCTATAAAAAAATACTCAAATGAAGATGATCTAATTATTGATCCTATGTGTGGTAGCGGTACATCTGCGCTTGAGGCTTTAATATTGAATAGATCTGCTAACTGTTTTGATGTAAGCCCTCTTTCAACGTTAATCTCCAAAGTTAAAATTACACCTGTAAATTCGAAAAAATATTTAAATACTTTTGAATCAGTTAAGCAGGTATATTTCTCTAGAAAGTTTAATGGCAAAGTTGAGTTAATAGGTCTCCGTAATCAATTACATTGGTTCTTACCAGAGACAATAGAATCGCTTTCGAGAATTAAATATGCAATTGAAAAATCAGCAAAAGATACGGACATAAAGGATGCCCTCATGGTTGCATTTTTAAGTATCGTTAGACGGGTTTCGAGGGCAACAACCCAGCAGGGTCGACTATTCCTTGACGTTGAAACTGCTGAAAAAGATGCTTTTCCATTTTTTGAAAAGAAAGTAATGGAATTCGCTGAACATCTCCCATTGTTACCAAAAAAATCTAAAGTAAGAGTCGAGCAAAGATCTATCCTACAGGAGCCGAATTGTAATTCAAAAAAGAGTCCTTTGATAATCTGTCATCCTCCATATTTCAACTCATACAAATACAGCGGTGTTAATTCTCTTGAGCTCGCATGGCTTGGTATTGATCATGCCAATATTAGAAAAAGTGAGGTTAGAGAGTCGTTTAAAGTAGGTAAACCTGAAAAAGTAGAAGACTATCTGGTAGATATGGAACAAGGTATACGGAACCTGGGAACATATCTTGAGAAAGGAGGCAGAATTGCGTTAATGATCGGAGATACGGTAATCAAGGGACAGTATATTCCTGTTACACATAAATTGATTAATAGAATCAAGGATGTATTTTGTGTTGAAAAAACCGCCTTAAGAATACCAAAATTTACAGAGGCATCGTGGGCTGCGAGCCAAAGAAGAAAGGGTGGTGCAGTCGGGATAAATCTATGTGATCTGATTGTAATTCTGAAGAAATTATGAAATCAAAAGCACTAATGGCACAGACGCATCCGAATGAGTACTTAATTCACAAGTATTGGGCAAGAAAACCGTCAAATATTTTGCAGCAATATATAAGATCATATTTTAATAAGACTCATTGTTGGTTGACCCGTTTTGTGGTAGTGGGGTCTTTCTGGCAGAAGCAAAAAAGAATAACATAGATGGAATTGGTTATGATATAAATCCTATAGCAGCACTTCTATCAGAAGTCACAACTAATCCGCCTCAGTTTGAGGTTTTTTCTAAAGAAGCCAAGAAAATACTTCGACTTGCTGATTCTTATAGAAATCTGTTCACTGTTGATAACAAGGAAATTCGATACTTAGTTCATGAAATGGATCTAAATGTTCAGAATGCGGGGCTGATGGTTCGATAAGCAGATCTACAAAAATAGGAAATAGATATCATTGTCGGAATTGTAACAATAGACTTTCGTTTAACTTTGAGAAATTCAGTGGCACTCGAGTTGTAAAGATTTATGATAGAGATAATCTCGAATATACTGACAAAAAATGGCTAGGCCAACAAGAAAAACTTCTTAGTGAGATTACTGTTCCTAAATTTGATAAAAATTTGATCCCGAACAGACGAATTCTTGCTTTTCCTGGTATGAAATTATCAGATTTGTTTACAACACGTACTTTCTATATATTTGTTGAGTTATTTAATGAGGTAAATAAAATACAAAATAAATCTATTAGAAATGCCCTGCTCTTGATGCTAACTTCTTCAGTAGCACAATCATCAAGGCTAATCCCCTATAGAAATAACTTAAGTACGGGTGGACCCGCTTGGACAGTTCCAGGTTTTTGGATTGCTCCCCTTCATCTGGAGACTAATCCGATTATCCATCTTGAAGCTAGACACAAGAAATTTTTGAAAGGTCTTGAATCTTTGCATCGACAGTATAAGAATATTTCTTCTTCAACTAAAATTGAAAATATCGCGGCTCATGCAGGATTAGATAAGATTGATGATAATAGTGTTGATGGGATATTTTTTGACCCTCCATATGGTGATAACGTGCCGTATGTTGAATTTTCTGCAATATGGAATGGATTCCTGAGGCAAGAAATTAATTATAAGGATGAAATTATAGTGTCAGATAGAAAAGAACATGTGAGCTCGTGGGATAAATATCAAAAAGACATAAAATCGGTCATCTTATTATTTCAAAAGAAGTTAAAGAATGGCGGTAAACTTATCATGACATTTAACAACCTCTATTCCTAGAGCTTGGAGAATTGTCTTGGGATCATTTGAGGAATCTTCATTCCTGTGTATTGAAGCGAAATATCAAATTCCTGCAGTTGTATCATCAAAATCACAAATGGCATCAAATACTAGTTATGTTGGTGATTATTATTGTGTTTTCAAGAAGACAAAAAATATTAAAAAGTCTAAACATAATCAATTTTTTCTAACTAAAAAGGTAAAAGACGTGTTGTTTAGTAGGAATGGTAAGGCTCCAAAGAATCTAATTCAGAGAATCATCATTCTTTCAATATTAAATGAGAATATGGATTTGCAGCTTCTAGAAAAGTTTGAGGAAATAATTAAACCTATTGCGACTGAGGATCGTGAGTATTATTATCTGCGTCCAGAACTACATGATGAAAATATCTTACATGAACACAGTATTGATAAGGTAATAACACATATAGCTGAGACAGAGTTAAGCGACGGGAAAAAAACTATTCAGAACTTTTATGAAAAAGTCCTAGAAGGAACTGATAATATTGGCTCACCATTATTATCTGAAGTTAAATCGATACTCAATGGAAAGGTCTTATTTGATAAGAATTTCTGTTTTTTACAGGTGCTAAATGAAACTAAGACGTTATTTAGAAAGTAATGCCAAATCCTGACTTATAGTATGTTTATAGATAAAATTATTGCTAAGATTTCCCGATTTGTCTTTTGAAATAACAATATTGAGTAATTCGTCAGCATCTTTTTTTGAGTACTTTTTGAAGGCTTCTCTAACCAAAAGATTTTCTGATAATAATTTCTGTTGATTTTCAGAATACCAAAGAAATGATGCGAGAATTTTATAGTTGATTCTATTTTCCCAATTCTTATTGGGGCACTTAGTCAAGATTGTTGAAATATCCTCAATGACTCTTACAGATTTTGTCATCTGTGTAGGCACGAGTAGTTTATGATAATAATCTTTTGCTTCACTATCATTACCAGCTTGAAGATATCATTTACTAAAATTAGATCCGGACGTTCCCCTTCTCTCTCAAACCGGTAGATTTCAACCGGAAGACCAGTACCATCTAACGCCGTTATCTTTTTCCAAGGACCCGCGATTGGGTTAGTGAACGCTACCCACCAACCGTTTTTTGCTCGTTTCTTATATATACTTCTGTGACCCATCGAGCAATTTCCCCGTTAATGTTAAATGAGTATTTGATCATATAATTTGTCCGGTCTGCATATTAATAATTACTCCTCCCTGAAACATCGCGTAATCTAGTAATTCTCTCATAAGTATGATCCCCTTATTCCTACGAAATTTTAGGTCACTATCAAAAAGTTGCGTATGAACTTGATGTGGGTAGTAAGCTATGGAAATTCTCGTCTTCTTTCCCTCAACATTTTTTGTGAAAATATTAGCGAAAGCAGAAAGCTGTCCTGTAAACGGATCACCAAATATTCTACCCGGCTTAAGACTATTAGAAATATATACAAAAGCTGGCATCCGATATTCGAGTTGTATTTTTTGGAGGCGTGGAAACGCTTTCTTAAGAGCATCTTTGATGTGAGTCCAGGAATCTACAAGGTAGAAAACATTTTTCGCTGTCGTTACATGTAACCGCCCAGAAATACTCTCAGGAAAATCATTAATATTAAGACTGAATTTTACATCAGAAATTATATTTGTTGAAAATAAGTCCCGTTGCTCTCTTATCCAGATTTCTACGTCTTCCTTATTTTGAGGTCGTGACCCGGCGTTGCCGGATAGTGTGTAAGCATGCCTTTTCTTGACTATCTCTTCGAGTTCACTGATAAAGGCATCATGCTTTATTATTCCTCCTGGCTTAATCTTCTCATAAATTTCTACTGGTAATTCATCGGTTGTTCCCCAATTGAAAAAGTCTAATGAAGTGAGGTTTATAGGTATATCTGAGGTTACTAGCTTACTGATTTCTTTGGAATATTTTTTTCGTATAGCTGTTCTTTATTTGGAATAAAATTTACAACATTTGCACCTTGACTCTCAATAAATTTAATCATGTACGCATATTGTTCTGTAAGTATTGGCATTATGTCAGATAAAGTTTTCGTGCCAAAATGTATTCCAATCTTAACTGATAATGCTGCATATAGTGAACTAACACCCCCGCCTATTGAATAATCTTCGGGATGACTTTGATCAGAATAGTGTAGTACTATACACGGTGTTCTCTTTATACAGCTTAATTTGATTCCTAAAACTGTTGGCCAAATTGAATCTCTTCTAATTCCGCCGTCAACATGTAGACCGAATTCCCCTAACAAATACCAAAAAGGTATGTTCATTCTAAGACTTCCGTAAATTCTTTCGCAACGTTGTAGAGCTTGATTTCCGGTTGGAACAGCCGCCGTTTCTTCTACAGCTAAAATTATTTTCTGCTTTTCAGGATTAAATACTATTAGATGGTTTACCCCATTCAAGAAGATTTGCGATGGGCTTAGGTAATGGAGACCAGTTTTTATATGAACCAAGAACAGAGATCAGACTATTTTTATAAGCTATCTCGAATAAGAAAACAGGTATGAATCCCTGTTCGTAGTGCACATCCTTTAATTTAAAAAATTTAGATAATTCTTCGCATGCCCAGTTTCCTTCGTGAAAGCTGTCTGCCCAAAATTCCAATCGAAAGGTTTCCATAAATTTATATCGTATTTCCTACTATACAACATTTATCTTCAAATAGAAAGGATTTTGATAATCTGAAAAAGTGATATTTACTTAGTATCGGAAAAGTGTTAGAGTATCGACAAATAATAATGAATACTCCAAATAATCTATCTTTCGCTGATTTTTTTAAAGTATCAGCCACAGCACTAAAAAAATATGGTGCATTCAACACATCGCTAGTATCTGATGTTCCATTATTTGTTGATCCATTTTTACTTTTTAACAGTGAAAAAGAACAGTACAAAATATTGCATGCTGAAATTATTAAGTATCTGGTATTTTTAAAAAATAAAACAGATAGTCTTGATGGTAATTTGCCTCAGGGTCTCATAGATAATCTATACAGATTTCCTGAAGTTGAACAGAACTGGTTTGGTTATTCTGTTCTGGGAAACAAAGGAAGGGGGCTGGGAAAGAAATTTGCAATTTCCTTAAATGAAAGTTTTGGCAAGGTCCTTAATAATTTTGGTAATGAGAAAATAACTGAAGGTATACATCTTGAAAAGATCACTCTTGTCCATGACGGTGTTGGAAAGGATAATATAAGTGATTTCACTACCAATTTAATTAAAGGATTTCTACTTGAATATACTCAAGCATTTACGCATAAAAATATCGACCCATCATTAACAAAAATAGTAAAAGTTAAAAAAGCAAAATTTAATTATGATACGGAGACCTGGATGAGTATGGAATATACGTTGCCACATTACGTTGATGACTATGTTCTATTAACTCCAATCGATTTATTAACCAAGAATGATATATGGATTAATAGAAAAGATTTATTTGATGAATTTGAAAAAATACCTACAGCAATCACTAACTCTGAATTGAGAGCACAGATCAATAATTATTTTCAAAAGCTTCTCGTACAAGCCAGACGCAAAGATAAAAACGGAAAATTTGCAAAAGAAGAGCCTACTCGGGCTGAAAAAGATAAAGCTGCTTTTCAAACAATTAAGGAGTTTCCTGTTCTTATTGATTACTATGTAAAGCAAAAGGAAGATAAAGGTGATATTGCTGTTGAATTGAGCCTAAAGAAAACCGAGGATTTACAGGAATATTACATCGATAAGTTTAAGAATATCATTACTAGGTTAATAGAAAACGGTTTTTACAATCAAAAAAATGATACATATGAAGAAAGTTTATCAAGAGTAATTTCATTCAAAAAATGTATCGAGAACAATGATATATACAAAGATTTATACGATAAAGATGGATGCCCTCGAACAGAAGATGATGTTCAGCGGCTCTTTTATCTAGTCTGGTACGGTACCGTCTCGGATGTAAATCGGGAATCAGCTAACGGAAGAGGTGCCGTAGATTATTCCGTATCTAGAGGAAACAAGGATAAGACACTAATAGAATTTAAATTAGCAAAAAGTTCACAGCTCAAAAAGAATCTACAAAATCAGTTGGAGATATATAAGAAAGTAAATAGTACAGAGAAATCAATTTGGGTGATTGTTTATTTCACTTCAGAGGAACACGAGAGAGCTAAAGTTATTCTGGAAGAATTAAAGCTAAATGGCAAAGAAAACATCATCCTTATCGACGCAAGGAAGGATAATAAACCAACAGCATCAAAGGCTGGTTAATACATATGTACTGACAAAATTTCAGTGTACAGGCTGGTTTTCAGTTATCCACAGTTTCAAGAAAATAAAGTTGTGCTTCTGTCCGCTCCTGTTAAACTTTACACATATCAGCCCGTGAGTCGTTCTCCGAGCCGGTAGGTCGAATTATAAGCAACGTAAGTTCTTTTAAATCACGTTCATGAAAGTTGAAAATACACCGTGTGTATTTTTGCTTGCTCAAGCACCTTACTCGTATGAGTTCAAGGAAACTGGAAAAAAGGGCGTATCCCTCAAGCTCAAGATAGCCATTGATGGCGAGGCCTATCCGGTTAAAGTAACTGAGCGGCAATATGAGGAACTGAAGAACATCGTCAATACTCCTGGCGTCGGATCGTTTAAGATCGCCATATTTGACGATAAAATTCAGCTCTCATTGATAGATTTTTCATTAAATTCTGGTAACTGATATTTTCATATTTAACATCGTAAAAGGAGAGTAATGACGCATAAGTTTCTATTGTGCGACATGGTATCCTTTGGACAAATGGACGCTTAAACCCATTCCCTCCTATTGTATGCCATACTTGATGCATGAAAGCATTCTTCCTGGCATTGCTCGCTCTCCTGTCGGGTCATAGTCTCACAAATAATCTGGCGACGAGTACTATCCCGCTCGTTATTTCTTCAACATCAACGCCACCAATAGCCGCGCCTTTGATATCCATCCAACCCACTACCATTGTCCAAGGCGATCCGGTCATGATAACGGTAAATGGTCTCGTGGCTACTTCATCGACCGTGCAAAGCATCGTCTTTGACGGCAAACCGCTCCACATCTTCACATACGACTCAAAGCCGGTCGCATTCGTCGGCATCGGCCTCAATGAAAAGCCGGCGATCTATCAGATAGAGGCTACCCTTTCGAACGGTCAGATCCTCCCAGAGAATATTATCGTCGCACCTCGCAAAAAGATCGAAATGTCCCTGGGTATCCCAGAAGGTCTAGGCGGCAACACGCCTATAAGCGAACAGAGCCTCGTGACCAACCTTTCGAGCGATAACGCGATACTGGCTGCACTACCGAGCGCGGCGAAATCATACTGGACCGATGCGTTCCGATTTCCCGTGGCGGATCCGATCGTAACCAATCCATACGGATATATACGGAAAACCGGCCCGTATTCCATAGCCCACAAAGGGACTGATTTCAAAGCGGCCACTGGCACGCCGGTCATGGCCATAAACGGAGGGGTCGTGACCCTTGCCCGGGATCTCGACACATATGGCAATACCATCGTCGTAGATCATGGCTTCGGCATCATGTCATTCTACATGCATCTTTCGCTCATTGGGGTGAAGGATGGCCAAATGGTCGCTCGCGGAGAGGTCATAGGCAAAAGCGGCCAAACGGGCTATGCCGTCGGGCCGCATTTGCATTTGACTGTCAGGATCGATGGCGTATCCATAGATCCGATGAAGTTTCTGAATTTCTTTTAGTCAGACAAGCTTAGAGTCTAGCGAGCTCGGCGTCAGACCAGCACTTGGAAGACGACGACCACGGATCCGAGCCGGATTTGTCGTAGAGATACTTGGCGAAAGCCACGTTCCCTTCGACGGTATAGATGTTGAACCCCAGCTTGGCCGCCTCGTCGGCGTGATACTTCTCATTGATCTGCATGACGCCCACGTCGGCCTGGTTGACCTTGCCGCGGATGATATTGCCGTTCTGGTCGAACTGCCTGAACGTCGATTCGCAACGGGCGATATCGACGAGAACTGGCTCGTTCGCGTACTGCTCTTTGACGTAGGATTCAAGGACTTTGGAATCGATGAAACGGGCCTCCGTCGTGCTTGACTGCTCTTTTGTCGTCGACGCCATCGCTATAACGGGGACCGAAGCCGCTTGGGCTTGGCCGGCACCGTAGAGGGATGACACGAGGAATGCGATACCGGTAGTTAATTCAATCATAGGTAAATTAAAAACGAGCTACGCAAGCATGACGCTCACTAGCTCATTTGCGGTACAGTCTAGCAGATTGCAAGTCCAATGTCAATGCCCTCACAGACATAATATGGCTCAACTAGGCCATATTTTTATGTATAAATACCCTTATTTAGAGCCACTTCACGGCTTTTCGTCCTCATAGCGGATTTAGCGCCTTGATATTGAGCCACATTGCGCCAAAAACACTTATATGTTAATCTCATTATATGGCACACAAAAAAGCCGCAGGCTCATCCAAGAACGGACGCGATTCAAACCCGCAATACCTCGGGGTCAAGCTGAACCATGGCCAAAAAGCCATGCCTGGCCAGATCATCGTCCGCCAGCGCGGCACGACCGTCATGCCCGGCAAGAACGTCGGCATGGGCAAGGATCATACTCTATTCGCCATGAAAGAAGGCCTCGTAGAATTCTCAACCAAGCGCAAGACCGGTTTTAACAACGACATCGTCAGAAAAGGCATCGTGCATGTGAATGGGTAGTTTCAAATAAGTGAAATTTTCGAAAAAGACTCCTGGTAGTGGAGCCTTTTTCTTAACCACTTTAGTCAACTAAAGTGGATTGATCTTAATACCTAGGCAAGCTAGACCGCTTGAATAACCACTTTAAACTTTGCTGAATTCCCTGCCACTTTTATCTCTATCTCATGCTCACCGACGGTCTTGATGGGCTCATCCAGCTGTATAAAGGACGGATCTATCTGAACATGCGCTTGGGCAGCCAATTCCTTGGCTATGGCCTCGCGATGGAGGCCGGCGAAGAGATGGCCTTTTTCATTGGCTTTGCCTGAAATGGTTATGCTGACATCTTCCAAGGACTTCAGATTCTGCATCAGGAGCTCTTCATGGACTTTCCTCTCCCCTTCGGTTTTTGCTTTCTCTACGATGGCGCGTTTGAGCGCCTGGGGCGTGGCGGCTATGGCCAAACCTTGCGGCAGGAGCAGATTGAGGGCGTGGCCATTGCTCACGTCTTTCACGTCGTGTTTCTTGCCGAGCTTCGGCACGTCGTTAATGAGTATGACTTTCATGTTAGCTTATTACGGTTTAGCTGATAAGAGCTGGAGAGCTTTATTCATGATCGGGTCGACCGTCGGATTCGATGACGTGGCCGTTACCGGATAATCCGGATCAAGACCGTCATGGGAGAGATTGTGGCCGAGCGGCGTGAGCCATCGGGCGATGGTGACTTTGAGCGAGGTATCGGCGGTGATAGGCACGAGCTCCTGGACCACGCCTTTGCCGAAAGTCTTCGTACCTACGAGTTTGGCTACGCCTTGTTCTTGGAGGGCACCAGCCAATATCTCGGAGGCTGAAGCCGAACCATTATCGACGAGGATGAACATGTCTAGACTGCTGTTAAAGACGTTATATCCTTTGCTCCGGTAGACGTTCGGAGCTTCGTTAGGCCCGAAATCCTCGGTGACGATGACTTTTCCCGCCGGCAAGAACCACGAGGCCATATCCCAGGCCGCGTCGAGATAGCCGCCGGGATCACCGCGCAAGTCGAGAATCAACTTATGGTCGCCGGAGAGCACGAACTGACGAAGAGCTTCCCGGAAAAGATCTGGGGAAGAAGCAGTGAAGCTGTAGAGCTTGATGACGAACACGCCCGGATGAGTCACATCCGTATCGAGGGTCGGTATATTGATGATATCGCGAACGATCTTCCGGACGACCGGCGTCTGGGCTCCGACGGGCAGGAAAGTGATAGTGACCGTGCTTCCCTTCGGTCCTCTGATGAACTGAACAGCTTGGTCGGCGCTCATACCGTCAGTAGAGGTGGCATCTATCTTCAAGATAGCATCGCCGCTTTTCACCCCAGCCGCCTCCGCCGGACTGCCCTTGAGCGGAGCCACCACCACGAGCTGATTGTTCTTGATGCCGATCTCCATGCCGACGCCTTCAAAGTCTCCGGCTATGTCGTCGTTGAACATCTTCGCCTCGGTCGGCGGGAAGAAGACCGTGTACGGATCGTTATATGAGGCCGCCAGACCTTGGATAGAGCCCCATATCCTATCCTGCACGCTGGTTGAAGCCGCAGTCAGGTCTTTTTCATTCAGAACCTGCCAGGCTTTCCAGAAGGGGGCGAATTGGTCCTGGGTGACCACGTCCGTGTCGGTCAGATCGGAATGAGGCGCTGGAGACTTCCCTTCCCCGACGGAAAGACCGATCCAAAAAGCCGCCGCGATGAGGATGACAGCGACAATGACGGTCGGCACGTATTTATTCTTGAAGTTGAAATCAGCCCGCATGGTATTCGAAAGTACCCTATTATTGCATAAAACAATCCGTTATAATAGGGCCATGACTACTACTCACACCTACCGCGGCATCGTCTGGATAGACATGGAATCGCCTGACGACAATGAGATCGCTAGCCTGGTCAAACGGTACGATCTACATCCGCTCGTCGGCGAAGAGCTCCGGAGCTCTCCTTCGCTGGCAAAGATAGACTTTTACAAGGATTACACTCTCATCGTCCTTACCCTGCCGGTCCGGGCTCGTCGGGACGGCTCGTATGTCGTCGTCGACCGCGAAGTGGACTTCGTCATCGGCAGGAATTTCCTCATAACCTCGCGCTATGAGGCTATCGAACAGCTGGAATATTTCGGCAAGATATTCGAGGCCAACGAGATCCTCGGCAAAGAAGAGAAGATATCCCACGCGGGTCATATCTTCTACTACATGGTCAAGAGGCTCTATGCCGGCATGCGCCAGGATCTGGAGAATATACGAGATGCCATCATATTGGCCGAAGCCCGCATCTTCAAAGGCGACGAGCGCAACATGGTAGAGACTCTCTCAAATCTGAACCGCGAGCTCATCGATTTCAAGCAGACCGCCCGTATCCACAATGACATCTGGGAAGAGCTCCGCCAACGCTCCGAAAAGACCATGTTTGGGGCCGATTTCGAAGTATACGTAGAAAACATCAAAGATGATTTTACCCATATACACGAACTCATCGTCAACGCCCGTGAGCTCCTGACCGACTTGCGAGAGACCAACGATTCCCTGCTCAATACCCACCAGAACGAGATCATCAAGGTCCTGACCCTTGTCGCCTTTATCTTCTACCCGTTGACATTCATCGCTTCTATATTCACCATACCGTCGGCTGGAGTGCCCCTCATCGATAAGCCATACGGCTGGTTACTCATAATGGCCAGCATGGCCGTCATCACCGTAGGCATCTGGCTGTATTTCAAGCGGAAACGGTGGGTATGAAAAAAGGTAAACGTGAAAAGTGAAAAGGTAAAAATCAAGATTGAATTGCACAACACTCTGTCCGGAAAGAAAGAGGTCTTTAAGCCGCTCAAGGAAGGCGAAGTGTCGATGTACAACTGCGGGCCGACGGTCTACGATCGCGCCCACATAGGCAATCTGCGCGCCTATGTCTTCGCCGACACCCTCCGGCGCACGCTCGAATACGCCGGTCTTTCGGTCAAGCAGATCATCAATGTCACCGATGTCGGGCATCTCTCGAGCGACGCTGATTCCGGAGAAGACAAGATGACCAAGGCCCTCGTCCGCGAGAACATGCCTCTCACCTTGGCGGCCATGAAAGAGGTCGGCGAGAAATATTTCAACTTGTTCATCGAAGATCTGAAAGAATTGAACATCGAACTGCCCGCGGAATTTCCGCGCGCTAGCGAACACATCGCCGAGGATATTGAGCTCGTCAAAGAGCTCGAAAACAAAGGTTTCGTCTATGCCCTTGCCGACGGAGTCTATTTCGACACGGAAAAATTCAAAGGATACGGCAAGCTGGGAAAAGCAGGAAAGGGAAAGACAGAAAAGAATGACGGGGGGGGCGCCAAAGACCTCAAAAGGAGCCTCGAGGAAAATCCGCGCGTGGGCATCAGTGCCGACAAGAAACATCAGGCTGACTTCGTCGTCTGGAAATTGAATCGCGGATCTGACGGCACTGACATCGGCTGGGATAGCCCGTGGGGCAAAGGATTTCCGGGCTGGCACGTCGAGTGTTCGGCTATGTCCAGGAAATACCTAGGTCAGCCGTTCGACATCCACACCGGCGGCGTCGACCATATACCGGTTCACCATAACAATGAGATCGCCCAGTCCGAAGCGGCCTACGGCGTGCCGCTGGCGAACTACTGGCTGCATAATGCTTTTGTCACCCTGCGTGAATCCAAGATGGCAAAATCAGATGGGGGCTTCATCACTCTACAGGATTTGCAGGAAAAATCGGTCTCTCCCCTCGCCTACCGTTATTGGCTCTTGACCGCCCACTACCGTTCGCCGGTCAACTTCACCTATGAGGCCGTCGGAGCCGCCCAGAATGGCCTTATACGGCTCATGGCGGCCGTTTCCGGCTATCCGGAAGGCGGGAAGGTCATTCCCGCGTATAAAGAGCGATTCGGGGCCTTTATCGGGGATGATATTGATACGCCGCAGGCCATAGCCCTCATTTGGGACCTCATCAAAGATACCGCGCCGTCTGCCGCCGATAAGCGCGCGACTATCCTCGATTTCGATCGAGTCCTTGGGCTCAAGATCGCCTCCGTGCCAAAGATGGATGAAACTGCCGAAGAAGACATCCCCACCGACGTCAAAGCCCTGGCCGAAGCCCGCGAGCAAGCCCGCGCCGAGAAAGACTGGGCTAAAGCCGACGGCTTCCGGCTCGAGATAGAGGCGCGCGGTTTCGAAGTCATCGATTCCAGCAGAGGTTATCGGATCGCCAAAAAATAGAACCCAGAATAAGCCTACTGGGAATGGGTCTTATCCGAAATAGTCCTCATTCAACGTCGATTTTACGCAGTTCCCTGACCTCTTCTCGGATATCTCCGAGCGAATCGGTCGTATCTTGTCGGCCTGCTTCGATCTTATCTTCCACTTCGGCTAGCCGGGAATATGTCCTCGATTCGGCCGCGTCTATGCGTTCCTCGAGCCGCTCGAAAGAGCGGCCTATGGACACGGCGATATCGTCGCCGTTCTTGTAAATGATGCGTTCGATGAGCTCCAGATCCTTTTGTTCTAATGACATGCTGGTATTATTTGAGCTGATAATCCAGCACTGTACACCCAAGACGATAAAGAAACGCTCAAGAATCGCTCAAGAAACGATGAAGATCCGATAAATTTTCGCCTAAGATTTCGGACGATCAAGCCGATAAACCATAAACTTCGGAAGCTATCTGATCGAGCGAAGAGGCGGCCTTGACCATGAATTTCTGCGCGCCGAGCAACTTGGCCCGCTCGATGTCGCTCTGCTTGCTCAAATTGGACAGGATCATCACGGGTATCTTCTTCAGCCGCTCGTCCATTCTGATCTTTTGGAGGATATCAAAGCCGCTCATGCCGGGAAGGATGAGGTCCAAGACGATGACGTCCGGAATGCTTACTTTCAGCGCTTCCAAGGCCTCTTCCCCGTTCTTGGCATGAAAGAGATCGATGCCGGACGAGACCAGCTTCTTGGCGAGGATAGTGCCTATGAGCTTATCGTCCTCCACCCAGAGGACTTTCTTTTTTGGAGTCGCGCTACCAGATGAAACGGGGGCGCTCGATATCTCGTGGCCGAACTGGCGGTTAACCTTATCAATGACGTCGGCCGGATCGATATTGATGGCCATCATGAATTCCACCGCGCTGCCTTCTGGCACTCGGCGCATGTTTATGGGCACTCCTTGGGTGGAGAGGAGGAAGACGGGTATTTTGGCCAGCATCGGTTCTGCCTGCTTCTTCTCCAAGATGTCGTATGCGTCCGTTCCGGAGAGGACCACGTCCATGAGGACGAGGTGAGGCAGGATATCCAATATGCTTTTCATTCCTTCGAGACCATCCTTCACGAGGAAGACTGTATATCCTTCACGGCGCAAGGCGTCGGCGATCCGTTCGCCCAAAGCGCCATCGCTTTCTATGATGAGGATCTTCTCTTTCTTGGGTGTCGCTTGGCCGGGCATGACAGTATAAGTATAACGTATACGGTATGGAGTATGAAGGGTATAAACTATCCGTTATTTGTTCTTCGAATCGCCTTTTGCCGAGTCGCCTTTTATCGTCGCAATGGCCTCCTGCACCGTGGTCATGAATTGGGCCGGGAATATGATGGTGGAATTCTTTTCCGTGGCTATCTCCGACATGGTCTGGAGGGTGCGGAGCTGGAGAGCCACCGGGTGCATAGCGATGATATCCGCGGCCTCACCGAGCTTGACGGCGGCCTGGAATTCGCCCTGGGCGGCTACGATCTTGGCCCGGCGCTCGCGCTCGGCTTCGGCTTCTTTGGCCATGGCTCTCTGCATATTGTCCGGCAGGACGATGTCCTTGATCTCCACCGCCGTCACTTGTGCGCCCCACGGCTCCGTGTGGGCATCGATGACATCCTTGATCTGGACATTGATATCCCCCGTCTGTGATAGCAACTGATCCAACGAGAACTTGCCCACGATATTCCTGACGGTGGTCTGGCTGATCTGATTGACCGCGTCATAGACGTTCTCTATGGCTACGACCGATTTCATGGGATCGACGATGTGATAATAGGCCACCGCGGCTATATCTATGGAGACGTTATCCTTGGTTATGATCTTCTGCGATGGGATATTCATGGTAATGGTGCGCAGGGTCACCTTGGTCATGCACTCCAATATAGGGATGAGGATGATCAATCCCGGACCTCTGACGCCTGTGCACTTGCCCAGGAAGAAGATAACGCCGCGGTCATATTCCTTAACAACTTTTAGTGATAAGGCAAGGAGTATGACGACGACTATGATGATGGTGTATAGCATGAGGGTAGTATAGCGCTTTTTCGTCTATTTGCGAGGGTCAAAGTCCTCGGTCAGTTTGATCGTAATTTTGCCTTTGAATTTGCCGCCGGGTCCTTTGGAATCTATGAGTGCCATGGCATTATAGAGGTCGAGTAAGGCCTTCGGTGATTTCTCAAGTTTGTACTGATTGAGCGAATAGCCACTGGTCAGATACTTTCGCAATACGCCTGTTGCCCAGATACGAAATTGCGTAGCCTTTTTTGAGTTGACGCGGTAGCCGATTGCGATTATGGCATCGAGGTTATAGTGAATAACCTTGTATTTCTTGCCATCGCTTGCAGTTACCGAGAATTCCTCGGTAACTGAACTCTCATCAAGCTCTCCATCATTAAAAATGTTTTTTAAATGCAGAGACACATTATCAGGAGAACAATCGAAAAGCGTAGCCATCATCTTCTGTGTCGTCCATAAAGTATCTTTTTCGATATCCGCTCGTAGCTCGACATTACCATTCTTGTCTTCATAAATCACAATATTATTCTTGTTTTCTCTGATCATATATTTAAATTATTAAGCTATTAATGTACTAAAATTCCCTGACTCATTCAGGAAGGCGAGATTAGATTTTACTCGCAGGCGAGGGGTTGCTTCAGCTTTTATTTTTGATGATCTTCCGAGCCTACCCGGAATCTCATGGACTGGCGACCAACCGACGCCACTTGTCCGACATATTCCATGAGAGATACCGGTCTGCAGACCAACGCCTCACATGTAGGTGAATATGGGGTGATTCAGTTTATCTGCACCCACTTTAGAACAATATCAGTTATATTGCCTCGCGACTGCCCTACTCGGCCCTTTTGCCTTTCGTGGCATGCCTTACTTCCTTGTTCATAGAGAAGTTGTTCGGTCACTTCCTGAATGAACCAGTGAATTATTCAGTTTTTCGTATCGCCTTTCATCCCGAGAATCAACTTACCGTCTGTAATGAAATAAGTTTAACAAAAATTCTTCGGCGTGCAAGTTCCGTCAAACAGATTTTTGTGTTGTAAGTAAAATTTAACTTTTGAGCACCCTCTCCCCCAGCCGATTCGGGGCGTTCTCGGCGACCGTGGCGATGGCATCAGCAATCTCCTCGACATGACTCTCGATCGTCTCATTGGCGATGCGCTTGGTGAAGTAGCGCTAATGGTAATGCGGCAATCCGTCCACTTCGATATAGAGACAGTCCTTGGGGATGTAGATGTCGATATGCTTGTGGCCATCCTAATGCTCCACTCTATGCCACGCCCCGCTTCTCGAGGGCGGTCGCGAGCATAAGGACTTGCTTTGTCGGTTTGGGGGTGAAGGAGGGCATGTTACTTATAAAAAAGAGAAATCAACGAAATAGTGATCGCAAGAATCGCAAGAACAGTTGCAACTCGTTGGTCTGCTGATTGTGAGTATCTTACTAATTGCCTGTCGATAATTTCTGTAAGTTTAAATCCTTCTGAAAATGTTTTTTCAATCATTGGCCGACTAGAAAAATAATCCGCAACCATTCTTCCTGAAAGACCTGGGTCTTTTTCGGTAGCATCAAAATATGTGGCAAACAAATCGTCCGGAGTGCTGTATAGATGATAGAGAGATAGAAAATCCTTATTTTGTTTGGCAAAATCACTTTCAAGTTTTTTAAACTTTCGTCTATAGACACTACTCCAGAAAGTAAGACGGTAATCTGAAACATCGACAGCAAGTCGTTCAAAACTACTAATGGCGGGTAATAATTTCTTATGCGCTAAGTCTAAAATGGTTTTTCCTGCTTCGTCACTTTGGAACAATGGTTGAAAGGACATAATTTTCTAGTTAATTTGTTCCTTACCACTCTCTTTCAACATCAAAAATATAATGACCATGTGTACAATGTATGCGAGCGCTAGCGGAATTACACATACGACTGCCAGCGATGTAAAATCAATATTTCCGTACAAAAATACTTTAATCATCATGACGATTGAGGCTACACATATACCAAACACCGGCATGAGTGTACCCATTCCTGTATTTCCATTATTAGCTTGTGATTCTCCCTGAGCCATGTATGTCCACGGGCTAGTAGCAACAGAGTATGCCAAAAGAAGATAAGGTAATATCATTCCACCATCATAGTTCCCTAAGATAAACATGAAGCTCCCTACACCGTAGAGCAACATTAATAAGTAAGTCCACAGATTTGAAAGACCACCCAGAATAAAGACAAGCAATTTACTTTTTTGTACTCGCTCCGATGCTATGGGTGCGGCCAAAAGCAATGTTGGCATCATAAGAAGACCTAATATCCAAGTCGAGATAACTGTTGAAATGAGTGCTCCAACGACAAGCATCCACTTCCCAACTATTATTAACCATATTCCTGCGACAATTCCCCCTCCAAAATTAAGAAATCCTATCGGCAGAGTAATTAATGTAACCAACGTTTCCATAGATTAATTATACAATATCAAAATTTTATTTACCCCTACCTCTGGCCTTCTTCTTCTTCCCCTTCCCGGTCCCCACCACCTCCCGCAACTTAAACAACTCATCCCTGATCAGGGCCGCCGTCTCAAAATCGAGCGCCTGCACGGCTTCTTCCATAGCCACCTCTTTCTGCTTCATGAGCTTCTTGGGGTCGGTGCGGGCCAGGTTCTCATCTATCTTGACCAATTCATTGACGGCCTTGTCGTGCTCGGTCCTCAATTGATCGGTGATGTCGTGGATAGCCTTGATGATGGTGGTGGGGGTGATGCCGTGCTCGGTGTTATAGGCCACCTGGATGGCGCGGCGGCGGTTGGTCTCCCGGATGGCATTGTCCATGGAGCCCGTCAGATTGTCGGCATAGAGGATGACCCGGCCGGCGGCGTTGCGGGCGGCGCGGCCGATGGTCTGGATGAGCGCCGTCTCGGAGCGCAGGAAGCCTTCCTTGTCGGCGTCGAGAATGCCTATGAGCGACACTTCCGGCAGGTCTAGGCCTTCGCGCAGGAGGTTGACGCCCACCAGTATGTCATACTTCCCTTTTCTGAAATCAGTGAGTATCGTAATGCGTTCAATAGTCTTAACGTCGCTGTGGAGATAGGCGGCCTTTATCTTCTTCTCTTTGAGGAATTCAGAGAGATCTTCGGCCATTTTCTTCGTCAGCGTAGTAGCGAGTACCCGGTCGCCTTTCTCGATCGTCTTCTCCGCTTCTTCTATGAAGTCAAAGATTTGGCCTCGGTAAGGGGCGGCTAATCTTCGGGTGGCTGATTTTTGGGAAGCAGACGAAGCGGTTCCGAGGCTACTGTCGTCACCCTCTGCAAAAATGACATTTTTGGTGACACTTCCGTGGCTACGTTGAGCTGTCGAAGTGTCAGGTAAAGTGTCATTTTTCACTATGGTGCCAGAACCCTCCTTCCCCTTCCCCTTCCGCTTACCGATTAAACTTTCCCTTATCGGCCTGATCTCCACCTCCGGATCAACCAATCCGGTCGGCCTGATCACTTGCTCAACTATCTGTTGGCTTCCATCGCGCTCATAATCCGCCGGCGTGGCCGAAGTGAATATCATCGGCCCGACTCTTTCCAAAAATTCAGCGAACTTCAACGGCCGATTATCCTTGGCCGACGGCAAACGGAAGCCATGCTCGACAAGCGTCTCTTTGCGGCTGGCATCGCCGGCGTACATGCCGTTCAATTGCGGAATGGTCACGTGCGATTCGTCTATGATGGTCAAAAAATCGGCGATCACATCCGGCGCACCAGCCTTCTTTTCGGCCGCGGTGGCTGACCTATGAGGAAAATATGAGAGCAACGTATCTGGCGGCTCGCCAGGCATCATGCCGGAAAAATGCCGAGAATAGTTCTCGATGCCATTGGTATAGCCGATCTCCTTTATCATGGCCAGATCGTATTTGACGCGTCGTTTCAAACGCTCTTCCTCAAGGAGTTTGCCGGCTTTTTTCAAGGCCTTCAAGCGTTCTTCCAGCTCGGCCTTGATCGTCTCTATGGCCTTGAGGCTCTGCTCGTCGCTGGATATGAAATGCTTTGCCGGAAAGATGAATACCGTCTCATGAGAGCCGCGCACCGATCGTGAGACAGGGTCGAGCTCGATTATGGAAGAAATGGCGGTCGCGCCGGCGGCATTTATGCCATATTCGATCCTGTAAATAGTCTTATCGCTGACCGGCATCATCTCCAAAGTGTTCCCCGTCGCCCGGAATTGGCCGGAATTGATATCTGCATTGGTGCGCTCGAAATGAATATCTATGAGTTTGCGGATGAGCTCGGCGCGAGACATCTCCATACCGACTTTCAATTTTAGATTGACCTTCTCGTACTCTTCTGGCGAGCCTAGGCCGTAAATGCATGAGACTGACGCCACGATGATGACATCTTTGCGAGTCAAAAGCGCCTGCGTCGAAGCATGGCGGAGGCGTTCAATCTCCTCATTGATCATGGCCTCTTTTTCTATGTACGTATCGCTCGAAGGTATATACGCTTCCGGTTGGTAGTAATCGTAATAGGAGACGAAATAATGGACGGCATTATTGGGAAAAAATTCGCGATACTCCTGGGCCAATTGCGCCGCCAAAGTCTTGTTGTGAGCTATCACAAGCGTCGGTTTGCCATAGGCGGCAATGACATTAGCTACCGTGAACGTCTTACCGGAACCAGTCACGCCCAGCAATGTCTGTTTATCAAAGCCTTTTTTGAGCCCTTCATTCAATGCCAAAATAGCCTTCGGCTGGTCGCCCGCGGGAGTCAACGTGGTGGCTAATCTGAAAGGTGAATGTTTATCCACAATGTTCATATTTGAAGTAGGCCTTACCATGCTAGATTTATAGCAGATTCTATGAAAAATGACACTCCGGGTGATTCGCACCGCCGCCGAAACAAATCGGCCTGCCTTTGAATGATCGGAATCAGCCGGAGCTGGTTTGAAAAAACCTCGGCTGAAGCATGAATCTAGGCCACGACCAATTCGCGGCCTTTTTAATAGAAACATACAATGCCTCTAGACAATCAAAAGTATAAGTGCTACAATCGCGACGGCAAAAAGGAGTGCCGACGTATGGTCGAAAAAGACATAATCGAAAAGATCCTACGCGGGGAAGACGTGCACATAATCGTGAAAAACCACAAGACCAGCGATTTGGAG
The DNA here is from genome assembly GCA_963701025.1 of uncultured bacterium. Taxonomy (GTDB): domain Bacteria; phylum Patescibacteriota; class Minisyncoccia; order Phycocordibacterales; family PALSA-1337; genus C7867-002. The sequence goes on along the minus strand of OY969557.1, from coordinate 182,105 downwards.
GATTTCAAGGCATGGATCCGACAATTCGGAAGGTTATGCGGCGGTTCGCCACGCCTGAACTGCAATTTGTTCACGCCGTTCAGGGGAGATACATATCTCGATGTGTACATCGGAGACATCCCCATCGGTCAGAGCCAATTGCTCGCGGGCAAACTTTCACAATTTGACACCAACCCTACGTATCAAATCACAGAGCAACTATAGCCGGCTTCTCATTAAAAGCCAGGCTATTTTTATTTTTTCCTCAATATAGCTTTCTGTACAGCTTCTAGGATACTCTTCTCCCCCATGCCGTAATATTCGATGAGCTCATCAGGTTTGCCCGACTGGCCGAATCGGTCTTTTATGCCGACAAACTCAACGGGCACAGGAAAATGCCCGGCGAGACATTCCGCCACGGCCGAGCCCATGCCTCCTATGATCTGATGCTCCTCGACGGTGACGATGGCGCCGGCTTCATGCGCCAGACGGATGATGGCGTCTTCGTCCAAAGGCTTGATAGTGGCGAGATTCATCACCGCTACTTTCTTGCCAACTTCATCCAGCTGTTTGGCGGCTTTCAATGCCTTGTACAGCAATGCGCCCGTAGCGATGATACCCACATCTAGTTTTCCGCCCTCTTTTCTTCCCACTTCTTTTTCTCTGCTTACTCCCCCCTTCTCTTTGCTCCTAAATACTATACTCGCTTTTCCTATTTCAAATGGTGTTTCGTCGGTAGTCATTATTGGTGTCTTCTCGCGTGCCAGTCTGATATAGGTCGGAAAATCAGTCTTTGCCGCCGCTATAGTGGCTTTGCGAGCCTCTATGACATCGCACGGCGATATCACCACCATCCGCGGCAGGACGCGCATGAGAGCGATATCTTCTAGCGCCTGATGGCTACCGCCGTCCGGTCCCACCGACACGCCCGCGTGCGAACCGGCGATCTTCACCGGTCTATTATTGTAGGCGATGGTCGTGCGGATCTGTTCCCAATTCCTGCCGGGGCTGAAGACCGCGTACGAGCTTATGAATGGGATCTTGCCCATAGCCGCCACGCCCGAGGCAACACTCGCCAGATTCTGCTCCGCCACGCCTATCTCGATGAATCTGTCCGGGAATTTCTGCTTGAATGCCAGCATATGCGTCGATTCCGTCAGGTCAGCACACAGGCCGACAACGCGCTTGTCCAATTCAGCGGCCTTAAGCAATCCCTCGCCGAAGCCTGCGCGGATAGGCTGTTGGTCGACATCGGCGTCGAAGAGCTTGGGGTTTGATTTTAAATCGGGATTAAGCATCTATCTGATAGCCATATTATTAAGAATGATGCGGCGCGTCTATCCGACCGCCCAATGTGCGGATCTCCCCCAACGCCTTCCGTGCGGTCTCGATCTCCTCGGGAGTAGTCGGCGGCTTGCCGTGCCATTCGAATTTGCGCTCGAATTCAGGGATGCCCTTGGACGGTATGGTGTTGGCTATGATAACCGACGGCTTGTCGAACACGGCATGAGCCTCTCCGATAGCGCGGTCTATGTCACGAAAATTATGGCCGTCTATTTCGATGACATGCCAATTCCACGATCGCCATTTATCGATGAGCGGATTGAGAGGCATGATGTCTTCGGTGAAGCCGTCTATCTGAATATTATTGCGGTCGACGATCGCGGTTAAGTTCTGCAATCTCTCCTTGCCGGCAAGCATCGCTCCTTCCCAGCTATTGCCCGCGTCCAGCTCGCCGTCGCTCATCAAACAATAAAATCGCTTGCCGGAGCTTCGGCCGTTATCTATCCTATCGGCGATAGCCATTCCAACGGCTTGCGACAATCCTTCGCCGAGAGGGCCGGACGAAGTCTCGAGCATGGGCAGCCATTCGCGGTGCGGATGGCCTTGTAGGCGGCTGCCGAATTGGCGGAGTGTCTTCAATTCGGAGACTGGAAAATATCCCGCGTGCGCCATAGTGGCATAGAGGACCGGGCAGATGTGGCCATTGGAAAGGACGAGCCGGTCGCGATATTCCCAATCAGGCTTCTTCGGATCGTGCTTCAGGGCGTGAAAGTAAAGGTATGTGAATATGTCCGCCATATCGAGCGGTCCGGCAGTGTGACCGGACTTCGCCGTGATCAGAGACTCTATGATGGAGCGTCGGATATCGAGCGCTTTTTTCGTCAGAAGCGCGACTTTTTCGTCGGTGAGAGGAGTGGTGGGCATGAAAAGAATTTCTAATTGACCTAATTGATCTAATGTTCAAATTATAGCACTTTAGTTGACTAAAGTGCCTGGAATTCTGCTATAGCCGAAAGTGGATTTTCCGCGGCGAAAATAGCCGAACCGATGACGAGCCGGTCGGCTCCGGCTTCTATTAATTGGCCGGCATTATCGAGCGATACACCACCATCAACGGAAACGAGGAGATCTGGGAACGTTTCTTTCACTGCCCTGACTTTTTTGACTACTTTTTCGTCAAATTCCTGGCCTTGGAAGCCGACATGATCTATACCCATACATTGGACGAATTGGATCCTATCGGCAAAAGGCTTCAGAGCATCGATCGGCGTATCTATATTCAAAGCCAACCCGATATCAATGCGGCCGACTAATTTTTCAACGGCTTCCGCCACATTCCCTTTTGCCTCGACATGGATGATGATCCTCGTGGCCCCGACCGATACCCAGTCATCGACGACTTTTTCAGGATTGTCCACCATCAAGTCGAATTCATAGTCGAGTTGTTCCCAACCCGGCAGTCCTTCGTCTTCGCGGATGATCTGCTCGAAGGTATTGTCTTTCTTTTTGTACGGCCAGGTGAAATTCGGCACGAAGTGTCCATCGCAGATGTCCACCTGCACGATCTTCGTCGCGGCTTTGATCAGGCCGATCTTGTCTTCGATCTCGGCGAAATCCTGCGGCAGGATGGCGGGGATGATTTCGGTCATATTATTCGGATGCTATTCGATCGAGTCAATCTCCTCAATGCGTCTCTTGTGCCTTTCCTCGCCGCTAAAAGGCGTTTCCAGCCATTGGACGATCGCTTCTTTCGCCTGCTCTTCATTCACAAATCCGGCGCCTATGGAAAGTATATTAGCGTCGTTATGCTGGCGAGATAATCTCAATATCTCATGATCGCCACCGTACCACACGGCCGCGCGAACACCGGGATATCTGTTGGCAACGATCGCTTCGCCTTGGCCTGATTTGCCGAAAATGACCGCTCGGCTGTGGCCTTTCATGTCCTCGGCGATCTTCAAGGCCGCCTGCGACATGAATGCCGGATAATCATCGTCTTCGACGTACGCATGCGCGCCGATATCGTCTATGGCATAGCCTTTTTCATGGAGGAATGATTTGATAGCCTCTTTCAGCTTGAAGCCTGCGTGGTCGGAGGCGAGGATGATGGGGTTTTTGTTGGCGGCCGCGCGAGTATTCATGACGCTATTATATCATTGAAATGTGGCTGTGAGCACCTGTAGACTTGCGGCAAATTTGCGGCGGGAGGAGGACTCATCTCCATGGATAACCCTATTTTAGAATCTTGTCACAGCAAGATTTTTATCCAAACTTCACCCAAAAATGGCTTTATTTCGTACACACGAGCACCGAAATCTTGTCACAGCAAGATTCCAGAATGGGGGTGTCTGGGAAGATATTCCTACTCCCGGTTACGGCGGATTGTGGCAGAAAAACAAACGGCACCCGTATAAGATGCCGTTTAGGTCTGATAATGGCAATTATAACGTATAGTTCGTCGTATGCACAACTTTATATGTTTCAAGTATGTCATTACTGTTGTAACTTGAACAATCTGAACCAGCTATCAAGTTAGCAGTATCTGGAAAAGAATTTTTTTGCGTAAAACCGTCCAGAAGGCTCTTCCATTCCGCTTTAGACTGATCAGTGAGTTTAATATCATATGTGAAGCCTCGAAGACCAGAGTTCCAAGCTGTCAAGTAAGGCTTCGATTCAAGAGGTAACGGCGTAGTCACTCCATTGAGGCATACCGATAAGGGTTTACTAAAGAATAGTTTGTTGACAATGAAGAATGGATGAAATGCGAAATTAAAGATCGTCTTCTCACTAGGAAATGTCTTAGCATATCCAAAATCGAAAGGCGCCCTACTACCATCTTGTACCGCACAATCAGTGTTACTTACTGAGCCTTTGCTGAAATAGGCTGACTGCCACGGATAAACCGTCAGAAGCTGATTGCAAGTAGAAAATCGATCACTGTTTGCAGTACCGATCTTCGCGATGTTAATGATGAATGTTCCATCCGGCCTGGTGTCAGAAGCCTGTAGTGTCGTATTCAACCAAAAACCATATGCAAAATATCCTGCTACGAGAATAACTATGACTACAGGTATGATTTTTTTCATATTATTGAATTATTAAACCAACCTCCCTGCCTTCACCACATGATCCACCAGCGTATACGTATACCCCATCTCATTGTCATACCACGCCAGCACTTTGACGAGATTTCCCCCAACAACGCGAGTGAAAGCGAGATCGGCGATGGAGGCGTGACGATTGCCGATGATGTCGTGCGAGACGAGATCTTCTTCGGTGACCGTGAATATGCCGTTCCAGCGAGGGCTTGCGGCGGCTTTCTTCAGGATGGAATTGACTTCTTCAGCAGTGGTGTCCCTCTTGGAGATGAAGGTGACATCGACGATAGAACCGGTCACGACCGGCACACGGATAGAAATTCCATCGAACTTTCCTTTCAATTGAGTGGCGACCTGGGTGACGGCGATGGCGGCGCCTGTCGAAGACGGCACGATGTTCTGGGCCGCAGCGCGGCCTTCGCGGAGGTCTTTCTTGCGACGGACCATCGACGAGAGACTGCGAAGCCGTGTAGGCATGAACGGTATTCAAGAGCGCCTTTTCGATGCCGAGGGATTCATCGAGAATGGCGATCAAGGGCGAACCGGCATTGGTCGTGCAGGAAGCATTGGAAGATATCGCGGCAGGTCTCGAGCTTGTCCTCATTCATAGCCATGAGAACGGTCGCGCCTTGTGACGGCGAATCAGGATCGTCTTTGATAGGAGCGGTCACGACTACGCGCTTGGCGCCGGCGGCGATATGCGCCTGGGCTTTTTCTGAAGTGGTAAAAAGGCCGGTCGACTCGACGACGACATCTATGCCCATGGATTTCCAAGGCAGATACGTCGGATCCTTTTCGGTGATGAATTGGACTTCTTGGCCATCTATGATGAGTACATTTTTTCTTCGTCACAGCTGACTTCGAATGGGCTGACGCCGTAAGCGGTGTCGTATTTCAATAAGTAGGCGAAATTCTCCAGGCTGCCGAGGTCGTTCACGGCGACGAGCTCGATCTCCGGACGGTCTTTGGCGATCTTGGCGAAGGCCCGGCCGATCCTGCCGAAACCGTTGATGGCGACGCGGATTTTTTTCATGATGAGAGATTATTAACGCTCTTGGCTGTGGATTAATGGTGTGGAAATATTATAGCATAGTGTGTATACTGCAATCTGAACAATCGGGCGCAATACGCCCACGAAAACTGCATATATGAACACCAATGTATTGACGTACACCAGAATCCCCACCTCAACCAGCCTTGTCAACGAAGCCATCGAGACCATCGCTACCAAGATCGAGGCGAAGGCGGATAAACGCAAGCCTGCTTATGGACTGACGCATAAGATCATCCGCTTTGAGATGATTGAAGACGGTTTCCAGATTTTGTTCGAGGGGGGCAGGAAGCTCCGTTTCTTGGTTAAGGAATGCATCACCCGTTTCAAAGACAGTGTCCAGCGTGCCATCATCCGCAAGAGCAAAGAGGAAGGCAGATTCGATCGTGTCGTCTTCGTTTATGCCAAGCAACGGATGGAATCGATCATCCACAAAGTGGTTGACTGTATCAAGTCGTTCTTCAACGCGGATCGTCGCAAACACGACAAGCGTATCCATATCGCGCATCTCAAGCGCGCTCAAGTTGGACGCCAAACATTCACCACGTCCTGTGCCCACTATTGATCAATTGTTATACCCGCTCTCGCGCGTCCATCCCGGTCGCGCTTTTTTATCGCATAAATACGAAAACACGGTTATAATTGACGGATAATGCCTCAATGGATCATAGACGTGGCTACGACACATGATATTCTCGTGTATGCGGTCATATTCGTCTTCAATTACGCCATAGGCCCTTGGCTAGCCATGATCTGTGGAGCATTGGCGCGATTGGGATACATAAATATATTTTATGCCTATATAGTGTTCATGATGAGCGACCTTGTCGGAGATGCCATCTGGTATCGAATAGGTCGACAATATGGCATGAGATTCGTCAGGCGCTTCGGCAAATTCTTCAGCGTTACCGAAGTGAGTACGGCCAAGGTCGGTGAAATATATCACCGCTATAAGTACTCAATCCTGTTCCTGTCAAAGATATCCAACGGCTTCGGCCTATCCATAGCGGTACTCATGACGGCTGGCTTGGTGCGCATACCTTTCTATAGATATATGGCGGTCAATTTGGCAGGACAATTTATATGGTCTGGCCTGCTTCTTTCTTCAGGATATTTCTTCGAGCATTTGTACGTAGAGTTTAACGACATGCTTAGTCGAATGGCCATTGTGGCTGTCTTCATACTGCTGATCCTGGCCTTCTGGGGATATAGCAATTATCTGAAAAATAAGCTCGAACATATGCCATGATTTCCATCGTCATACCAACTTATAACGAAAAAGACGCCATCGAAGGCGCTTTGGTTCAATTCAAGCCCTTGACATTGCCGCATGAAATTATCGTCACGGATGATAAGAGTACAGATAATACGGTTGAAATAGCGAAAAAATACACGGATATTGTACTGATTCCGGAATCGAAACATATTTCAATATCGGCCAATAGAAACGACGGCGTTCGGCATTCTCACGGGGACATGCTTGTTTTCATCGACGCGGATACAAGGATCAATGAGCCGGAAGCCTTTTTCACGCGCGCATTGAAACATTTCGAGGACGATCCGCGCCTGGTGGCTTTGACCGGCAAGCTCAATGTCCTGCCTGAATTCGAGACATTCGGCGATAAGCTGGTTTATGCCGTTTTCAACATAGTCCACCATATAAAGAACAATGTCCTCCACATGGGCGAAGCTCCTGGACGATTCCAGATGATGCGAAGGAGCGCATTCGAGAAAGTCAATGGATTCCGCGAGGATCTCGTCACACGCGAGGACGGCGATATGTTCGCCAGGCTCTCCAAGATCGGCAGGACATTATATGATCCGAAGCTTCAGGTGTTCCACAGCGGCCGAAGAGCTCACGCCATCGGCTGGCCCCGGCTCCTCACCATATGGATGGTAGAGACGTTCTGGGTGGCCGCTTTCGGCACGACCAGGTCGAAGAATTGGGAGCGTTGGTGGGAAAAGGACGCGCGGGCGCGAAATGCGCCGAAGGCATAGATTAATGCTTATATTTCCACATACATCATGAAAGTCTCCGTCGTCATACCGGCTCATAACGAAGAGAAGCGCATCGCCGGCGCCATAGAGGCGCTGTTGAAGCAGAATTATCACTGGTATGAGATCATCGTGGTCGACAACGCTTCCACCGACCGGACTACGGAAGTGGCCAGCAAATTCCCCGTGACCATCGTATACGAGCCGCGCAAGGGCCTCCTGTGGGCCCGCGAACGGGGCCGCGCGGAAGCGGACGGCGACATCATCGCCAACATGGACGCCGATTGCCGGCCGGAACCGGATTGGATATCTCGCGGCCTATCCCATTTCAGGAGCAAGGACATAGCGGCCGTCACCGGGCCTTATGACTATCACGATGGGCATCCCATTTTCAGGCATTCATCATTGGCCATGCAAAGATATATATATCATCCCATAAGCCTTATCCTGCAAATGCCATCCGTCAGAAGGGGCGCTGTCCTTATCGGCGGCAATAATTTCATCCGAGCGGAAGTCCTCGATAAGATGGGCGGATATAATACGGATCTCGTCTTCTATGGTGAAGATACCGAAACGGCAAGGCGCGTATCCAAGCACGGCAGGATAGTCTTCAGCTCGAAGATGGCCATGAAGACATCGGCCAATCGCTTCAAATCAGAGGGATTCTTTAAGATCACAGCCATATATTGGTTCCATTTCTTCAAGCATATATTCAGATAGACCTGATGTCCTGGATCAATACCTTGATGATGGCCTGAACGTCCTTCTGCGCCGCCTGTAGATCTTTCTGGGCGGCTTGGATCTTGGTGCGGGCATCCTTCAGCGCCGCGGTATTCGAAGCGGCGACGGTCGTGTTGCCGTTATCCGGTTGAAGAGAGGCGGTTTCGGTCACGGCCGCATTGGCCTGCGTGGTGGCATCGGCGGTCTTCGCCGTAATATCCGCAAGGTCCGCTTGTATCGTAACGCTCGAGCTCGCCGCGGCGCCGGCTGAAAGGCGGGCTTGTATCTTCGTCACGACGGTGCCGAACATGCCGACGATATTGAGGATACGATCGGACGCGGCCGCTATCTGGGCCTGCGGCTCGACGAGCATGTATACACGATATGACTTGGTTATGGACTGGAGATCATCCTTGAGGCTGGTCGTGGAATTGTCGCTGTCGACTCTGGCCTTCAGATTGGTGAGGGTGGCGATCTCTGTTTGTATCGAACTCTGGAAGGAGGATTTGTCTGAATCGGAAAGCTTGACCATGCCTTGGATTCTGGAAAGAAGCTGACCGAGGCTATTGATGCGGCTAATGATCATCGTATCGCCCCGATCCTGCCCGTTCTGCATGCGCTCTTGCGTGGTGCTACCGGTGCGGCCCTCGCCCTTCATGAAAGGATGTGTGGTCGAGCCCATCATGGTCGTTGAAGCATACATTCCCGCGCGTATTCCACGGGCGGAGGCGTTGACATCGGCGTTAACTCCCACATTGACCGCGGCAGTCTGGTCAACTTGAGCGAAAGCCGGCAGAGCGGCCATGAGCGCGGCGGCCGCGATGATAGAAGTGGTTAAGAATCTAGTGGTTTTCATGGATGTGAAATAATAATGTGTAATAATAAATTGAACTCGTAATCACTGGCCCGAAGAATTGACGCTCTGGTTGACATTGGCGGAATCGGAGCTCAATCCGTTCATCTGCGAACCGATCGACGACGCGTCGCTCTGGAGCGCGGCATTCGACGAATCTGACGGCGAGGTCGAAAGGCCGGTGTCAGCGAAAGCGGAGGCATTCGAAGCCGAAGCGCTCTGATCAGCCGGGACTTGAGAGGACGGCGCGGAAGGCGTCTGCGAGCTTTGTGAGGCGCTATACCACAACCAACCGATGATAACTATGATGATCAAGACTACCAGAGCCGTGATCGTCTTTGCGGAAGTTGACATAAAAATTATGTTATTGGATTACTAATAACTCCTGATAATGCGAGGGCATTATATCACGAGTACTGCTGATAGAGACGAAATGGTGCGTGTTTGCTTACAGTACGGCTTTATACGCTCCATCTATTAGGTATAAATCTTCAGTTCATCCTTTTGGCACTACTGATAAGGTCGCCGAATAAAAAAACTACCGTCGCATGCCACGCGTCGGCGGTAATCAAGATCTGCGATGTTCGAAACACTTCATACCGGTCCATTTTTTTGGGTAGGCTTTTGTCTCACGGTTGAATTTGAGACAATGGCCGGACCACACCTCTTTCCCAGTGAGCTGGCCGCGTTGAAAGTGTCTGCAATCATTGCAATCGGCGTCTATCATCTGGCAATCATAGGCCTCTTGCCTTATCCCAGCTTCTTTGCAAAGCCGATGGCAAATAAAAGGCATGCCTTGCCAATAAGAATATGTTATCGCGGCATCGTCGGATTTGGTGACGGGTTTTTCGCAATATCGACACTTCCCTCCAAGCAATTCCGCTATAAGTCCATTTGTTTTGTTCATACAGCTTATGTGTTTCTATACTATTTCTGCGTGGCTGTCAATCATACTAGTAATACAACAAAAAAGACTCAGTCCGTAAGACCAGGTGCCCGCTCATTTCCATTAACAGCTTTAAACAGGTGAAATTAATAATTTGCTGGGAGACTTAGACGATGTTTGTATCATTCTCTCCAGGGGTATTGGTACACTGATACCGGAGGGCCACCTGGACGATGTTTGGATTCGCTCTGGGCGAAGTCCACTGTTCTAGCGTGTGACACTCCGGCATCAGTGTTGAGGCCATCAATTGCAGGTTGAGGAATGAACAGCATTGCCTCAAATAACTAACAAGCCCATGGCATCATGATACCTCCGAGTGTTTGATGAAGGCAACCTACGTTCTTTCTTCTCTTTCTCTTCTTTCTTTTTAATCGACGTAATTAAGCCATTTCCATGCATATCATCGGTTTTGACGTCTCCAAAGACGAACTGATCGGCGACGGAACAAAAAACGCGATAAGCTTGTGAACCGCACGCTGCGCGCAGGCTCTTGGCGCGTCCTACGCATTTGGGAACACCAATTGTGTGATGGAGAACGGCTGATTCGCCGTTTGTGGCAGACTTTACCGATTTAACTTCATTGTTGGGGCTCACATTGACAAGAAGGAATACCTTTAGTAGTATTCGCTTCAGTGTAGCACCTACCGCGTCCGCCCTTTTCCTCCAATCATTCAACTCCTCTGCTCTTCAATCGAGCCGGTCGTTTTGCTCCTGAAACCATGAACGGCTTCGGAAGTGAAACGATCGTCTCGGTAGAATGCTATAGCTTGTTGCAGTAGCGCCGGGGCGAAAACTCACAAAATGGAGGGACGTTATGAAGCTGTATGAAGGACGGCGCTCTTATGGCACACTGCTGGTTACCGTTAATGGCCAGCCGTTAAATCCCAGGTTTGACCTGCGTAACCACAGTCCGACTGGATTCGAATGGGGCTATGGAGGGATTGGCCCGGCACAGCTCGCGTTGGCAATTCTTGCTGATTGCGTCGGTGATAACCTAGCACTTCGACACCATCAAGATTTCAACCGGGCAGTCGTTGCAAAACTACCCCACAAACATTGGACCCTTACAGAACAACAAATCCTCAAAACTTTTGCCTCTCTCGATTCATTTGAGTGAGGCATTTTTATACCAGCCTGGTTCTGACCGGCCTAAATCGATACCAGCTCATCCTCAGGCTCATGGTGAAATTCCTGCAAAGGGGGGCGCATCTGGACGAATGCTCTTTGGCCCCAAAAGATACGCAGCGTAGTGCCCAATAAAGGAGCGCCCATCGTTGCTTCGGCCCGATCTCAGCTCATGAGAGTCTGCCAGAAGCAAATCCTTATGGGACTGGCTTAACCTGATTAAGTTACTAAAAAATGTGAGACTCTCCTGGTTGTGTGCGGCAACCTCATATACTTCGAATATCCGAAACTGTTTATATGTTTCCCTTGTCAGAGCCGAATAAACCGCGTGTTTGTTTGAGCATAACACTGCCATCTTTTCCGACCTTTGACACGCTCCACTTACTGCCCATCAAGGCAACGACCCTGCGCCAGCCGTGCTGGTGGAGCTTCATGCAATCGAAGAATCCTTCTACGATGACGAGCGGTCCCTGTTCTTTAATGGCCCGGACGTTGCCACCGTGCTTGCACTCGCTGAAACAGTTCCAGATGTTTTTGCTGATGCTCACCCGGAACTGCGTCGGGTTGCTGCCTTTGTGGATCGGACACGGGCCGCTCAGGCTGTCGCTGCCCCGCTTGAATTTGTCGAGTAGGCCATAGTGTTCAAGAACCTGTTCCATGGTGATGGCCGCTTTGACGGCCTTGAAGTCAACGAACGATGATTTTGGCATAATACTCCTCTGGGTTATTTGGTTGTGATGAACTGTGCGGCTCAGAAATTGAGTCGCATCCAAAGGCAAGCCTAAACCGAGTTCTTCCGGAAACCGCTCGGCAATGATTTCAGCCAGGGCGTGTTTTGTCCCGCCTCCATCGGCGAAAAAGACCCGCCGCACCTGCTTTTGTGAGAACAATCGAACCTAAAAATATCGTTGTGACGCAAAGACAGAAAATGCAAACTATCTTCATGCGTCCTTACATGCTGGGGGGGAAGGAGTCGGACCTTCATAAACAGGTTCAAAGCCTGCTGTCCTACCGTTAGACGACCCCCCAAGGGCGAAACAAAGTCATACTACTGACAAATCCTGACCACGGCAAGCTCGAGGGGCAGAGCCTCGATCCGCGCGCGGCTAACCCCGTCGGCGGCTTCGAGGAGAGCGGCGAGCATGGCGGGCGTGAGCGCACCATCGGGAGCATTCTTCCCTGCTGGTTCGCCGGACGGACCAGCTTGAGCTTCGATGAATTCCCAATCATCGGGAGAGACGCGCTCCTTGACCATGGGCTTCGACGAGACGGAGCGGCTGACGAGCAGAATGAAGCGCGCTTTCTCGAGGACGAGCGTCACGAATATATTCATGGAAACGCCGGCTTTTTCGGCTTCGCCTAGGACGGCCAGAGCGGCATCGGCATTCTTGGCCATGAGATCTTCGATGAAGCGATTGACCAGGCTTGCCCGTGGAGCGCCGGTGACAGCCTCGACTATATCGCGCGTTATCTTCTTGCCCATCTGTCCGGCAGACAGATCAGACGGTTTCCCGGCAGGAACGGCGGAGATGACTTTCTCCAGCATGCCGAGAGCATCGCGGAACGAACTATCGCCGAGGAGAGCGATGAGGTCGGCCGCACCGGCGTCGAGAGCGTAGCCTTCTTCCTTGGCCACCTTGACAGTCTGCTTGGCGATGATATCGCGCGACGGCTTGCGGAAGACGAACGTCTGGCAACGAGAGACAATGGTCTCCGGTACTTTGTCCAGCTCGGTGGTAGCCAGGATGAATATGACATGGGCCGGCGGCTCTTCCAAGGTCTTCAAGAGAGCGTTCCAGGCGTCCTTTGAGAGCATATGAACCTCGTCGATGATGTATACCTTGTATGGCGAGGAGAACGGCAAAACCGCCACGTGCTCGCGGAGCTCGCGGATGTCGTCTATGCCGCGATTGGAGGCCGCGTCTATCTCATTCACGTCCTCGTCGGCGGTCTTAAGTTCGCGGGCCAGGATGCGGGCGACAGTCGTCTTGCCCGTGCCCCTGGAGCCGGAAAAGAGATAGGCGTGAGCGACGCGTCCCGTGGCTACGGAATCTTTCAGGGCTTTGACTATATGATCCTGACCGGCGACTTCAGACCATTTTTGCGGGCGGTAGGTACGATAGAGGACAGGCATGAACAAAGTATACCCTATTTTACTGTCCCGAGGAGATCATGGCATTGACCACTGCCATCGTCGCCGTGCCGAAGTTCCCCGTTCCTTCCGTCAAGCCGTATGGAGTCAATATCTGCGCGGCATGAGCCACCTGGAATCGGGAAACTGCGTTGGCCGTGGCTTTGCCGTAATAGGTTGATTCGTGGCCTGGCGAACCGTTTCCTCGTTCGGCCACAATGAATCCGTGATTGTTCAAGAAGACTTGGAGCTCGCGCACATCATTACCCGATGAGCCGATCTTGAGAGTTCTGATGAATGGAGCGTATGCGGCGGTTGGTATCGAAACTGGAGTGCAGACGAGTCCTGTGGGACAGTTCGTGGGCGGTGTGGTCGTCGCGGGAGGCGTGTTGACGACCGTAGTCGTGGCCGCGCCGAGAGCAAAGTTGACCGTTATGGTTTTCGTTCCTGTAAGGTTGACTGTGCATGAGCTCGTAGCGATGGATGTGCAACCGGTCCAAGAGACGAGGTGTGAACCGGTTTGAGGTAGGGCGTGGATGATTATAGAAGAGCCAGCGGTAAATGAAGCCGAGCAGACATAGCCGCAGGATATGCCGATTGGAGATGAAGTGGCTATACCCTGGCCGATGCCTTGTCTACTGACAGCGAGAGTGTAGAAGGAAGAGCTTCCACCACCACTTCCACCGCCACCTCCACCTCCACCACCACTTCCACCGCCACCTCCACCTCCACCACCTCCCCCGCCACCGCCGCTTGGAGGAGGAGGTGGGGTGACTGGCGGATTCAAAGTGAAGTCAGCAGTTACCGACGAATCAGCCGATACGGTCACGGAACATGAGGCATTCGTACCAGTACAGGCTCCGGACCAGCCATTGAATGACGAGCCGGAAGCCGGCGTGGCAGAGAGGGCGAAGACGGCGCCCGTGGTTGTCGAGACGGAACAAGTTGAACCGCAATTGATCGAGCCATCAGATGAAGAGATGGTGCCTGATCCTGAGCCCGTGGTCGTGGCGGAGAGGGTGGGATTGGGAGGAGTCATGGTCGTACCAACGACGCTGAAGGTGGTGAAGTGAGGCACGGTGAAGGAGAGGGCATAGCCGTTAGTGGCTGTAGGCAGAACCGTGATGACACAGGAAGAGCAGATCTGGGAGCCTTGGAGGATAGACGGATTGGCCAGGACAATATTGTAGAAGGTGATGGTGGCAGGCTTGTTCAATTCCGGTACAGCCGATGAATTGACGGTGACTGTTCCCTGGCCGATGGCGACGTTGTCGTTCACGTCAGTGGCCGTGTACGCAGAAGCCGAGCCGTGGAGGATGGTGTAGGGACCATTAGCTACTTGGTAGGCGATGGTGCCGTATGCGTTGCCGATGGAGAATGACGGGGCAGAGAGCAGGTTCGAGGAGACGGAGAGCGGACTGCCGCCGACCGTCATGGTGAAGTTTGAAGCGATGGGCATAGGACAGCCTGCGGAATTGACTGCGGTGCCCGTCGGAACGTTGGGACAAGCGACTGTGATAGTCGTAGCCGTGGTGGCAGAAGCGGACGACGATTGAGCTGACGTGTTCCCCGCATTGTCATATGCGGCGACTGTGTAAGAGTAAGTGGTGCCCGAATTGAGCCCGGTATCACTATAGGGACTAGCGGCCGATGTGCCGACTTGGGAAAAGCCCGTAGTACAGCCGGCATTCAGACAACGATATATCTTGTAGCCGGCGAGACCGGACGTCGTCTGGCCGGAGACTGTCGGATCAGTCGAAGCATTCCATGAGAGATTTATCTGGCTCGTAGATATGGATGAAGCGGCGAGGCTTGTGGGTACTGATGGGGGCGTGGTGTCAGCGGAAGGAGCGGAGTACGGAGAGAGACCATCTTCAGTGACCCAACCTGAAGGTGAGGCGCTGAATGTGACGTTCCACCACCAGTAGTTAGTGCCACTATACGCGGCATAGACCGGGCCTCCAGCAATCGTGCCGATGACTCCGGAAATCTGCTGGCCGAGCTGGGCGCCTCCTGCGGTCTGTCGGACATTGTCCGTGGCGCTCGTCTGCACTTGTTGATTGAGGGAGAAGGTGGTCGATAGCGCAGGCCATGTTGTTGCGGATATCATGGAAGCAGCGCTTTCATTCCCTGCTGTGTCGTAGGCCTTGACCGCGTAGGAATGGGTGGAATTGACGGCAAGGCCGGTGCTCGAATACGACGTGCCTGTGACGCTCGCGGTCTTGGTCGTGGCACCGTCCACATATATATTGTATCCGGAGACGACATTTGTGCCGGCCGTCGAAGCAGTCCAAGAAAGATTGATTGTTGAAGGAGAGGCAGCTGTAGCTGTCAGACCAGACGGGGCGGAAGGTGCCGTGACTGTAGGAGCACTGACCGTGACTGTGGCGCTTCCAACAGGAGACGTGCCTCCTGCGCCTGTACAGGTGATGGAGTATGCGGTAGTGACAGTCGGCGAGACAGACTGTGTGCCGGATGTCGCTTTCGTTCCGGCGAATGTCCCTCCTGTTGCCGTACAAGCGGTGGCATTAGTCGATGACCATGAGAGAGTCGATGATTGCCCTGAAGTGATAGAGGTGGGATTGGCGGAGAGAGAGGCGGTGGGGGTTTGAGCAACCGCGCTGAACGTTGCCGCCAGAGTGTGATTGGCTGTGATGTTTGAGAGCGTGTAATTCCCTCCTGCAGTCGGAACAGAGACAGCCGAACCATCTACGGTGAAAGTAGAAACTTGGTAGCCAGAATTGGGAGTAATGGTAAATGTCTCGCTCGAGCCTGAAGATATGTTCGTTGCAACGCTTCCTGATGCTGGCGCGATGGTGCCGTTCGAGCCGGGTGAGAGAGTGACGGTGTAGGTAGGTGCCGCAGTAACGGTGACCGTGGCATTCGAGGCTGACGATGTTCCTCCTGCTCCGGTACAAGTGATGGAGTATGCGGTGTTAGATGTCGGACTGATTGATTGGGTGCCCGATGTTGCTTTTGAGCCAGCAAAGGTTCCTCCTGTTCCAATGCATGAAGTCGCATTAGTCGAAGACCAAGTCAATGTGGAAGATTGCCCTGAAGTGATCGAGGTCGGATTGGCGGACAATGAAGCAGTCGGGACAGGAGCCGTATACGCGACAAGATAATTGGTGCTGGCGCTTGTGCCTGACCAACCTATGACACCATTGGAGTAGGTGACATACCACCAGTAGTAGCCTCCGTTCGAAGTGCCGTTGGTCGTGCCAGAAGAAGCGGCTGTGATGGTACCGATCGTGCCGTTAGCGACTGGAGAACCGGTGACCGTGGCGGCAGTAGCTGAAGGAGCGCTTCTGACAGAGAGGCCGACGCAGGTGCTGGCGCACGTATTACTGACTTGAACCTGCTGTCCCACCGAGAAAGCCGTCGAATTGGACGTGAACGTCGCGCTTGCCGTACTAGCCGCCGTAACTGTGCATGTGCCCGATGTTGCGGTGCAAGCTCCAGACCAGCCTGTGAATGTTGAGCCTGATGATGGAGTAGCTGTCAGAGTAACGCTCGTTCCTGTGTTAAAGGAAGCAGAGCAAGTGGAGCCGCAGTTGATGCCCGAGGGAGAACTGGTGATGGTGCCCGAGCCGGTGACAGAAGCGGAGACGGTGTAGGTGGTCGGAGCGGTGGCGCTGAACGTTGCCGCCAGAGTGTGATTGGCTGTGATGTTTGAGAGCGTGTAATTCCCTCCTGCAGTCGGAACAGAGACAGCCGAACCATCTACGGTGAAAGTAGAAACTTGGTAGCCAGAAGCTGGGGTAATGGTGTAGGTTTCGCTTGAACCTGATGTGATGCCATTTGCGACGCTTCCGGAAGCTGGAGCTATGGTGCCATTGGCTCCATTAGAGAGAGTGACAGAATAGGTGGTGGGAGGAGGGGTCGTGGTACCACCGGTGTATTCATAGGCGCCACGCGACCGGGTAGCGCGAGTGTTGCCATCAGGATCGGTGTTGAAGCTCTGACCTGACACAGCCGCGAGGGTGGCTCCGGCCGTTGTGGGCCCGGTGAGGTGGAAGTCTCCGCCTTGCCAATTGACGAATGGATTGACGCTCGTGCTCTGGCGATTCGCATCAGTGTCACCCACCGTTCCCGAGGTGCTGTAATAGTTATGATCCCATTCGAAATCAGATACTGATATCTGCGAACCGCTGGATGGAGTCGGCCAGACGCCGCCGGATTCTCCGGGGCTGTCGTACCAGATATTGTTCTTGACATAGAACTTGGCCATGGTGACCGGATAGCCCGGATCGATGCCGACGAGGTTGTCAAGCGTGCCGCCGGAACCCGCCGCGGATGGCTGGAAATTGACGATGTCGTTGTTATAGAAGGCAAAGTCACCCGTCGATGTGAAATCGAATATGCCGAGAACGCCGTCACCGTCGCCTTGCTCTCTGGTGCTCACGGGCAAGCTGGCGTTGCCGGGGGTGAAGTAGAAAACATTGCCGTAGATATACCAGTTGGTCGAGGTGTTGTGACCGCCTGAAGGCGTGGCAATGTTGGCAGTTCCCTCGATATCCTGGAAGACGTTGTAGCGCACCGTGAGACCGTTCGTGCCAGATTGTCCGGCTATGCCTTCGGAGTGGGCATAATTGATGGAATACTGGGTGCGATTGAGCCAGCTGTATTGGAGAATGGTATTAACAGTGCCGGGAGCGTTGGCCGCGTTGATGTAGAGGCTGCATAGACCGGTATCGTGTATGCCGGAATATTGTATGGTGGTATTGGACGAAGAGTTATATATGCTGACCCCGTTATCTGTCCAAAGCGGCGGGACGCTCTGGTTAGCGGCGCCCGTCCTATCATGGGAGCCGTTGACTTCTACATAGGACAGGGTGACATTGTTGGCCGCGGCGCTCCATCCGACAGTGACGGTGTCTGGACTGAACGTATTATAGGCGTCTTGCTTGTGATTGTATCCGTCGACTTGGATGCCCCAGCCGCTCGTCATACTCGCGCGATACTGGCCGTCGATGGTGTAATAACCCGTATTGAATATCATTGGGGCGGCGAATATGGCTTGCCCTGTTCCGTAGGCTGTCTGCCATCCGGTATTCGTGCCGTGATTCGCGGCGCTCGCTTTGCGTACGGTGATCAGGCTGGTGCCTGATTGCGCATCAGCGAACGTATGAGCCGGATAGTCTGTTGAAGCGCCTGCAACCCAATATGTGACGCCGCGGACAAGACTGGACGGTAGAGAGCCATAGGCGTTGCTCCAGCTACTGCCGTTGCCGGTTGAGCCCATATTGACATAACAATTTCCCGCTCCGTCGCAACCGCCCGTGCCGACAGTGCCTGTTTGGGTGGTAGCCGAAGCAGACGATGATTGGGCCGACGTGTTGCCGGCATTGTCATATGCGGCCACGGTGTATGTATACGCCGTGGACTGTGCCAAACCAGTATCCTGATACGTAGTGCCGACGACCGTGGCGATCTGCGTTCCTCCTCTGTATATCTTGTAGCCAGCGAGGCCGCTAGTGGTTTGACCGGAGACAGTCGGATCAGTCGAAGCGCTCCACGAGAGACCTATCTGGCTCGATGAGACAGTCGTGGCGGTAAGACCGGCCGGTACGGTTGGAGACGTCGTGTCGGCGGCCGTGTTGGCGCTGAACGTCGTACTGATCGTGTGATTCGTTGTGACGTTGGAGAATGAATAACTTGTGACTGCTCCGACGCTGGAACCATCGACGGTCACGCTTGATACTTGATAGCCGCTCGAAGGAACGATGGTGAAAGATTGAGCAGAACCGGAATTGACCGAGACGGAACCTGAAGGAGAGATGGAACCATTCGCTCCCGCTGAAGCGGTGATGGTGTAGGTGGAAATCGTTGAGGCAGAAGTGGTGAATGTTTGATCGGCGGATTGCGACGACTGGCTTGAAGAATTCGTTGAGACGACTTGGTAGTGATAGACCGTGTTGGCTTGGAGACTTGAAAGTGAAGTGCTGTGTGAAGTAGATAGGGTGCTGTTAAGGGCGGTATTACTGCCATAGGCCGTGGTCAAACCGTAATTGACTTGTGAACTTGATTGCTCGTCGGTCGTCCAATTGATCGTGGCTCCTGATGAAGTGATCGACGAAGCCGAAATACCAGAGATGACCGGAGGATTGGTTGTAGTCGTTTGAGTGGTGAAGGTCGCGGATACCGAAGTATTGGCAGTCACCGTCACCGAGCAGGAGGTAGCCGTGCCGGAGCATGAGCCGCCCCAGCCTGCAAACGTCGAACCCGAAGCGGGCGATTCGGTCAGAGAGACAACAGTGTTGGCGGCTATGCCGCTCTGACTGCATGTGGAACCGCAAGAGATCGAACCTCCGGAAATCGTGCCGCTACCGGTCCCCGATTTTGTCACGCTAAGACTGTACGTCACGGGTGGATTACTGCTGGTGTACGTATAGAGAGACTGGACATCCGAAGCCGAAAGCGCACGGCTATAGATGTGGAAATCGTCCAGAGTTCCCGCTCCAAACTCCGAGGAACCGTCGCGCGACATGAGATAGAACGGATTTGCGCCAAAAGAATTCGTGTTGGCTCCGGCGTACGGCTGACTGGTCGATGTCTGGAGAACGCCATCTATGTAGAGACTGATCTCGCCCGCCGCCGCTTGGCTCTTGTCGTAAATGGCGACGTAGTGATGCCAGCCTGCGGAGGGAGGAGTGAAGCATTTGATGTTATAGTCGACATTGCCCTGGAGGGCGATCTGGAGCATGTTAGCTCCACACGTCGACGTGTCGCTCTGGTAAAAACCAAAACCGGTCGAAGAATTGTTGAGGTTGGTCGAATCTTCGAATATCGTCTGATGCGTCGAGTATGAGCTCTCATTCATCCAGAAAGATATCGAGGCGGCCTGGCCGGTCAAGTTCAAACTATTGAGCTTGCCGTAGGCACTCGTGCCGTTGAACGAGGCGCCCCCCCCGATCTTGCCCGTCGTCCATGACGCATTGGTAAGGGCCAGAGAGTTTCCACTGCCGGAAGAGTCGGAGGCTGTCGTACCGGACCCGTCATCAAACGTCCAATGAGCCACAAGGCCAGATGTCGGAGCGGCCACTTGAGCCACTTGCGTCGAGGGAGGCACCGAGGAGAAGAGCGAACCGTTATTCTGGCCAGAGAGAGTCAGGACGACTGCTCCCGCCGCGGCCACGAGAAGGAGGAGCGCCAGAAGAACGCTGCTCGAGAACCCGCCTTGCTGTTGTTGCATGATAATGTGTGGATTATTTCCTTTTGGATAATTGTCGGCATTAATTGTATCAGGAAAGCTCCGCATTCCTCTGTGGATTACCGCCAACGCAAGTTCGGTGTACATACCTGATGAGACGGCCGAGGCAAAGTAATCTTAGCGTAGAAAATAAAGTATATTATAAAACATTGATAAATATGTGTTTGATGAAACAAAAAAAGCCTCCAGTCTGGAGACGAGAACATCCGAGATGCGCCTAAATATAGGCCTATCTCGGAACAACATGCTCACAGACAATAGAACCAACGAGATACGGCCGCACGCCGAGAGCTTTTGCATCCTCGCAGAACGAAAAACAATTGCCGGTATAATAGGTGTTACCGGCTTCGTCCTTGTTGTATTCCTCCACCGCCGTCCTGAATTCGAGCTTTTGGAGTACGCTCCGATGCATCATCGAGCATCCGATGCCGACGAGATCGGCTTCGATCACGCCCTTGACCGGCTCTTTGAAATAGCGCACGACGCCCGGCTTGATCCATCGGCAGGCGACCCAGTCGGGGCTGTTTATCTTTTTGTACCATCCGCCCATGAGCTTAGAGCCTTTCTCGTCGGCGCACTTCATGAAATCGGAAATGGCGTTCGGGGGGATGATGACGTCGCTGTCGATCCACATGATCCACTCGGCGCCGCTCGCCAGTGCCATCGGCCGCACGTAATTGCGGTTGCGGGTGATATTCTCCGATTTGTTCTTTTGGGGGGAGTCGTTCAAGGGGATCGCCTTCATTTCGTGGACGAGCAGGGTAAAGTCGCGGTAGTCCTGCGCATGGATCGCCTCCAAGCATCCGGGAACGATGTCGCCGGTATCTTTGACATAGACGATGACGAGGACTTTCATAAAGATAAAAAGGGAGTTATTTATTAGTTTACGATTCAATCATTACTGCGCATTTTTTGATTTTACTAAAAGATTTTGACCTGTGACAACGCTCTTGCCGATCTTTTCTTCCAGGGCGATTCTCGCGTCCTTACTGACAAGTCGCTCCATTCCTGGTGGATGATATTGGTGAGGATGGCAAACTCGTCACCCTTTTTCACGTCATGTTCGCCCCAATAATCAGTGAGCTTGTTCCTGATCTCTTGACCCATCATCCTTTGCTGTATCCACTTTCCGCTCCTGCCCTGCTTTTGCCAATACGAGCGGCTGCGATTCAAAGCTATTTCCGGATCATTCATCTCCTGCATCCTTTCATAGCCGACGCGCGCTAGCCACAGCTTGATCGGTTCGGCCTTTTTGCTCGGAACGGACTGGATCAGGCGCAACAAAGTTTCCACATCGGCGGCGTCTGTCGTGTAATACTTGCCATCGCTGGCCATGAATTTCAGTTGGTGACAATTTGACACCGACTGATTTCCCTCTTTTACAAGCCTTTCCTTGAGCTTATTCCAGTATTTTCTGGCAGTTGTATGATCGTCTTGTTGAATCAGAGCTTGGATAATGTCAACCACACTAAAATACCACGTTTCTTTCTGTTCGTCATAGACGCGACGGATTTTATACGTTTCAAAGATGGCCAAAGAGTTTTGTGCTGGTTTTTTCATAATGGGTCACAAAAAATAATTGCTTACGGCAAAATCGACCTGTTCAAGGAATACACGTTTCATCGGCATGGCATTCTGAATCTCATAAAAATGGATGTCTATGCTTTTTTGGTTAATTGCGTCAATTTAAAATCAGGTCAAAAGGGCATCAAGATAATTGCCCCGATCAATGACGCGAAATGAGGATTCAGGATACGATTCGCTCCACAGAGGCGGCGGAAAAGACCGGCCTTTCGACCATTTGCACTCAATAGCCGTCAACACGCCGTCTGATTCTTGTATTATATCGATCTCTTGACCCGTATGGGTGCGCCAAAAATAATAATTATCGAATCTTTCTTTGATCATGCTTCTCTTCACTAATTCCATGAAGATAAAATTCTCCCACAGGGCTCCGATATCATCGCGCAGGGACAGCGGGTTGAATTGCGATATGATGGCATTCCTAACGCCGTTATCCAGAAAATAATATTTGGCTTTCTTGGATATCTCATTCCTCAGATTTCGGCTGAAACCTCTTATCTTCTTTATGATGAACATCTTTTGGAGAAGATCCAGATACTTGGCGGTCGTCTTGACATCAGTTCCGGCCGTCTTGGCAATTTCATTCACGGATACCTCATTACCAACCTGAAAAGCCAGGCATTTGGCGATATTGAGGAGAGTATCGGGAGAACGCACGGCCTCCAGCGCAAGGGCGTCCTTGAATAGATACGATGAAACGAGCTCAATCAATATTTTCTTCTTTTTTTCGGCGTCGGGTTCGTTTAACACTTCGGGATAGGATCCGTATAAGAGAAAGTTCTCGATGTCCCACCCGAGTTCGACCCGACCAGTCTCTATTTCTCCTTGAGAAAACGGCAACAGGGTCAGAGTGAAATGGCGCCCTGTCAACGGCTCCCCGATTTTATTTGACAGGTCAAGCGAAGATGACCCCGTCAGAATGATATTCTTTTCCGGAAAAGCGTCGATCATCATTTTTGCTCCGAGTCCGATCGAGGGGATGAATTGCGCTTCATCTATGGCAATAATTTCATACGGCCTGGCAAACTCAAGGATCCTGTCTCTTTCCTCGGATTGGAATATTTTTCGCAATTGAATATCATCGCCGGTTGAAACATACGCCTTTTTATCGGATTGCGTCTTTATATATTCATTAAGCAAGGTGGTCTTACCGACTCGTCGTGGACCATAAATAACCAAAACTCGTTTGGGTTCCAAGGATGAAGCAATGCTTTGTTTTCTCTTAAATTTCATTTAATTTATGGTATCATCATACCTCATATTTAGTCAAATTCATGCTACGGACTCGTCGTGGAATCGCCGGAAGCCGGAGGCGCGGAGGCTCCGGCTGATGAATCGGACGCTGTCGAAGCTGGAGTTGATGGCGGTGTCGAATCAGCCGTGCCAACTGAAGCATCAGCCGGGCTTCCAGTTTGAGCCGGAGGCGTCGACGAAGTCGGCGTCGATGCGGCATCTGTAGCAGTAGAGGTAGTGGAAGTTTGTGTCGTGCTCGTCGCAGTCACGCTCGACGGGATCGGCGCTGGAGTCGAAGCCGGGGTTGAGGTTGAAGTCGCCGATATGGTGCTTGAAGTAGTCGTGCTCGCTTGGTTATTGGTGTTTGGTTCTTGGTTATTGCTTGAGGCTTGACTATTGAAACTCGGCGCTTGAACCGGTTGCACCGTCTGCGCTGTCGTCGTAGCTGTAACCGTGCATATTCCGAGCGTCCTGGTCAGATCGCCGTTCGTTATCCTGACGCAATAGACCTGTCCTGTCGCCGAGTCTGTCATCTCGATGCCGTTCGCCACCGATGCAGTCTGCGTTTCGATCGAGCCCGTCTTTACGTCGGTGAAGACGGCGAGCGTTGCATCAATCTCGCCGACGGCCCACTTCCCTGCCGTCTGTATGGCTTGCCCGCTCGACTGGAGCAGAGCGACGACGGCGTTAGCGATGGTCTGGATGAACGAGGAGGAAACCGAGAGCGTCGAAGCAGTGGAAGAAGCGATCGCGGCGGTAGTAGAAGCGAGCGTCGTAGTTGATGTGAGCGCGGCGATCTGTACCAACAGACCGTTCGTGGTGCTCGAGGCGGTGTTCAAAGCGAGCGACAACGACTGCACCTGCGCGGCGAGCGAAGAGAGCGACAGGGCAGTGGTCGAAGCGGACGAGGCCAGCGTCGTCTGGCCGATGGTCAGAACGGACAAGCTCGATGAAGCGGTGACTATCTCGCCCTGCTGTTCCTGGATGGCCTTCGCCAAAACGGGGATGATGCCTTGATAGTTCAGGATGTAGGTCTGTCCCGGCGTGAGCGCGGTCGGAGAAGTAGTGCCGACGAGATTCGGCAATACGCCAGCCACCTGTTGGGCGATGAAGCCGAATTGCTGGCCGGTCCCTCCTGTTCCGGGTATGGACGGATCCTTCCAGTAGAAGGAAACTGGGTTCAAGGCATTCACGGCCGCTAGGCCGTCAGTGCCTCCCAATGTTGTGATACCGGTCTTGAGCCGTTCATCCGAAAGCGGGATGTTGAAGCAGAAAATCTTTCCACTCGAATCAGTACCAAGGGCTTCGCCGTGTTTTCGCAATTTGTCGTATGTCTGGGATGTTCACACGACTACCATCACCATTCGATTAAGAGTTATATCCGGCCACAGGTACTGGATATAGCATCATCACTGCTATTAATACCGCTAGGGCCAGTGTTAAGACTAATGTTGCCGGCGTTATTATGGATTTCTGCGTCAGAACCAGAAAGGTCAATCGCATGCGTCGGTACTACTATTCCCTATTCCGATCCGTTGATCCGCCATATCCACATAGAACGCCGTATTGTGGGCGACGATGCCGTTGCCGACGAACGAATGCGTGCCGGCGACTTCGATGTCGTAGACTTTCTCTTCCGGTAATTTCTCCAGGGAGACGATGGTATCCCAGACAGGCTGTCCATCGGCTCCGAGAACGGCGATATCTATTCCAGGCGCGAGAGCGCCGACTGCTTTCCATGCGCCGCCGTTGAAATAGTTGGGGATGCCGGACGCGGTCTTTTCGATCCGCACGAAATACGGATGCTCTTCGGTCGTCCGTATGGTCGAGCCGCCCTTTGTCTCGATCTGGATGATAGGTCGCAGGCCAGCGTAGACGACTCGGTGGACTTTGGATGCCTTGAACGAGCCCATCATGGCGTCGAAGGTCAGTATCTCGTCACCTTCGCCGATCTCGTCGATGCGGACATCCTCAAACTCGTCATCGTCGCCCGTTCCAGCGCCAGTTCCAGCACCAGCCTTTTTATTTTTGCGGCGACGGCGCAGTTTCGTGTCGCCCGTGACGCATTGGCCGACTTGCAGATTGCCGCCAAAGTAGTTCGTGGCGGTCGTGGATGTAGCGGTGAGATAGCCGACGGTCGGACTCGATGTGGCGCCGACTGTTCCTGCTCCTGTCCAATAGGTGAGCCAATTAGCAACACCGCCCGAGAGAGAACCTCCGCTCGGCGCAGATGTGGCGATGACGGTTCCGTTCGCATTCGTGGCGAGGAATGAATTGGTGATGCCTTTGATGGCAAAATTAGTCGTGGTAGCGCTCGTGGTCGTGGAAAGTCCGACGACGAGATTGGTCATGGTCGAGCTGGCCAGCGATATGAGGCCGTTATTGAACGTCTGCAGTGCGGTCCATGTATTCGCATTACCGAGATTGAGGCCGACCGTCTGTGCCGTGCTTCCATTATATGAACCGGAAAAAGTCAGAGTGTTGTCGGTGGCAGTGAGAGACGAGAGGTTAGATCCTAGAGATATGCCACTGATAGTCGAATTTGTCAGATATGAATTACTAATAGAAGTTGTGGCCGACACCGCTCCGCTTGTGCCAAGGAGCAATCCGGAAAGCGAACCGACAGAAAGCCCGCCAGTCGTTGTGGTTGAAGTCACAGCCAAAGTGCCCGTCGCCGTCAGATTGGTGCCAGTGAGATTACCAGAGAAGAAACCATTGCCCGCCACTTCTAGAGCGTTTGAAGGCGAGCTCGTACCGATGCCAACATTTCCAGCCTGCGTAACTCCAAACAAGAAAGCACCAGTGGACGTGGCGTAGATAGAGAACGGATTGGGTGAAGGGGGTTGAGCCTGATTGCCGTCATTAGTTGTGGTGGCGGTGGTCGTGCCTATGGTGAAGTTTCCGAGAATGTTCATAGTTCCATTGCCCAGCACCTGAAAGACGGTTTGGCCGAAGTAGTAGGGATCTTGGCTGCCGTCATTGTATTGTTTCGGTCCGCCATTCAAGTTGCTCACCTGAATAGCATATGTGCTAGTTCCCGCATATATCTGCTCGGTTGTGCCGACATCTGGCAACAAGGTAAGCATTGTGGAACAGACTGATTGGGGGAATGGATTGCCGGGGCCGGCATTGACCTCGCAATCGGGATTCATGACACCATTGTTGTAATGCCTATATCCATCAATACTGATATAGGCGTTCGAGAGCATGCCGCCTCCAGCTACGAAAGACGTTCCCGTCTGATTCGCGGTGTTGTACAGATCGAGCAGGTCGTAAGCTTCATTATTCCCGTTCCCATTGACAGACAAGATGGCTTTGTTGGTTTGGGCGGCGCTCCGTACGGCATTTTGATTGATGACAACAGGACCAGCAAAGGTCGTGGTACCGAGAGGTCCGCTTCCTGCTATCTCTCCGCCGAAAGTGGCGATCGGCGTATTCACATAGAGGTTCGTTCCCGCAATGGTCGTGGTTGCGACGTTGATGGTGAGGTTGCTTCCGTTGATGGCTGTCGCTCCCGACATGCTGGAACTGAAGATGGAAGACGCGGAAGAGGAGGTGGCGAGAGCTGAAAAGTTCGTGTTGATGTCTGCCACCGAACTTGTCACGGTCGTGGCGTAAGAATTATATGGGTATGCGGTAAGGAGCTGCGGGTCTTTAGTTATCGATACTATGTATCCCGTGGCGCCAGAGGCGGCATTCCAGCTGAAGTCCAGGTCTATATTATGGTTACCGTTGCTTGCATGACCGTTGACGGATAGGACAAGCGAAGAATTGACGGTGTTGCCGTAGACGTAGAGACCGTCTGATGTGATCGTATATGGTGTAACGCTCCACAGAAGCGTTGTGCCGTTATTGGTCCAGTTTCCGTTGTCATCATCCAATGTCGTGGTGGCGGAAAGACCGCTCACTTGAGAGCCAGTATATATAGCGGGGGTCACCAGGAGGCCGGCGGCGGAAGCTGTCGTACCGTCGAAGGTGAAGTTGGGGGAACCGCTCAATAACCCTCCCGCTCCGGCAAAAAGGACACTGCTAGAGGCGATGTTAGCAAGGCTCGTGTTGCCGCTCACGGTCAGTCCTCCTGCGGCCGTTAAGTTGCCGCCGAAATATCCTGCTCCATTTACGGACAGAGAGAATCCGGGTGTTGACGAACCGATGCCTAATCTATTATTCACATTATCCCAGAAGAAATTAGCGTTGTTCTGGGCGAGCGAGCCGCCGGAGGCAAAGAATGGAATGGAGCCGGCGGTAAAGTTCGAAAGGGTGGTGGATGCGAATGTCGGCGTCGAAGCCGTGCCGATAGGTTGCGGAGTTGATAGAGTTATGGAACCGTTGCCGTTGGCGATGCCTATCTCATTGGCAGTGCCGGTCAAAGTGGCCTTGGTAAGACTGCTATTCGAAGAGTTGCCAATTAAAAGCTGGCCGTCCGTGTATGTCGTCTGGCCTGTGCCGCCGCTGGCCACGGAAAGCGTTCCAGACAAGCTCGTCAGATTGAGTCCGAGCGACGAAGTGGCGAGTAGGTCGTATCCGCCAGCCGCGTTGCCAACGAGAAGTTGACCATATGTCGGCGAGGTCGACGTACTGGTACCGCCGTTACCGATGGCAAGGATGCCCGTGGTGGAGGCCAGCGGAATAGACAGATTAAGAGATGAGGTAGCAATGGTGCCGACCGAGCCAGCGGTTCCATAGAGGATACCGGAGAGCGAACCGACGGAGAGAGCGTTGGCGGTGAGTCCGTTCGTCGCGTTGACGCTTCCGTTAAATGTCTGATTGCCGCTGAAAGCATTGGCAGTGTAAGTCTTGGGTATGGTCGAAGAGGAATTGACGAACGAATTAACCAGAGAATTCGAATAGAAGAGGTTGGTCACGCCTTGAACGAGGTTGTCTGTGTTGATATTCAAGGACGAGGTGGCGATGCCTGAAACGGTCATGCCGTTCGAGGCGTAGTATGCCAGCTGTCCGGCGGTGCCGGCATTGACCGTGCCAGATCCTCCTCCACCGGTTATGCCCAAAGATGAAGTGGCGAGAAGATTGTACCCACCGGCCGTATTGCCGACCAAGAGCTGTCCGTATGATGGCGCGGTTGATGTGCCGGTGCCGCCATTCACCGTATCGAGAGTGCCGTCGAGAACGATGGTACCGGATGTCGTGACCGGCCCACCGGAAAAGGACAGTCCTGTGGAGCCTCCGGAGACGTCGACGGAGGTCACCGTGCCGGAGCTGCCTCCGCCGGAGCTCACTATGGTCTGGGTCGAAGCCGGATATGACACACTGACATGCTGGTTCTGGAGAGTCTGGAGAGCTTGGAAGGCGTTGAATGCGGAGGTGAGAGCCGATAGCCGATCGGCAAGGTTTTGAATGAGGCCTTGGTTGGAAGAATTTTGTGTAACGATGGTCTGCCCCGGTGCTTGGACAACCTGGCGAATGATGGTCGTGGTACCGGATGGATAGACATTGATGTAGCTGGAAGCGACGGTCGGTGCCGTCGAAGTGGCTACGCTTCCGGACGAATCGCCTATGCCGAGGAAGGTTAGCACTCCCGTGCGGACAGCACCGGAAACTCCCTGCCACCATGAGCCCACAGCGTCGAAGACAGACGCGGTATCGAGCGAGCGCGGCATTGTCTCTGCGATGACGTTCGCGTAGGGAGAGACGAGTCCTGATACGTATGCCGTCGTGGCATCCGTCGCGCGGCCATACGCGCTCACAGCTGGCTCGTAACCGGCCAAAGCATACGCAACGGAATACCCGCTCAATAAGCACAGGGCGAAGGTGGCGAATAATTTCGCGCCGGGACCGGTGATGATATCTCTGATAAAGACTGGCGCCGGAGGAGCATTGATCGGTGGCCTTATCGGGACTTCATTCAGAGGGTCAGTCTCTGTCAGTTTAGATTTTTTCAGTTCAGGCAGAAAAGATGGAACGGATCCGGAAGAGATCTGCGAGGAAACCGGTATGGAATATTTCTGGACATGCTGAAAAAGAGAGTCCTGATCGACGAACCATATCTTACCTATCCTCTTTCCTGCGACTTGTCCAGAGCGACAAAGCTGACCGATATAATCCTGTGAATATCTGGCTATCTCGGCGGCTCGGCGAGACGAGATGTATTGGTGATCCTCTATTTCTATAGAGTCTCTCATTTGTCATAATTATAGCTTGAATGTCAAAAGAATACGCACAAAAAAGTGGGGATAAGGTTGCATGTTATTATGATGACTATACGGAGTAACATGAATGCTGATGTTGTCAAGAATAATACTGTGTTAGTCAGGATTGGTCTGGCCTGGTCTGTCTTGTTCAAAAATATGCTACAATTTGACCAAAGATATATACTATTTACCAATCTTTATGAACCAATCACCGAAACTTATCAGTATAAAGCAGGCTTCCGAAATGTTGGGGGTCACTACCCTGACCTTGCGTAATTGGGACAAGAATGGCAAACTCAAGGCCTTGCGACACCCGATGAATAACTATCGCGTATACCGCCGCGATGAGATAGAGACGCTTCTCGCCGGCATGGACAGCGTCCCCAAGCCGGAAGCGCGACGGAGCAGAAAGGGACCGAAAAAATTGGAAGTCAAACACCTGGAGGAGGAATGACCCTGTGCTAGTATAGAACCATATGGATCACGCGGAAAATATGGATCAGGCGAAAAAATACATCCCGACTATCGGACTGGAGATACACGCGGAGCTCAAGACGGCTTCGAAGATGTTCTGCTCCTGCAAGAACGATCCGGATGAAAAGAAACCGAACGTGAACATCTGTCCCATCTGCCTGGGTCACCCCGGCACCCTTCCGGTATTGAATCGGCGAGCGATCGAGCATGTGCTCACGGTCGGCGTCGCAGTCGACGGGACGCCGGCTGATTTCACCGAATGGGACCGCAAGCAGTATTTTTATCCGGACATACCCAAGGGCTATCAGATAAGCCAGTACAAATTTCCCCTCGTCTCCGACGGCGAGCTATCCGGCGTGGCCATCGAGCGCATACATCTGGAGGAAGACACCGCGCGTTCGACTCACGATCAGCACGAGAAGAGTCTGATCGACTTCAACCGCTCCGGTGTGCCACTCATGGAGCTCGTCACCAAGCCAGTCATCCATGACGCGGGGACCGCCGTCAGGTTCGCCAAAGAACTGCAATCGCTCCTTCGATGTCTCGGCGCGGGTGAAGCCAATCTGGAGAAAGGCGAAATGCGTGTCGAAGCCAACATCTCGGTGGCCTCCCCTGCCGACACCGACGCCGGGAAATTCGGCGTCAAGACCGAGGTAAAGAATCTGAACTCTTTCAGAGCCGTCGAGCGGGCTATCGAGCACGAAGTCGAACGGCAGATATCTCTGCTTGAAAACGGAGAAAAGGTAGTCCAGGAGACACGGGGCTGGGATGACTCCAGGAATGAAACGTACTCACAGAGGTCAAAGGAAAGCTCGCATGACTACCGCTACTTCCCTGACCCGGACATACCGAAACTGAAGATATCAGAGATAACGGAGTTCGCGGCTTCTGTATTGAAGAAAAACATGCCGGAACTGCCTTGGGACAAGCGGGAGCGATTCAAGAAAGACTATGGCATGACTGACAAAGAGGTCGCCATGTTCCTCGAAAATGATGCTTTGCGAGCTTATTTTGAGGAGATACTAAAAGCACTGGGGAATGAGGTTAAAAAGATTCGTCTGCTCATCAATTATCTGCTCACTGATTATGTCGCTCTTTTGAATAAGACAGGTTTGAATAAGACTAGTTCGAGCGATATGAAGATCGACTCAAGATACTTCGCGGAGCTTATAAAAATGATCTCCGCCGGCGAAATCTCATCAGCCGGTGCGAAGAAGTTGCTCGCATTGATGATGGATGAGGCCGAGAATGGCTCTTCGCCGAAAGCTCTGGCCGAAAAACATTCCCTGCTCCAAAAGAGCGACGCGGCCGACATCGCCCCCGCCATAGACAAGGTCATCGCCGATAATACAAGGGCCGTCGCCGAATATCGGGCCGGCAAAACGGCTTCATTGCAATTTTTGATAGGCCAGGCGATGAAAGCGACAAAAGGTTCAGCTAATCCGGAGATAGTCAGGAAATTACTAATCGAGGAACTTGGCTCGTAAATCTTCTAATGGATCTTCGGCTTCATCGCCGAGAGCGCTTCGTCGACGATCTGTTTCGTTTCCGCGTAGTTCTCCGCAGTCATAAGTTTTGCCCGCAACTCCTTGGCACCGTCCCAGCCGGATACGTAGGCCTTGAAATGCTTTTTCATCACGGCGAAACTTTTAAGGCGCTCGGTGTTTTTCTTGCCACCTGTCTTACGGTTCGGTGGACAAAAAGTTTTTTCGAAAAGTTTGGCATGTTCGAGCAAGGTCTTCAGGCGATCGGCAGGAGTCTTCTCCGGAGACTTTTGAAAAGTGTCAACTTTTTTGACACTTTTTGCAAGCGCCTTGGAAGAACTATCCCCTGAAGAACCGTCCCCTGAAGAACCGTCCCCTGAAGAACCGTCCCCTGAAGAACCGTCCCTTCCAGAATATTTTGAGATCGACTCAAAAAGCCACGGCCTGCCGAATATGCCGCGGCCGATCATGACGCCGTCACAGCCGAACTCCGCGCATTTGGCGGCACCGTCTTCGAGCGACTCAATATCGCCATTGCCTATGATGAGCGTGCGCTTGGCAGGATCAATATCCGCTTGGATCCTGTCGCGCATCTTTATGATCTCCGGCATGAGCTCCCAATGAGCCGGCGTGTCGGACATCTCCTTGCGCGTCCGTAAATGCACGGTCAAAGCCGGTAAATCCTGCTTCAGCAACAGCTCTATCCAGGAAAGGTCGATCTTGTTATAACCGATCCGTGTCTTTATGCTAACGGGTATCATATTGACTGGTATCTCGCCTATCCGAGATGCCTTTAGAACTCTGGTTTTAGCCCCATCTCGGACGCCTTCACGCGCCGCTTCGCGGGCTGCTTCCAATACGGCCATAGCCCCTTGCGGATCCTTTATAAGTGCCGCCCCACCGCCCTGTCTCTCGACGGCACGGTCAGGACAGCCCATATTGATGTCTATACCGTCGAAACCGAGCTTCACCGCTAGGGCGGCGGCCTGGCGCATGGCTTCCGGGTGTCCGGTGAAGAGCTGGGCCACGATCGGCCGTTCAGCCTCCGAGTAGGCGAGGTCAGCCAACAGTTTTTCCTTGCCGGGAGAACATAGCCCGTCAGCCGAGACGAATTCCGTCCACATAACGTCAGGCTTGCCGTATTTGGCGAAAAGCCCCCGGAATACGGAGTCGGTGACATTGGCCATGGGTGCCAAGACGAAGAACGGTCTGGGCAAGCTGGTCCAAAAACTTCCTTGCCTTTCGCGCCGCTCTATCCTCTTCCTTTGCTTTCGTGCTTTCATACATATACTCTCCCTTACTGCGAGATTTTTTTCAAGAGCTTGACGACGTCGCCATAGCGGTCATCACTGCCTAGGACGACCACCGCGTATACGTCTTTGTTCGGGCCGAGAACGAAGAGCGATGCTCCCGTCTCCTTGGCTTCCGGTATATAGCCATTCTTGCCGCCGACATAGTACGACCAGCTCAAGAAACGCGTCGGATTGACCCAGGTGTGGGAACGGACAGTCTCGGCGTGGAGGGCCGTTGTCGCGATCACGGCCGGATCGTTCTTCCGTATCCAGTCGAGTATGAGAGCGAGGTCGTCCGGGGTGGAAACATTCTCCGGATCCAGGCCTGACGGATCGGCGAAATAGGTGCGATAGGCGCCTATGGACTGGGTAAAATCATTCATGGCCCGGATGAAGTCGGCCCGGCCGTAATATTGCGCGTAGGCTTCGGCGGCGTCGTTAGACGAGACCATGAGCAAAGGATACAGGAGATCGGCCGCGGTGAAAGTCTCACCCGCGGAGAAATCGGCTGTGTTGCCGTACGTGCCCACGACCGACTGGCTCAAGGTGATACGGGCAGAGGCGGGTATGAGACGGCGGGCTACCACGGCCGTGACGAGCTTTGTGAGCGAAGCGATCGGCGCCAAGCGGTCGGCATAGCTCATAAGGACAGTCGAGCCGGTCGTAAGATCTTTGACGACATAGCCGGTGGCGCTGACGCCTTTCGTTTCGTTCGACGGCAATGAGCTGACGGCTGAATCGATCAGATTCTCTTCTTCGTCGGCCGTATAGCGCACTACCCTATAGAAGCCGGATATGACCGTGCCGTCGGAGGGCGATGAGAGAGCGGCGCCTGTCGAGGCCGCGAACATACGGCTATTCCTCCAGGCGACGGCTCCCGCATACGAGGCGCCGAAAACGATAGCCATGAGACCGAGCCCGCCGAATAGGATGTAAAAGAAATTTTTCATGATTGATCATGCTCTCATTTGAGCGCTTTGTAGAAGACATTCGAGCCGTAGCGCAGATCGATATAATCGAAAGAGGCGCCTTTCATATTAGACCAGAAAGCCGTTAGATCGGACAACTCATCGGAGAGAGGCTGTACGTCATTGAAATATATGACGGTCGTCGAGGCATAGAGCTCGTATTCCCCGCCCTCTTTTATTAGGATCGCTTCGACTGGAATGCCGACGGCGGCGGCGCCTTCATAGAACGATTGGAGGGCCGAGAATTCGACGGTGGAGGTGGCGTATGAGCCGACTGGAGCGTCCGACGATCCGGCAATGGCGAGATCCGGCACATAATAAACAGGGTACGCCGGCACTGAAGATACTGTGACAGAGGACTTGTCAGGCGATGAGGAAAAGGCGGGCGCGGCCTCGAACAGCAATCCGGACGCGTCAGCGAAATAACAGCCGCTCGACTGGTCGAAGACGACCGCGTTGTCACTGAAATCAGGCAGGGCGGCGCAGACTACGGCCGTAGGTATCTTCTCGGACACGGTGACGATCAATCCATGGAGGCCGTCGCGGCTGACGTTCGCGCTAAGAACGCGCGGCGAGGCGGCCTTGACGGCACCGGCGATCGCGCTCTTGGGATATACGAGCGTGCTTGACCGAGAGAACAGACCGAGATAGTCCCCCGCAAGAACCCGTTGTGCGGCTAACTGCAATGCCGGGGTTATGTCGGCATCGGCTCCGAAGACTTGCACCTGGGTGATGGCAAAAACATTAAGACGAGTTAGGAAAGACAGGGCGCAGACCCAAGAAATGACCGATACGGCCGCGAGCGCGAGAATCCAGTAAAGCCTCGCGTGCCTTTTTCTGGTAAAGGATCTGGATTGCAGGTTACGTGCCATTCTTAGATCGTAAATCGTATTTCTTAAATCTTTATAGAATCCTCTCCGAGATATTTCGCCAGGACAGGCGGGATCTTGATGGAGCCGTCGGCTTGCTGGAAATTCTCCACGAGTGACACCAATATGCGCGGCGTGGGGATGGCGGTCGAATTGAGCGAATGGGCGTAGCGGAGCTTGCCGTCGGCGTCTTTGTAACGGATATTGAGCCGTCGGGTCTGGAAATCATGGAAATACGAGGCCGAGGAGATCTCGCGATACTTCCCTTCCTTGGGCACCCATAGATTTATGTCATATTTCTTGACCTGGCCCAAGCCAAGGTCGGCGGCGCAATTTATCACCGTCTGATACGGTATGCCGAGCGACTCGATGAATTCTTCGGTATTACGGTTAAGCTCCTCGTGGAACTTGACCGAGGTCTCATGGGAAGCTTCGCAGAGGACGAGCTGTTCGAACTTGTAGAATTCATGGACGCGGATGAGGCCGCGGACGTCCTTGCCATGAGCGCCAGCTTCGCGGCGGTAGCAGGGCGAGAAGCCGAGATATCTCTTGGGCAAATCAGACAAGGCCAGGACTTCTTCCCCATGCATGCCCATGAGCGGCACTTCAGCCGTGCCGGCAAGGGCGTCGCCATCTTGTGTCATATAGAAATCTTCGACATCACCGGGAAGGTGAGCGGTGCCATAGAGGTTGATCTTGCGGACGATCGTGGGCGGCATGACGGGAACAAAGCCTTTCCCCGATTTTCCATCAGCGCCGGCATCGCCTCTCGCGCCTCCGAAAAAGTCCAGAGCATACTGCCAGATAGCGAAACAGAGACGAACGCCGTCACCCGTCAGGAAATATCCTCGGAAGCCGTGGACTTTGGCTCCGCGCTCGAAATCGACCATGCCGAGCCGCGTCATGAGCTCGACGTGATCCTTCGGTTCAAATGCGAATTTCGGCTTGTCGCCCCAGTTCCTGACTTCTTTGTTGTCCGCGTCAGTTGAACCTTCCGGTACGCTCATGTCCGGCACATTCGGCACATGGAGCATCATGTCCTGCCACGCCTTCATGGTCTCCTTGAGCCTGGCTTCGTCGTGCTCCAAGTCGGCCTTGACCAGCTTCATCTCGGCGATGAGCTTAGCCCGGTCCTCTGGGCTCTTCGCGGCGGCGACTTTGTCATTGGCGGCATTCTGGACGGCTCGCTTCTTCTCGGCGTCGGCCATGAGAGCGCGCCGGACGTCGTCCAGGGCGATGAGCGCCTCTATGTCTATGGCGACGTGCTTTTTCTTGGCCGCTTGGATGACGATATCCTTGTTCTCGCGTATGAATTTGATGTCTAACATGGATATAGTGTAGCACTTTTCCTTTTAAGGTTAAACCTGGCGGAAAATCTTCATCGTTTCTTGAGCGTTTCTTCATCATTTCTTTATCACCGCTATGCTATGTTGACGCTATGGATACGCCGATGAACATACAAAAACTACCGAGGGACCAATACCCTTTCTTACTTCAACAATTGAAGAGACTGCCCAAAAGCATGGATATGGTCGGTGCCATGCCGCCGGAAACGCACAAATTCCTCTGCGTGGTCGGATCTCGCGCGCACAGCACTTATGGAGAAGACGCCTGCAGAAGGCTTATCGCCGGTCTCGCCGGTTATCCGGTCGTCATCGTCTCCGGACTGGCTATCGGCATCGACTCAATAGCCCATGAAGCGGCTTTGGAATCCGGTCTGAAAACGGTCGCCTTTCCCGGTTCGGGACTCGCGCCGAATGTCTTATATCCCCCGTCGAAGAGGCCGCTGGCCAGAAAGATCGTCGAGGCTGGCGGCGCGCTCGTCTCGCCGTTCAAATCGGATCAAGGAGCGACAGATTGGACATTCCCTACTAGGAACGCACTCATGGCGGGTATATCCCATGCCACTCTGGTCATCGAAGCACGCACGGAGTCCGGCACCTGGTCCACCATAGAAGCGGCTCTTAAACATGGTCGTGACGTCCTCATCGTGCCCGGTTCCATATTCTCCGAACTGTCCGCTAAGCCGCTTGAGCTCATGAAGGATGGCGCTCGGCCCGTGACATCTTCAGCCGATATCCTTGAGGAGCTGGGACTTATCACCTATGCTGACACCTCTCTCGGCAAATCTTGTC
Organism: uncultured bacterium; assembly: GCA_963701025.1. Classification (GTDB taxonomy): domain Bacteria; phylum Patescibacteriota; class Minisyncoccia; order Phycocordibacterales; family PALSA-1337; genus C7867-002. Next base: position 145,522 of record OY969557.1, on the reverse strand, counting down.
ACAGCAAGATTCGAAAAAGGGGGTCTGAGCAAGTAGATCAGCCCATCCACTCGCTGTTAACGAATCCCATCTTTTCAGGCGCGCTCTCGACAGATGAAAAGAGTATCATTCAAATGCTCGCCGCACCGATATCTCGCGACGATCTCATCCGCGAATTGGCTTTACCGGCTGGGTACGTGAATTCGATATTAGTCGAGCTGGAGATGAAAGGGGTGATTACAGAGAGACAAGGATTGTTGACAGTCAATTAATGCATTACCTTTTGCACATTTACCCTTCCTCGTGTAATACTTAGCCGCAATGAAACTCGTCATCGTCGAGTCGCCTTCGAAGGCAAAGACCATCTCCAAATATCTGGGCAAGGATTTCCACGTCCTGGCTTCAGTCGGCCACGTGCGCGACCTGCCAAAGTCCAACAAGAAAGCCATCGACATCGAGGGCGGCTTCGTGCCGCATTACGAAGTCGTGGCCAAGAAGACGGACATTATCGCCGACATCAGAAAAGAGGCCGCCAAAGCCGACGAGATACTGATAGCTACCGACCCAGACCGCGAGGGCGAGGCCATCGCCTGGCACTTGCAGGAATTGCTGACGGATAAGAAGCTCGGCGGCACCGTGCCGAAAAGAGAGATCAAGCGCATCACTTACCATGAAGTGACCAAGGAAGCCGTCGAGGAGGCCCTGAAACAGCCGCGCGCCATCGACGAGCATCTTCGCGAGGCCCAGGAAGCCCGGCGCGTCTTGGATCGACTTGTCGGCTACGATTTGTCCGGTTTGATATGGAAAAAAGTGCGCTACGGCCTTTCCGCCGGCCGAGTCCAATCCCCCGCCCTGCGCATCATCATGGAACGCGAACGCGAGATCCGGGCATTCAAGCCGGAAACATATTGGGTCATAGAAGGGCTTTTCAAGACGGAAAAGAATAAAGACGCAAATATGCGGTGGGATTTGAAATTGACCTGCGTCGAAGAACCGCGCGATAAGAAAGAGGTCGATTGCAACCCTAACCATAGCTCGGGCAGAAAAATGGCATGTAAAAGACATAGAGGAGTCGGAGCAAAAACGCCAGCCGCGGGCGCCATTCATCACCTCCACTCTCCAACAAGCCGCCAGTTCGCGGCTCGGCTTTTCCCCGTCGCGCACCATGGGCATAGCCCAAAAGCTCTATGAGTCCGGCTATATCACCTATATGCGCACCGACTCGACCAATCTCGGCCAGCAAGCCTTGGGCCAGATCGCCGGTATCATAGAGAAGCAATACGGCAAAGAATATCTCCAGTTCAGGACATACGCGACGAAGAGCAAGAACGCCCAGGAAGCCCACGAAGCCATCCGCCCTTCTCATTTCGATAAGCTTTCGGCCGGGCACAATGACGAACAGAAGAGACTTTATCGGCTCATTTGGCAACGCGCGGTCGCTTCGCAGATGGCGGACGCGAGCGTGGCGAGGACGAAGATAATCGCCAATGTGACAGGCGACGGTGCGACCAGCGCTCGGGTCGATACCACGATCCCGGATTTCATCGCCAACGGCTCGCGCATCATATACGACGGCTGGCTCAAGGCCGATCCGGAATCGAACGGCGAAGAAGTGACTCTGCCAAAATGCGCAAAGGATGAAAGGCTCGACCTCGTCTCCATCGAGGCATTGGAGAAGCAGACCCAGCCGCCGGCGCGCTACACCGAAGCCGGCCTCATCAAGGAGCTCGAGAAGCGCGGCATAGGCAGGCCGTCAACTTATGCGTCTATCACCCGCACTATAGAAGACCGCGGCTATGTGGAAAAAGAAGGCCGTGCCCTGAAGCCGACGGATACCGGCGACGTCGTATCGTCTTTTCTTGAGGAGAATTTTCCCACTTATATCAGCGACACTTTCACCGCCAATATGGAAGATCGAGCTGGACGAGATCGCGACCGGCGAGCGCACCTATATAAAGACCTTGTCAGACTTCTACGGTCCTTTTGACAAGGAGGTGAAATCAAAAGACAAGCTGGCCAAAGCCACCAACCTCGGCGCCGCCGACGCCAAATATAAATGCCCGAAATGCGGCGCTTCGCCGATGGAGATCAAGCTCGGTCGCGGCGGCAAATTCCTCTCCTGCTCGCGCTATCCGGACTGTGACGGCGCTCTTTCCCTAGACGGCATGGAATACAAAAAAGACGTGGCCTTAGGCGTCGATCCCGCGAGCGGCCTGCCGATATTCGTCTTGAACGGCAGGTTCGGGCCTTATGTCCAATTGGGGGTGAAGTTGCCAAAACCGGCCAAGCGCAAAAAGGGCGACCCGATAGCTCCCAGACCGGTCAAACCTCGCATGGCCTCGATTCCCAAGACCATGGACCCTTCTAAAGTCACTATCGCCGAGGCCCTTAAATATTTGAGCTTGCCGCGCGCTCTCGGCATCGATCCAAAAACCGGCAAGACCGTCACTGCTTCCATCGGCCGCTTCGGCCCGTATGTCGTCTCCGATGGCGATTTCCGCTCCGTCAAGCCGCCGGATGACGTCTATGACATGACCCTCGAAAGGGCGCTCGAGTTACTGGCCATAGCCAAGAAACCTAGAGGGTTCCGCAAGGAAAAGAGAGTCGAGTAATGAATCCGTTATTATCCCCAGCCTATCCACAGACTTTTCCCCGAAATCGGTTAAAAGTGGCTTGCGGACATTTTTTGGTGGAGTATATTTAGCACCAGCAGCAGGTTGAGTGGAGATTCCCAAAGCTAGGCGAAAGTCGAACAGAGGGAAAATGTCAATTGAAAGGTCCGAGCAATCGGGCTGATCCGATCGGGTGAAACCGATTGAAAAAAGTTACATCGCATTGAAAAACGCTAACGCAAAGACTCCCTATGGAGTTCATCGCGCCGCGAGGCACACAGAGAAAGCGTCTCTGTGGGTGGACGAGGGTAACACTCCTGAACAGGAGTGATGGATCGGAAGAGCCGAAATCGGGAGCTCGACCGGCAGTCAATGCTCAATGTTGAATGGTATGTCAATGACGGGGCGGCCTTAGCGGCAGCAAAACCCCATCTTCGCAGCCATTCGTCTGGGTGCACAAAATATCGGAAGTGATTATGTAGCGGGCAATCCCAAAGAAATGCTCGAGGTGATCGTTCCTATAAAGCGTCCAGTCTTCACAAACTTGAAGTTCACGTAGCCAGGCCCTCCCTCGCATCTCTGACGAAAGTCGGAAGTGCGGGTGGAGGGTCTAGTATTTTATTCCGACGAGCGAGAAGCGCGCGGGTGCTTGCACACTCGGCGTTCGAGCGAAGTCGGAAAAGGAGCGAAGCGACTATATGCTGAAATTCTTCAGCGAATAGATATCCTCATTCTCGTCTTTTTTTATCTCCGTCGCCGGACGATCATCGACGGCCGCTGCTCCCGCGTCTTGTTTTACGGCGGTCTCCTTTTTAGCCCTCTCCACTTCTTTCCCGCTCATCTTCTCCAACATCGCCCGCAGGTCGTCGGGCGAAAAGAAGTCTATCGTCACTTTACCTCCCTCTTTACCCTTTTCTATGCGCACCCTAGTGCCTAGGGTCTCGGTGAACGACTTTTCCATCTCTATGATGACGGGGTCGAGATATTTCTCCTTGTTGCGGATACGGTCGGTGGCGGCGCGGCGCGATAGGGATTCGGCCTCGCGGACGGAGAGCTTCTTGGCCATGATCTCCTTGAACAGGACCGCCTGTTCCTGCGGCTTGTCAGCGAGCATAAGGAGGGGCCGGGTATGGCCTTCGGATATCTTGCCTTCGCCGAGGGCGGTTATGATCTCTTCCGGCAAAAGGAGTATGCGCAGGGTGTTGGCCACGTATTCGCGGCTCTTGCCGACTTTGGCGGCCACTTCGGACTGCTTCAACTTGAATTCCTTGATCAGCCGTTCGAAAGCCCGAGCCCGCTCGACGGAGTTGATATCCTCGCGCTGGAGGTTCTCTATTATGGCCATTTCGAGCTTCTCCCGAGCGCCGTCCTCGCCGTTTCTGATGAGGACCGGCACCTGTGACAGACCGGCCTTGCTGGCGGCGCGCAGGCGGCGCTCTCCGGATATGAGCTCGTATTCCACGGTCATACCGCCGCCCTCCGTCGGCTGGCGGAAGACCTCCTTGCGAGTGACGACCAGTGGCTGGAGCACGCCGTACATGCGGATAGATTCAGCCAGGCTTTGCAACGCGCTCTCGTCGAATTCTTTGCGCGGCTGGAACGGATTAGGCGATATCTTTTCCACTTCCACCCAGAAGACGGCGTTGTTTACATATGCGTTGGACATGTGTATATTTTACCATACTGCCGGGATGGCGGAATTGGTAGACGCACACGACTCAAAATCGTGCGGAGTGATCCATGGGAGTTCGATTCTCCCTCCCGGCACAATGAAACCGAAACTACTCGTCATCGTCGGCCCGACTGCCTCCGGCAAGAGCGCCCTGGCGGTAAAGCTGGCGCGGAAGCTCGATGGCGAAATCATCTCTGCCGATTCGCGGCAGGTATACAGAGGATTGGACCTGGGCACAGGCAAGATCACGAAAAAAGAGATGCGGGGTGTGCGGCACCATCTCTTGGACGTGGCCGATCCGAAAAGACGGTTCGATGTTCATCAATATAAAAAATCGGCGGGGAAAGCGGTCGACGACATCGTCTCACGGGGAAAGATACCCATAATATGCGGCGGCACTGGGTTATATATCGACGCTCTCGTCGGGACAATAGAGTTGCCTCCGGTCGGGCCTGACGCAAAGCTACGCAAGCGGCTCTCGAAGATGTCTCTGGATGAACTACAGGCCATGCTGAAGCGTATTGACAGGAGGCGATGGCAGGTGATCAATGCAAATCCGTCAGATAGGAAAAACGCCCGTCGGCTTATAAGGGCTATAGAGATCGCTTCAATGGCGATCGCTGGAGGTAGACACTCTTCCGACGCGCCACTTTACTCAACTAAAGTGGCGTCAGCGAGACATAGTCGCCAGCCATACAAGGCCTATTTCATAGGTATAAAAATTAGGCCGGAGGAATTGAGAAAACGCATACGAGCGCGCCTGCTTCGGCGTCTGAAAGCCGGCATGATCGCTGAGGTCAGGCGTTTGCATGCCCCGACATCCGTCAGCCGGCTACATGCTCCGGCGGCCGGCAAAGGATTGTCATGGGCGCGCATGGAAGAGCTCGGCCTCGAATATCGCTATATTTCGCGCTATCTCCGCGGCCTCATATCGAAAGAAGTCATGATAGAACGATTAAACGCGGCAACATGGCAATACGCCCGGCGCCAAATGACATGGTTCCGCAGGAATGGAAAAATACGCTGGGTATCCGCATCAAATCATGCATTTCCCTACCAGACCACAATTTGACAAATAGTGTCAAAAAGGTTATTATGTCGGCAGAACCGTTATCGTGATGGTTCTGCAGCTCGCCGACAACAGAAAACCGAAGGATTTGAATTATGACACCGAAAACGATCGCCGGCTTCACCGGTAGGCATATCCCGCCGCGGCCGAAACAGACCGTTCAATTGACCCGCATCATCACCGTGTCCGGCGCGTGGAGCGTCTGCCACATGGTGGCCCCGGATCAATGGGACAGCGCGCGGCATGAATTGCCCGGCTATGAAATCTATACCGCCAACCTGCGCGGCCACGGGTTCGAAGATCCGCCGCATAACCTGTCCCTCTCGACTTATGAGGACGACCTGGTTGAGTTCCTGAAACGGAACGGCCCGGCCTATCTCATGGCTCACTCCATGATGGGCCTCGTCTGTCAGAAAGTCGCCAACCGGGTCCCCGAATTGGTGCAAGGACTTATCGTCATCGCCAGCTCGCCTCCCGGCGTGCCTGGAATTGACGGTGTGCCCTTCCAACTCCGTTTCACCCGCCCGCAATACATCTGGGCGATGGCGACCGGCCGCGCATTTCGGTTGACGCCGGATGACGAAAGGTTCGTCTGCGGCAAAGCTACCATAACGCTCGGCTTGGAATCAGGTCTGGCCACACGCCAAGTGTTGCTCCGACAATACCCGGTCAAGCCGGTCACGCGTCCGATGCTCGTCGTGGCCGCTGGACGAGATCAATTGCTCACGCTGGCCTCTCAACGCCAGCTCTGGCGGTTCCACCGAGGTAGTACGCCGTACATCGTCGAAAACGCGGGTCACATGGTGCACTGCGAGCCCGACGGCAGCAAACAGCTCTTCAATGAAGTGCGTGAATGGCTTCAACACCATCCGCGCTGACTTCCTTTCGTACGCCGGTTTCCCTCGAGGATGCCGGTGTTTTTTTATACTTACATTAAACCATTTTCCCCACCGTAATGGCTTTCCTCCTCAACCACAAATGCGCCAGGGAGTATTTGCCAGGCCCGCCGATGTAGAGAGATAAGAGGGCGAGCAAGAGGAAAAATTCGAATGGATGCCCCCAGAAAGCGCCGCCGTGCGACGAAACGCCCCAGATTATGACAGCCATCTCGATGGCCAGAGCGACGCAAACTGGTTTAGTCAATAAGCCGAGAAGTATGAGAATGCCGCCAATGAGCTCGACATAGGCCACGAGCATGACCCATCCAGCCGGGCCGGAGAAGCCGAGCATGTCAAAGAATTTGATAGTACCGGCTAGGTCATGGAGCTTTGTCCAGCCTTCGGAGATGAAGAGTAACCCGAGGGCGATGCGCAATATGAGCGCCCCGCCGGACGGTTTGTGATGGCGGTAGAGCTGTCTCACAAAACCCTTCCAGCCGCCGATCTGTTTCAAGTTCCAATTCTCGTCAGGTTCTTGCATGTTGATATTGTATAAAGATGGTAATGCTGACGAGTTTATTTTAACACAACAAAAAAGCGCCAACCTGGGAGGAGGTGGCGCGATGGTACTTAAAAACAGAACTCAATGGGCATCAATCGCCATTTTTTCGAGTCGAGGCTGAGGACGATTAGTAAAGTATGTCCGCTTATCTGAAGGTAACAATATTAACAGTGTCAAAGTTTGAAGCTTGTCGTCAAGCTCTTTACGTACCGCCTCTGCTTCCTTGTTGCGCCAAGGGATTTTCTCAAAATCCTTGATGCGTTGTGCCAGGGAATAAAGGTGAACTTCAGCAACATCCCTTCCTCCTCGAAGGAATTGATCACTTTCCCATACGTCATCAGCCCAGTTCGCTTCCTTCAGAAGCCGTTCAATGAGTGTTATCGTGTCGCAGAATTTATTTGCATTTCTTGCACTTGAGATCCTTCTCACGAAGACGACCACCTTCCACCAAACAATAACTTCGATAATGGCCACGAGCAATTCCGGCATAAATGGCATTATAGGGTCGGGTATGTGATGAGATTTATTATGTGCAATAAAATCCCAACCGACCCATAACATAAGAGTCCAAAAACCCACAGATCCCCATGTTATTACTTTAGCCAGCAACAACACATCCGGAATTGGATTCGCGTTTTTACCACCAAGCATCCACCGATTGACCAAGACGACTAGAGTCGAGTCGTTCTTTTTTGCCAATTTCGCCAATTTATTAATGTTCATAACTGTCTTTCAAATGCTCCCGTTCAGAAACCAAGGACTTTATTGTCATCAGGACGATTTCAGCCGCCCCGACTTTTCATGGTCTTGATAGGTATAGAGAGCGTCACTATCTGACATGACATTACTACTATTTAAATTTTTGTCCAGCTTTTATTTCTTCGGCCTCCTCAAATACTTCTTCCCCTTCAATTTTTCCGGCAAATAGCTGTCTTCGGCGGCGCCGGGCTTCTTTGGGTACTTTTCGTACCCTTTTCCATAATTCAAATCTTTCATCAATTTCGTCGGCGCGTTGCGGATCTTTAAGGGAATCGGCAAGTTCCCTGTCTTCTTTACATCGGACAAAGCCTCCATGTAGGCGTCGTAGGCGCTGCGATCTTTGGCGGCAAGGGCGAGGTAGGCCACGCCATGGGCGAGATTCTCGTGGCATTCGGGCAAACCAATATATTCGACGGCGGCAAAGACGGCATTGGCAACGACGAGAGCTGTAGGCTGGGCCAGACCGATGTCTTCGCTGGCGAACACGACCATGCGACGGGCGATGAATTTGGGGTCTTCGCCGCCTTCGAGCATGCGGGCCAGATAATAGATGGCCGCGTCAGCGTCCCCGGCGCGCATGCTTTTGATGAAGGCACTGATGGTGTCGTAGTGCTCTTCCCCTTTCTTATCAAAACGGATAAAGGCGTGCTCGAAGGTGTTCTTGAGATTTTCGAGGGTGATGGGCCCATAGAGGCGTTGGCAATTCTCAATGGCCGTGATGGCGATGCGGGCGTCACCGTTGGATAGTGCCGCCAACCATTCGAGAGCCGGTTTGGGCAATTTGATCTTGGTCCTTTTGACGATCGCCTTGATGTCAGCCTCGGACAGTGACTGCAGGACAAAGACACGACAACGCGACAAGAGAGCGGGAATGACTTCGAAGCTCGGATTCTCCGTGGTAGCGCCGATAAGGGTGAGTTTGCCCGACTCCACATACGGCAGGAGGAAGTCCTGCTGGGCCTTGTTGAAGCGGTGTATCTCGTCGAGGAAAAGGAGCTTGGGGCGTTGCTCCATGAGGGTGTCCGGCTCATCAACGATCTTCCTGATATCGTCCTTGCCGGCCGAGACAGCCGAGAGCTCATAGAGCCGAGCATTCAAGGCGCGGGCATAGATCTTGGCCAATGTGGTCTTGCCAGTCCCTGGCGGTCCCCAGAGGAGGAATGAAAAGAGGTGCCGGTCGTGAATGGCCTGGTAGAGGGCTTTGCCCTTGGCAACCAGGTGTTCCTGTCCGACGAATTCGGCGAGGGATGTTGGGCGGATTTTGGATGCTAGGGGTTCCATAACCCAAGTATACGCCTATAAAGTTGTGATGCAAAAATTATGCTTTCAATGTAAAAGCCAGACCAATACCATCTAGGAGATTTGTCACTTTTGCAGATGATGAGAAGTCATTTTTCATAGGCTTATCTTTCACATATCTACCGTTAATGTCATTAAATTCAACTGTACAATAACGTATCTTAAAGTAATCGTTCTCAGAAGGTAGCTCGAAAATATCAACAATATCTACTATGGATTCACCTTTCTTTAATTCACCAAAGGAAATTGTTTTTGTAGTTGCATGTGTTTCATCAGAAAGTGAACGCTTCGCATAGTTTGTCTCAAAATTAACGTCCACTGCAATTGTCTCTGATATATTTTCAACCTTAACAAAAACAGCATTCATTTTATATTCTGTTCTCTTAAGGTCTTCCCTCAACTTATTTAATTTTTCAGTCGGCCTTAAAAAGGAACTGTTCTTTTTGAGAAAATCATCATCAAGTTTGTTTACTAAAATAAACTCGACATTAACATAAGGCATGCTTCTACCTTGACGTGTACTTAATAAAAGTTCATATGTTAGATATGCGTAGATTGCTGTAACTATCACTAAGACGCTATTCGCATAAGTATTAAACTGTTGAGGTATGTTAATTGCAGCATATACCATACCAACAAAAACTATTACAAAAACTAATCTGCCTAGAACCTTAGAAGTATTAAATTGTAAACCATTAGAACTCATATTCTTCACGATTAGTAAACTTGTCTTCTTTAGATTTTAAATCTGTGATTGCCTTACTCACCCGATTCTTTACCAAATCAAGAAAAACCATCGCTTCCTTTTCGTTATTAAAAGAAAAACTATCATTTATCTCGTGTAGAGGAATGGCATCTGCATATTTCAGTTGATGAATAGTAAATCGAGGGGCAATAGAAATACTTGGGGAGCCAAACTTTATTAGTCTATCTCTTTCCTCGGCATTTATGTCTGCAATTGATAGATGCAGATTAAATTGTCCATTTATTAGTTCTTTTTTTATAACCAATTTCATATCTATATATTACAATATTTTTAGAAAATGTAAACTACTAATGTAAACGTGTCCATGTTGTAGGTATATCTATTTCACCCTCCACACCTCTACGAAAGTCCCAATATCAATCGGAAAAGTATCATCTGTAGGCCAAATCTTCTTTGCTTCAATGAGCTCGAATCCGGCCCTCTTGAGCTGTTCATGCGCAAATGCGCGCGAGACTTTATATTCAAAATCATCACTTTGTGCCGTCTGGCGGAGAAATGTCTGGAGCGGAACATTTTGCTCTGCGCCAGGGATAGAACGAATTAGATGCTCATAATAGTCGAGTGTTGTCTGCTTGTCTGGACTATATATCTCCCCTAGAAGAAGGATACCTCCAGACTTGAGTGCCGCTTTGGCTGCAGAGATATATTTTGCCTTTCGGTCATCGGTGACATGATGATATGCGAACATTGAGATGACGGCGTCATTATCATTCGGTACTTGAGCCTCTAAAATATCCGAAACGACCGGAATCACCTCTTCGATGCCGAACTTCTTCTCCATGACTATTCGAAGGAATTCTTTGTTTATATCTATCAGAGTAGCCCTCCTAATCTTCATCTTTCCAACCAAACGCTCGGTGTTCTCACCCGTGCCACAGCAAAAATCAGCGATCGTGACATCTTTTTTGTCTTTCAAGTATTTAGTGGCTAAATCTAGAAATTCTCCAATTGCACCAACATAATCAGGTCGCATGTGCTGTAGATGCTCATATTCCTTGGGAGATTTGTTGTAGAGGTCGATGTCGGACATTATTGACAAATAATACAATAAATGTAATGTAGAGTCTAGCAGCACCAACAAACTGAACGAAAGGACATATGAACCAACCGACACCAATGAGCAATGACACTGCCAAGAAACGATGCAAATTCGGGGAAGGGCCAGCGACTTGCATTTTTCTCGTCGTAGGCGGCAACGGATTTGAATGCACAAAAGGCACTTCCATGGAAGATTACATCCGGGGACGGAAACCTACCATGCGCGCCCAAGGCGACAATTGTTCAGGACCGCCAGACTTCACACCGAACAATGAACCTCAAGGGGGCGAGAAGTCACTTACTGCATAGGCTAATCAAGATGACACAAGGGTAGCAACAGTTGCTACCTTTTTTATTTCACCTCATACACCCACCCCGGCTGCCATTTGAAATGATTAGTGACGAGCTTCTCATACGGCACCCCATTCAACATATGCTCTATGGCATACTGCGTCGCCCTGTGGCCGATGACCATGACCCTCTTGCCGGCATAATCGCGTCGCAAATCGTCCAGGAATGACTTCATGCGCACATAAGTCTGGTCATAGCTTTCCCCGTTCGGAAAGGGCTCATGGAGACGCTTTGGCTTCTCGGCGTCCACCATGGCGGAAGGCTTTTGTGTCAGGTCGCCGTAATGGCACTCGCGTAGGCGCTTGTCGCGGATGATAGGCCAGCGGTTACCAAAGCCGATCTCGGCCGAGCGGTACGCGCGCTCCAGGTCCGAAGTGAATATGGCGTCGAAATGGTCATCCTTGTAGCGCTCGCCCATCTCGCGGCTCTGCTTTTCCCCGAGTGGCGACAATGCTATATCATTCCAGCCTGACGAGAGGTGGGCTTCATTGTCGAACGTTGTGCCGTGAGCTTCGAAGATGAGGGTGAGGGGATTGGGCATATTTCCAGTTTAAGCCCTATGTGGAAATAAGTAAATCCATGTTTTCATTTGTACACAGTTTATTATGCTTGACATAATCAAAAAATGCCTATAATGTTGGACATCTGCCACTTATCCGCACCTAGTACGTCATATGGGTGGTATAATAATCATATGAAAAGGACAACCCTTAAAAGATCAACCTCAACTAGGGGTGATTTAATAGACCGTTTTATAAACGTACAAAACGCAGTTAATAAACTGCCAGAGTTTTCTGCTGTCGAAAGGGCTAAATTTGAACACAGTGTAGCAATAGATCATCTTTATAATTCGAGCAAAATCGAAGGTTCACATCTTAACGAAAGCGGACGAATAGAGAAAGCTATACATGCATAATGAATTCGAGCGGCCTCATCATAAAGTAGACTTGGAAGACCGCGAAGCAAAAGGTTTTTGGAAAGCTATTGCTTTGTCCAAAGATATAGGCACAAGTGATCGAGAGATCAACTTGAATGTCGTCCTAGAGCTTAATAAATGCATACTTGAATACGCTTCTCCAGAAGCAGCTGGGAAGCTACGCATAGCCGGTCAAGACATAATGAAGCTTAAATGCGTCGAGCCGCCCCTTGGTTCTAGAGTAATGGAAATAGCACATGAATTCGGAAAAAACATGTCTCACCGAGTATCGCTTATTCCGATTCATACTCATCCGCACAGTAAAACGGCTAGAAAGAAATTTATCGATGATGTGCTCGGCCTTGCGGCTTGGGTGCAACATAGTATAGTCGCTATCCATCCTTTTACTGAAGCAAACGGTCGAACCGCGCGTCTTATGACCAACGTGGTTCTGCGCAGATTCAATTTTCCGCCAACTGAAGTCCGGTTTGAAGCCGAAGACAAGGATAAGTACATCGATGCATTATGCCAAGTAGATAAATATGGAGATTATGAATCACTAAAGAAACTCATTCTTAGAGGATCTCTGGACACCCTTCAAAAAGAAAAGAAAATCAGGAGTCGAAAGCAGAGCAAAAATTAAAGAGCTGACTTATTTCACCTCATACACCCACCCCGGCTGCCCGTCTGGAATGACTAGTGACGAGCTTCTCATACGGCACCCCATTCAACATATGCTCTATGGTATACTGCGTCGCCCTGTGGCTGACCCAGCAGGGTCATGCAAAGCGTTGCCGATGACCATGACCCTAGGGCCAGCAGGGCCTCCACTGGGCTTGCCTGCATAATCGCGTCGCAAATCATCCAGGAATGACTTCATGCGCACATAAGTCTCGTCATAGCTTTCCCCGTTCGGAAAGGGCTCATGGAGACGCTTTGGCTTCTCGGCGTCGACCATAGCGGAAGGCTTCTGCGTCATATCGCCGTAGTCGCATTCTCGTAGCCGCTTGTCGTGGATAATCGGCCACTTGTCACCAAAGCCGATCTCAGCCGAGCGGTATGCGCGCTCCAGGTCCGAAGTGAATATGGCGTCGAAATGGTCGTCCTTGTAGCGTTCCCCCATCTCGCGGCTCTGCTTTTCCCCGAGCGGCGACAGGGCTATATCATTCCAGCCCGACGATAGATGGGCTTCATTGTCGAATGTCGTGCCGTGAGCTTCGAAGATGAGGGTGAGGGGCATATTTCCAGTTTAAGCCTGATGTTTAAGCCTTATATCGACATAGAAAAGAGTGGCATATATCCGCGCCGCCTTTACGGATATCCCGTTCTCCGCAAGGATATGGGATATACTTATGGCCCAACAAGGACCGCTCCGACCGAACGACAAAGACAGAGTGGACAGTTGGCCCGTCATCGTCCCCTACTTTGAGACCCGTTACAAGATGACCGACGTCGTCATCAAGGAACGAGGTATCACGCAAGTCCTCGAATTAGCGGCCGGCATGTCGCCCAGAGGCCTCATCTGGTCCATGAACGAGGACAATGGCAACTATGTAGAGCTCGACCTGCCAGGCAACAGCGCATTGAAAGCCAATGTCCTGAAGCAAATCGTGGATGCCAAAGCTACATGGCCTTCGAACCTCATTCTCGAGCAAGGCACCGCGTCAGATGAGAAAGATTTCGATCGAGCGTGCCAGCATTTTAACTGCATGCCAGTGGCCGTGACCTGCGAAGGCCTCCTGCGCTATATAAGCTGGCCGGACAAAGTGGCCATCGCCAGGAATGTGGCCCGTCTGCTGGCCAAGAACGGCGGCATATGGATCACTCCTGACATCGAGCTCTTATGCGATGTCAACGCTTCGCCGATCATGTCGGATCGTTATGCCAGTTGGGCAAAGGAACGCGGGTTCGACGTCAGGCCGTTCCTGTTCAAGGACCTCTCACACGCTTATGGATTCTTTGAGGAACTTGGATTCAAGGTCGAGATGCGGGTGTAATATTTGAACGACTCATCGTACCGTCAACTTCAAGCCGCCGGCAAAACTTGCGGCTTTTTTATTTCAACTCCAAATTGATTTCATTTCTCCCCATCCGCCACTCTCCACAGGACTCGCGCGGCGTACGTTCGATAAGGTGACCAACGTTTGGCGAGCTTGTCCATGAACCGATCACTCGGCAACTTTTTCAGGCCGTAAAGGCGCATGATACCTTTGCGCAGGCCCAAATCCCCTTTTGAAAAAATGTCGGTGCGGCCAAGAGAGAACATGAGGATCATCTCCGCAGTCCACGGACCGATGCCTTTTTGCGATGTCAGAAGTTCCATGACTTTTTCGTCATCATGCTTGTGGATCTCGATGAGATCTATCTCTTTGCTCTCGACGGCTTTAGCCAGGCCTTTGATGCTCTTGATCTTTGCCGCGGACAAGCCGCAGGCGCGCATGGCGGGAACCGAAAGCTTGAGAATGGCTTGAGGAACAATAGTGCTCAACCTCCTCTTGCCCCATTCCTTGCCGCCGTTTCCCTTTTCCTTGGCGTGATTTCCCTTTCCATTGCCATCGCGGCTACCAACGAGAGCCTCGAGTCTTTTATAGATGGTATCAGCGGCTTTACCGGAAAGCTGCTGATTGACTATGGCATGGACTAGATCTCCGAAGACGTCGCGCGAGCGCCGGATATCGGCGATCTTGTGAAGCTTGACGGCTCGATATAGAGTCGGATCGGCTTTCTTGAAATGGGCTTTGGCGCGATGGTACATGATCGACAAAGCATACAATATCCATCCGGAACTCGCCATGCCAATTTAATAAAAAGGCCGCGTTACTTCTTTCACGCGGTCAATGTGGAGCATACGGAGCTTATATTTCGTATCCGACGGCTTCGGGCAATCTGGTGCAGGTCTTGGCCTCGCAATCGATAACCCAGGCCTGCCCGGCTTTCAACGCTTCAAACGGAAAATCGGCTCCATCCCCAAGGAGTCTGTCCTTGACAGCGCGGGGAAGCTCCCGAGTGTACTCCAGATGAGTTATCAAGATGACCGTTTCCATCTCCGAAGCTTCTATGAGCTGGAGCGCCGCGGTAAGACCGACCGGGTCGCCGTTCCGTCTGTTCCGACCAGGGCTATCGAACCCCGCCCAGAGAAGCTCGTGCCTCTCGAATGGGATATCCAGTATGCCCGAGAATATCTCGGCGCTCTGTTCAGCTTTGGGAGCTGTTGACGACAAGAGAGCGACGCCGCCTCCGTTCAGGCTGGCTTTGACGGCTAGGGCTAACTTTTCCGTCTGTCGTAGACCGAACTCGTCGAGATCCGTCCAACCGGAGCCGTGACGGGCGATGATGATCCTCTTCACTTTCACATCAGACATTTTGGTGCCTTTCTTTGTGCTTTATTCCAGATTACACCTCCGGAGAGCTTCCGTCAATGCAGTCTTTGTATAAAAAGCCCGGGCAGATGTCTGTCCGGGGCTTGGTTCGTGCGCTCTTGTTCAAATAACAAGGGGGCTTTCCGTCTGCGCGTATTCATAGTGGTGAAGACTGTACCGTCTCGGCTCCATATCAAGGCGTACCATCCTGCCATCCTCCCGCAACGACCTCGTCGCCGCCTCAAGGATGCGGACTACCCGCAGACCCTGATCGCCGTCGGAGAGCGGCTTCTTGCCATGCCTGATGCAGTCCAAGAAATGCCGACACACCTCATTGAGTGGCTCTTCGGCGCTGACCGTCGCGAGCCGGGCTTCACTGGGACGCTGGTACCTGTACCCAAATCCCAGCGTGCCGGGACGACTGACCCGCTCGACGCGCGCGTCGAAGATCTTGATTTTCTCCGAGAGACGGGTAGGAACGTCGTTGTAGACGATCATCCCTTTGTCTCCGATGATGACCGTATCGCGGACTTTCACCGGATGCCGCCAGCTGCTCTTGATTATAGCCGAACGACCGCCGGAGAATTCCAATGAAACCGTTGTGAGGTCTTCGATCCCCTGCGTGACATGGGCGAAGCCGGTGCAACTTACCGCGATCGGCATATCGCCCATGATGGACAAGGCGATCGAGATGTCGTGGGGCGCCAGGTCCCAGGCGACATTGATGTCTTTCTGGAAATTTCCCAGGTTAAGACGATCGGCGGTTATGCTCGTGACCCTGCCGATCTCGCCGCTCTCGATGATCTCCTTGATCCGCCTTACAGCCGGCGAGTATAGGAAGGTGTGCCCCACCATGAGCACTAGGCCCTTCTGTTCGGCGATGGCGATCAATTCCTCGCAATTCTTCGAAGAATCAGCCATAGGCTTTTCGATGAAGACGTGCTTCCCGGATTTGAGCGCGCGCACCGCCAGCGGGTAGTGCGTGTGAACCGGCGTGGCGATGACTATGGCGTCGAGGTTGGCCCCGTTGAGGACAACCCCGAAATCCGTGGTCATTTCGACGTCTGGATGGTCGCACCGCATGGCGTCAATACTACACGCATTCGCGTCGCAGAGCATGTTAAGCTCGCATTGTTCCGGAAGGTCCCGGAAATTACGGGCCAGCTTTGGCCCCCAATAACCGCAACCGACAAGACCGACTTTTATTCGTCCGTTCATAGGCATTCTTTCCCCCTTTGTGGTATGTTCTTGTTAATCTGCCATACTCCGTCATGGAGCCAAATTCATTAGAAACCTACAATGCTTGAAGGAAGAAGTCAAGGGGTAGCTAATCAGAAAACCGCCCTCGGGGGGCGGCCTCTGCTTTTTAGGGATAACTCTGCTTTATTTGTTATCCAACTGCTCGATGGCCTGATATGCGGCGGCGGTATTGGCATAAGCACCGGTGTTGACGACGGCGAGCGGAGAACCGGAGACGCCGGCGGTGCAGGCCTGGGAGGTCGGCGTACAACCGACTTGGATGAGATCGCTGGTACCGACGTCCGGCGCGGCCGGGACCCAAACAGCCGAACCATCATTCTTCGTCGCACGGGCGACGGTGCGGACGAGCTCATAACGAGCCGGATTATCCGAGACTTTGCGGATGACATTCACGGATACCGTCGGAGCGACATAGTTGGTCGATATCCAATCGACGTGCTGCAACTGGCCAACGTCTACCGTGCCTCCGGATGGGTTGGTCAGAGTGAGCGAAGCCGGACCCGTGAGAGAAGCAGCCGGTTGTGAAGGCGCGCGATTCATCGTGACGCCGAAAATCACGGCGGCGATGACGACGACGATCACAACGACCCAGATAATAGTTTTATTCATATGATGTGACGTTACATTGGTAACGCTGGCAGTATACCATATATGGTTTTATTGTCAAGTGTGTGCGGGCGATGAGGGAATCGAACCCCCGACAAAACTTTTGGAGAGTCTTGTGATACCACTTCACCAATCGCCCCTTATCAATCCCATCTTTGGAACTGTTTAAATATAAAGGTTAATCAGTTTTTTCGCAAACGCCGATACCGCACGACTTATTTTTGAGTCGTAATAAGAAACATGAACACACCCTTTATAGCCGTATTTTTTATATCTGTGGTCGCTTGATTTCCGGAAAGATTTGTAAAATTGTTCGCGTGGGATATGTGCAACACCAGACCAGAAATCAAGAATGTCCTGTTCATTGTGGTAGTCATGCATATGGACTCGCATACGTAACCTTTTTTCATCTATATCAAAACCAGATCTGAGAGTCACAAGAAAAAGTCTCACCAGATCGGGATCTGAATTAGTAAAACGCAGACTGCGATTATCTTTCGAACCCTCGCACTGATATATCATGGACAAAATCGCCAGATCGATAACTTTATTCCTTGCTAGTCCAGCAATCAGAATCCCTGCTTCGGATTCAGCCGCGGCCAATCTTCCGATTTTCATATCATAAAGAATTGCGTGCCCTTTTATCAGGCTTAATCTCCTTCTCCGTTCAATCTCGTCAATACCTAACTGGCTGGGGATAATGTCTTTAGTCCATAGAGACGCGGTGCTCTTTGAGATACCAAATCGACGAGAAAGATCAGCGAGCGAATGACCTCGGCGGCGCAGGACGCATGCATCAATTTTAAATGCAGTTTTCACTGCACTAGTATACCAAAACTATTTCTTCGCTTCCTTGAAGACGATATGCTTGCGGAGTTTGGCGGAGTATTTCTTGTATTCGACTTTGCGCTCGACGAGCTTCTTGTTTTTGCGCGTCCAATAGACCTCGCCGGTCTCTTTGTTCTTGAGCTGAATGAGTGAGTTTTGGGACATGGCGGTATGGAGAAACGAGCTTGTAATATAACCCAGGTTGGAACATAATGCAACATATGCAAAATCTCCTCACCTGGCTGTCGCGCCGGCGTTTCCCCTATGAGCCGCTCATCACGGTCGAGATATCAAAGAGCCGTCTTCTGCACAACTTGGCCGAATTCAGGAAATTGGCTCCAAGGCCAACTCTCGCTCCGAAGGGCGCAGTCGCTCCGGTGCTCAAAAGCAATGCTTACGGGCACGGCCTGCTAGAAGTAGCGAATATATTGGAAAAGACGGCAAAAAAAGGCGGCAAGAAAAACTCGGACGGCATCCCTTTCTTCATCGTCGATTCATATTTCGAGGCGGTGGCTTTGAGGGCACGACGCATAAAAACTCCCCTTCTCATCATCGGCTATACCCGGCCGGAGGCTATGATGCGGTCGCGTCTGCACGATGTGGCGTTCACCGTGACGAGCCTAGGCGGCCTGGAGAGCTTGTCAGTTGCCAGGAGTAACGTGCGCGTCCATATCAAGGTAGACACTGGCATGCGGCGCCAAGGGATCATGCCTGAAGAAGCTGAAAAGGCCATTGGGATAATCCGAGATAATCCGTCAATCATCCTCGAAGGCGTCTGCTCGCATCTCTCTGACGCCGACAACGGCGATGAATCGTTCACCGAATCACAGATCCATATCTGGAATCGTATAGCCAAGAAATTCCGCGAGGCTTTCCCTTCGTTGAAATATACGCACCTTGCCGCGACCGACGGGCATTATTTCTCTCATGACATCGAGGCTAATGTTTCGCGTCTCGGCATCGGCTTATACGGTTTATCGGAAAATCAAACCTTGACCGCTAAGCTCGACCTTAGGCCGGTCATGGAAATGAAGACGGTCATATCGCAAGTGAAAGATCTCAAAACCGGCGAAAGCGCCGGCTACGGCAGAACATTCAAAGCGTACGAGGATATGACCATAGCCACCATTCCCGTCGGCTATTTCGAGGGCATCGATCGACGCCTCTCAAGTAGAATCGACGGCGCTGGCAGTACCGAAAATGGTTTTATTCAAGTCGGTCCCGGCCGCGTCCCCTGCCCCATCATCGGACGCGTCAGCATGAATATCACCACCATCGATATATCGAAGATCGGCCTATCGAAAGTCCACGGCGGTGCGAAGATCGGCGATACCGCCATCGTTATCAGCAACAATGCGACTGATCCAAATTCCATAGTCTCGATAGCAAAAAAATGCGGCACCATAAGCTACGAGATCGCCGTGAAGATCCCCGCGCATCTCAAGCGCGTCATAGTTGACTGAAATCCGCTCCAAGTGATATTTCAATGCTGTGCGCAGGGAGGGATTTGAACCCCCGTAGCCCATAGGGCGATGGATTTACAGTCCATTGCAATTGACCGCTCTGCCACCTGCGCGTATCGTTAAAAACTGACGACTAGAAGTCTATCATCGAGTTCCGAGACTGGCAATGAGCGAGTTCAACCGTTTCCAATCGCCGCGCAGATCTGCCAGGCGGCGGCGACCTTTTTCCGTGAGATCGTAGGTCTTGAGGACTAATGTGGTGTCTCCATCTTCGTACCCGCTCATAATCTGATCTTTTTGACGCAACCTGCTCAAAAGCGGGTATAAACTGCCCATCGGGGTTTTGAAGCCTATGGATTTTAATTCTTTGGATATCTCCCCTATGGAATACGTCTTTCCCGAAAGCATCTTGAGGACGATAAATTCGAGCATGCTTCCGGTATTTATCTTCAATTCATTAGTTATCTTTTGCATGGTAGCTGATACAGATTTGCATAATGGCTAATACAAATAAGATAATGCCGGAGCGAAACATTTTATCATAAACATAGATTATATTTTAAGAGAGTTTTGGCACGAGGAAAGAACACCCTTCACCTATTACCCCACATTTTAAAACCGTATAACCATACGATTCGTACTCAAAAAGTAAAATTGTATGGCTCTAAATCGTGTCTTATACCTGACAAATCGTATGGATATACGATTTCAAAAACCACACCTTACTGGCAGAGATATCCATCCCTGGTAATGGAATATGGAATGATGAAAAATCGTGGCTTCTATTTTCGTACATTCCAAACTCACGACCTAATTGTCCTTGAATCCCCAGCCTACGATTTCTGCCCTTGCATCGCCTCCGCATGCATGACGATGGGACTCTCCTGCTTGCCGCGCTTTTTCTTGACGTCGAACGTAAATTCCGTTCCGCTACCGATACCGCTACTGGCTGTCTTCTTGACTCCGACAGTTATGGTGCCGCCTTTGTTGAGCTCCTGGGCGATGATGTGCTTGGCCACGGGCGTTAGGATCTTGTTCTGGATCAGACGCTTCAACGGACGCGCGCCGTATTGCGGGTTGTATCCTTCCTTGGACAGGAATTCATAAGCCTCTGGTGACAGGACGAGCTCGATGCCCTTGTCGGCGAGGCGCTTGGCCACTTCAGCCACTTGGATCTCCACGATCTTCCTCACTGCTTCGGGCGAGAGGATGTCGAAGATGATGATATCGTCGAGTCGGTTGAGGAATTCCGGGCGAAAATGATCCTTCAAAGACGCCATGATCTTGTCCTTGGCGGCGGCGTAGTTGTCGCGGTCAGCCGCGCCAACCGTGCTTCCCGCGCCCGCCGTAGTGGACGCGCCGTTGACACCGGCCGCGGCTGAAGGTCGGGCGAAACCGAGCTTCTCCATGCGCTCTATGTGCTGGGCGCCGATGTTGGAAGTCATGATGATGACGGTATTGCGGAAATTGACGACGCGGCCCTTGGAATCGGTCAGGCGGCCGTTGTCCAGGACCTGGAGGAGGATATTGAAGACTTCCGGATGAGCCTTCTCGATCTCGTCGAAGAGGATGACGGAGTACGGACGATGGCGGACAGTCTCGGTCAGATTGCCGCTCTCGTCGTGACCGACATAGCCCGGAGGCGCGCCGATCAGCTTGGAGACGGTATGCTTCTCCATGAATTCGGACATGTCCACGCGGATGAGTGCTTTCTCGTCATTGAAAAGGAATTCCGCCAGGGCCTTGGTCAGCTCGGTCTTGCCCACGCCGGTCGGCCCCAGGAAGATGAACGAGCCGATCGGACGGTTCGGATCGGCGATGCCGGCGCGGGAGCGGCGAATGGTGTCGGCGATCTTGCCGACGGCTTCGTCCTGGCCGACGATGCGCTTCTTCAGGTCGTCCTCCATGCGGACGAGCTTGGAAGCCTCGGACTCGAGCATGCGCGAGACCGGTATGCCCGTCCAGCGCGAGACGACCGCCGGCGATGTCCTCGGCGGTTATCTCCTCCTTGAGGATGCGGCGGGAAGATTGGAGCTTCTTCAAGCGCTTGTTCTTCTGCTCGAGCTCCTTTTCCAAGTTCGGCAATCTTGCCGTAGCGGATCTCCGCGGCGCTTGAGCCAGGTCGGCTCGGGCCTCGGCCATCTCGGCTTCTATGCGCAAGGCTTCGAGCTCTTTCTTGATGCGCTTCATGTCGGTGATGGTGTCCTTCTCGTTCTTCCATTTGAGCTCTAGCTCGGAGGTGGATTCCTTGAGGTCGGCGATCTCTTCCTCTATCTTTGGCCATGCGGGCCTTGCTAACTTTGTCGGTCTCTTTCTTCAATGCTTCGCGCTCGATCTCGAGGCGCATGATCTTGCGGCGGGTCTCCTCCAGCTTGGGCGGCATGTTCTCGAGCGATATGCGCAGGCTCGAAGCGGCCTCGTCGATGAGGTCGACGACTTTGTCCGGCAGGAACCGGTCTGTGATATAGCGGCTGGCCAGAGTGACGGCGGCCACGATGGCGTCATCGGTTATCCGGACGCCGTGGAAGAGCTCGTATTTTTCCTTGAGGCCGCGCAGGATGGCGACGGCGTCCTCCGGCGAAGGCTCGACTGACGTAGACCGGCTGGAAGCGGCGGGTCAGGGCCGGGTCCGTCTCGATGTATTTCTGATATTCCTTGATGGTAGTGGCGCCGATGGCCCGGAGCTCGCCGCGGGCGAGGGCGGGCTTCAGCATGTTGGACGCGTCCATGGAGCCTTCGGACGCGCCGGCGCCGACCAGAGTGTGTATCTCGTCTATGAAAAGGATGATCTTGCCGTCGGCACGCTCTACCTCTTTCAAGATGTTCTTCAAGCGCTCTTCGAATTCGCCGCGGTACTTGGTGCCGGCGATGAGCGAGCCGAGGTCGAGCGAGACGAGCTCTTTGTCCTTCAATGATTCCGGCACGTCGCCCTGGGCCATGCGCAGAGCCAGGCCTTCGACGATGGCGGTCTTGCCAACGCCGGCCTCGCCGATGAGGATGGGATTGTTCTTGGTGCGGCGCGACAATATCTGGATGATGCGCATGATCTCGGCGTCGCGGCCGATGACCGGGTCGAGCTTGTTCTCATGGGCCAGCCTGGTCAGGCGAGCGGGCGTATTTGTAGAGAGTGCGGAACTTCTTCGGCTCGTCGTCCTGGGACGGCGGATTGGCTTTGAATTCGGTCTATGATCTTGGAGACGGTATCGCGGTCTATCTTGAAGCGGGCCAGGATGTCGCGGGCCACGCACGGCACGTCGAAGATGGACAGGAACATGTGCTCGGTCGAGATGAATTCCTCTTTGAAGGCGGTGGTCACCCGCATGGAATTGTCCAGTATCTGCATCAGGTCGGGGGTGAGGTATATCTGGTATGACGGCGAGAGCACGCTGCCGCCTTCGGGCGACTCGATGTGCTCGAGAATGACATCCGAGAGCAACAGGCGTATCGACCTCCATCTTGTCGAGAATGGAGGCGACCATGCTCTCTTCCTGGAGGACCAGAGCGCAGAGCAGATGCACCGGATTGACGTGATTCTGGCCGCGCTCGATGGCGAGCTCATGTGCTCGTTTCAGAGCTTCGCGGGCTTTGGTTGTGAGTTTGGCGAATGGAGGCATGGTGAAATAGTACTACGAAAAACGATCTGCGGCAATAAATTTAGAGGTCTATCTTATTACCGGCATGGCAGACAAAAGCGGTGCAACCGGCTCGAAAGAACCGGCTGGCAATGAAGACGTCCTTATGCCCATGATGTTTCCGCGGATATCGAACAACGGACTGCCCGTAACGACTTTATCAGCGGAAATGGAAGTGCCTATCGGCGAAGATGAGGCTGACAGATCGGTTATCACGCCCTGTCCGAGAACGGCGGTGGAAGTGCCGGCGAGCGAGAAGACCGTCTGGCCAAGATCCAATGACGAAGCCAACGTTATGGTACTAAAAGCGGTCGTCGACGGCGATGCGGGCGTGAGGAAAACTACGTCGCCATCCGCCTGCGGCGAAGCGGCATTGACAGGCGCGGCATTCAGCGTCACAGTCGTGCCATCGGAAAATAACGCTTCGTAAGATGACAGCGGGCTTATGAGCGACTTGTCAGTCATGATGGTGCCCTCGGCGGAAACTACGAGCCCGAGACCGACGACGACGCCGGCGCGCATGTCTTCTATCTTGACCACGGAAGGCGAAACAGAGGCCACGGCGCTGGCCAGCTGGTCATTGACGCTCAAGGTGACCGTGCCCACGGAGGCGCTCTGCGGAGGCGAAACTTGCTCTATAGTTTTCTCGATGACTTGGGAGACCGTGCGGGTGACGCCCTGGGGGGCTTGATCCATTAGCGATACCGTGACGATACCCGTGGCGAGCGAAGTCATGAACGACACTAGGAGGGCTAGAAGGACGAGCTGTTGTTTAGAGAGATGATCCATGGGGCTAGTGTAAAATGAAAACTCAAAAAAGTAAAGCGCTTGAATATTTCGCGTTTCACATTTTAAATCTCGCGTTACTTCGCCACTCTCACCGCCTCCTCAAAAGCGATAGACAATAGCTTGGATGCCCCGTCGGCGCCCATGGTGACTCCGTAGAGGACGCCGGCGCGCGACATAGTCTCGCGGTTATGGGTTATCAATATAAGCTGGGAATGTTTGGAAAGATCTTCGATCATGTCGCCGTATTTCCGGGAATTGGCTTCGTCGAGGGCGGCATCGGTCTCGTCCAGAATGATGAATGGGGGCGGGTTCACCTGGGATACTGCGAAGATGAGAGCTATGGACGTGAGCGCCCGTTCGCCGCCGGAGAGCATCATAAGGCCTTTCACTTTCTTGCGAGGCAGGCTGACATTGACTTCCAGGCCTTCCGGTCCATCCTCGGGCGAATCTTCTTCTATGCTCCTCTCTCCTTTCTCCATGCCCGATAAGACGTCTCCCAGATCTTCAGTATCGCTCCTTTTCCTGCGCTTCGGCTCCTTCACCGTCGAAAGCTCGGCTTTGCCGCCGCCGAACATGAGCGAGAAATATTTCTGGAACTCGGCATTGATCTTCATGATACCGCTCTTGAACTCGACGTCGATGCGTATATCCAATTCGGCTATGAGCTTGCGCAATTCCTCGCCTGCCTTCTCCAGATCTTCAAGCTCTTTAGCCAAAAAGGCGTCGCGTTCTTCGGTCTCGCGATACTCTTTCATAACTTCGGCTCCGCCGGCTCCGCCGGAATCTTCCAGCCTGATCTTGAGCTTCTCTATCTTGTGGCGGCGGTCATCTTGTTGAGCACGCGTCGCAATCTGATTCGGCACTTTGCCCAAAGAATATTCGGTCGCTTCTCTTCCGGCTATGGTACCGGCTTCTCCCAATTCCCTTTTGAACGCCGCCTCTTCATGGGCCAGAGCCGACAGCTTGCCGGAAAGATCATTGACCGCGTGCCTGACCTCGTTCTGCCGGGCGATGATCTTGAAGACGTCCTTCTCCGCGTCGCGGTTCGTGTCTTTTTCTTTCTCGATGGCCGACTTGAGGCCGTCGTAGTCGCGCTTGAGCTTCTCTTCTTCGCCGGCGGAGGACTTGAGCATTGCTTCCAGTTCGCTACGCCGTCTTGATAAGCCGGCTATCTCCTTCTCCGTCTCGGCCATGAATCCCGAATCGGTCGATGAGCGGTGCTTGGCGATGAAGCTCTTGAGCAGAGACACGATCTCGGTAAACAATTTGTTTGCGTCGCCGATGGATTTCAGCGATTCCACCTTGACGATCACCTCTTCGACGTCTTTCAAATATACCGTTTTGAATTCTTCCTTCGTGCTCTTCTCGCGCTCTTTATCGACGGCTCTCTTATTCGCCCCGATCTCGCCTTCGAGCCGGCCGAGCTCGCGAGTCACAGAGTCTTTCTCTGCGCGAATGGAAGCTAACTTGCCTTCGAGCGCTATGACCTCGTCGCTCTTTTTGTCCTTGTCCTTGGAAGCGGAGAGTATGCCTTTGGCCTTCTCCAGGGCACGGTCCAATTCCGCCAGCTCTTTCTTCGGCCCGGCTATCTCGCCGGACAATCGCTCTTTCTCCGACTTCAGGTAATGCTCTTCATTGGCGAAATACTCCTTGTACACGGCGACCAGCTCCTTTCGCATCTCTTCGGCTTTCTCCACTTTTTCCACTTGTTTCTTGAGAAAGCGGATATGCGGAGCGATCTCGCGGCGCAAAGATTCGACTTGCTTCATGTTCTCCTCGGTCTTCTCCAGCTTGCGGATGCTCTCCAATTTTTTCCATTGGTAGACTTTCAGGCCAAGGGCATCTTCGATCATCTCGCGGCGCTCGCGGATCGAGGCGGACAGGATCCGGTCCGCTTCGCCCTGGGAAATGATATGGTGGCCGCTGGCACCGATATGGGCGGAAGCCAGGGTTTCGACGATGTCGCGTAGGCGGACTTGGGTGCCATTCATGAGATACTCGTTGCTGTTGTCGCGATGAACGACGCGCTCGAGCGTCACCTCGTCGAAATCGATGGACGGGAACATCTTCCCAGAATTGTCGAATACTAGCTTGACCGACGCGCGGTTGGCTCTGGCCGCTCCGACCCCCCCGCCGGCCGCCGACGAATCGCCGCCGCCGTTCCAGATCATGTCTTCGCCCCTCTTACCGCGAAGAGATTTGATTGACTGCTCGCCCAAGACGAATCTGAAGGCTTCGGCGATATTGGACTTGCCGGATCCGTTCGGACCGACGATGCCGGTGATGTCGGAGGTGAAATGCAGGGACGACTTCTTGGCGAACGATTTGAAGCCGGAGAGTTCCAGGGATTTCAGGTACATGCGTCCTATTTTAACATTGTTGAGGCGTAAAAAAAGCCCCCGATGCGGTGTTCAACGGAGGAGAACGAGGATTCTCGGATCATAGGGGAAGGTCTAACTGTTCAGGGCCATTTCGTCTCAAGCGACAGTAATGGCAATCTGATCTCACATGATGGCACGGGCTCCGGACTTCCGGGCAAAAGTCCCGTTGACTGGACGCATGATTATTCACGGCGTGTCCCAGATAGTCTGGGATAATAGGAAGGACAGTGACGCGCGTTGGCGCAGTAAGCATTTGTTCTGATGCCATAAGTAAAAAGGTCGAGGGTTTCTCTTATTGTATCCTTTTAATCCTTAGGCAAGAAGTGGATAAGGTGGGACGGGAAATCGATTTTGACTATGGGAACAGTATCTTCTCCCAAGGAGCGGTTTTCAAAATCGTATATCCATACGATTCATGAGGTGTAATGCAAGATATAGAGCCATATAATCTCATTCGAAAGGTAAAAATCGTATGATCATACGATTTTAAAAATGCCCGTGACAAAGACCATGCTCTCCCTACTGACTTTCCACCTACTAACTTTTCGCGCTCTCACTTCAAATATTTTCTTTATGAGTACAAAAAGCACCGAGGGGGCAATTACCACCCCTTCGCTTCCAGCGCTTTCTCCGCCGCTCTCTGCTCGGCTTCCTGCTTCGACAATCCGGTGCCAGAGGCTATCTGCACGTCGCCGATGAAGACGCCTAGAGTGAACTGCTTGTCGTGGTCTGGGCCGGTCTCTTTCAGGGTCTTGTAGGTAGGCGTGAGCCCGCTCTTCTCCTGGGCTTTCTCCTGGAACCTGCTCTTGGCGTCTATCCAAGATTTGTTCTTGACGATCTCGTCTATGTCTATGGTCTCCAGTATATGCTCGGAGATGAAATTGGCCGCCGGGTTGTAGCCGCCGTCCATGTAAATGGCGCCGATGACGGCCTCGACTGCATTGGCCACGATGATGGAACGGGCCCGGCCGGTATCTTTGGTCTCGCCTTTGGATAGGAGCATGTAATCGTTGAGGCCTATCTTCTCGCCGACTTTGGATAGGCTTACCGTGTTTACTATGGCTGACCGGAAGGCGGTCAACTCGCCCTCCGCTTTACTCGGATACTTTCTGAATAAGAAGCTTGTGACGACGAGCTCAAGGACCGCGTCGCCGAGGAATTCCAGGCGCTCGTTGTGCTCCATGCCAGAGCCACGATTCTCATTCAGATATGAGCGGTGGGTGCAGGCTGTGCGCAAAAGGGATATGTCGCTGAAAGTGACGTTCAATTTCTCCGCTAGTGATTCGAAGTTTATTTTCATAGATATAATACGAATCTGCAAATGTGTCCGAATGCTACGAATTCTTCTCTTCACTCACAATGGTGACTGCTTTTGCCACTATAGGCAAGATATCATTGTAAAAATTCAATTCAAGGATATCGGCGAGTTTGAACCACTTTGGCATCGTCGAGACCTGGTTTCTTGGCTAAAGCGAGCTTTTCGAAGGCGGACTCGGCCAGATAATAATGCACCTGCTTCCTGAATCTTGCCGATCTCCGGATCGTTGGCGATGTACTCGTTCTCGCCGAGGTCGGCGATGATCTCGATGGCGAGACCGATCTCTTCTTTGACTTTATCGACGGTGCCGTCCTTGGGGTCGACGCCTGGCGGTATCTTGCCCTTTGACAGCGTCCAATGCCCGAATATGTCGTGGACGAAAGCCATGTAGACGTCCGTTCCGTCCCGGGAATAGACGACCGCGCCGCCCAAATGCTGTATGGGCATGTCCTCGTAGGCTACTTCGGCTTTCTTTTTCTTGACCGGCCGGGCATCCTTGCCTGGCTCGCCGAGCTCTTTATAGACCGCGCCTAGGACGCCGTTGACGAACCTGCCGCTGGTGTCGCCGCCAAAGGTCTTGGCCAGCTCGATAGCCTCGTTGATGGCCACCTTGGCCGGTACTTCTTCCCTGTCGGAGAATAAGAGCTCGTATAGGCCGATGCGCAGAACGTTCCTGTCTACCGGCGATATCTTGTCTATCGGCCATTCCGGGGCGGCTTTGGCGATGATGTCGTCCAATTCGCCTTTTTTACCGAGGATGCCTTTCATCAGCTCCTCCATGAACGATACGTCGCTCACTCCCGGGGCGAATTCTTTGGCGTCGCGAGCGACTATCTTTTTCGACTCCTTGTCATGCCGACCGCGGAAGTCCCACTCGAAGAGGGCTTGGAGGACTACTGACCGTGATAAGTGCCTATTGGCCATTTTAATTAAAGAACATTTGATATGACAACTAACCCTTGTAAATTTCTAATTGATCTAATTTTTAATTGACCTAAATCCTCTTCTTAGAAATTAGGTTAATTAGGAATTAGACTAATTCTTACTAGCCGCCTTCTTTGCCCTTTCGGCCTTGGCAGCTATCTTGCCGGCGAGGTCAAGGACCTTGCGGCCATTGTACCATCCGCAGGACATGCAGATGGCGTGGCTCTTGTGCGCCGCGCCGCAGTTGCCGCACTTCGACACCCGCGCCGCATCGAGGGCGTGGTGAGAGCGCCTATTGTTGCGGTGCGACCGCGTTGCGCGCATGCGATTTACCATGGCGATAGTATTACACACGATTGAGATTTGCGCAATAATCTGGTAGATTCATGCTACGCGCCCATAGCTCAGCTGGTAGAGCAGATCCCTCTTAAGGATAAGGTCGTAGGTTCGATCCCTACTGGGCGCACAAATTCGCGGAAAACTGAAAATCGTCCGAAAAAGGCGAAATGCAAATACCAAGTGGAGAGCGGGGCGGAATTCCCCCCTGAAACCCCCCTTCCGCCCCGCCCGCATTTTTGTTGGCCGTTTTGGGAATTGCGGGAACAAATGCAAAAGGCGCACGGGGCGAAAAAATGAGGGCGCGGTCGCGGACGAGCGGGTTCGAACCGACTTTTTGGAAAAAAGATCGGATCTTTGTTGTGTCAGTGCTGTTTGCCAAAATACTGGCTTGTTTACAGTCGTTTAGAAAGTTTATGACCGGTTCGAACCGATTGGTCGAGTTTCGTCCAAAAGCTTCAAGTTTGTCTTTCAAAACCTGCTTTTCAGTGATGAGTTTGTTTTTAGCCGACTGGTATTCTTCCAACGTAAGAGCATTTTCCAAGTATGCTGTCATCAATTTGTCTAACTTTGCGTCGATTGCAAGCATTTCACTTTTCACTTTCTCAATCTGATCTTTTGATAAATCGCCATCCTCGGTCTTTTCCTTTTCGACTTTGGCAATAAGCCAATCAGCGACTTCATCGGACAAAGAAACTTTTTTAAGTTCTTCTTTGATCATTTCGGTCATTGCTTCCTCGCGAACATATTTTTGCGAACACGGACCTTTGCGTCTTGTACAGCGTAAATAGTTATGGCCTTTTTGCGTTTCTATTGTAAGACAACATCCACATTCCGCACATTTGAATAGTCCTCGATAAACATACGGCTTCAATCTGCCTTCATGCTGAGGTTTACTTTTTATTTTCATAACCTCCTGGCAAGTGTCAAAAAGTTTCCTCGAAACAATCGGTTCATGTTTCCCCTCGTAAAATTCACCTCCGAAATATAGAAGTCCGTGATAGATGTTATTTTTCAAAATGTGTTCATAATTTGACATGGCAAGTTCTTTGCCTTTGTTTCCTTTCAATCCTAGATCGCCTATAGTTTTACGAAGACTAGAGATGGTATAAGTGCCTGTGGCGTATGCCTCGAATGTCTTCTTAATCAATGGAGCTTTTTCAGGATCAATGACAATGGACTTGGTCTTTTTGTCATTAAGGTATCCTACCGGAGCTCTTTGTGGCCATAGTCCATTTTTCAATTTCTGACGATAACTTCTCTTTATGTTTTCCGATAGATTGTCAACGTAATATTTACTCTGGCCAAATGAAATTGAAAGCATAAATTTTCCCTGCGGCGTAGCATCGAACCAAAAAGTCGGAAATTTAAGGTCTGTGATTTTGCCGGTATCTACGAGATAAATAACCTTTCCACCATCAACCGAGTTGCGAGCGAGTCTGTCGGGGTGCCAAGCGAGGATGCCGGAGGCCTCGCCTTTCTCAATTCTCTCCAACATTTCAGCAAAAATAGGTCTGCCAGGTATTTTGGCAGTTTGTTTTTCGATGAAAATGTCTATAACCTCCAACTGTTCTTTCCTCGCAAGCTCGCGTAATTCTGCGAGCTGGTCGGCAAGTGATCTCACCTGCTTGTCTTCGGTGTCTGTTGATTTTCTGGTGTAGATGAAATATTTTTTCTCGTTCATGAATATATTTTACCAAATTTTTGCAAAGTCAAATAGATGTGCATAACTTTTTTCCACTTTTTCTCATCGAGAAGCGGTCGACTTCCGCTTCTCACCACCTGTCTCCGGGCGAATGTCGGTACGGCGGAGCACCACACGGTCGCCTCAGGCGACGGTGTGAGTTCCCGTGCGGAGCTGTTCTGACATCCGCGTACTGATTTCATCTGAAGCGGAAGTGGGCCGCTTTGAATCTTAAATATTATTTTCAATAAAGAAAATCATATTTCTCTTTTTTCTCCACACGCGACCGCGCCCTCGTTTTTTTGCCCCGTGCGCCGTTTGCATTTGTTCCCGCAATTCCCAAAACGGCCAACAAAAATGCGGGCGGGGCGGAAGGGGGGTTTCAGGGGGGAATTCCGCCCCGCTCTCCACTTGGTATTTGCATTTCGCCTTTTTCGGACGATTTTCAGTTTTCCGCGAATTTGTGCTGCTTTTTGGACAAAGTTCGAACTTTTTTCTCCGAAAATCCCGACTCGTAGTTGCGTCTCGCTCCGCTCGACGCTGGGAGAGGGCGGACGGAAGCCTGGGGGTTTGGGGGAAAGGATTCCGTCCGCCCTCACTATTTGTTTTTGGCCGCCGCCGCGCCATTTTTTCGCGCGGTGCTGGGAAAGAAAAATAGTTATTTTCTGTGCATAACTTATTTGACACAAAGTGGAAGATTTCATGGTATAGTAATCTCACAACTGAATAAGTTAGAAGTAGCCTAAACCGCTTCGGCGGCATGGTGAAAAATCGCAATCAACATAGAGAACCGATCATTAGGGCGTTGATTGCGTTATACGGGGAAACTTGTATAGAGGCTTTCGAGCCTTCCTAGTGGTGGGCTTTGTGTATCTCAACACTAGGAAATTATTAGAAAAACGCAATCAACAAAAGTATGAAAAAACGCATTCTATCGTTCTCGCTCGTAGTTGTAGGATTTCTCCTTGGGGCTACTGCATTATCAGCTTTGGCGCAAACATGGTCACCACCTGGCACCGGTTATCCTACCGGTACCAATTGCACACCGCCGAATTGCAATACTCCTGCACCGATTAATGTCGGAAGCTCGTGGCAGTACAAAATGGGACCAGTTTCTTTTGGCACCAATACCGAACTTACTACCAGCATTCCCGCTCTTGATGTTATTGGCGGCGCTTTGTTTGATAATCTTGGTATCACGGGCAATTTGATTGTGGCAAGCGGTAGTCCGCAAGTCGGGGCTGTTTTGACAGCACAGGACACAAATGGAACAGCGGGGTGGCAGATGCCAGGATCACAAACACCCACAGAATGCCAAGGGTCCGGATTAGTGTGGGTTATACCTAATTCTCAAATGAATGATAACGGCTCAAGTGCCGCCAATGACAGCATGGAAATATATTGTCGTAACGGTGTTGCCAGGTGGTGTCTATCGGGAGAACAATGCCCTTGGAGAAGTAATATTGCCTCTGACGATAGCCAAGTATGCTCTCCTTCAGGATTAGGAACCGGTAGTTATTATCCAGGAAACCCGAATATGCTTCTCATGACGAGCGCTTGGGGAGATTTGTGGCAACCCTACACCGTATATTATTGCAGTAAAGACGGAACCCAAAAAGTCGGGCGTTACGTATCAACCATAGGTAATCTGTCATGTGGGCCAGATAATACTACACAAGTGATAAATCAGCCTGTTGTTTGGAGTAGTCTGACAAGTCCAACGGGTGGAGATAGTACGAATTATACTTATCAATGGAACGGGACCGATCACGGATCTTGGTTACCAAGTCCATCCACAAGTCAAAATTCCATCACCTATTCGTATACAACACCAGGTACAAAAACAATGTCAATGAATGTCTTGTCCTATGGAGCAAGCAAGTCAGTCTCTTGCACGGCAAGCGTTGCAGTGACCCTTCCACCAATACAAAACCTGTCTTGCAATCCGAGTTCAACCAACTGTGACTCATGGAACAAATATGACATGGTCTCTTTATACAGGATATGATTTAGGCGGAGCTGGAGCTGGGACATATACGTATTATTGGAATGACCCTGCTGTTAATAACACATGGAGTTCTCTCGGTTCGACAGCCTCTGTTACTAAAAATTACAGCACTACAGGAACAAAGAACCTCTCCTTTAAGGTAACTTCGACATCAAATGGTTCAACAGTGAGTGGTATAGTCGCATGTTCGCCTAGTCTAACTGTCCAATAATTGATTTATGCCAACCTACTCACTAAATCCCCAA
Source organism: uncultured bacterium (assembly GCA_963701025.1). Classification (GTDB taxonomy): domain Bacteria; phylum Patescibacteriota; class Minisyncoccia; order Phycocordibacterales; family PALSA-1337; genus C7867-002. The sequence goes on along the minus strand of OY969557.1, from coordinate 112,788 downwards.
CCAATACCCCAATCACCAACGACACACAATCACCGGCACCGTTTTTTGTGGAGTGTTTTGGTTATTGTAATCGTAGCTATCCTAATCGCTCTCGCCTACTGGTTTATCGTAATGCGGTATGCGTCTACCATTCCACCAAAAACTCAAGCCGAATTGCGGACTGAGGTGGCGGCAATGTTGCAATCATCACAACCTACATCTGCGGCAAAAATAAGCGCTGTATCTTCCTTGATCTCAAATTCAAAGACGACAGCAAGTGTGGAGGAAAAACAAAATATAGCAAATATTCTAAACAGAAAATAGGTCCTATGCCGTGGTATAATACCACGCATGTCCACAAGCAAACCAGAGAAAACGTTATGCTTTCATCGACGTGCAGAACACGGCGTCAACGACGCGCAAGCTACTTGGCTTTCTAATTGACTGGCACAAGCTTTACGCGTACCTCACGAAGAAATGGAAATGCGAAAAAGTTTTTTTCTACTCCGGCATCGACGAAGGAGATGACGAAACCGCAAAAGAATTTGAATCTCTGAAAGGAGCCGGTTGCATTGTAAAAACGAGGACGGTCTTCTCTTATAAAAAGCCCGACAAAACGATCTCTATAAAATGTATTGCTTGCGGTAAAGAAAATGTAGAGGTTGTGAGTATGGGCTATAACCACAAATCTAATTGTGATGTTGATTTGACCGTCGATGCCATGGAATATGCCGGACCAGATAAAGAATTCTTGATATTTACAGGTGATGGCGATTTCGATTATCTGATCAAAAGACTTGTGGAGAAAGGCACGAAAGTTTATGTCGTTTCATCAAACGCCGGCATCAAGAAGCCTGGACTAAATACCAAACGTCTATCAACGAGGTTAAAAGAAGTCATGAAGCAACACGAGCAAGGAAAGATCGATCTCATTAATATCGATAGCTGGAAAATGAAAATCCAAAAAGAGGTATAAATACAAACCGCCACGAAGCGTGGCGGCCTGCGAATGACATTAACAATCTAGCAAATTGAACCCAGTAAGTCAAATCAATTCTGTGGATAGCATGTTAATATATTCCTATGGACGATCAAAATACTCCAAGCGAACCAGTTGAAGATGTGCAAGCGCCAGAATCATCGCCTGCTCCAGTTGAGCCAGTTTCTGACCAAACAACAGATTCTGACGTGGCCAATACCCCTCCTACGGCCCCAGAATCGCCTATAAACGATTCTAGTTCAACTCCTGTAGAAGATCAAAATCCACCTATAAATCAGCCTGAAAGCAACGCCCCGGAAGAGCCGATTTCTGCCTCAAATGAGCCAGAAGCTCCGGTTGATGATCAACCGATTTCTGAACCAACTCCTGCAACCGATGAGCCGCCAACTCCTGAACCAGTCCAGCCAATTCCAGTGCAATCTGCACCTGTGCCAGCGCCGACGCCACCGACTCCGATATCTCCACAGACACAATCGTCGGCGCAACAGAACCAGACCAGCTTCATCCGCACGCTTCTAGCCAAAGCAAACGCCAAGCTTGGTTCAAACAGACAGAAAAAATTGGACAAGATCATGCTGACAGCACAAAAAAAAGGATCCATCACCAACGAACAAGCTCAAGACCGTCTACACTGTTCGGATGCCACAGCAACAAGATATTTGTCGAAATTAGTCCAACAAGGAAGATTGAACCGCACAGACGGCTCGCACTGGGTTAAATATCTTTTTGTGCGCTGAATCTTGCGGATCAGATGGCAAAACCGTTTGCGGATCAAATGGTGGATTTGAGCCGTAAGGATTTCTAAATTTCTTTTCAACTTCAATCGAGAAGCGGTCGACTTCCGCTTCTCGCCACCATTTTCTTTTCGCCCGTAGCACATATCTGTATGGCGGACGCGCCCCTCGGTTGCGAAGCAACGGAGGAAAAGCGCGGGAGCCGTTCGGATATGTGCGTAGGGCGCGTCACATGACTCTTTAGAAGCGGAAGTGGATCGCTTCGAGTTTTCAAATCCTCATGCTAGAATAATCTTGCGGCTCAGATGGCAGAACCGCTTGCGGATCAAATGGTGGATTTGAGCCGCAAGGTTCCATGAATTTCTTTCTTTACTAATACCCGCGCGAAAAAATGGCGCGGCGGCGGCCAAAAACAAATAGTGAGGGCGGACGGAATCCTTTCCCCCAAACCCCCAGGCTTCCGTCCGCCCTCTCCTGGCGTCGAGCAGAGCGAGACGCAACTACGAGTCGGGATTTTCAGAGAAAAAAGTTCGAACTTTGTCCAAAAAGCAGCACAAAATACACGTAGCAATAGTAAAAGGTAAAGTGTAAAATGGAAAAATCGCCGGGGTGGCGAAATTGGTAGACGCACGTGGCTTAGGACCACGCGGAGCAATCCTTGGAGGTTCGAGTCCTCTCCCCGGCACCATTCCACCAGCCGCGTGAGCGGCAAAACCGACCGAAGTCGGGGGTGGCACGAAACGCAAAAAGGCGACAAAATCCTTGTGAGCAAAGGATGATTTCAAAACAATACCCCTCCCCATGTGGGGAAGGGTGTGGGGATACCCTAAAACGAGACTGCCAAGGGCTATTGTCCTTGAAAAAAGGTTCGAGCGGAGTCATAAAGACACACAAATGAGCGAAGCGAATTTGTGCCGGAGCAAACCGGAGGTTTGCGGGAGAGGACGAGAAAAGGTCGAGTATATTTTCGAGGGTCTTTGACCCGAGAAAATACGAGACCTATACAGGGTCCGTAGGACCCGAGTCCTCTCCCCGGCACATACGCACATATTGACTTTTCCATATTTATGCGGTAGAGTCGCGACAAACAAAACAACGATTTTTTGATCGTTGAAAACCACATATAACAACGTACGACGGGAGAATCTATATGTCCGACACTACCCCTACCCCAAAACCCATCACACCGGTCATCCACCAGTGCAATGGCGAAAAAATCGTCTTCTCCCGATTACCGGGAGCCGACACACATTACGTGTGCGTCAAACGCAGTGAACAGACCATTTTCGGCGGTCAGAGAGTGGAAGTCATGCCGCACGAGGAAGGACCTGACGGAAGAATAACTATCAGACTGGGTTCGTTTAAACGGAACGGTCTGAAGGCCTACGAGCTGGTGCCCGGGGAATACGAGGTCACCATAAGCGCTGACGGCATCACTCCGGAACAGCGCTTTGAGACAACCGACCGATTGACCATGACACCAGATGACATTACACGGATCTGGATCGGCTGGATTGACGACGAGAACAAGAAGATCGCCGCGATCCTCGACGGCAAGGGCGGCATATCCGCTCAAGTCGCCGGAATACCAGGACTGCTGGAACAGCTGAAAAACGAGCTGGGAAGTCGTCTCGGCGAAAACACCACGGCGATCACCGGCGACGTCAACGAAAAATTCAAAGCCATCCTCGGCGAGCAGTCCAAGCAGAACCAGCTCGTCAATGGTCATCTTGATTCAAATGCGGCGGCGATCAGGGACATAACCGCGACCGTCCAAAGCTTGGTCAATGATTACACCGCCTTCGTCGGCGAAAAGTCCGGCCAGAATGAAACCTATCAGGCGTTGGTCAAACGCACGCTCGTCGTGACCGATGAGGTCGCGCGAGTGCTACCCGAGCTCACGGCGAAGATCGGCGACCAAACCAAGGGTCATGCGGCTCTGACGACTGGAGTAGGCGCATTGGCCTCGGAAGTCTCGCAATTGCGCGAAAAGCTCCGTGCCAATCCCGCCGAAATCGAACAGCGGATCAGCACGGGTCTGGGGCAACAGCTCGTTGACCTGCACGCGCAGATCAGCGAAAGCCTCGTTTCCGTGTTGGCCCAAGGACGAACATGCTCGGAACTCATCGTGCGGCAAAATGCTACGGCACTGAAAGCGGTTCGCGAAGAATTCGCCGGAATGGTCAGCGACATTCAGACCAGCCTCACCGAAGCTTCACGCGAGCGTGCCGAGGCCTCGCAGGAACGGGCCGATTATCGGGCGTTCCTCGACCAGATCCACGAGATCATGGTCGAGTTCAATGACCGTTGTGCGCGGCAGGGATCGCTCACGCAGGCTCCATCGCCTGCTCCGGCACCTGCTCCGGCGAAAAGGATCCGTCGAGGATTCGGATTCGCCTGGGTGCTCTTGCGCATCTGGCGGAAGATGAGGGGCTTGGAAACACAATTGACACGGTTCATCTCCGGCCAAAACCGCCGGGACGCCGCGCTGGCGGATACCGTGGTCTCACGGCTGGAGGAACGCCTGAAAGCCGTTACTCCGGCGGCACCTGTGACAACTCAACCGCCAACGGTACAAGCGCCGGTCGTTCGGACACAGGCGGCGGAAGCATCAACGGCAGTACCGATGGCCTGGCGACGGTATGGCCTCATAACCGCAATGTGTCTCGTTATCGCCTCGCTCGTTGCGTTTGGACTCATGATGCAACACCGATCAGCGAGAATAACCGATAAACAATCAATGGCGAACGGTGCGACAAGCGGGTTACCGCCTGAAGTATCCGGACTGAAAGCGCCGAACTCCGGTATTACATACCGGCACATCTGTTCTACGGAAACACAATGAAACTCATCCCCAGCCAATCCATCAAGAAAAGGCTGGGGATTTTTATATGTGCGAAGCTACTGAACCTATACGGAGCTATTGACTTTTATACCGAAATATGATAAGGTCAAACTAAACTAACAGTTGCGCTACTCGTGTGAGTAACGCCGGTATCCATAGTAAGGATATCGCCTTGAAAAAACAATCACTACATGATGAAACGAAAGGACTCGACATGAAAAACATTCAACTGGCCGAACTCGGCCTTATCGACCCGCCTCCTGATGAGGCGTGGAGTAAAAACGATAAACCCGCTCCGTTGGAATTACCGCCAAAACGGAAGTTTGACCTGCCCGAAGGCTGTAAGGCACACGGTGACGAACCGTTACAGATCAGATACATAACCGACATGGATTGGGCGGCATTTACGCTCAATCTGTTAACGGCGGTGATCCTGTTCTGCCTGATGTTCTTCGTCATCAGTTTCAAGACACATAACCCAGTTGCGAGAGTGGGTATCCCGCTTTCAGTTATCTGGGTGGCTGTCATCTGCTTATACGGCCATCTCTGGACAACGGTCAAGGGCTTGCAAGCGAAGCTCTATCTGGATTACGTCGTCCGGGAATTGATCATCTATCCGAAAGGATTCCATTGGACATCTTGGTTCTCACGCGATCAGGGAATCGCCATTGATTTCCAAAAGCATGAGGTCATCAACACCAATGGAACTGACGAGCCAAAAATGGACGCGACTACCCAGGACGGATACCAAACCGCTGCGGAAGTCACGATAATATACAACTGGCGCGAAGATGGCCTGAACAGATCGCTCAAATTCAAAGAACCGGAAGAAATCCGGGTGGCCATCAGGGAATGGGTTGAGGCAAGATGGTCAGACATCGCCGGGTGTAATTCCTATGAAACGCTCCTCTACTACAAAGCGGAGGTCAAAGCGTGGATAGACAACCTGCTTGGGGGTGACGAACACCTTTCCCCCTTGGAAGAAAAAACGGGGACTGAAATAAAGCTGATCATGGGCAACTTCAGCCTCACCGGCGAATCACAGAAGACATTCGACGCCAAAGCGCGGCTCGGCCTAATTAGGGAAGAAACCAAAAAACTGGTCGACGATTGCGATGTCAAACCGAATGTGGCCTTCGAGGGCACACAGGTGGCACTTGATCTGATCGAAAAAACCGTGAACATCCAAAAATACGAGGGTATCCCGGAACGGGTACACACCTTCGCTCCTGGCAGCGGATTCGCCATCACAGGGAAAGGAAAATGACCATGAACGAACCAACAAAAAACACAACCGAAAAAAAAGACGGGTGGCGGCCAAGCAGACTCATCCTCGGTGTTGTAGGAATCATTATTATCCTGCTCACCATGACGTTCTGCCCTACCGCGCAAACGACTGAAAACAACGGTGGTGCCACGACACGACCGCCCATGGTCTACACCCAGGACGTCGTAATGGTGACCGAGTCAACAAACCTGTCGGCTCCATTCGGGTATCATCTCGAAGTGAATTGGGGCTACGCTCCGATACATGTCGTCACGAATGCGACTACGGAAGTGACGGAAAGGTCGCTGGGGCATACGGAATACGGCATTGGGGAGGGATTGACTTTCGAGTTCAATCCGAATTACGAACCCCAGCCTACGACGTTGCACTGCACCTACACCGAAATCAAATAAGGGCCTAAAACATCCCTTAACGCAACAGGCGGAGATTCAATCCCCGCCTGTTTTTATTTACCTGATTTTCAGTCCTTCAAATCTGCGCTACCGTATTGGAGATCAGATATATGATACCCCAGGCCGACATCATGATGAACATGCCGATGATGCCGCCGAAGAGATGCCTCTTGCCGGTGGCGCGGCCTTCGGCGTCGCCAGCTTTCATGAGCATCTCGACCACGCCCCAGACGAAGACGATGAGGGCTACGGCGAACATGAGCTCGACGACCGGATCGACGATATTGCGGATTATCGGATCAATGACCGAAGCGAATGAGGCCATCAGTATGCTTTATTAGGCCTTAGGGAACCTGGGTCGGATATTGTATGACCGGATATTGGCTGGTCGGAGCGTTGGTATTGGTCCTGAAAGTGTTCGAGAGGATGTTCACCAGTCCCCAGATGGAGAGGATGACGAAGAGGCCGACGATGCTCCACAGGATGGCTATGCCGAGACCCTTGCGCTTCTCCGGGTCGTTGGCGGATATGATGTAGCGAACGACATTCAATATGATCCAGATGACCGCCAAGGCGATGAGGATCTGTATGAGGGTGTTACCGATATTGGTCAGTTTATAAGTGAGCGAATTGACATCGGTGATGGCTTGAGCGAAAGCCACTGACGGAATGAATACTGCTATGGTTGTGATTATTTTTTTCATAATGATAATGGTGGTCTAATAATGTCTTATTGACTCTGTTAAGTATAACCTATTTAAAACAGCCGTAAAATGGCACTGTGGATATGATGACTGTAATCAATTACCGCCCATACCTGGACATCCAGGGAGCGTGGGATTGGCAAAGCATTTCGGATCGCTCGTACCACCGTTATTCGGCGATGATACGGAAGGATTGTAGTAATATTGGACTTCAGGAGATTGCTGTATGCCGGAACTTTGAGTCGAATCAAGCGATGAAGCCCCTCCCGCCGACGGAAAGATGTGAGTGAAATCAGTCCATGATTGCGGGGCGTTAGTCGCGTTGCCGAGACCGAAGGTATTCTGGAGGATATTGACCAATCCCCAGAGCGAGAGCATGACGAAGAAGCCGATCAGACTGTACATGACGTACTTACCCGCTTCGGCACGATTCTCGTTCGGTCTGACGAAATACTTGAAAACATAATACACGAAAGTCACGACTGAAAGGCCGATGAGGAGCACGAGCACCTGGTTCAGATAGCCAACAATGCGGTCGATGATTGTGCACAATGTGAGCGTATTAGTGGAGCATTGGCTGTAATAGTACGTCTGGGCGAAGACGAACACCGGACTTAAAGCGAGAGCGAGCGACGAAATGGCGATCGATTTCTTTTTCATGCTGTTAAAATCTTAGTGACTGCTAAAGCCCACTTTGGGCATTTTTAGCATTTTGAATAATGGATGGATTGACCGTACCTGTGGCTTCTAATGTGTTTATTATAACACTAACCAGGATGCGCGCACCGATGATAACCGCGAGACCGATGACGATATAGAGGAGCCATTTGCTCAATTCTTTCATGCGCTCGCTATTCCCTCTGGCCAAGACGTACTGCAGGCCGACATAGACGAGAGCCAAAACACCGAAAAGAACGGCGAGGTATGTCGCAATCTGCATGAAAGTGAGGATGATGTCGCTTATGGAATTGACCTTGAGGGGATTCTGCAGAGTGAAGGTGGAGGGGGCAGTATTTGAAATACCCGCAGAATTCCCTGGATTCGAGACCCCGGCCGAATTACCAGTATTCGAAACACCGGCAGAGCTTTCCTGCATCGTGTCGGCGTAAGCCACAATCGCAATGCTATTTGAAGCAACCGATGAGAACAGAAGACTTAAAACCAGTATTTTATAAAGAGATTTCATTGAAAATAATGATTATTGCGGATTCCCCGACGGACTCCCCAACAGTGTGCCGAAGCCTGAATTCCCTGTCAGCCAGCTAAGAAGCTGAAAGACGACGAACCATGCCACGAGCATTATTATAAACCCCCAGAAGACTTTTGGGAAAATGCCTTTAGCCTTGTCGATATTGCCAGGAATGCCGGTGATATACAGATAGCCGGCATAGACGAAGAGGATGATGGCGGCCAAGACGCCGAGGACCATAGCAATGTCTATCAGATGCTGGACCTGCTTCATGGCTCCGGTGAAGTCGCAGGGGATAAAATTTTGACTAGGCGTAACCAGGAGGAAAAACTTCCGGCTTGCCTGTTGTCGGATTTATCATTGTATGGGTAGACAGTTCATTCAATGCTGCCGGCCCATCACAAACAATTATCTGAAACCCCGGCTTCGTCACATCGACAGAACCGGCGCTGGTGAGCGTTTGGGCGAAAACCGCAGGAGAAAGAAGCAGGGAGAAGGGAGTAGGGAGAAAGAAAACGGCGAGAATGGCAAATAGAATCGAGGCTTTTTTGGCTTTTTGGCTTTTTCTTAAATCGTATTTCATAAATCTTAAATCCGCTTGCTCGCTTTACTGCCCCGTGGCCTGTCGCAAAAGGACATCATACTGCGCTCCGGCGTCATTCAGTGCCTGGAATACGCTCTCCTGGCCGCTGGTGATGGATTGTACCACATTTCCGAATATCTGGCCGGACTTGGCGGGATCGGCATCGAGCCAGGTCTTGGAGATGAGGGCGGCTTGGTCGAATATGGATATATAAGGGTCATTAGAGCCGGCGGCGATGAGGTCGGTGCGGACCGGTGGCAGGTACATAGTCTGCGACAATGAGGAAAGATTGGCCGGTGCCGTTAGGATGGACATGACCTGATAGACGCCGTTGGCATTCGGAGTCGAACGGACGATGGACAGCCCGTACATCCGGCCATAGGACGCTTTGACGCCTCCGGTTCGGAGCTGTGGCAAGGGAGCGACATCGAAGTTCAGATTGGGATTCTTGGCGCGAATATCATTGAGCTCCGAGGCGAAGCCGAAATACGTGGCCAGCGTCCCGGAGAGGAAAGCAGTCTTGGAGTCCGGCATGGAGCGATTCCAGGAGTAATCCTGATTAGTCGGGTCTACGAATTGGGCGAAGAATTTGAACGCTGGCGACGGGTCGACCGCGGCCGAGACTTTGATAGTGCTTTCTAGGACCCCCTGCTGGTTCAGAGCCGAGATCGGATTGCCGAGCTGCATGATGAGCGAGGCGAGGATCTCGCGGGCATTATCCACGGTAGAGAAATCTCCCAGAGCGATGGCCGACTTGCGTATATTCTCATTTGCGTCCTTGACGGTCAGTTCCCGGTTGAGGCCCGTGAATTCATCCCAATAGCGCGGATACGAGGCTACGCCGGCGGCGTTGAAGGTATCGCGATTCCAGTACATGACGAGCGGATCGACGGTGAACGGTATGGCCAATATGCCGCTCGGATTGAGATATATCTGCCCTTCCTGGATGTAGGTGTCCATGAAAGTCCTTTGAGACAAGGCTGAATACGGGATCAAAGCCAGCTTGTCTTCATGCGGCAAGAGCATGTCCGCCGGTATGAGGATGGCGTCCGGACCATTACCACGAGCCAGAGCGCCGATGAAATCCTGACGCGAAGACGCTCGGATCCTCCTGCTTGTAGGTGACATTGATGGGCGCGGCCGAAGCTATGTTGATATTCGCAACATACTGGTTGAACGTGTCGGCCGGGAAAGTGCCCCAAATGGTGATGGACGGCAGTTGACTGCTCGAGCCGCCGCCCTTGTACAGGGCAAACGAAGTCACCCCGCCGATGATGAAGAGGACAAATATACCGAGGATGATGATCTGGAATTTTGTCATAGTCTGGTGAAGATGAGACCATAATGATGGTCGCCCGCTCCAAATGATTGTTCGAGCTTGAAACCGGACTTCTCGAAAAGCGTCTCCGCCTTCATAGACGGAAATACCGTCTTTGGTCCGATCGGCGAGACTTCGCTCCAGTCGATGACCATGACCCTGCCGCCCGGCTTCAAGAGGCGCTTTATCTCCAGGACGAAATCGTCCGGCTTCTCTATCTGGAATAGGACGTTGGAGGCGATGACACGGTCGGCTATGGCCTCGCGGAGCTTGGTGCCGCCGATCTTCTCGGCATTGCCCCAGACGACTTCTATATTGCGCAGTCCTTGAGTGATGCCATTACCGCGTATCCTGTCCAAAAGGTCCTTCTGCACGTCTACAGCGTAGACGCGGCCGCCGGTGCCGACCATGCGGGCGGCCTCTATCGAGTAGAAGCCTGAACCGGCGCCCAAGTCCACGATCTTCATGCCATCGTTAATACCCAATTTTGACAGGTTTACGGCCGGATCGGAGAACATGGTAACTTCATTTTAACACGACAGAGCCTTGGAAAGGCTAGTTGAGTGGGGACAAATCTTCAGCGTAATTTGAGCTGAACTTCATCGTTCCTTGAGCGGTTTTTGAGCGTTTCTTTATCGCTCGTCTCTTTGCCTCCATATACGATAGCGTTTATGAAAGTCTCCTTAAAGGCATATCCCGTTACATTTTCCAAAGCATTAATTATCTTCTGGCCATCGGCTTTCCAAATAGCTTCGTACTCTTTTATTCCTTCGGCCACATCATCCAGATCGGAATCGGGTAAGAAATTTATCTCGAGCATATTTTTATGGTCAGAACCTATTCGACTACAAGCAGATCAAGCTCGCCAACTCATCCCCTTCGCGGAGTTTCATGACGCGCACGCCTTGGGTAGCACGCGAAAGAGTCGGGATCTCCTTGATATCAACACGGATGACCTGGCTCTTCTTGGACATGGCCACGATCTCGGTATCATCATCCGTCACGACTTTAGCCGCCATCAGCGAGCCTGTCTTCGGCGTGACATTCATGGTCAAGATGCCGGAACCGCCGCGGCCTTGAACCTTGTATTCTGAAAGCTTAGTCTTCTTGCCATAACCATTGGCGCCCATGACGAACAACGCCGGATTCTTGGCGTCTTTGGACACAACGTCGGCGGAAATGACTTCATCAGCGGCCTGCGATCTTGTTTCTCCTTTTAACTTTTTCACCTTTTTACCTGTTCCTTCCGCCAAGCGGATGACCCGCACCCCCGCCGCATTCCTGCCCATTTCGCGCACATCTGATTCTTTGAAATGGATGGATTGGCCTTCCTTGGTGGCGATCATGACCTCATCGCCTTTTGAGACGAATGATGCCGAAATGAGCTCATCGCCAGTATCCAGAGTGATGGCGATCAGACCTGAACGGCGCACATCTTTGAAATGCTTTGCAGAAGTCTTCTTGCCCGTGCCGTTCTTCGTCACCATCATGAGCGATAATCCTTCGGCCTCTTTCTTATTCTTGGGCATAGGCAATATGGAAGTCACCCTCTCGCCGTCGGCCAATGAAAGGAAATTCATGACTGACTTCCCTTTGGTGGCACGCTTGCCTTCCGGTATCTCGAACATCTTTATCTGATAGGCCTTGCCCTTGTCCGTGAAGAACAGAAGGTCGTTGTGGGTAGTGGCAAAGACGAGATGGGATATGAAATCTTCTTCCTTTGTGTCGAGATCGACGACGCCGACGCCGCCGCGCTTCTGCTTGCGGTATTCGGACGGGATCGGTGCGCTTGATGTAGCCGCCTTTAGTCAGGACGAGCACTGATTCCTCGTCGGCGATCAGATCTTCGGCGCTGAACTCCTTGACGCCATGCTTGACTATCTTGGTCCTGCGGTCATCGCCGTATTTGGCGCGTGATATCGGCAAGCTCGGTCTTGATGATGCCGCGGACTTTCTTTTCGGAGCCGAGGATGCTCTTCAATTCTTCTATGAGAGCCTGGACTTCTTTCAGTTCATCGAGGACTTTCTTGCGCTCGAGGCCGGCGAGCTTGGACAGGCGCATCTCCAGGATGGCCGTAGCCTGCAGATCGCTGAACTTGAACTTCTTCATCAAGCCGGCATGGGCTTCGGCGACATCCTTGGAGGCGCGGATGAGCGTGATGATCTCGTCTATATGGTCAAGGGCCTTCTTTAAGCCCAGCAGAATGTGCTCGCGCGCTTCGGCCGCATTGAGGTCGAACTTGGTTCTGCGGCGGATGACATCGATGCGATGCTTGACGAATTCTTCCAGAATAGACTTCAGACCGAGAGTTTGAGGCACGCCGTGGACCAGGGCCACGATATTCATGTGGAACGATTCCTCGAGCTGGGTGTGCTTATAGATTAGATTGAGGACCTTCTCCGGGAATGAGCCCTGCTTCAGGTCTATGACTATGCGGATATCCTTGTCGGATTCGTCGCGCAGGGCTTTGACGCCTTCGATGGTCTTCTCGCGAACGAGGTCGGCTATCTTCATGATGAGCTCGCTCTTGTTCACCCGGAACGGGATGGAAGTGATGACGATCTGGTATTGGCCCTTCTTGTCTTCGGTGATCTCGGCTTCGCCGCGCACGACGATGCCGCCGCGGCCGGTGGCATAGGCGTGATGGATGTCCTTCTCGCCGTACATGACGGCGCCCAGAGGAAAGTCGGGACCTTTGATGAAGCCGAGCAGGTCTTCGGTGGTGGCGTCGGAGTTATCCACGAGGTGGACGGTGGCATCGATGACTTCGCGTAAGTTGTGCGGCGGGATATTTGTGGCCATGCCGACGGCGATGCCGAGCGTGCCGTTCAAAAGCAGATTCGGCACGGCGGTCGGCAATACCGACGGCTCTTTTTTGCTACCGTCGTAGTTCGGACTGAAATCAACCGTATCCTTGTCTATGTCGCGCAAGACCTCGGCAGTCAGACGGGACATGCGAGCTTCCGTATAACGCATGGCGGCCGGCGGATCTCCGTCAACGGTACCGAAGTTACCCTGGCCCTGGACCAACGGATAGCGCATAGTGAACGGCTGGGCCATCTTTACCAATGAATCATAAATGGCCACGTCGCCGTGCGGGTGATAATTGCCCATAGTGTCGGCTACCGGCACGGCTGACTTGCGGAATTTGGACGATGCCGTCAAGCCGGCTTCGTGCATGGCATAGAGGATGCGGCGATGCACGGGTTTTAAGCCGTCGCGAACGTCCGGCAGTGCGCGGTCGGTGATGACCGACATGGCATAGTCGAGGAAAGACTCGCGCATCTCGGTAGTGATAGAGCGACTGATGATGCCGGCGCCTTCGGGGCGGACTGGCGCGGATTCGGCGGAATCTTCTGTTTTATCGCGCTTCTTGGGCATGGGTAAGAATTGAAAAATTAAAATTGAAAATTGAAAGATTACAAAATAACCCTTCAATTATCCAATTTCATATCCTTAATTGTGACCTAATTATAGCAAAATTTGGGTCGGGAGGCGAGTTGACAAGATTATTGTAATATGTTAGGGTGGTGCCAGCAGTAAACAAAGAGCTCGTTGAAAGCTCACTGGTTAAAGGCTTTTTGAAAGGAAGCCACTGGGTGTCCAGAGAAATACACCTGGAAACAAAATCTTGAGGGCCACACCTTCACTCCTATAGCCCTCACCATCACCGAGCACCGTATTCTCGTCTACGACAAGGACGAGAAGGTCTACGCCTTGGACGGCATCAAGTTGGACAAGGATTTGACGCCGGAAACCTTGACCGTTGGGACCAACATATCCTACACGGTTTTTGCCAAGGGTGGCCAGCTCTACTTCGGCAGATTGGGAAATTGAATTCCCTCTCATCAATCACAATGTGCCAACTTTAATTGGTTGGCGCATTTTTTGTCTACAGACCTCTTTTACACTCCTTAAAAGTGGCAACTTTTTTGTCACTTTTGATAAGTGTCCGGGGGAACGCTCCTCTCCTCCTCACTGGGGGTGACGAACTTTTCTCGTCAACCCATATTCTGAGCCATTGACGAAAATTTTTCGTCACCCCTACTTACACACTAACATGCGCCCCCCCATCGATCTTCGGCAAATTTTGATCGAAAATTAGGCTTTTCTTTATCACTTTTTGAGCGTTTCTTTATCTCGACCTGATACGCTCTAGGTATGGAAATCATTTATTGGAACAAAAAAGTAGAGAAATTTATAGATGAATTGGACAATATTACATCTTCCCGTGCGAGAGGATCCATCAATCTCTTAGAAGAATACGGGAATTTACTGGATATGCCCGACTCAAAGAGTTTAGGTAAGGGTCTATTTGAATTGAGAACTCAGGGAAAAGTTAAAGTAAGAATATTATATATCTTCCATAAAGATAGAGCTTGGATCATTCACGGTTTTGTTAAAAAGGCCTGGAAAATAAATATTAGAGACATTCATTATGCCAGACAAGTTCAAAAAGAGATTATTAACATTGCTTGATATAACATATATGATATACTGATAACACTATGAAAACACACGAACAATTCACCACACACAAACAATTCATGAAAGAGTTTCTTTCAGACCCAGAAAATAAAAAAGCTTACGACAGTCTTGAGTTGGAATTCAAGATACACCATGCCATGGCCAAAGCCCGCATCGAAAAGAAGCTCACTCAAAAGCAATTAGCGGCGAAACTTGGTATAGCCCAATCGGCCCTCGCGCGCTTCGAATCCGGCAGAACTAACCCTACACTTTCTTTCCTGCAAAAAATAACAGCCGGACTGGGACTGAAACTTACTGTTATATAAAACTAGAAAGTGCTACACGATTGGCGCCGAGCTCCTTACTTCCCAGGACTTACCTGTATATCGGTATACGTCACTTTGCGCGGGGCGAAGAAGAGATCCTTGATATCGCCGAAGAATCCGCCGACGCTGGCGATGAGGGACTGCGACGGGGTGCCGGCTTTATTAACCGCCTGGGCAACGGTCGTTCCGGCGGCGCCGAAGACATTGAATGACGCCAGCCAGAAGACGAAGATGATGGCGGTTATGCCGAACGACGACCAGAAAGCGATCTGCTTACGAGCGCCCTCGGGCTTGGCGCGGAGAGTTTCCAAATATGATTGGATAGTCATGGCGACATTATACTACTCTTTCTCGAGGACTGCAACCTCGGCATCCTTGCCTTCGAGGTCTTTCCTCTTCAGGGTCAGCTTGGTCACCGGCTTGGGATTCTCGCCGGCTTCTTTGAGGAAGGCCTTCAAGGCGTCTTTGCCGCCGATGTCGCCGTAATGCATGGGAATGATGAGTTTCGGCTCGAGCGATACTGCTAGTTTATAGGCCTTAGCCGGGTCGAGGACACCATTGCCGCCGATAGGCACGAACAATATATCCACGCCGTCGAGACCCTCGTCGGCATCCTTGGGAAGCTCGATCTGGTCGAGCGCGCCGAGGAAACAAATGTTCATGCCTTCGAGCGAGACCGAATAGATAGTGTTAATGCGCTTCTCACCGCTCGCTTTGACGGATCCGTCATAGTGCGACTCCGAACCGAAACCCTTGATGAAGACTCCCTTAACCTCATATTCGCCCGGGCCGGTCACGGCGAAGGCCTTCTTCTCGCCGAATGACACTTGGTCTACGCCGTTCATGTCCGGATGATTGATGCTCGAAAGGACGATGTCCGCGCCGAACTTGGCGGTAGCCAATTTTGAATCCTTGGAAATGGGATTGAAAGCGAGCGTCGTATCGCCGAACGAGACCTTGAATGATTCGCCTCCGAGAAAAGTGATGATCATGCGGCTTATGGTAGCAAAATCTGTGTCTTTGCGCTCTATTGACTTATAGTGCATGATATGCTACCATTGAGGGCAAACATAGTGGGAGGTGGGAGTTGAAATAAAGTTATGAAGACAATAAAAGTAATGTACGTCGACGACGAGGAAATCCTCAGAATGTTGGCCGAGGACGTTTTTAAAAGCGAAAGCGTTCAAAATCAGCTCGGGGAAATCAGCCTCATCATTTGCAAAAATGGGACAGAGGCGATTGCATACCTCGAAGGGCCCGAAGGTCCTACTCTCGATCTGCTGATCACTGATCGGCAAATGCCCGGTGGAATTGATGGGTACTCAGTCGCGAGGGCGGCTAAGCGGTTCCCTAACTTGCCGGTGATCATGGCTACCGGTGCTCCAGAGGAGAATGCAGGCCAGATGGCACGGTTGCACGGGTTGCGCGCATACCTGGTAAAGCCCTTCAAGATCGAGGAATTGGTCGAAACAGTCAAGGGATGTCTCTTCCTAGCCAATGCCCCAGCTTTAACTGCGGCATGAACGCCGCCATTATCGGTTCACAAAAGTCCACTCGCAAGTTGCGGGTGGCACTTTTTTATCTGAAAATCTTCACTATCTGAAACACACCCGCAAATTCGACAAAAACCCTTAAATGCGCTAGTATCACCAGGTTCGTTTTGCGGTTCGTTTTAATCACTACGTGTCATCCCGCACTTCTGGCCGAGACATACATCGGCCTCATTATCAATTAAAAAGCGGGGCGCGAGAGAATATATGTTCAAAAAATTAAGGGAGACTCTGTCCGGTTCGAAGAAAGATCAATCGAAAAATATAAAAAGTGAGGCGGATGAAAAGATCGGCCTGACTAAGAAAGCAAGCGAAAAGTCAACCGAGGTCTCGGAAAAAGTGCCGGAAAAGACCGAGAAGAAAGCCCAAGAAAAGAAAGCGGCGCCTGCACCGGCCGCCCGCACACGCGTAGCCGCCAATCATCCCGGCATGACCGACGCAGAGGCGTCGGAGGCTCGACGCGTAGCGAAGAGGAACGAGGCCATGAAGCTCTCCGACGAGCAGCAACTGACTCTCATGGGCAAGATGGTCGGTTCCATGAAGAACCCGCCACAGGTGGGCGATCTCGTCGAAGGCCCGGTCATCGCCATAGAGAAGTCGTCCATATTCGTCGACCTGGCACCCTTCGGCACCGGCATCATATACGGCCGCGAATTCATCATCGCCCGCGACGTCATCAAGAAGATAAACCTCGGAGACACCATCGCCGCCAAGATCGTCGATGATGCGCATCCCGAAGGTTATTACGAGCTGTCATTGAAGGAAGCCCGTCAGGCGCTCATTTGGAGCGAAGCCGAATCAGCCATCAAGGAGAAGAAGGTGCTCGACATCCTGGTCAAGGAAGCCAACAAGGGCGGCCTTCTCATGGATTGGCAGGGTATCGTCGGCTTCCTGCCGGCCTCCCAGCTCAAAGGCGACCATTATCCCAAGGTGGGCGACGGCGACAAGGACAAGATCCTCGACGAGCTGAAAAAGCTCGTGGGAACGCGCTTGTCGGTCTCGATCATCACGGCCGATCCCAAGGAAGGCAAGCTCATCTTCTCCGAGAAGGGTTCCGAGTCCAAAGAGAAGGAAAAGATCGTCAGCAAGTACGAGATCGGCGACGAGGTCGAAGGCACCGCCACCGGCGTCGTGGATTTCGGCGTCTTCATAAAGCTGGAGGAGGGCCTCGAGGGCCTCGTGCATATCTCCGAGATCGACTGGGGCCTAGTGGAAAACCCGAAGAATTTCGTCAAGGTCGGCCAGAAAGTGAAGGTCAAGATCATAGAAATCAAGGACGGCAAGATCTCCCTGTCGATGAAACAGCTCCGGCCAAACCCGTGGAAAGAAGCGGCCAAAAAATACGCCAAGGACATGTCGGTGACCGGCGTCATCATCAAGTTCAACAAGCACGGCGCCCTGGCCTCCATCGAGGAAGGCGTGGCCGGTCTGGTCCACGTCTCCGAGTTCGGTTCCGAAGAGAAGCTCCGCAAGGCTCTCGAGCTCGGCAAGACTTATCCGTTCAAAATAACCGTCTTCGATCCCAAGGAGCAAAAGATGGCGTTGTCGTTCGTGGGGGTGAAGTGATTACCCCTGATTGAAGACCGACATTGCCTTCTCTCTTCCCTCTTTGACGATCATCCCTACGGCTTCGGCAGTTCTTTTGGCGACTTTCTTCAATACTTTCAATTCATCCGGCTTGAAATCGCCAAGTATGAACTTCTCTATCTTGTCGTCGCCATGAGGAACCTTTGCGTTGCCTTTGGCATCAGCAGCGGCAGTACCGATACGGATGCGCGGAAAGGCTTCGGTCTTGACTGCCTTGATGACGGATTCCAGACCGTTGTGGCCGCCGGAGCTCTTGTTATAGGAAATCTTGGCACGGCCTATGGGCAATTGAAAATCATCGTAGATGACTATTAGCTTCTCGGCAGCTTTTACACTCTTGACTAATTGGCCGATGGCCTTGCCGGACTTATTCATGAACGTGTCCGGTGCTATTAAAATGATTTTTTCTTTGCCGATCTTCACTTCGGCGATCTGCGCGTTCAGCTTCTTGTCGAATTCTAATTCTCCGCCAAATTCTTTCCTAACCGCATCCAAGACGATACGGCCAGTGTTGTGGCGCGTATCCTCATATTCTTTTCCGGGATTGCCGAGGCCGGCGATGATGTAAGGCATAGTGTATTCAGTTTAAAGTTAAAAATGCAAAGTGTAAAGTCGAGAGCACTTATCGGCCGAGGATTTCTACTGATCTCTTTATGGCGACGAATCCATAGGCCCACAGGAACGGGAGCCACATGGGCATTATGCCGAATAAGCTGTTTTTTTGGAAGGTCTCGACGCCGGTGGAGATAAAGAGGTATTCAGAGACGATCATGATGAAGAAGCCGAAAAGCAAGATCGCGATATCGTTCTTTTCTCGCCTGATCGCCAACGCAACTACGATGATGATCGCATAAACAGCCGAAAGGATATAATCATTTGAAATAAAAGGAGAGGTCAGTGTATCTTCTTCTTAAACACCCCTTTATGATAGGGTTGAGAATAACTCAATAAAACTGGCCTTTATTTCTTTATCTGTAATATTGTTAAATATGGAATCAAAGTCAGTGTCTTTGAAATCAGAGGCCTTTTTGCTGAAATGCTTTTGAAATTCAGATTTGCAATAGTTCCTAAATTCAGCCAGGTTGGTGAAATTAGAAGGATCTTTAGGATTCTTACCAGAAAGTTTCAATAATAGATATTCTGAATTATGTTCTATAAATTGCACAATATCATTATTTTGTTTGATAAGAGCTTCTATAGCTGAAGAATCATCGAGGTCTTTGTCTAGGAGGAAAAAACGTTTTTGCCCGTCATATCTTTCTTTAATTAAATCGTACTTTGATTTAAAGCCCTTAACATCACTAACACCACCTAATTTACCTTGAGACACTGAGATTTCTACAATTTCTACCTTGATACTGAACTGAATGTTAGATTTTACAAAATCCTCTTTAAATTTTTTGGTCGTTAAGTAACCGAATAGATTGAATTCAGTGGTCCCTTCACTGATCAATAAATAATATACTTTAAAGCTTTTCTTTTTATTCATAAGCTTATAAGAGATTATTTATTATTCTATTGAAATCAATAGTATTAGGAATTCCGCCAAGAGAGCCAAGACGATATATTCTTTTTACGTTATCTCTTTCCTTTACATCGTAGTCCGATACTTTTGCAACGGTTATATTATTGTCCTTTTTTTCTAAGATATGAGCTTGATCATTTTGTAAAAGATCAAAAGTCTCATGATTATGCGATGAGAAAAATATCTGAGCATTATGCTTGTTTATATCTTTATCTTTGAAGAGATTTAATATAGCCATTTCCATATCCGGATGGTAATACTTGCTTGTCTCATCATATATAATAACGCCGCCTGACTTTATGATCTTAAGAACATCGCCTATATAAGAAATAAGCTCTCTTGTTCCAGCAGAAAGTTCCATAATGCCGAGATTCTTATAGAAGTCGCTATATTTTGCTTCATAGGTGAAAGCAAAAGACTTATTGACCTGATTGTTGTCTCCCTCTTTTTTAATGATAAGACTTTCAAAGGAAGGTTCAAAATATTTAACTATGGAATTAACAGCACTAAGTTTTGCATTCTGATTTTTGATGTCATTAAGATAATCAACAGCAAAAGCTACTAAACCATTTATGTTGTTTTGCCCCATCTGAACTGATCTTTTATCAGTGATAAAGCAGATCTTGTTTTTTATATGTTTAATCTCAGAAATACCTATTTCTTCCTTGAGATTAGCGAACACTGATATATCAGAGCTTTCATCTAAAACGACAGAGAGAAAAGATGACTTCTTTGGTGCAACAATATTTTTTGCTAAATCGCCCATCTTTTTTTCCACATTTGATTCAAAAGAAATAGCATTATCCTTTCTATTGAATATTTTTTTATTGTTTTTATATAAGACTTCTTCTGCAATTTCTTTACCCTCATTTATAATTGAGATCGAATAATTGTATTTATCCTCACTAATTATAAAATCCATCTCCATCACGATCGGTTTTGATACCATACTTTTATGGTAATTGGGAAGACAGATAATAGTCTCTTGCTTTATACCATTAGGTGCGAGTACAAATTCTTGCTGTCGTGCGAGCATAATTCGAATTATTGTGTCAATGATATTTAAGACAGTGCTTTTGCCTGAAGCATTTGCACCATAAAAACCAGAGATAAGCGAGATTCTCTCTTTTCCTTTGTTCGCATATCCAATTTTTTCTTTCTCACCCCCTTCGGTGAAAGATACTTCTATTGGGTCTTTTATCCCATAGAAATTACTAGCTTTAATTCTTGTGATTAACATGGATTTGTTTAAAATTACATTATTTTGTAATAATACTTATATACTATTCTATTAAAGTTTAAAAGTCAAGCACTTTTGACATAAAAGTGTCATTTTATACTAAAAATATCAATATACCCTTGTTTTGAGCCGTTTTCACCTTAATAGGACCCTTTTGATTGATTCGTTAGAAGAGACAGTGATATATCACAAATAGTTACATAATTCAGTTCGTATAACATCCCACACGACCACCTTTAGGAGACAGAACCACCCCTCACTATCTCGCTAAAATCTCCTCATTCAATTTTTTTCTTCACTGCGCCTTCTTATCCGCTTTCTTATCCGTCTTCCTATCCGCCCAAAATCATAGAAAAATTTTCCATAAAAAGCCCACATCACACTCCAACCTCTTGTGTCAAACCCCTCTTGGTAGTACAATACGCCAATCATGAGCCCTGACTCTGAGGCGGCACCACAAGCCAGTACCCCGAATAAGCATCCCTTCTGGCATGCCGTGCGCGAGTGGGTACAGGTCATCATCATCGCCCTCATAATAGCCCTGCCGATACGGTGGCTGGTGGCCGAGCCATTCATCGTGAACGGGGCCTCTATGGATCCGACTTTCGCCACGGGCCAATTTCTCATTGTAGATCGTCTGACCTATCGCTTCGAGCCGCCGCAGAGGGGAGATGTCATCGTCTTTGAGTATCCGAATGATCCTTCGATCTACTATATAAAGCGCATCATCGTCCTTCCGAAAGAGAGCTTCTCCGTCACGGACGGCAAAGTATTCGTGGCGAATGCGGCGCATCCCAAAGGCTTCATCGTGGACAGCTCCTTCGTAGCGGCAGACCACTCGTCATACGACAATATCGCCACCACCACCATGGATGCCACGCACTATTTCGTCATGGGCGACAATCGCGCCCAGAGCTCCGACTCGCGCGTCTGGGGTCCGCTCGATCGGCATTTCATCATCGGTAGGCCGATCGTCCGGCTCCTGCCCATAAATAACATATCGATACTGCCGGGAGAGGAAAAATTGTAATGCGAATCGACGGACCAATTCGAATGATACAAACATGAAAAAACCGAATAAAAAGAAATCCGACGGTAAATTCATATCGTACGAGCACCTCGACAAGATCGGCGAGACGGCCGTCTATTACGGCTTCAGGCCGGCCAAAAGCCCAGCCATCGAGAAGAGCGACCTCGACGCGGCCAAAGGCATAATGGAAGGAGACTTCGTCGACGACGAGATGGGCAAGAAGGGCCGCCTGCCTCTCCATGCCGAGGAGAAGATCGCTCTCATCCGCACCTACCAAGAGACCTCTTGGCACAGCGAGCCACAGCCGGTCATGCTCTATTTCAAGGATCCGTACAAGGGCTCGGTGAAGAGAAGCGGCTATCACCGCTATGCCGACCTTGAGATCCTTGGCGCGTCCGGCTCCATCGCCGAAGCGACTCTCATCCAGGCCGCCCGGGCTATGCTCGCCGAAGAGGGCTACAACGAGACGGCGGTGGAAGTGAATTCCCTCGGCGACCGCGACTCCATAGCTCGCTTCGCCCGCGAGCTCACCGCCTACTACCGCAAGAACATCAACGACATGACCCCGGAGGCGCGCCAGCTCTTCAAGCGCGACGCTTTCGACCTGCTCGCGTCGCACGACGAATCCGAGAAAGAGCTCAACGGCAAGGCGCCGCGTTCCATCGACTTCCTTTCCGAGACCAGTCGTCGCCATCTAGAGGAAGTTCTCGAATATTGCGAGACCCTCGATATCCCTTACACCATCAACAACAGCCTCATCGGCAACCGCAAGTATTGTAGCGAGACTATATTCGCCATCGTGGACACGTCCGCCACGGCCAAAGACCAGCGCATCCTGGGTATAGGCGTGCGTTATAACGGCCTGGCCCGCAGGCTCGGCATGAAGCGTGACATTCAAGGCCTCGGCATGTCGCTCTTGGTGAAGGGCGAGAGCGCGTCCCTCCGCAAACCGGTATCCAAGATGAAGCGGCCGGTGGCCTCGTTCATGCAGCTCGGCATGGAGTCCAAGCTCATATCCCTCAACGTCATCGAGCGCCTCCGCCAGGTCAAGATCCCCCTCTATCTGTGCCTGGCTAAAGACCGCCTCGGCGCCCAAGTGTCGGCTAACGAAAAACACCACACTCCCTATTCCATAGTCATGGGAAAGAAGGAGGCTGTCGAGAAGACCGCCATCGTCCGCCGCACCGATACTCACGCCCAGGATGTCGTGCCTCTCGATCAATTGGCCAAGTACATGAAGAGGGCGGAGACTGATTGGTGGGGTAGATGAAGTGCGACATATTTGCACCCTACTCTAACCTGTGTTATTCTGTCCTAACAATGATAAACGTAGAGATCACCCGCAACGCCGGCGAGAATGCTATCAGTATGCTCCGACGCTTCTCCAGAAAAGTCCAATCATCCGGCGTCATCGGCCGTAAGCGCTCGATCCGCTATTCCGGCCGCACGCAATCCCCTTATAAGGTCAAACAAAAAGCTCTCAAGGCCATCAAGCGCAAGTCGGATCTCGCCGAACTGGTCAAGCAGGGCAAGGCCCCGGTCAAGCCGGAACGCGGCGGACGCAGGTAGTAGATTAAATATTGGAAGATTGGAAAATTGAATGATTGAAAGATCGGTCAATAAACACTTCAGACTTATCAATGAGACTCGCGGCAAGACGCCGCCTTTTTCATTTGAGAAGGTGAAGGTCGCCATTCTCGGCAAGCGTTACGATTTGATTCTGATCGTCACCAGTCCGGCGCGAATAAAAAAACTCAACACTATTTATCGCGACAAAGAGATTGTCACCGATATCTTGAGCTTTCCTCTTTCAGAGACCGAAGGCGAGATATACATCTGCCCGGGTGAGGCGAAAAAAGAAGCGAAAAGATTTGGACGTACCTATGAGAATTTCTTCGCGTACCTTTTCATCCATGGTTGTGCACATTTGAAAGGATACGATCATGGGAGTACAATGGATGGTATAGAGGCTCAAATACGCCGGAAATTCGGCGTTTAGGCTTCCTACCCACTCATGGCCCGCAATATCATCACCGGAATAGACGTCGGCACCTATCATGTCAAAGTCGTCATCGCCGACGCACGGGAAAAGAACGACAAGGGCCTGCCCAAAGTCGTAGGCGTCGGTATGGCCGACTCTCACGGCTTGCGTCACGGCTACGTGACCAATGTCGAAGACGTGGCCGAGAGCATCCGTCGCGCGCTCGCGATCGCCGAGAATAAAGCCGGGGTCAAGGTCAAGAAGGCTTTCGTCGGCGTAGGCGGCATCGGCCTCTCCGGCATCATCGTCTCAAGTTCCATCATGACTTCCCGGGCGGACGCCGAGATCACTTCCATGGACTTGGGACACCTGCATGAGCAGTGCGAGAAAGACATCCCCCGCTCCGGCATCGCCAACCGCCGCATCATATACAGCATTCCCCTGCAATATACTATTGACGGCGTCCCTTCCCTTGGCAACCCGGAAGGCCTCTCCGGCAATAAGCTAGAACTCTCCACCCTCTTCATCACCTGCCTCGACCACCACGTAGCCGATCTCATACAGGCCGTCAATGAAGCAGGCGTGCAGGTCGAGGACGTCATGGCCGCTCCGGTCGTGGCCGGTTTCGTCACTCTGTCCAAAGCCCAGAAGATCGCCGGTTGCGTTCTCGCCAACATCGGCGCCGAGACCGTATCCATCGCCGTCTTCGAGAACAACATCCCGACTTCGCTCGAAGTCTTTCCCATCGGCTCGACCGACATCACCAACGACATCGCCCTCGGTCTCAAGGTGCCTCTGGAGGAAGCCGAGCAGATCAAGATCGGCGCCATCACCGGCTCGTCGTATCCGAGGAAGAAGCTCGAAGAAATCATCTCGGCGCGCGTCTCCGACATGTTCGACCTCATCGAAGCGCACTTGAAGAAGATCGGCCGGAACGGCCTACTGCCAGCGGGCATCGTCATCACCGGCGGCGGCTCTGGTATGCATTCGCTCGACGACATGGCCCGTCTGGCTCTGCGCCTGCCGTCAAGGATCGGCACCGTGAGCGAGAATGGGAACAAGGCCTCGTTCAAGGACGGCACTTGGGCCGTGGCTTACGGCCTCTGCATCTGGGGCCTCCACACCGACGAAGGAAGCGAGATCGACGGCTCGGCCAAGATATTGAAAAGCGCTTGGAAAGCGGCCATCCGTTGGGTCAGAAGATTCCTGCCATAGTAATAAGAATCAACGAATCGTATCAGAATGCTACGAACATGGTACTGCCTGGACATTTAGCGGGAGGATACTTGGCGACACGGGCATTGCTCGCGATCTCTCATCCCGGATTCAGCGTCGCCGAGACCGATACTCTGCTCATCATCGGCACGCTCGCCGGAGAACTACCGGATATCGACCTTGTCCGATGGTATTTTGATGCCAAAGGAGATCACCGTGATTATTTCACGCATGCTCCGTTTTTTTGGCTTCTGATAAGCCTCGCGATCGCTGCCGCCGGATATTTCTTCGGATCGCTTTTCACCGAATGGGTCGGGTGGCTCGTCTTAGCTGGTTCATGGAGCCATCTGATGTTAGACTCCATTGAATACGGGGTGATGTGGCTTTGGCCGATATCGAGCAAGAGCTTTGTTCTAAAGAAGGAAGTGCCGCCGGAGAATATCGCCGCGCGACCTGGGTCACCATCGCACCATTTCAAATATGTCACCGGCGTATATATGAAGACGATATCTTTTTGGTTGGAAATGATCGTGAGTCTGGCCGGAGCTTGTCTTCTGCTTTCATCGCTTTAGTCAACTAAGGCGGCGGCTTCTTCATTCTTGCGCACCGCCCCTCATATGCTAATATAACCCTTATCTATACCCCAGACTAATCCCCTTTTTCCATGCCCCACATCACTCCAGATATCGAGACGTTCGCCCGCATCAAAGTCCTCGGCGTGGGCGGCTCCGGCCGTAATGCCGTCAATCACATGATCAACGCCAAGGTCAGAGGCGTGGATTTCATCGTCGTAAATACCGACGCCCAGGACCTTCACGGTTCTCTCGCCAAGAAGAAGATCCATATAGGCAAGAACATCACCCGAGGCCTCGGCACTGGCATGAACCCTGATCTCGGACGACGGGCCGCCGAAGAGACCCGGGACGAGATTCAAGAAGCCATAAAAGGAGCGGACATGGTCTTCGTCACCTGCGGTGAAGGCGGAGGCACTGGATCAGGCGCCAGCCCTATGATCGCCCGCGTAGCCAAGGAGCTAGGATGTTTGACCGTTGCCGTAGTCACAAAGCCGTTCTTCTTCGAAGGACGCCAGCGCTCTCGTATAGCCGAAACGGCCCTAGAAGAGCTTCGCAAGGAGGTAGATGCCATCATCGTCATACCTAACGACCGACTGCTCTCGTCTGTCTCCAAAGACACCACCGTAAAGAACGCCTTCGCCATGTGCGACGAGATATTGCGCCATGCCGTCGAGGGCATATCAGACCTCATCACCACCCCCGGCCTCATCAACATAGACTTTGCCGACATCCGTACGGTTATGGAGAATGCCGGTTCGGCCTTGATGGGCATCGGCTCGGCCACCGGAGAGAACCGCGCCATCGAA
Organism: uncultured bacterium; assembly: GCA_963701025.1. Taxonomy (GTDB): domain Bacteria; phylum Patescibacteriota; class Minisyncoccia; order Phycocordibacterales; family PALSA-1337; genus C7867-002. The sequence continues at coordinate 86,453 of OY969557.1, read as the reverse complement.
GCCGCCAAGGCCGCCATCAATTCGCCTTTGCTCGACGTTTCCATCACTGGAGCCAAGGGCGTGCTCTTCTCCATCGCCGGCGGCGAGGACCTGACCATGTTCGAGATCCAAGATGCCGCCAAGGTCATAACCGAATCCATAGATCCCGAGGCCAAGATCATCTTCGGAACCGTGCGAGACGACAAGCTCAAGAAGAATGAGGTCAGAGTCACGGTCATAGCCACCGGCTTTCCCGAGACGAGCATGGCCGCGGCTCGGGCGGCTCGCCCCGCGGCTTCGGAAGAAGCTACGGCTAGCCCATTCGCCCGCGGCGCCGAACGCCCAGCCGTCAAAGAGCGTGGCAAGATATTCAATACCTTCTCCGATCTCCGCAAGGAAAAAGAAGCCGCACCCGCGGCCATAAAAGCCGAATCCGCTTCTATGGCGCGCAAGGAAGCAAAATCAGAAAAGCCCGAAGCCAACGATGACGATGACTGGGGTGCCGTGCCGGCGTTCTTGAGGAGAAGCAGATTGAAGTAAGGAACTCTCATATTACATGACCTACGACCTTGCTATCATCGGCGGCGGACCGGCGGGAGCGGCGGCGGCGGTATATGCCGCCAGGAAGCGCCTGCGGACAGTTTTCATAACCAAGGACTGGCTCGGCCAGAGTTATGTCTCCGAAGGCGTGGAGAATTGGATCGGCACAGTCAAGCTAAGCGGCCTGGACCTGACGAAAGCACTGGAAGCACATGCCAAGGCTTATGCAACCGGCATAATAGATTTCAAGGAAGGAGAACTGGCGAAGGGCGTCGCCAAGGCTTCGACAGGATTCAACATAACGACTGATAAGGGCTCATACGAGGCCAAGACAGTTCTGGTCACGACCGGCTCGAGCAGGCGCAAGCTTCCCATCCCAGGCGCAGCCGAATACGACAATAAAGGCGTGGTCTACTGCGCTTCCTGCGATGGCCCGCTATATGCCGACCAGGACGTGGCGGTCGTGGGCGGAGGCAACGCGGCTTTCGAGACGGCCGCCCAGCTCATGGCCTACTGCAAGAGCGTCACCCTCTTGAATCGTTCCGAAAACTTCAAGGCTGATCCGGGCACGATAGAGGCCGTCTCCAAGAATCCCCGGGTGAAGATCGTCACGAACGCGATACCGAAAGAGGTCAAGGGCGGAAAATTCGTGGCGTCTATCGTCTACACTGATGCCAAGACCGGCAAGGACACGGAGTTACCAGTGACAGGCATATTCGCGGAGATCGGCTCTCTACCGAATACCGGTTTCATCAAGGACATCGTCAAACTGGACGAGTATAATCGCATCGTCACGGACCCGAAGGATCAGCGCGCGTCAGTGGATGGCGTCTGGGCCGCCGGAGACGCCACAGACGGCTTGTTCCACCAGAACAACATAGCCGCCGGAGACGCCGTCAAGGCAGTAGAAGACATCTATCTGTATTTACACGCACAATAATAGACCATTGATTTCAGCTGGCGGAGAGGGGGAGATTCGGACTCCCGAGGAGCTTGCGCCCCTGCCGCTTTTCGAAAGCGGTGCATTCGACCACTCTGCCACCTCTCCGTGCGTACAACCTTAGCATCTTTTGCCGATTTTTCAAAAAAATGATACTGTGGTGCCACGCTATGGCCCTATCGTCTAACGGTCAGGACACGGCCTTTTCAAGGCTGTAATCGGGGTTCGATTCCCCGTAGGGCTACATGAACCTTTCCTTTCAAATCAATGCACATGCTCTAACTCATCGACTTTCCGCATTTCACCGGCGATGATGTGCGGATCCTCGAGGCTAGCTTTCTTCCTTTTTATCAGCATGAAGACAGCGATGGCGGTCGTAACGGGCACTGCCAAGATCAAGCCTATAGAACCGACCATTGCACGTATGATCTCCGTGGCAAATATCTCGCTATTGACGGTCAGACTGAAATCAGCGCCGGATTGATAGAATAGGAGCAGGAGGGGCAACGAAGCGCCGACATAGGCAATGGCCAGGATGTTGACGAGAGCGCCAATATGTTCACGTCCCATGCGAAGGGCCCGCTTGAATATGACATTCTTCGATAAATGAGGTCCGATCTTGTGCAGTTCGTCCACCGCGACCGCCTGGCCGATGGCGGCGTCATATAGCACGCCGAGCAGTCCGATGATGATACCGCCAAGAAGAAGCCCGGCAAGATCGATCGATCCGTTGGTATCTATGTTAAGGGACAGGGATTCATCGCTGGAAAAACCGGTCAATTTGGCGCCGTGGATCGATATATACGCGAGAAGACCGGTGCATATGATGGTCAGAACCATGCCGATCACCGCGGACGTCGTGACCTTGTTGAAACCGTGCGTGATATACGAGCCGAGTATGATCATGAGCGACGCCACTCCGATGCTCATGAGAACCGGAGAAAACCCGTGGATGATCGAGGGGAAAAGCACGTACGCGATCACGAAGAAGCTCAAGGCGAGAGAGACCAGCCCTCGTAATCCCTGCTTGCCGCCGACCATGAGCACGCAAAGAACAAAAAGCCCGACGAGACCGTATATCCAAGGCAAGCGATACGCGTCGGAAATATAATACGTATCTAGGTTATCAAGAGAATCGACCTGATGGGTCAGATAGACGATATCACCCGCCTTGAAGATGATCGAGTCGTTTTCGACGGTTACGGTCTTCCCTTCTTCAGAACCGTTGATGATCCTTACCTGGAGCATCTGATCAGTGGTCGTGCTTGGAACATATTCCATCTTCTGGCTTATGACCTGGATGACTTGCGCCTTCATCACGGTCGTCTGGTCAGAACTAGGCTGTTGTGCGTGGGCGGTATCACATACAAGAAAGCTCCCGGCAAGAAAGATCGCCAGAGAGATGGCCTGTTTAGTCTGAAGTCTCATCGACTGAAGTATAACAGATTAAACAGATTTCAAAATCAATCTGAAATCCTTTTTCATAAATAGTATGGCAACTCAAGTGTTAACCATTTGCAATTAGATAAATTGTAGTGTACAGTGCTACTCAGATGCAAACATTTGCATTGATTGATCATTTCACAACCAACCATTAGGAGAGACTGAATGAAAAAAGCCATGCAGTTATTCGCCGCTGTCGGCCCCCTGGGAGCCGGCAAGACGACGTTTGTCCTGAACGTAATTCAGGCTCTGGAATCCCGTGGATTCCCCACCAGAGATAAGGTCGCCTACGTCGTAAATGACGAGGGTGCCCTGATCGACGGCGAGCTCGCGCGCAGGTCAGCCGAAGTGGTCGCAATGACCAACGGATGCTTTACTTGTTCCGATACCGCGGACCTCAAGGACACCCTCGCGAAACTCGAGAAATCGCATATCACTTGGGTATTCTTGGAAGGCTTCGGCATCACGGCCGGAAACGAGACTAGGGATTTCCTCGAATCGTGCCCGTATCCGTTCCATATCCTCTGCCTGCTTTCGCAAAAGCACCACCGGCTCGATCTTGTAAGATATGCCGATGTGATCAAGAGCCAAGTAAGGGCAGCAACCTTGGCAGTGGGCCTTACCAAGCACATGCACCAGATTCACACCCTCTTGGATTGGGATGAATCGGGTGGCGTGCTGGAATTCGTGGCACAGGAGAACCCTGGTATCCCGGTCGTCCATATTCCGAATGGTCCCGAGATTCCGGATCTAATCCTTAACCTCTTTGAGAAAGGGGCGAAACGGAGAATGGGGCTTTCGGTAAGTCGGACGGACCATCATCATGGCCATGAGCATCACGCGGGATGCAGTTGCGGTCATCACCATAATCACGCTCATCACGAACATCATGTTCATAATATGTATCCCTACTTCTACGATCTTGGTCAGGAAACGACTCTTTACGATCTCCGAAAGGCGTTTGCCGGGAAAGATTTCCTGCTTAGGATCAAGGGAGCAATCGACGGTCATCTTTTCAACGAGGTGCACGGCGATTGGGAGCAGACAGTCGAAGACTCACGGCGGTTCGTGACGTTCTATACTTCAAGGAAAGTGGATATCAAGCAGGATCTTCCTGAATTGGCAACACTTGTTGCCATGAAGAAAATGCCAGGCGAGGAAGGCCAAGGCTACCAGCTTCTACGCAAGGAGACTGCGACTCGGGAAGAGACCGTCGAAGCCATCAAGGCCATCCTGGCAAAGATCCCTCATGAGGCGATAGTGCTCCCTTCCAGTAAGGGGATCAGCATCATCACTCACCCGGAAGAGCTCCAACTCGTGAAGGAGATGTCGCGGAGACCGTACGTCATTGACGAATGGTTCCCGAGGGTCCTGAAGCACTGTATGGAATATTGGGTTTCGTGCGCGGAGATCGTGAGAAACCGGAAAGCCGAGATCGTCCCCCATGAACTTGCGACCAACCAGCGCGAGCTCGGCGTATCGATGGTGTGGTGGACAAACCGCCACGGAGACTTCTTCGGACAGGGACTCGTCTCGACAGTCGAAAGGCTGAAACCTGGAGCTATGGCGGCCGAAGGGATTCACTCCCTCAAGAGCCTTAACTCCGATCCTGAGCGGGCATCGTGGCAATGTGACGAAATCCTAGAAGTCTTGCTCTATGGTATCGAGCATGGGGATTATCCGTCGCACGCACGGAGAGCCGCTGAACACTGCTTATCTCTTGCATACACGCCAGAACTTCGCGTCAAGTGGCAAGAGGCTCTGAAGAGGATTCGCGAATCCGAAACAATCGCAATCAAACTCATGAGCAGACCGTGTGGTAACGATTAATAGATCCACCTGCATGATCTTTGACCGATCAGGATCATGCAGTTTTTATACAAAATGACACGGGCAATTTCACAAAAGAAAAGGGATAAAATTCTCGGCATTCACGGGAAGCTTTTGTCTGCAAAGAGCCTTGAACCGTCGGAAAAGATAAATTCCACTTTTAGAGAACTAGTGGGCATAGTCCTCGACACTCCAGCGGATCATTCAAAAGACATTTTGGAGGACAAAGAAATACGCTCGATTAAAAACGGGCTCCGTAAAATGTCGGCAAAGGCCGAGACGGAGCTCGAACTATTCTGGGTAAAAAGCGCTCTCCGGTCGAGAGACGCGGACAAAATATTGCGCTTCTTTCCGTATTACTCGAACTACGAACGCATGACCGACCTTGAGATCGAGAGCATGAGATTATGCGACATACATGACGGGCATAGCGTGCTTTTTGTGGGCTCTGGACCGCTACCCCTCTCATCGATCATGATGGCGAGAAAATGCGATGCCTTGATAGACAATCTCGATATGGATGATGAGGCGTGCAAACTCTCGCAGAGCCTTGTCAATAAGTCGGGTCTCTCGGAGAGAATCCGCGTCATAAAGGGGAATATCCTCGATATGGTAAATATCTCAAAATATCAGACGATTTTCATTGCCGCTCTGGCGGGAGAGACTGACGAGGAAAAGAAAAAGATAATCGATCATATCGCCGGAAAGAGTGCCGTAAACACCCATATCGTCATGCGAAGCGTGAGCGATCTTGGCACGCTCCTCTACCCAGAGATCACGGCCGAGCATCTTAAAAATATCGATGTGGTGCGCAGAAGCGGAAGATCAAAAGACATTATCAATACCATTATTGTAGGGAAAAAGAAATAACATGAAGCATTCTCAATCACCGCAAACAAAAGGAAAGTTGAATACGCTGTTGCGCCAGTACGCTGAATATAACAAGACATCCACAGAGGCCGATGGCTTAATATGTTCGTATATGTCAAAAGACTTCTCCGCCATGCTCAAAGAAAATGGCCTGAAGAACACACCGGCTAGGTGGGCTATCCTTGATGTATTTTCTGCCGACCGCAGACCCATTAACGCGGATCATATCCGCGAGAAGCTGAAGAAAAGAGACGTCAACCTTGTGACCATATACCGCACGCTCGCCTCTTTTGAAGCGGCCGACATCATACGACGCTTGGATATACATAAAGAATCGGCGTATTATGAGCTCGCCCTGGACCATCATCACCACATCGTATGCACGGAATGCGGCATGATCGAGGATTTTGAGGGATGCGATGTGGAGAATGCGACTAGAGGCATCTTGAAGCATTCAACATTCCAAAGCATCAACACCCATTCGCTCGAGCTCTTCGGGGTTTGCAAGCGGTGCGCTCATGCACGGCCTTAATTTCACGATATACGCTATACTATGGTCATGAAGATGGAACGACGGTTTGCCCTCTTGCGCATCGCTTTCGGCTTTATTTGGCTGATCGACGCGTACATGAAATGGCAACCCGCTTTTCTCGACGGTCTATATGATCAGATCTCTTCGATGACGAGCGGCCAGCCGGCATGGGTGATGTCCTGGATAGATATGTGGGCGGGAATAGCGAGCTGGCATCCACACCTGCTCGCCGTGCTCGTCGCGCTTATAGAATCGGCGATCGCCATAAGCCTCATCTTCGGTCTGCTGACTAGGGTCGGACTCATCGTCGGCATAGCCTTCTCGCTTCTCATCTGGTCTATAGGCGAAGGATTCGGCGGTCCATATGGACCCGGCTCGACTGATATAGGCGCGGCGATCATTTACGCATTTGTCCTGATAGCCCTATTCGTCGGGGCGAGCTGGAGGACATACAGTTTGGATTCATTTTTATCACGGAGATGGCCGGATTTTTTCCTGTGGAGAGATGTCGCTAAAGATAAGAGCGTCGCTGAGGCAACACCGCGCCTTACCAGAGTCTTGATCCTTACGGTGGTGGTTTTGGGATCGATGCTCCTCGTCACCGTATTCCCGTCGCAATCGTCCGTAAAAACGGGACCGGGCGCCATGGCGCCCATGGGCATGATGCTCAAGACTTACGAGATTCCGGCGGCATATCCGACTCCTACGGTCGATTTTACCATCACCCGAGACCCGGTTTCGATGGGAGGATGGGACGTGCATATCACGACCACAAACTTTCTCTTCACTCCGCAAGACGTGAACGGAGCACCCGTTCCTGATCAAGGCCATGTCCATCTGTATGTCGACGATACGCTCCATGTCGTCTACGGACTGTGGTATCACTTGGATGATCTTCAACCGGGGACGCACATCATCACCGTCGCGTTAGCCCAGAATGACCACAGCATCTATACGAAGAATGGACAACAGATCGAGAAGAAGGAGACGATTACGCAATAGATTCAGAGCTGAAACTGTCGGCCATCGGCTCCCATAGATTTTTCCGCCGTTTCTGCTATAGTGTCCCCACATAAATAATCCGCGCGGTTAGCTCAGTTGGTAGAGCATTCCCTTGACGTGGGAAGGGTCATAGGTTCGAATCCTATACCGCGCACAATAGTTCGATATTGGCATTTTTAGGTGTTTTTGCTAATACCTGATACGGACTTTTGAATTGATAGTTAGCCATACTTTTATTTTTCACCGAAAGGTTCGAAAGTAGTTTTTCGAGCATTCTTCTTTTTTCTTCTTGATTACTTTCCTGAGTAAACGATATCAACAGTATGTAAGCTTATTAAGTGTAGATTTGATATACTTTCCTTATTATGGTAAATCCCCAATTGCTTGATTACATCAAGAAACAGTTAGCTCAAGGATTAAGTAAAGAAACGATACAACAAAATTTAATCTCTGCAGGAGGTTGGAATCTTTCAGATATTACCGAAGTTTTTTCTACTCTAGGTGTTAATCAAGGCGTACCAGTTTCTTCTAATGTTATACCTGGCGTAAAGAAATCTCATATTCTTTCCATATCTATTACTGTTGTAGTTATCTTATTAGTGTTAATTGGAGGTGTAGTTTATTATCAAAAAACTAGAATCATTCTATCGAACCAACTAGAGAAATCGTATTCGAATGATGCTGGATATTCAGTTATGTATCCTGGACAGTCAATTCTCACAGAAGCACCAAGCGATCCTGATCATATTTTTGTAAGTAGTAGTCCGACATTCCAATTTCATCTTTATGACATAGGTATTTATAGCAATGCTACAGCTTCATTCACAATTGATTCTATTGGCGAGACTTGTCCAGGATATTTAGGTGGTTTCCAAAATTCCAAAGCCTCAACCAGTACTATTAGTGGTAAAACTGTTTATTTTAATCCCAATCCTGGACAACCTTCGTTTAACCAAGGATTAGGCCCTACTCGCAACTATCTGATTTATCGTAGTAACTCATCTTGTTATTTGATTACTACTCTTGTTGACAACACACCAGATAGTTCCCAATTCACTACATGGTTTGAAAATAATGTGTTAAATAATTTTACTCTTACTGATATTTCACCGACTATAATAAGTACTTTCGGTCAAAGTCCATCCACCCAAACTAATTCTATTGCTAGCACAACTAGTAGTGTTTCAAGCAGTCCATCAGGTAATACACCTGGAACATTATCTAATTCAGATATTTCAGCTATAACAACTACGGTGAATGCCTTCAAACAAGCGTTTCTAAATGCTGATCAACAGGGTGTGTTGGAATACTCTTCAGCTGCAACTCAAGGCACACTAAAGATCAGTCAATTAAATACTTCTTTTAAAGAAATAACTATCAAGCAAATAACTTTTTGCAATAGTTCTTGTAGACCATCGTATTACACCAATAATAATGAAGTCTCAGTAGTACTAAATACGATTAGTAGTAGTGGTGTCTCTGGGAATATGCGATGGGGTTTTGTTGAAGAAAATGGTGTATGGAAGTTTGATTTGGGACTGACAATGAAGTTAGCGCATTCTATATAAAAAGATAGGTGTAGAATTTTCTGTTAATTCCGTTCTAATATCGTCCCACAGCGCGCACAAAGATAATTTCTATATGATCATCTTGGGCATCGAAACCTCATGCGATGAGACGGCGCTCGCTCTCATAGAGGCGCGCGGCACGAATGATGGGCTCGAATGCCGCGTTATCCAATCGCTGGTGCATTCGCAGGCGGAGCTTCACAGCGCATATGGCGGCGTCTTCCCTACTCTTGCCAAGCGCGAGCACGGCAAGAATCTAGCGCCATTGCTGGAAAGGATCTTGGAAGACATTCCTACGCGAGGCAAGCTGACGGACGGACGATTCAAAGACATCCTCGACTCATTCGAGCCAGAACTAGAAAAGTCCAATCCCGATCTATATGAATCACTGATACACGCCGATTTCCTGAAAAATATACCGGCCATAGACTCGATCGCAGTGACCGAGGGCCCTGGTCTGGAGCCGGCATTGTGGGTTGGCATCAATTTTGCCAGAGTCTTGGGCGCACTATGGGGTATTCCCATCATTCCGATCGACCACATGGAGGGTCATATCGTCGGGTCGCTCCTCGCTTCCGATGAGCCGTACGGCGCGTGGCAAAAGTTGAAAGAGCTTCCTCTTCCGGCTATCGCCCTTTTGATAAGCGGTGGACATACAGAATTGGTCTCGATCAAACCTATCGGCAAGTATGACATTATCGGCCAGACCAAAGACGACGCCGTGGGAGAAGCTTTCGACAAGGCCGCGCGGCTTCTCGGCTTGCCTTATCCCGGCGGACCGCATATTGCCAGACTCGCGCATGAAGCCTGTCAGGCCTCGCGTCATGGAGCCCTTCATGAAGCGGTGGCCGCTTTGCAGATAAAATTGCCGCGGCCGATGATCAAAAGCGGCGATCTGGACTTCTCGTTTTCCGGCCTCAAGACAGCGGTACTCTATACCGTTCGCGACGAAGTGAAGAAGAACGGCGAAACGCTTTCGGATACATTCAAGAAGGGCTTGTCATACGAATTCGAACAGGCGGTAGCCGACGTTCTCGACGCAAAACTACGGGCGGCAGTGGACAAGATCGGCGCACGCGCCATCGCGATCGGCGGTGGCGTGGCGGCCAACCATGTCCTGCGGGCGCGATTTGAGAGCGTAGCGAAGGAATATGATATCCCTTTGTTTATGCCATCGCGGCACATATCCGGCGATAACGCTCTCATGATCGCCATAGCGGGCAGTTTAAACATGGACACGACCGGTAGTCGAGAGCTTCGCGCGGACGGGACAAAGAAATTGGCCTAGTCCATCTTTAGAGAATTAAGTCTTTTAGAAGAGGCCTTTGATGAAGCTCCAGAGACGCTGGAGGATCGAGGCATTCACGACGGATGCCGTATTGGCCTGGTTATTAGCGCTGTTACCCGGAGCGACGCCGATAAGCGGCGTGCCGGTCGCGTTCAGCGTGCCCGGAACGGCAGGACCGACAGTGCTGGTTCCATTCTGGCCGTTGGCTTCCGCGTTCTTGTACGCATTGATGATAGCGGTCTCACCAGGAGTCAAAGTGAGCGGCGCGTTACAGGCGAGCTCGTTGATCTTCTTGGAGGTAGTGATATAGACAAATCCGGAGCCTTGCGTGGCGCCCCACGGGCCCATGACATCGGGGAGATATTTCACCTGGAATGCCTTGACCGCGTCCTCGGTCTTCTGGTCGAAGGTACCGGTCACGGCGACGTCGAGGCCCTGGCTATCCTTGAGGAAGGCCTGAAGCTTGGCCACTTGTGAACCGTCATTATCCGCGCCGAATTGGAGATATGAAGTGATGAGCGGACACGATGTCGTGGCAGATGAGGCCACGAAAGCGAGCGGGACAAAGCCGCCACTGCTACCGGAGCCGCCGAGGAAAGAGCCGCTGCCAGATGAACCGCTACCGGAGACGGATGAGCCGCCGGAAGACGAGCTTGAACCGCCTCCGTTAGAAGGAGGGGTGGCGGGAGGAACAGTCGAGCCTGAGCTATCCTGATTCAGATTTGTCGAAGGATCTGAAGAGAAACTGCCGGCCGCGTCTTGATTCAAATTGGTAGAAGGATCAGACGTAAAACTTCCCGTCGAATCCTGATTAAGGGTCGTAGACGGATCAGGAGTGACCGGGCTTGGAATAATGGCGGCAGGGACAGCATCCTGATTCAGGTTCGTCGAAGAATCAGAGCTAAAACTGGCTGAAGCGTCATCGGACGCAAGAGTTATAATTGGATAAGAAAAGGCCAAGCAGAGGGCCGTGGCGCCCAAAATGCCCATGCCAGCGAGAATATTCAATTTATTCTTCATAATAGTTATATAGTAATGACTCATTGATTTATAATACTCTTGTTCAGAGAGATTTCGACTCTATCATAAAACATAACTTTGTCAAGTAAAAATGCAAAGTCGCTCGGGGGCGGCTTTGCATGTGTGTAATGAGCAAACAGGCTGAATTTACGGAGTATTTAGTACGCAGTGAACATACCCCTGATCATTCGTCCCATTGTATGTGAACGGGATCATGACCGAGAAACCAGTCGTGGCGATTGTCGTCTGCAGACCCAATGGAATAAGCAGATTTCGACCGGTCCAGACCGTGAAGGTGTCGGCCTCACTGAAGTTGACGAGTGAGAACAGTTCACCACCGGACATAAGGAATATTTCCATCCCCTGGCAACGCGCTGGAATCTGACCCTGCTGAAAGAGATACGCATCCCGCTCGTATTTTTCGGTGTATGTCCCGGAATTGTTTGTCCCCGTGTAGGAATAGACGAACCTTATGGTCTTTCCCGTCCCGATGTAGGCGTTGAAAGCGTCAATGCCGGTTTGGCTCGTAACGCTTACGGCTGCCCGGGCGCCAATCCACAAGATGGCATCAACTTGCATATCGCCGGAACCAGACGTGAGGACCTGGGCGTCATTATCGTACAATCCGCCTTGTGAACCGCGAATGATGCCGATCCTGCTCACGCTCATGTCGTTGGTTATCAACGAAGTGTTGTTATCCATCACACCGCCAGTGTCGATGACGCTGCAACTCAAGCCGCGTAACGAGACTTTTTGTCCGTTCCCAACCACGAGGACCGTGTCATAGATACGATTGCCCAAGAGGTTGGTATAGAAGGGATTGGATAAGTTCAGAACTCCGCGCCATATCCGATTCGTCGTCTGGTTCGGGTCGACGACGATGGCGTCGCCGGCTTCGAAGCAGCTCTTGAGCTCGACTCCCGCGGCATTATTCGAACGGGAGCCGGTGGCGATGGGATTGCCGCCGTGAAGCGCAAGCCCATTCAGCAACAGGTCGCGTGCAGTCGGGAACGGCGGACTCGCGTCATTGGGAAGCGATACCGGTACCGAGAACCACGAGACGTTGGTGGCCCGTACCAAAGCGGGTTGGATTGCGAAGGTTATGGAAACCAAGGTCGCCAGAATAGCAACGACCGATTTCCCCGTCATGGGGAGACTGTTCTTTTTCATATGTCAATGTGTGTTGCCATCAAATTTCAGTTCCTGAAGATATTGCCACACGGCAAACTCCGATTCCTGATATTTGTGCCTAAATTATTTCAGCCCTCTTTCTATCAAAGATAGGTTATATTGTCAAGCCCATGCATACCGGCGGCGAAAATCGTATAATAGAGCCAATATGGCCTTTAACTCCTTCCTTTACTCTCTCATCGCCGGACTCCTGCCTTCTCTTCTCTGGCTCTTCTTCTTCGTCCACGAAGATCAAGCGCACAGACGCCACCGCAGTATCATATTCGGCTGTTTCCTGGGCGGCATGGCGGCGGTCATCATCGCCGTATTCGCCGAGAAAGCCATCGCCGACGCCGTTTCGGATATTTCGCTTCGCTACACGCTCTGGGCGGCGACGGAGGAGATCCTGAAATTCATCGTGGTCATGGCCGTAGCTCTCCACACCCGGGCGAATGAAGAACCTATCGACGCCATGATCTATTGCGCCACGGTCGCTCTCGGCTTCGCCGCGGTGGAGAACACCCTTTTCATCTTGGGGCCCCTGTCGAACGGCGCCGTCTCCCAGGCCATCGTCACCGGCAATATGCGCTTCATCGGGGCTACCCTGGTCCACGTGGTATCGTCGAGCTTCATCGGCTTCACGCTGGGCTACGCCTTCTATCACCGCTATATAGCCAAATCGCTGGCCGCCATTGTCGGCCTTGCAGGGGCCATCGCATTGCACGCGGCCTTCAATTTGTCTATAATAAGCGCAAATTCCACTGATACCCTGAAGACTTTCGGCTGGGTCTGGGGCGCGGTGGTCATAGTCATCATATTATTTGAAGAGATAAAAGCAGTCCATCCACAACTATCATGACCAAAGACAAGAGATCATTCTTCGAGCGGTTGACCGGCGCGGTGCGCATGGAAGACGACGCTCCTTCATCAGTCAAAAAGGCCAGCCATAACGGCAACGGCGGTCGGAAGCTCTCCGTGGAAGGCGACTCGTGGATGGAGGAGACCGAGAGCGACGGCGAGCTCACCGTAGACGTCTATCAGACGCCGGAGATGATCGTGGTCAAGAGCATGATCGCCGGAGTGCGGCCGGAAGACCTCGACGTATCCATCACTCGCGACCTGGTCACTATCCGCGGCCATCGCGAGGAGGAACGCGTAGCCGGCGAAGGCGACTACTTGACCCGCGAACTCTACTGGGGCTCGTTCTCCCGCACCGTTTCCCTGCCTGAAGAGATAGACGTCGATGAAGCCGAGGCCGTCGAGAAGCATGGCCTTCTCATATTGAAATTGCCGAGGCTCGACAAGAAGCGCGAGTCGAAATTGAAGGTGAAGACGATTTGATCACAATTTAATCCGCCAGTACATATTGACTGAAAATTTTTAGGGAATATCATTATGGCGTGACTGGTCAGGTCACGTCTTAGTTCGTTAACATATGCCCGTCGTTCAATGATTTTTATCACACAGAAAAGAAGCGAGACCATCAAAGACGTATTGAACGACGTCGGTCAGGTTTTCTTTGCCTCAATCCTGATCGAACCTATCGTCGGGCATAGTGCAAACTTTATATTGGTTGCCGGGGGCGTAATATTGTCCTTGTTGTGCTGGATCCTAAGCGTCTATTTAACAAAATAATTATCAATCATGAGCAATATAACAACTATCATGACCGGCTTCTATATTCTCGGCGCATTGCTCGTTATAGCGATCGCTTTGGTCGTATTGGTCGCCAAAAAAGAGAGCTAGATATCCAAATTCGCTAGTTTTGCATTCGACTGTATGAACGACTTCCTCGCGGGCACGTCGTCACCCATGAGCATGTCAAAGACTTTATCTGCCTCTTGTGCGTCTTCTATATTGACGCGCTTCAAGATGCGCCTGGACGGATCCATGGTCGTCTCCCACAGCTCATCGGCGTTCATCTCGCCGAGACCTTTATATCTTTGAATGGAGATCTTCTGCTTGCCTTTAACCGCCACTTCCTGCTCGGCGCCGGCCGCTTCCAAGACTCTCTCCTTATCCGCCTCTAATTCGGCGGATGTCTCTTCCACCAATTCAGCATCATCTATCTTTCCAAGCGCCTTGACCTTTTCTTCCTCGCTATAGAAATAGAGAAGCTCCTTGCCTTTCTTGACCTTATACAATGGCGGCTGGGCGATGAAGACATGGCCGTTGTCTATGAGCGGACGGAAATAGCGATACAAAAGCGTCAGTATCAAAGTGCGGATATGCGCGCCGTCCACGTCCGCGTCCGTAGCCAATATGATCTTGTGGTAGCGCAGACGGGAGATATCGAAGGTGTCACCTATGGCCGTGCCGAAAGCCAAGACGAGATTTTTTATCTGCTCGCTCCCGAGCATGCGGTCGAGGCGGGCACGCTCGATGTTCAATATCTTTCCACGAAGCGGAATGATAGCCTGTGTGCGGCGGTCGCGGCCCATTTTGGCCGTGCCCCCCGCGGAATCTCCCTCGACGATGAAAACTTCACATTCAGCAGGATCGTTTGACTGACAATCGGCTAATTTGCCCGGCAATGTCATGCCTTCCAGGGCGCCCTTGCGCAGGACGCTGTCCTTGGCCGCCTTGGCGGCCTTGCGCGCCTTCATGGCGAGAATGACCTTGCCCACGATGGCCCGAGCATCTTCCGGATTCTCTTCCAGAAATGCGCCAAAACTCTCGCCGAAGACGGTCGCCACCGCTCCCTGCGCTTCCATAGAGCCTAGTTTGGCCTTGGTCTGGCCCTCAAACTGTATCTCGCGGAGCTTGACCGATATGACCGCGGTCAGGCCTTCTAGTATATCGTCGCCGGTGAAAGTTTCTTCGCCGTTCTTGGCGAAGTTGTTATTCTTGGCGTAGGTGTTGAGAGTACGGGTCAGAGCCGTCTTGAAGCCGGTGACATGCGTGCCGCCTTCGGCATTGTAAGTATTGTTGGCGAATGGCATTACGCGCGCCGAGACGTCATCGGCGTATTGTAAAGCTACTTCCACCGATTCGACGCCTTCGACTTTCTTTTCGACATAGAAGATGTTCTTGTGTACGGGTTTCAAAAGCTGATTGGTGAACTTGACAAGAGATATGAGCCCTCCTTCAAAGTAAAAAGTAAATGATGGCGCTTCGACGCCGGTTTCGCGCAGGTAGAAGAGCTCATTGTCCGCTCCGAATGTCGGGACCTGCTCGCGGGCATCTATGACGCTGATGCGCAAACCGCGCACCAGATATGCCTGCTGGCGCATGTGCGCCACCAGGCGGTTCCATTCGAACTTGGTGCCTTCCTTGAATATCTCCGCGTCAGGCTCAAAGGTGACGATGGTGCCGTGGAGCTTGGATGAGCCGATCTTCTTCACGGCCGCCGTGCGCTTGCCTTTGGAATATCCTTGCATGTATATGCCGCCGTCGCGATGGACGATAACTTTCATGTTGATGGACAGGGCGTTGACCACCGATGCGCCGACGCCGTGCAGACCGCCGGAGACTTTGTAGCCGGTGTCCTCGCCGCCAAATTTGCCTCCGGCGTGGAGCGTGGTCATGATCGTCTCCAATGCGGAGACCTTGGTCTGCTTGTGGATGTCGACCGGCACGCCGCGACCGTTGTCGGCGACGCGCACGCGATTTCCGGGGAGCAGGGCGATCTCAATGTCATTGGCGAAACCGCCCATGGCCTCGTCGCGCGAGTTGTCGAATATCTCGGTTATGAGGTGGTGCAGGCCGTCCGGACCGGTCGTGCCGATGTACATGCCCGGGCGCTTCCTGACCGGCTCTAGGCCTTCGAGAACGGTGATCGAGGAAGCGTCGTAGGTGCCCGTTTTTGCGCCTGATTTCGGGTCTTTTTTAGCTGATTTTTCTTTGGCCATTGGATTGGAAATTTCGCTCTATAACGAAAAAAGCGGAAAGCTTTTGTGCCCTCATTGTACCAAATTCAAACCTAAAATGCACGCCTCAAAATAGTGAAAATGTGGCTTAAAATAAAGGGATTCTTATACACATTGTGGACCTGTTTGAGGTGTGTAGATGATTGATTTATTTTAGGGCTTGACAAATGATGTGGGTATGTTACACTATCGTACGAAGCTTAAGTTACCTTGAAACCTAAGTGACCAGGGAGCTTGAGTTCTAGGTTTATTTGGTCACCGTGCGGTCAATTGTGACGCGCGATGTTCATCGGCAAAAGTAGCAAGGCCATGTGCTGTGACGGTTCATGGGAACCCCCTCTAAATCGCGCCAGGTTGGTGCGAACGCTGGGGAGGCTCATTTGAAAACCGTCGGTCCACCTGACCAGATGACATGTATTGCAACTGTTGTCTGATCTCCGAGGTGCCCTTCGCTATGCAAAGCGAATGAGGAATTCGATTGATGTTACGCCCGCCGAATTTGCTTGGGCAATCACATCCTTCGAGCAAATACAGCACGAGACGGGGTCCCGGTAGCGCACGACACCAAGTCGAAGCGGACCGGGCCCTAATCATTTATATTTTGTATTTATCGCCCTCTCCACCACCATACGGAGAGGTATTTTTAATTTATCTCACAATCGCTTTTAATTCCACCTTGGTCTTATCTATGATCTTTTCCTGTACGACATTCACCTCTTCATTGGTCAGAGTCCTCTCAGGCGAGCAATAGACGATACGGAAGGTGTAGCTGGTCTTATCCTCGCCAAATTTTTCTGCGTTTTCATACTTGTCCAGAAGTTTCACCTCTTCGATCAGATTTCCGGCATATTCGCGCACGATCTCATAATAATTGTTCAAGCTGACGCTCTTGTCCACGATAAACGATATATCGCGCAGAGTGGACGGATATTTGCTGACTTCCTTGAACTTACTGTCTATATCCTTGAATTGTCCGGTGATGCGTGGGTCTTCGGACCAGAGGATGCGGATATCAGGGATGCCCATTTTTATCATGGCCAATCTATCGCCGAAGCCGAAGGCCCAGCCATTGTATATCTCCGGGTTAAGGCCGAAATTCTTCAAGACCACGGGATTGACCAGGCCGGCGCCGTTGACTTCGAGCCACTTTCCGTTGAACATGATGTCCATCTCGAGACTTTCAACCGTATACGGAA
The DNA here is from genome assembly GCA_963701025.1 of uncultured bacterium. Taxonomy (GTDB): domain Bacteria; phylum Patescibacteriota; class Minisyncoccia; order Phycocordibacterales; family PALSA-1337; genus C7867-002. Next base: position 69,206 of record OY969557.1, on the reverse strand, counting down.
ATTCATCGTCCAAGAATTGGTACTTGATGTCCGCACCGAATATTCCTTTCGCCAGATCGGCCTGAACATCCTTCAGATCATCCTGGGTGATGACCCTCTTTGTCTTCTTGCAGATAAGCAGACCGTCTATCTGGTGAAAAGCCGGAAAATGATGGCGGTCTATTTCGTCTTTTCTGTAGACTATGCCAGGTGCCAAAGCCTTTATCTCCCCTTCCGTTTCGAGCCTTTTCAAGACTTCCTCGTCTTTCAAATAAAAAGACCAGAACGCCGTCATCTGCGTCCTCAAAAGATATTTATCGTTGAGATAATACGTGTCCGTTTCCTTTCTGCTAGGATGTTCTTTCGGCGTGTTCAATAGGTCGAAGTCCTGCTCGACAGTGACTATACGCGGGAAATCCACGATATCGAAATCCTCGAAGCGCGGCAATTTCAATATTTGGTCGACCAAGATCTTGACCGGCGAATGAGATTTCTTGGTCAAGTCCGGCAAAGCCAAAAGCCTCTTGATGCGCAGACTTTTGAAGTCGGTCTGTTTTTCGAGCCGCGCCAGAAGCTCCTTTTCCTTCGGGTCGGTGATGGTGATGACCTTTCTCATGAAGGAAAATGTATCACGCTTCCTTCATCCGTACAAATCCTAGTGATTGAAAAAATGGCGCATTTGTAATACAATCTATCCCTATGAATCCCGTCCTTTCGACTACAGTCGAGATATTCCTGTTTGCTTCCCTATATATACAGGTATTCCTGATAATAACCCTCATCGAGCACCGCGATAGCTTGAAGAGTAAGCCGAGCAAAGCCGTGTTCGATTACGGCGTCTTGCCGACCGTTTCCGTCATCGTCCCGTGCTTCAACGAAGAAGCCACCATTGTCGGAACTATCGACTCGCTGAAAAGATTGAATTACCCGCAAGACAAGCTCTCGATCATCGCCGTTGATGACGGCTCGACGGACGATACGCTGTCTTATCTCCAAAGATATGAAAATGACCCGCAAATAAAGGTCCTTCAAAAGAAAAACGGGGGCAAGCATACTGCCGTCAATCTCGGCATAGAGAATAGCGCGAGCGACATAGTCGGCTGCTTGGATGCAGATTCTTTCGTACATCCGGAGGCGCTGAACCGGATGGTGCCTTTGTTCGCCGACTCGGCCGTCATGGCCGTGACTCCCGCCATAAAGGTCCGGTCGCCCCGGAACATACTGGAACATATCCAGCACGCCGAATACAATATCGGCATATTCCTGCGCAAGATGTACAGCACCTTGAATGCCATCCACGTCACGCCCGGGCCTTTCTCCATGTTCCGACGCTCCGTTTTCGGCATCGTGGGACCTTTCAAGAGCGCCCACAATACCGAGGATCTGGAGATGGCCCTTCGCCTGCATCGGCACAACTTGAAGATAGAAAACGCGGAACATGCGTATGTCTACACCACGCCGCCGGCGACCGTGCGCGCTTTGGTCAAACAGCGCGTCCGATGGACGACCGGCTTCCTGCTCAACCTACGCGATTACCGCGATCTCCTATTCAGCCGCAGGCACGGACAGATAGGCACCTTCACCCTGCCTGCCGGCGTCCTGTCGTTGGTCACAATCATCTTCTTCGCCGGATATTCCCTGGTCAATGCCGCCACGACTGCCGCCGATACCATCGAACGCTGGCGGCTCATAGGTTGGTCATGGCATTGGCCGACTTTCCAATTATTCTTCTTCAATACCACCGAGATCCGCCTGCTGACCATGGCTCTCGTCGCTATGGCCGTCGTCTTCATCTTCTTCGGCAAGCGCATAGCCAGCGGCTCATGGAAGCCGTCGCGTGACATGTTTGCCTACGCCTTCCTCTACGGTTTCCTTGCGCCGGTGTGGGTGGCGATATCGTGGGGACGGGCGGTTACGAAGAATGTGGGGAGTTGGAGGTGATTATCGCCTATTGACTTTTGACACCTGTTTTGCTAGTATACTCAATGTCATTCGCAGGCCGCCACGCTTCGTGGCGGTTTGTATTTATATCTCTTTCTGTATCTTCATTTTCCAACTATCGATGTTGATCAGGTCGACTTTACCTTTTTCATGTTGTTTTATAATTTCTTTCAACCTTGTAGAGAACCTCCTGGTGTTAAGACCAGGCTTCTTTATACCGGCATTTGAAGATACTATGTAGACCTTTATGCCCTTTTTCACGAGCCTCTCGATCAGATAATCAAAGTCGCCGTCACCAGTGAAGATCAAGAATTCTTTGTCCGGTCCGACGTATTCCATAGCATCGACGGTCAGATCGACATCACAATTCGATTTTCGGTTGTAGCCCATGTCCACGACTTCGGCGTTATCTTTTCCACAACCGACACATTTTATGGAGATGGTCTTGTCCGGTCTTTTGTATGAAAAGACTGTTCTAGTCTTGACGATGCAACCGGCCTCTTTCAATGATTCGAACTCCTTTGCGGTCTCATCGTCGCCTTATTGCTGATGATCTGATTTTTTGATTATCGGCCATGCATGCAATTATATCATGCGTGTCAAGGCGATATTCTTCAGCTACTTTTTTCTTGCAAATAGTAAAAGATATCCCAAAAGGCGAATGTCCACAGGAAGACTGCCGTGCGCTCTCGTATGGTCTTAACTGAAAGCATGGCAATACACACAAGCATGACCATAGTCGCGGCTTCGCGCCAGAACTCGATCTGTGCGAATATCGGTGATAGATCCGATAGAAAATCATTGTTATTGACAAGACCGGGAAGAGCTCCGATAACTCCTCGCAGATAGACGACTACTACCGCCTCGTTGAAACCAAAAGCCATGCCAAATATGGCCGCTGCAATCAAAACATTCCAGGTTACAGATAGACCTTTCTTACGCCAGAAAAAATAGGCGGCAAAAGGTATAACGATAACCAGGTTCACCCACCAAGGCTCGGCAAATAATTGAAAGGTGTTCATAGGGATTTTAATTATAACCTATTATGTGTTAATGTCTCCCCATGCATCCCTACCGCAAATACCTCACCGCCTTCGTCATCACCGCCGTCATATTCATCGGCGTTACCTTGGTCAGTAATTATTTTGATAATCAGCGGGTGAACGAGATCAAATCCATCCAAGACGGCATTTCCATGAACATATTGTCGTCGGAGACACAGTTCGACCTATTGAAAGAGACGCCGTGCGAGGACGTGAGCAATTCTTCCCTGTCGCAGGAATTGGACGGCTTGGGCGCGCAGGTGTCGTATCTGGAGAATACCCGCGGATCAGATGATCCTCAAGTCATACAGCTCAAGCAGGAATACGCCCTTCTCGAGATAAAAGATTATATCCTCATGCAAAATATGACGGAGAAATGCGGCGGCAAGCCGGTCTTCGTGCTCTATTTCTATTCGAATAAGGGCGATTGTCCCGACTGTGCCCTCGCCGGCGCGGTGCTCACGGCCTTGCGGGAAGATTATCCCGAAGTGCGCGTCTATTCGTTCGATTACAATTCGGCCGTTTCGGCGGTGCAAACGCTGGAAAACATATACGGCGTCAAGGCGGAATTCCCGGCCTTGGTCATCCACGACAAGCCGACATACGGCTTGAAGTCATTGGCCGATATCGAAAAGCTCATGCCGGAACTTGCAAAGATGGCTTCGAGCACGGTGGCGACAAGTACAGCAAGTAGAAAGTAGAAGGTGGAAAGTAGTAAGCTCAGCTTTATTTTCAACTTTCCACCCTCCACTTTCTACCCTCTTTACTGAGCCACCTCCCGGACTTGAACCGGGAACATCCGCTTTACAAAAGCGGCGCTCTGCCAATTGAGCTAAGGTGGCGTGATTACTCCTTATTCAGATATTTCTTGAAAGCTCCTGTCTTTATACCGAGTGCCTCAACTTTCCCCTTAAGTTGATCGAATTCTTTCTGCGATAAGTATCCCAGTTCTTGTGCAATATGCAAGAGACTTTCAGATTTTCATAACTTTTAGACATACTACTCTCTACTTTCTACCTTCTTCTTTCGCAATCCTGCGCAGATAGAACGACGCGCCATGCTCGGTGATCTCGCCTTTGCCGCGGACGGCATCGATGACTTTCTTGCCGTGGGGATTGGTGAGGGCTTTGTGTTTGACCTCGACGTAGACTTTCCTCACGGGGACGAGGGCACGGAAAGCCAGCCACTGGGCGAGCGCTATGAACGTATGCTTATTTACATAAGAGACGCCGCGATGTATGCCGGAAAAAAAAGCGTGGAAGATATGATCGCTGCCCTGCCCCAGGCGCGAGACGAGCGACGGGCGGCCAGTCTTCAATTCATGCCGTTTCCACAGGATCATGACTATGATCCCGACGAGCGACACGTAGAAGATTGTGATGAGGGTATACATGGGAAGGCGCGCGGAAGCGCCCGTGGCTAGCTCTCCAAGACTTTAAAGCGATTGAACCGGGCGACGGCGATCTTCTCGCCGAATTTCTGGACGGCGGCGTCGATGAGACCTTGGATGGTCATATCGGGATTCTTGATGAAAGGCTGATCCATGAGGACCATGTCGGCGAAATAGGTGTCGAGCTTGCCTTGGAGGATCTTGTCTTTCATGGCCGCGGGCTTGCCCTGTTTGCCGGCAGGCAGGCTCTTTATCTCATCGGCGAAGACGGCCTTGGCGGACCTCATGTCTGCTTCAGTTATGTCCTCCTTCCTGATGAATTTCGGATTGGTGGCAGTGGCATGCATGGCGATGTCGCGGGCCAGAGCTTTGAACTCGTCGTTGCCGGAGACGAAATCGCTCTCGCAATCGAGCTCTACGATCGTTCCGACCAAGCTGTTGGCGTGAATGTAAGATTGTACGGTGCCGGAACGGAAGGTGCGGTCCCCCTTCTTGGCCGAAAGCTCGCCAGATTTTTTGCGCAGTATGACGATGGCTTTCTCCATGTCGCCGCCGGCCTCTTCCAAGGCTTTCTTGCATTGCATGACGGAAATACCGGTCATGTCGCGGAGCTTCTTTACTTGTTCGGTGGTGATTACCATTTTAAATCTTCTTGCCTTCTTGATACGCCTTGGTCGCTTCAGCGAGGAAGAACTGGATGCTGGCCTTGGATCCGTCATTGCCGACGATCGGATAGCGTATCTCGGCGATGTCGCAGTCGGAACCGGCTATGGCGATGGTTGGTATCTTCATGTGGGCGGCCTCACTGACGGCATTCTGCTCTTTGCGGGGATCGACGATGAACAGAGCGTCGGGCATCTTCTTCAGGGAGACGACGCCGGAGAACATCCGTTCCAGCTTGGCTATCTCTTTGTCGAAAAGCATGCGCTCGCGTTTGGTGTATTTGGCCAGTTCCCCCTTTTCGCGGTCGGAAGTGAGTTTCTCGAGGCGCTCGATGCGCTTCCTGATATTGCCGAAATTGGTGAGGGTGCCGCCGATCCAGCGTCCTTCGACATACGGCATGTTGAGGGACTGGGCGGACGACATGACCGCGGCCGAAGCCTCTTTCTTGCCGCCGACGAAGAGGATGGTCTTGCCCTCCTTGGCGAGCGAAGCGATATAGGCTTTGGCGGCGTCGAGCAAGCGGGCGGTCTTCTCCAGATCGAATATGTCGGTGCGGTTCTTGGTGCCGAAGATGTATGCCACGACCGTTGGATGCCTGCGCGAACGGCCAAGACCGAAATGCGCTCCGGCGCTGAACATTCCGTCTATGGTCGGGTTGGTTTGGGTCGACATATGAGAAAGACAGCTTATCAAGATATCGTAATGAAGTCAAATAATGCTCTTTAATAGAGCGGTTTTGGCGGATTGCAATGCAGCGCAACGATCATCTATGAATTTTGATAGATGTTCTTTGCTTGTCAGGAATATGGCGCTGTTATTCCCTTCTTTACGGATCGTCCCAATACTGACCGCGCCTTTATCAGATAGTTTCTTGAGGAGCGAATAGGCCGTTTGGCGCGGAACCTCAAGCTCCTGTGCGGCTAATGAAGCGCTAACGCCGCTTTTTAATTCCAAAAGAATTATTAGTATCTCCTGTTCTTTCGGCGAAAAATCGATAACAGTTAGGACTCCTTTTATTGATCTGTAATAGTCGTCATGGCTCATGATGATCAATCAGTCGAAGTTAAATAATTTGATTAAAAAGAGATTTATGGATTTGTGGGCAGGGGAACAGACATTTTACCACCAATCAAGGGGTGACGAACTTTTTTCGTCAACCCTTATTTTAAGCCACTGACGAAAATTTTTCGTCACCCCTACCTTGAGCAGGACAATGCAAGGGGAGACTCCATAAAAATTTAGCGTACTTTTTGAGTTGATTATATTACTCTCCTTTATCACTACTATCACCCCCTGCCTTCCCCGTCTTCTCAAAATCATGCAGCGCATCGACAATAGGCTGTATCTTCCCGTCCATGATGCCGGGTATGTTGTGCCAGGATTCTTTTATGCGGTGATCGGTCACGCGGTCTTGCGGAAAATTATACGTGCGGATCTTCTCTGAACGGTCGCCTGTGCCTATTTGACCTTTGCGGTTGGCGGCGAATTTCTTGGCTTCTTCCTCTTGCTGGAGAGCATCCAACTTGGCGGTCAAAATAGTCAAGGCGTGTTCCCTGTTAGCGCTCTGGCTTCGCTCAACGGTCGAACGGACGGCTAGACCCGTAGGCTTATGGATGAGTCGCACGGCGCTCTCGACCTTGTTCACATTCTGTCCACCCTTGCCGCCGGCACGGGAGAATTCCATCTCCAGGTCGGCAGGATTGATGACGAACTTAGACTTCTTGCGAATAGGCATGATCGCCACTGAAGCAGTCGAAGTATGTATGCGTCCCATTTTCTCCGTCTCCGGCACGCGCTGAACCCGATGAACGCCTGTCTCCCAGCGCAGGTCTTCGTAGACGCCCAAACCTTTGAGTTCGAGAGTGAGATCGTCGCTGACCTTGCTTTTCCAGCCACGGATCTCGGCGTAGCGCTTGTACATATCGAGAAGTTCGGCGGCAAAAAGAGCCGCCTCATCCCCGCCGGCACCGGCTCGGACTTCAAGTATGACTTCTCTTGGTTTTTCTTCTTCCTCGACGTCGGCCTTGACGATCTCCTCCATCTGGTTTTCCAGTGACTTCTTCTGATCCAAAATAGAAGCCAGATCATGCTCGGCCATCTCCTTTAAAGCCGGGTCTTTCTCCATCATCGCCCGGACCTCTTTTTCGTCTTTTTCTAGCTTTTCGTAGAGACCGGCAAGGAAGGAGGTTTTAGGGTTCTCCTTGAATGGTTCTAGATTCATCTACTTCTTGTTAGCTCCTTTGGCCTTTGACTGGCGGGTCTTGAACTTCTCCACGCGGCCGGCGGTATCGACGATCTTCTCCTGATTGGTATAGAAAGGATGCGAAGCGCTCGAGATCTCGACATGGAAAGCCGGATACTCTTTTCCATCCATCCATTTCGCCGTCTCTTTCGTCTCGATCGTCGAAGCGATCAGAAATTTAGCCCCGCTGGAATTGTCGGCGAAGATGACCGGACGATAGTTTTGCGGGTGGATATCCTTTTTCATGATTGGAGTAATTTATCATATCACGCACAAATATACAAATGATCCGTATATTGGTGTGAACGGATAATCTTGATATAATGTCACCTCTTATGAACCAGCCTCCTCTCTCTCGCGCATCGCGTCCGATACCCAGAAGCCACGCAGTGTATACGATCGCTCTTATAGGCTTTATATATACCCTGCATGAAGTGATACCGATGTACTCAAATTCGAGCTTCCTATCCCTCTTCGCCAGCGAGCAAACGGTAAGCTACATATACATGATAGGCGGGGCAGTGACAATCCTTGGTTTTCTCCTGATACCATCGATCATACGCAAGCTTGGAAACTATACCGTGGCTTTGTGGCTCGTACTCATCCAGATCATCCTGTTCTATGGCTTGATCGCTTCGACGTCGCCGTCGCTCATAGCTTTCTTCTTCATCGCCCAAACGGCGATCATCGCCATGATCAGTCTGACTTTCGACGTCTTCTTGGAAGTGTACACCGATACTACCAATGTCGGCTCCGTCCGCGGCCTTTATAACGCCACCTTGAACGCCTCCTGGGTCATAGCCCCCCTCATCGGAAGCATGCTCATAAACGGCAGCAATGATTATCACAACACCTATGTCGCCGGATTGGCCATGCTCGTTCCTCTTTTCTACCTCATATATCGGAACTTTCCCCGCTTCAAGGACCCGAATTACACCCACCTGTCTCCGCTACAGCTGGTCAAGCACATATCGCGGAATAAGAATTGGGACAAGCTTTTCGCCGCCAATCTAATACTCCAGACTTTTTACGCCTGGATGGTCGTCTACAGCCCGATCTATCTGCATCAGACCATGGGCTTCGGTTGGGAGGAAATCGGCATCATATTGGTCATCATGCTCCTGCCATTCCCGCTCATCCAATATCCATTGGGCAGGCTTGCCGACAAAAAATACGGCGAGAAGGAGATCATGACGCTCGGCTTCGCTCTGATGGGCATCTCGACGATAGCTCTAGCCTTCATCGCCGTGCCGAACATCGCCATTTGGGCCATCGCTCTTTTCGCCACCCGCGTCGGAGCGGCCGCGGCGGAGATCATGATAGAGACTTACTTTTTCAAGACCGTTTCCCCCCGCGATGCGGCGGCCTTGGGCGTCTTCCGCATCACCAGGCCTCTGTCATATTTCATAGCGCCTTTAGTCGCCATCATCGGACTGATGTTCACGACCAATGCTCATATGTTCGCCGTCATCGGGACTATCTGTCTGTTGGCTCTGATACCGACATTGACGATAAAGGATACGAATTGATTTTTGGAAAACCAACGAAAGTGCCATATAATGGTACTTATGATAAAAATCATATCCCTACACGCCCGCGAGATACTGGATTCGCGCGGCGATCCGACCGTCGAAGTCAATCTTACGCTCTCTGACGGCTCGTTCGGCCGGGCTTCGGTGCCGTCGGGCGCGTCCATTGGCGCACATGAAGCAGTGGAGTTGCGCGACGATGATCCGAAGCGCTACGGCGGCAAGGGCGTACTAAAGGCTGTGGCAAACGCGAATACGATCATTGCCAAGGCCATTATCGACAATTCGCCGGCTGATGGATTCGACCAACGTTCTCTTGATGAAGCTATCATAGCCCTCGACGGCACGGCCGATAAGAGCAGGCTCGGTGCCAACGCTATCCTAGGCGTCTCTCTAGCTTTCGCTCATGCTAAGGCCGAAAGCATGAAGAAGCCTCTCTATGCGTATTTCAGCGAAATCTCAAAACAGGACATCAAGACGAGATCTTCTGGTTTCGCCATGCCTGTACCTATGATGAATATCATTAACGGCGGTAAGCACGCGGATGATTCGACGGACATTCAGGAATTCATGATCGTGCCGATCGGCTTGCCGTCTTTCAAGGAAGCGCTGCGCGCGGGTGCCGAAGTATTTCACTCCCTAAAAAAAATCCTGAAGGGTCGCGGGCTGGCGACGACGGTAGGCGATGAAGGCGGTTTTGCGCCGTCTTTGCCGTCGAATGAAGCCGCATTGGAAGTCATAATGGAAGCCATAGCAAAGGCCGGATATAAAGCCGGCACGGATATCGCCATCGCCATAGACGCCGCCGCTACTGAATTTTACAAATCCGGCGAGAGTGGCGTGGCCGGAACATATCGCCTGGTACGTGATAATAAGACTTTATCATCGGACGAGATGATCTCGTGGTACGAAGGATTGGTTAACAAGTATCCGATCATCTCCATAGAAGACGGCTTGGCGGAGGACGATTGGGAAGGCTGGAAAAAAATGACTGGCGCACTCGGGAGCGCGAAGGGCGGAGCACATGGCGACAAAAATAGCGGCGCAAAAATCCAGCTCGTGGGCGACGATCTGTTCGTCACCAACGTCGAGCGTCTGGCCAAAGGCGTACGGGAAGGCGCGGCGAATTCCATTCTCATCAAGCTCAATCAGATCGGCACTGTCTCGGAAACCATAGACGCCATCGATGTGGCCGAGAAGGCCGGCTATGCCTGCATCATCTCGCACAGATCTGGAGAAACGGAAGACACGACCATCGCCGACTTCGCCGTCGGCACCGGCGTCGGACAGATAAAAACGGGTTCCCTCTCACGCACCGAACGGGTGGCCAAATATAATCAATTGCTCCGCATAGAAGAAGTATTGGGTACAAAAGGTGTATATCCACGAAAAAGATAGGTTATGCACCGATTGTGCACAGCATTTCCCCTGAAATTCCCGCGCTAGAGGTTGACTTCAAAAAAAAGTGGTTCACAATTAACGCAGGCTTGTCTAGGAGAGAATCCTTAACTCACCATATAGGGTCCACACAAAATGCCGGTACTCCCGGCGTAAGGACACCACTTTGAATTTTTGGAATTTCTCTCTTCAGTACGGCCTACCTATGGCGCACGACCCCCTTCGGGGGGTTTTGCGTGCGTAATGCTATAATCAACCTTTATGACGAAAGAAATCTCTTTGCCGAAAAAACCCGTCATGCTCATCGTCCTCGACGGCTGGGGCTATCGCGCGGACACGAAAGACAATGCCATCGCGGCGGCGAAAAAACCGTTCTTCGATCATCTTTGGAAGACATACCCTCATTGCCTGCTTCAGGCTTCCGGACCGGCGGTCGGCCTTCCGAAAGGCGTCATGGGCAATAGCGAGGTCGGCCATATGACCATTGGCGCCGGCACCATAGTGGACAGCGATCTCGTGCGCATAGACAAAGCCATACACTCCGGCGCTTTCGCCAGAAATCCGGCTATCCTCGGCCTGTTCGAGCATGTGAAGAAATACGACTCCACCTTGCATGTCCAAGGTCTAGTCTCCCCCGGCGGCATCCACAGCCATCAGGAGCATCTTTATGCTTTCCTGCGCCTTGCCAAGGAAAAAGGCGCGCAAAAAGTAGCCATCCACGTCTTCACCGACGGCCGCGACACGCCGCCGCAGAGCGCTTCGGAATATCTGAAAGAACTGGAGGCGGTATTGGCCGAGCTCAATGCCGACTATCCATCCTATATCTGCCGACATACTCGGTGCCACCGCATTTTTTCATAGCCACGATTTCCGGCCGCTATTATGCCATGGATCGCGATCATAACTGGGACCGGCTGGCCAAAACCGAACAGGCAATGTTCGAATGCGTGGGCAATGTTTGTTCGATAAAACCATCGGCATACATGGAAGACCAATACGAGACCGGCAAAAGCGATGAATTCATGGAACCTGCCGTATGCGTCATTCCGCAAGGAGACGGGTCGACGGCGAATGGCTGTGCCATAGAGAAGAATGACGCTGTTTTCTTCTTCAATTTCCGGGCCGACCGGGCTCGCATGCTCTCGGAGAAACTCATCTCTAGGGGAAAGAACGATAATATCATGTTCGTCACACTGACCGAATACAGCGCGGATTTCGACTGTATCGTGGCTTTCCCGCCAACCGTGGTCGGCACGACCATAGGCCAAGAAGTCGCTAGGGCCGGGCTCGGCCAGGCACACATCGCCGAGACGGAAAAATTCGCCCACGCCACTTATTTCCTGAACGGCGGGCGCGAGAAGCCGTACCAGGGCGAGCGCGACATTCTAATCCCCAGCCGTAAGGATATAAAGACTCACGATCAGGCTCCGGAGATGCGGGCCGAGGCCATTGCCGACACGGCCATCGCCGAGATCAAGAGCGGCACGCCTTTTATATTCATAAATTTCGCCAACGCGGACATGGTCGGCCATACCGCCAACGTTCCGGCTATAATTGTCGCGGTGGAAAAGATCGACGCGCAGTTAAAACGCGTCATCACGGCCTTGGAAGCCGCCGGCGGCACCGCTCTCATAACCGCCGATCATGGCAATGCGGAGATCAACGTCGATCCCGCGACCGGCGTGAGACATACCTCTCATACGACCAGTCCCGTGCCGTGCATTCTAGCGGGAGCTGCTGTTAAGGACGCCGTAAAGCTCCACGATGGCGGACTTTCAGACGTGGCCCCGACGGTTTTGAGCTTGCTCGGACTACCGGTGCCGAAAGAGATGACCGGGAGGGTGTTGTTCTCATAGATCGGGACGAATTTCCCCCTAGCTACAGCTAGGGGGAAATTTTGCCTTGTTAAGACAGAGGAGGGGTATATCCCTACCATACCCCATTTTCAAATCTTGCCATGGCAAGATTTGAAAATGGGGGTTCCGAAAAAGATGCCTCCAGCCGAACATGAGAAAATCGCTTATTTAAAGGCATAACACGCCGTAGTTTCTCTCTTGGTAATAAAATATTTTTTATCACCAAGCGCTACCTTATAAGCAGCAGATATTTCCTGAAGAAATTTCTTACGATTCACGGCATCCAACGCGGCGTATTTTGAATTAGTCCTGTGTCCACCAATCAAATCATCAATAGTGTCCCTTTGGAACTCATACATTGTAAACGTCTTAAACCACCTGAAACCACCACTGACAAATAATCTTTTGGTTCTCTCAACATTCCGCCACAGTTTAATCACAGAGGTGCATTTATATTTACAATAGATTTCTCTCCCGACGATCTCTCCTTTATAGGTTATATTGGTCGGACCTTTCCAAAAGACCATGAATATGGCTCCCGACCTCATAACTCTGGACATCTCGAGAAATGCCTCTTTTGTCGCAAACCAATGAAAAGCCGTACCAGCAACCGATATCAAGAATTCGAAGAGAAGTCTTGGAATTTTTCAAGATAGAAAAGAACCGTTTGTACAAACGCGGATCGTAAGGCCTCCTATACTTCTGATAATCCCTGGCGAGTTTACCAAATGATTTCCTGCGAAAAACAATAGAATCTTTCATGGAAGAAATAATCCTCACCTCCCCCTCCCCCTCACCAACGCCCCGACATACCTGACCAAAAGGATTGAAGCGGTAGCGCAAAATACACCGAGGGACCAGCCGGCGATGACATCCGAAGCCCAGTGCACGTTCAATATGACGCGCGACAGGCCGATGGCGAGAATAGCGATGACGCACGCCACGATGAAGAGCTCGCGCGTGACCCATTTTTTCAGCTTGGGGGCGAAGAGGTAGGCTAGAACGACGAAGAACGCGGCGGCCAATGCGGCGTGGCCGGAGGGAAAGCTCCAGTCGGTCGGGTCTACGGGGATGAGACCATACGACGGACGGACGCGCATGAAGAATTCTTTCAGGAAAGCGACGATGATGCTCGCGGAGCAGACGGACACGAACATGACAGCCGCCGAACGCCACCTTTCACGGACGGCGAAGACCACGGCCAGCAAAAGCCCGACGCCACCGGTCACGACGGTCCCGCCTATGGTAGTCACGGCATTCGCCAACCCGGCTGTGAACGGTCCCACATGCGAAGCCATATATCCATTGACCCAGAGATCGAAACCCGCCATGAAAGGTGTCGGGGACAAAGCATCCCTGATCATCTCGGCCAGAGCCCAGAGCGAGAGCAGATTGAGAATGAGGGCAAAGAGTTCATAGCGGCGGAATATATGGAAGCGCATGTTGACGAAGCGATAGCCCCAGATGATGATGGCCGCGGCGATGACGGATATGACGATAGCCCGGCCGAAGTAGCCGGCGGCGGCGTGATAGCCGAAACCGAGAGCGTAACCTATGGCGACCGAGCTTCCGGCCCAAAGCGCGCCGCCGATGATATTGAAGAACCAGAATTTTCCGACGGACGTTCCGCCAGTTCCCACGAGGAACGGCATAAGAGAGCGCGTGACCGGATTCATCCTGCCGATGATCATGGACTTGCCGGTATGCTTGGCGAGCAAGCCTTGGGCTTTGGATATATGTTCGTCAGTTATGAAAAAAAATGGCTTCAAGCGGTCGATGAGCGACAGTCCATATCTCCGGCCGAGGAAGAAGCCGATGGAATCCCCAAGGATGGCGGCGACAACGGCGATGACGAGCACCCACCACAGGTTCAGAATGCCGATCTTGGCCAGGAATCCGGCGATGAATACCGTGACATGGCCCGGTACGGCCGTGCCGATGAGCGGCAGGCCTTCCAATACGACGGTGAGAAAGAGGAGCGGATAGCCTCCGGCGGCGATCCAACCGGCTAGATTATCCGTAAAATAGGAAAAAATGTGGATAAGGGCCGTATAGTGCATTGAACTTGGATTATACCATGTGATATACTATGGCTCTATGAAAAACGTCACCATTTATTCCACCCCTACGTGCGTCTACTGCAACATGGCCAAGTCTTTCTTCAAGGCCAACTCGGTTGGGTACACGGAGTACAATGTCGCGTCCGACCTGGAGAAGCGCAAGGAGATGATCGACAAGACCGGCCAGATGGGCGTGCCCGTCATCGACATCGGCGGCGAGATCGTCGTCGGCTTCGATGAGGCCAAGCTCCGCTCGACGTTGGGGATCAAGTGATATCAGTCAGTGAATTTCTCCCGGGGTTCCCCGGCGGTTTTTTGCTGTGAGGGTTGCTGTGCGGGTAGCGAGAATCGAACTCGCGTCTCAACCTTGGGAAGGTCGCGTTCTGCCACTAAACCATACCCGCAGGGAACGTATGAAGTATATAGTATGAGGATATGAAGTATCAAAAGCCGAGGAAGCCCAAGAACCTGCCCCACCATGATTCCGATGTGGTCGACGAAGCTGTGGAAGAAGCGTCGCCGGACGAATCATCCACGATGACGGCTACCGATTCCCCTTGCTTGACGGCATGATATTTGTCGCGAAGGGTGGCTTCGACGCCGGCGGGGGTGGAAAGATAGGCGATGGAATCCGAGAGCGATTTCTTTTGTTGTTCGAGACTCGAAAGCTCCGATTGGGCCTGCGCCAGGCGCTCTCCGGCGGCCGCCGCTTTCTCATGGATATTCCAGGCGGCGCGCACGAGAATGAAGAGGCCGATACAGCCGATAAGGATGCCAGCCGGCGAATATATGAATCTTTTCCAGGGAGAGCGGTTGCCGTATGCCATGCTTCACAGTATACTACACGGACTATGCTATTTCACGAAAAAACCCGCAAGATCGCCGGGGTCGGCTTCATCGTTCATCGGCATCCTGGTCATCGTGAGCATGATCATGCTCTATTTCCCTGCTTTATGGCAGAGATAAGGATCATTCCCCCGACCGCATCATCTTTACGAAGACTTCCTGCGGGATGATGACCGAGCCGTGCTCCTTGAGGCGCTTCCTGCCCTCTTTTTGCTTCTCGCGCAATTTCATCTTGCGGGTGATATCGCCTCCGGAGAGCGTGGCGGCGGCGTCTTTCTTCTTGCCGGATATCGTGCGCGAGGATATGATGCGGCCGAGAGCTTTGGCCTGGATCTTATAGGTGAAGAGCTCGCGCGGCATGATGTCGTAGAGACGCTCGACGGCTTCTCGGCTTCTTCCTCTGCTCGGCGGCGCGAGACTATGCGGGCAAATGCCGCCACCGGCTCGTCGGCGACCAGGATATCCATGCGCACGACGTCGGCCGGTCCGCTCTCGGTGATGTCGTAGGATATCGAAGCATAGCCGGATGAGACGCTCTTGACTTCGTCGAAGAAATTGCGCATGAGCTCGCGCAAGGGCATCTGCAGCGTGAGGAGAGTCCGATTGTCGCCGAAATTATCGGTGGAGAGTATCTCTCCTTCATGGTCGTATATGAGCTTCATCAGGCCACCGAGATATTGCGGCGGCGTGATTATCTTCATGGTCATTATCGGTTCGGAGACTTTTGCACTTCATTCTCGTCAGGAAACAGTGACGGCGAATACACGATTGATCTCTTGCCATTCTTGAGCTCGACCGCATAAGTGATGGTCGGCATGGTGATGACGAGCTCGATGTGATATTCCCGGCGCAGGCGCTCGGTCACTATCTCGAGGTGGAGCATGCCGAGGAAGCCGCAACGATAGCCTTTGCCGAGGGTGCCGGAAGCCTCTTCTTCATAGGTGAAGGACGAATCGGACAGCCTGAGCCGGCTCAAGGCCTGGCGCAGGAGCGGCAGATCGTCCTGCGATTCCGGATAGAGCGAGGCCCAAACGACCGGCCGCGGCGTCTGATAGCCTGGTAGCGGCGGCAAGGTGTCCTTGACCGAAGCTATGGTGTCTCCGACCGAGGCGATGCCCGGCTCTTTTATCCCGGTGACGATGTAGCCTATCTCGCCGGCGGAGAGCGACTCGGCGACTGTTTCGTCAGGCTTGAATATGCCGACTTCGATGGCCTCGAATTCCCTTCCGGATACTTTGAATACAAGCTTGTCGTGGCGCTTGACCGAACCGGTCATGACACGGACATAGACGATGACGCCAATGTGGTTGGAGTATTGGAAGTCGAAGATGAGGGAGCGGAAAGTAGAGGGTGGAGGGTGGAGGGTGGAGGATAGAGGGTGGAGGATAGAGGGTGGAGGACTTTGAGGCGCGGGAATCCTTCTGATGATCTCGTCTAGAAGATGCTCGACGCCTTCGCCGGTCTTACCAGAGACTTTAACGACGTCAGATTCGGCGCAGTCGAGGAGCTGGCTGACTTCTTTTACCACTTCATCGGTGCGCGCCAACGGCGAATCTATCTTGGAGACGACGGGAATTATGGCAAGTCCCGACTTCCCTGGCCATATTCAAAGTAGTCAGGGTCTGGGCCTGGACGCCCTGCGTGGCATCGACTAGAAGATAGAGATCCTTCGACGGCCTTGAGCGCGCGCGAAACTTCATATGAGAAATCGATGTGGCCGGGTGTGTCGATCAGATTAAGCATGTATTCATCGCCTTTTGTTCCGGTCTTGTCCGTCCCGCCGGGCCGCCACATCATACGCACCGGTTGAAGCTTGATGGTGATGCCCCGTTCCCTTTCCAATTCCATGCTATCGAGCACTTGCTCCTGCATCTTCCGTTTTTCGATCGTTCCCGTGATCTCAAGCAAGCGGTCGGCAAGAGTGGACTTGCCGTGGTCTATGTGGGCGATGATGCTGAAGTTGCGGATATGGGAGGGGGTCATGTGCAGTGAATATAGCAGTATTCAGGCTGATTTACAAAAAGTATTTAGGCCATATAAACTAGACGGGGGTAGGGTGTTGGGTTTGTGTATTTCCCGCAAAGTGTCAACTTTTTTGACACTTTCACTGGGTGAGCAAAATACATGTCCTCTCCCCCGCCCCTAAGCATCATTTGCAAGTGCCGCCTATTTGATTGACAGTCCTTATATGCAGATGTCTCTGTCGTAGCTCGGCAAGCAAAACTTCCAAGGACAACGACGCTTTATATCCTGAAGAAATTCGAAAAGAGAAAAATTGCCCGAAGATCGACCACGGAAAAGCGCACGAAATGGATGTATCAAAAAGCCACGCATTATATCGACAGAAATCTCTGAGGATTTACGCGCGCTTCCCTACAAATGCTCCACCTCCGCCGGCGGCACATTGGCTTTCCATATCTTGTGATGGAGAGTGCGCCAGACTTCGGCGAGCTCCTTGTTCTTGAGCAGGATGAGGACGGCGACGCCGATAATGAGTCCTGACAGCCCGGCGCAGAAGCCCTGCATGAATATGCCCCAGACCTTCTCCTGCGGGAAGAAGGAGAACAGGCGCAAGCCCTGGAACGCGGCATAGCCCATGATGACCGAGGCGGCAAAGCTGTGGAACAGGGTCGACATGACCGGTTTGGTAAATCCGGGATACGTCCGAGCGAACGTCCACCAATGCAGGACCGTGTTGACGATGACGCCGAGCGAATATGCCAGAGCCAGCGTGAGCACGATGGTGCCGGTCTGGCCATCGACCTTGAGGAGATTTTCGATGAAATATTGGAATATCGGGTACATCTGGAAAAGACGTATGAATCCAAAACCGGAGACGACGATGAGCGTCGCGGAAATGGCGTTGATGAGGAGCGGCTTGCTGGTCTTGCCCTCGGCGTAAAAGGCACGGACGAAAAGCACGATCAGGCTCTGGCCGATGGTCGAGATGGTGAAGAGAGCCAGCATGGCGGCGGTGAGCCGGGTATCGGCCCAATCGAACTTACCGGCGCCCAAGACCGTGCGGACGATCTGGGCGCGCAGGACGATGAAGAGCACCATGATGGGCATGGACCAGAAGATGATGTGCCTGGCCGATGCGATCATCTTCTCCAGGATACTCCTTTATGTTCTTATCGAAATACAGGCGAGACAATGTCGGAAAGACGGCGGACGAATAACTGGCGCCGATGATGGTCAAGGGCACCGATTGGAGATTGAAAGCGAAATTGAATATGGAGATGGAGCCGGCCGTCATGAGCGAAGCCAGCGAGACGAGGACGAAAGAGGCGATCTGGTTGGCCGACAGGGTGACCGTGCGCGGAAGAGCCGAGTAGAGGACGGCCTTCACGTGCGGCCAATCGATGGCGCGAGTGAAGCGCGGCATGAGCTTCTCGCCGGAGAGGAACGGCATCTGTATGCCCATGTGGAGGAAGGCGCCGATGGCCACGCCGATGGCCAAGCCGCGGACGCCGAGCAGAGGATATATGAGGAGCGTACCGGCGATGATGCCGATGTTATAGAGAGCCGGCGACGCCGCGTAGACCAGGAAGCGATGTCTCATCTGGGTCAGGCTGGAGAAGAGATTGGAAAGGGAGAGGAAGAATGGCGACAGGAGCATGATGCGCATGGAGAAGATGAGGTCCGGCAGGGACGGGTCGTGGGCGAAGCCGGGTATGACACGGGGGATGAGCCACGGGGCGATGGCGAACATGATGACCGAGACGACGATCATCAGGCCGAAGAATATGGTGAATATGGCGTCGGAAAAGGCTCGGCCCTCTTCTGAATTCCGTCCGAAGCGCTCGATGAAATACGGAAGGAGAATGGAAGCGGAGACCAGAGAGCCGACCGAGGCGAATATGAGATCAGGTATCCGGAACGCCGCGTAGTAGATATCGAGACTGTGTCCGGCGCCGAAAGTGAAAGCCAAGAGCTTGTCCCGGACGAGGCCGAGAAGTTGGGAAAGGAGGGCGAAAATCGCCAGAAGATACGCGGCCTCATGAAGACCGCGTATTTCCTTGCCGATGAATGAGAACCATTTCTTGACCATGTATACGGGTGACGCTGTGGCTATTGGCTCTTTTCCTTGAGAGGAAGCTGGGGATTTTTGGCCGCGGCGGCAGCGGAAGCCGTAGCAGGAGCGAATATGGACTTGCCAGACTTGAGAGCAGTTATGGCGGACTGGACCGTCTGGTTGCCGGGATTGGAGACGGCCAGTTGGTTGAACTGGGTGAGGGCGTCGGCGGTCCTGCCCAAACGGGCGTAGGAGAGGGCCAGGAAGTAGCGCGCATTGGCGTAATCTGACTCGAGGGCGACTGCTTTTTCGAGCGCGGCAACAGCGTCACTATAGGCGGCGTTATTGTATTCCAGAAGGCCGAGCTGGAAAAAGAGAAGAGGGTTTTGCGGGTTGATCTGTATGGCCACTCCGGCGGCGGTTATGGCGTCTTTCAAGTTGCCTTGAGCCGCCTCGACCTGCGACAGGAGATATATGGCGTCGAGGTAATTGTTCTTGACCTGAAGGGCGGAACCTAGCGTCTGAAGAGCGTCAGGAAGCTTATTCATCTGCGCTTGGAGTTGCGCCAGAGAGAGATATATGGACGGGTTCCCCGGATCGAGACGCGAGGCTTGGGTGTAGGCGGCGACGGCGGTGTCGTACGCACCTGTCATGCCGACGCTAGCGGCCTGGGCCGATACGCGAGCTTCGGAAAGGTAATTGGAATAATACGACGGATCGTAGGCCACGGCTTTTTCCGCATAGCCGAGAGATCGATTGATGATCGCCGCGACCGCGGTCGCGGCGGCCTGCGTGGTCGAAGCCGGCGACGACGGCGTAACCGAAGATATTACTTTCTGCGCAGCGGATATGCCGGCTTCGGCGCGCGCCTGCCAGAAGATATCTGAATCATGGAGAGCAAGCGCCCGGGAAAAGTCGGCATCGGCGGCCGGGGCATCAGACGAAACGTTCAACTCTCTGATGCCAGCGCCGAAATACGCGAGAGCTACGGCATCCTTGATATAGATCACTGAAACCGCCGCGGCTAGAAAGACGACAAGCCCGAGAGCGTAAGGAGAGATCCTGGCGCGCCTTCCTGCCTCGAACGGAATCACCCATCCTGAAGCGGCGCCGAATGAAACCGACGAACCTAGAAAAACGCCCATGACTACGAATGTGAGAAAGATGAGCGCGTGAGGCTGGACCGAGACTATGAGCATAAGCCAAAGGAAGACCGAGACGGCATAGGAAGAGATAAGGATGAAACGCTCACGGGGATCGGCGGTCCGCCGGCCGACGTAGCGCAATGCACGGGCACCGACGATGCCGAGGAAGACCAGGAAGACGATCCAGGCGACGATGCCAAAGAGTCCTTCCGTGACGAAGAGGGTCGGTATGAAGCCGGAGCCGGAGCTGAACTCAACGCTCCAGGCGTCGGTCGCATTGACCTCGGCCGGCTTGTGGGCGATATAGGCTTGGGTGAATCGGTTGGGCCCGGCCCCAAGGATCGGTGAATCTTTGATCGCTCCGGCCCCGACGTCGAGAGTCTGCTGCCACGGCAACTGCGCTTCCGAATAGTTAGCGCCGATCGCGCCGATGGCTGGGCTGGCAATAACGCTTCCCTTCCAGGCAAAGCCCGCACAGACGATGAAGGCCACGAACGGCAACCAGGCAATCCGAATGAGCCAGACGCGGACAATAGACATGCTCTTTCCTGATTGATCACTTTTGGCACGATCAGGTTCTGGGCTAGGCCGAGAAAAAGTGGCACAGAGAGCAAAGCCCAAAAATACCACGGCGGCAACAGCCCATGCGCGCATATCATTGACGAAAAACACCCCGACAAAAGCAGCGAGAGCGACAAGACCATAGACTATCTTCATGACGCGCGACAGAGGCAGGAGAGTAAGGGCAGTGATAACGATGATGAACACGATAAGAGCGTAGTCTCCTATGGAATACCAGCTTCCCAATGCAGTCGCGGTCACAGATGAGAGTATGCCTAGCGAAGCGAAACCTTGGCCAAAGATGAAGCGCAGAGCGTGGAATATTTCAAGTACGAAAAAAGACGCGACGACGGCGGCATAAAGGCCGACGGCGTGCTCCGGGCGACGGACGATCGCCGTATAGGAGACGCAGAGAGCACCGAAGAGGACGAGAATGAAGCCGACCGTGTCGGTCTCGAACCCTTGGCCGAAGAACGACTTCGAGATCGGATGGACGGCGAGCGCGGACGCCACGACCGAGACGATGATCGCCGCAGACGACCAGAGGATGGCGCGAGGCGGCAGTACGGCCGCCTTCTCCTTCCAAGCGACGAAAACATAGAGGACAGCCGAAGCGGCAACGGCAAGAACGATGATGACCGTCTTTACCAAATCAAGAGAGACATAGTTAGTCGGCAGGAATGCGAGCGGGACCAGGAATACGGCGGCAACGAGGACGCGATAGGCCCATGCCTCGATCCTTGAAAGTTCGCGACTCGATGAGGACTCTGGGTTCATGGGCATGTGGGAAAATTAGTGCTGGTAAAATGCCCTGTAAGTATAGCAAACCGCTCGGCAAGCGCCAACGGAAATCCCCGCTCGTCCGCCGTCAAAATGACGGGAACGAAACGGGGATCTCCTGGCCGTACCGTAAGCCGAATTCTGTCTATCCATCCGCCTCCGCCAAGCGGCGAAGGGCGAACGGACGGGACAACCATATATCTGGGATCGGCATCACTGCCGACCTCGAGCGACTCTTCCCGTTCGGCTTTTGAGGGCCTCGCGGGACGCGGTCTTGCACCGAAGTAAGGATTTTGCCGTTGCACTTCCCTGTCGCCAAGGAATTCATCCGCCTCATCCGCCAGCCTTTCGACCGGCGAATATCGCGGAGCCTCCGCCTTTCGGCTCGGGCGTCACTGTTCGCACCTCTGGGCGTTACCCTGACAGGCGTTACCTGCTACTCGTCTGCTTTATGGGAGCGATCGCTTTGATGTCCCCACAAAGCCGGTGTTCGGACTTTCCTCACCGCGCCTTTTCGAAGCCGAAATTTTTTAGGCTCCAAAAAGGCGCGGCGCGGTCGTCTGGTACAGCTGGGGGCAATATAGCAGATTTAAGGAGCCTTGACAAGAAAGCGGCTTTTTTATCCGGCGAGACGGGACACCTCTCTCTCCGACATCCTATTCTCAAATCCGTATAACCATACGATTCAGGACATAAAACATCATATCAACTGCTATGAATCGTGGGGTGCAGTGTGTATTCCGTATAGATATACGGTTTTGAAAACGGGGGGTCCGATCATAGATATCCCATACCCTTTACTCATTAAAAGTGACAACTTTCTTGACACTTTTGGAAAGTAACCAAAATGAACTTGCCACTGGTACCTTACTTCTTAGTCGCCCGCACCACAATCCTCTAAAAAACGAGCCCATTCAAGGCTCGCTTTTTATTCGCCATTCGTAGCATTCGGATGCTATTCGTAGATTCGGATTTCCCTACACGACCTCACAAACCCCAGCCACGCATGCCAGCTCTTTCTTGAGATCGGTCTCGTTCTGCTTTTCATAGGTGATGATCTTGGAATAGTCGATGTGCTCCAGGCGCTTGGAGAGCTCTTTATAACGCTTCTCGTCGATGGCCTCGTATGGAGCCAGCTGATAGACGTGGTCCTCGCGCGGCAGGAACGACAGGCCGCCGACGATGTCCCAGTTCTCATAGACCCAGTCGGCCACGGCGATCCACTCGTCGTTGCCGACGGATATGGTCACTGACGGATTATGCTCGGTGAAATTGACTTTGACCATCTTCCAATATTCCAACTGCTCGATGGCCGTGAGATCATTCTTGAACCTCGTAGTTCCCTGGGGAGCCTTGACCGGGAATTCTAGGACGAACGTAGTCGCGTTCTCCATAGTCTGTCCGACCTCCGGGTGATACGGCACGCCCTGATCCCGAAGCATCTTGAACAGAGAGTCCGTCGAAGCGATACGGGCGCGGCGGATATAATATTTGGCGTGGCGCGGATGCATGCCGGACGAACAGTCGAAGGTCTGGGAACCGTTGCCGGAAGGCTTGACGCAGGTCACGGCGGTCGATTCGCTGATGCCGAAACGTCTGGCATATTCCTTGTTCACTTTGATAGCCTCGTCGCGAAGCTTCCTCATGACCTCTGGCTTTTGCACGGCCGGACAGTCCCACTGACCTGTGATGGAGACGCCGAGCAGCCGTTCCTTCTCGCAATGTTCTTTCCATTCTTTAGACAAGTATTCGAAATGGGTCAGCATCGACTGATAAGTGCCGAGGATGGCGGCGATGCGGACTTTCTTCATGAGAGTGGCGAAGGTGTCGTCCGCGCGGGCGACGACTTCCGACAGATTGCAGAACTGCTTGGACTGGAGGATGATCTCGCCGCATGGATTGACGCCGATCAAGCCGATGATGTGCTGTCCTGATGAATCGAAATAGCCCTTGTATCCCTTCAAGGCCTTGATGCGGCGCGACGGCAGGGTCGTGGCCAATGAACCGCGATTGAATATGCCCCGCTCGCCGGAACGGCTCTCTATAAGGGCCATCCATTCTTTCAGGAATTCCTCGTTCGTCGGTTTGCTGACGTATACGGCCGAATTATTAGCCAAAGAACGGTGCGGGTGGGTCATATAGAAAGCGCCTTTCTTGGCGTCACGGATCTCCGGATCATCCAGGTCCGACAAGGAAATAAGGGCGCTCCTCCTGACGCCGCCGGCTACTATGCATTCTCCCATCATGCAAATGATGTCATGCACGTCTATGTTGCGCATGCGCCTGCCTTGTCGGTCGAACATGATCTGGCGTGTGAAAGCTAAAAGGCGCTCGAGAGGCGCTGGCCCGGAAGCCTTGCCGCCGCCAGTCTTCAAGCGCGCCCCAAGCGGCCGGACCAATGAGAAATCAAAATCGACGTCTTTGCCAGAGGCCCAGGCGGTGGCGCCAGCGACGAATGCCTGGCACCAGCCCTCCTTGGAATCGGCGACGACGTGAGTCGGAAGCTTTTCTCCGGTCTGCATGAGTATCTGGGGGAATTTTTGGACGTTGGCGGACTCGGCCGAGAAACCTATGCCGGTGCCGTTCATGGATACGTACATGATCTCCGACAAGTCTTGAAAAGATTCCGGAGCGATGTACGCGCAATTATAGCCGCAGACATTCGTTCTCCGCGCAGCGGGACCGGCGAACTGCAACAAGCGCATCGAAGGGATGGCCTCTTGATTCAAAATGTATTCGCGGATCTCCTTGTACTCGGCCTCTTTCATCTTGTTGCCGAGGTTCTCGCGCATGAACCCCATGTAACGGTCGACTGTCTCGATCCAAGTCTCGCGGCGGGACTCTTTGTCGATCCAGCGGGAATAAGTCCGATAGTAGACGAACTCGCCAAGAGCGTTCCTAAAATATTTTTTTGAATCGGTGGCAAGCTTGCGCACGTGCTCCGGCACTTCCAGTCCTTGGGCGCGGATCTTGGAGCGCTCCTCGCGGTAGAGGACGTAGTGTTTGGCGGTCTTGACGTAGTCGGAGCGCATCAATTCCTGTTCGACCGTGTCCTGGACGCCCTCGACGGTCGGCAGGAAGTTCTTGAATTTCTTCTTGACGCGGAAAAGCTCGGCCAGAACCTGATTCGCGACCATGCGGGCCTCTTCCAGCGAGCCCTCATGCATGGTATTCATGCCCTTCCAGATGGCATTGGTGATCTTTTCAAGGTCGAACGGCACGATCCGCCCGTCTCTCTTGACGATCGTCGGTATAGTCGGCGCTTTCGCCTGCTTGACGGCAGATATGGACGGAGCCGGTGCGTTTTTCTTTTTCTGTGGCATGATATGCTCTCAATTGTAGCGCAGGTCCGACGACATGGGAAGAGATATGGAGGACTTGCGCGGCATATCGCGCCAAAAGACTCATTTCAAATGCAAAATCATCGCCTGTGAAGAGGCGTTGGCGTAATGAAAGGAGCTTTCAAGGGATTGGAGCCAGCGGCAGCGAAAAATTTTCCGCGTCGGGGACAAAATTACGCAACTTTTTTCGGAAGAGATACCGAGTTATCCACAGAATCGCTTCCCTTCCGATAAAAATCTCCCACTGGGAGTTTTTCCGGTGGGAAATTATTTAAAATATCTTCTACGGCAAATTGAACCGCACGGATGCTCCAGGAACGAGGCCGAGAGAGTCCGCGGAACCGGCATCGATCTCCAGGACGTACTGGATCGGGTTCGGCGGCATGAAAATAGACGGGTATGTGTCGGGTGAGAGGTCCTTGGTCACGCCAGCGACGGTCTTGTCAGCGTTAATCCAGACCATATCCAGAGAAAAATTCATGTCCTTCATCCAAAAGCCGTATTGACCGGGCGTATCAAAGACGAAAAGCATGCCGGCATTCGCCGGAAGCGGAGCATGACCGCTCAATCCCTGCTCGCGGGAGGCGTCCGTGTCGGCGATCATGGCGTGAACAGTGCCCCGCGGCGCATAGAGAGGAGTAAGAAGCGCTGACGATGTCGCGTTCGCTATCTCCACGGTCGAGCTTGCCGTCGGCACAGTCGAGCTCGCTAGAGATGAGATCAGGCTTGCCGTCGAACTTGCCGAGAGTGCAGTCGAGCTGGCGATGAGATCGGACAGAGAAGGGACTTGGTGATCAGCGATGAGATTTTTTGCAATGACGAAAAGTATGACGCAACCGGCGGCGAAGGCGATGAGTTGGATAGTGAATCGATTCATCGGCGCTTCTCGAGGAGATTGAAGACTCGACTGCCGTCAGCGTGCCTCTCGGCTTCGGAGACGATCTTCTCCATCATGGCGACAGCTTCGACGGGATACTTGCCTCTCGCCGTTTCGTCGGAGAGCATGACGGCGTCGGAACCTTCGGTGATGGCGTCGGAGATGTCGGACACTTCGGCGCGAGTCGGCTCCGGAGAATCGATCATGGACATCATCATGCCGGTCGCGGTGATGACCGGTTTGCCGGAAGCGTTGGCCGCGCGGATGATATCGGCCTGGACGAACGGTATGCGCTCGACCGGAACTTCGAGGCCGAGGTCTCCGCGGGCGACCATGACGGCATCCGCCGCTGTGATAATCTCTTTCATGTGCTCGACCGCGGCGGATCTTTCTATCTTGGCGACGACGGCCTGCGTGCCGCCACGCTCGCGGATGGCCGCCCTGCAGGACTCGACATCGGCGGCGGAACCGACGAAAGACATGGCGAAGCAATCGACGCCATTTTCAACGCCAAAAGCTATGCATTCCCTGTCATGCGCGGTGAGAGACGATGTTTCGGCGTGATCATAGCTGTGTTCCGCGCCATTTTGGACACGAGGTCCGGGAAGATCGGCCATGATATAGAGGCTTATATTGAGGGCTTTTTCGGCTTCCCTGACCCAGGCGATCTGTTGAGCGCGTTCGGCGAAAGTGCCCCACGAGAAATTCAGCCTGGCCACGTCCATGCCCTTCTGGGCCATGGCCAGGATGGTCTTCACGTCATTCGACGACGGGCCGAGAGTGGCGATGATCTGTGCACGGGAGCGGAACATGGAATATAGTATAAAAGTATAAATGTATAAAGGTATAAAAGAATGGAGGAAGAGGAAGATCAATCATCCATTCACAACATTCTTTGGCATGCGGCCTTCGAAGAAGTCGATGATGTTATCGGCGACGAGCCGCGACATTTCGTCCCGGGCGGCGTCGCTGGCGGAAGCGATGTGAGGGGTGAGGATGACGTTCTGTAATTTGACCAGTCCGGGAGCGAGCTTCGGTTCGAACTCAAAGACGTCTAAGCCCGCGCCGGCGATTACTCTTTCCTTGAGAGCGGCCACGAGGGCTGTCTCATCGATGACCGGACCGCGAGAAGTGTTCACGAGGAATGCCGTCGGCTTCATCAGCCGAAGGCGCTCAGCATTGACAAGATGCCTAGTCGAGTCAAGGAGCGGCACGTGAAGGCTGACGCTATCTGCTTGACGGAGGACTTCTTCCGGAGTATCGAAATAGATCGCGCCGCACTCTTTCTCCATGCGTTCGTTCCTGACGACATCGGTATATATGATTTTCATGCCGAGGCCGCTCGCGTAGTGCGCCACTCGTTCGCCGATCCTGCCGGCGCCGATGAGACCGAGCGTCTTGCCGAGGACATCGGTTCCGATGAAACCCATAGCAGACCAGCCTTTATATTTTCCACGACGGATAAATTCGTCGGCTTCGACGATACGGGCGGCCAAAGCCAGCATGAGAGCGATGGCGTGCTCGGCGACTGCTTCGGTGGCCGACACTGCCGGCGCGTTGGTCACCGTGATCCCTCGCTTCTTGGCTTCGGCGATATCGATGTTGTCATAGCCGATGGTGAAGTTGGCGAATATCCGGACCGACGGGAACATGTCGAAAGTCTCGGCGCCGATAGGTTCCGGCCATGACGAGACAACTGCATCGTACGGCTTCGCTTTTAGGGCACGAACGAGCTCGCGGGCTGTGGGCATGGAATCTTCGGCGCGCACGTCGACTGCGTATCCCTTGTCGCGCAACATTTTCAATCCTATCTCTGGGATGAGTCGGGTGATGAAGACCTTTTTGGGCGTGCCGCTCGGAATAGCCGTTCTATTTTCCATTTCCTTATTCTAACAGATATCCCTACCAACGGATATCGGCCCCTATAGCTTGGCTTATATGGGTGAAGCCGTCGCGGGCGAGCAACCTGCCTAAGCCGCGATTGATCTCGCTTATGACCTGCGGGCCTTCGAATATCATGCCTGTTATCATCTGGATTAGCGAGGCGCCAAGGCGGATCTTACGATAAGCGTCTTCGGCCGAGAATACCCCACCGCAACCGATGAGGATGAAGTCCTTGTTGACCGCGCCATCAGTCTTCCGGGACATCTGTCTTCTATATATATGCTCGAGCATCCGGTCCGACGATTCCTCGGCCACTTTGCCGCTCATGCCGCCCCTCTCCGGCACAGCGGGATCGATGATACGCGGATTGTCGCGCCTCTTGGTCAGGTTCGAAGTGATGATGCCGTGGACGCGATGCTTCTCTAAGACGGCGAGGATGGCGTCTGTTTCGCTTGTAGAGAGATCCGGCGACATTTTGACGAAGATTGGCTTGGCCGTGGGAATGACGTCAAGCGTCCGGAACAGGCGGTCGATATTGTCTGGAAGAAGGAATGGCTGACCGGAGACGGCATTCGGGCAACTTATGTTAACCGTCATGTAATCCCCTATCGGCTCCATCATACGAAAGGCATGTTCGTAGTCGCGGATGGCATTGTCGATATCCATATTCTCCGCGCAATTGGTCATGGCCACGGATATGCCGACCGGGATGGAAAAAGATTTTTCTTCGAGCTCTCTCGCGAGTCGCGTGCTCACGGCCTCGCATCCCTGGTTCTTCAGACCGTAATGGACGACGAGTCCGCGCGACCGTGGCAGGCGCCAGAGACGCGGCTTCGGATTGCCCGCGCACGCCTTGCCCGTGATCGATCCGACTTCCATGAAGCCGAAGCCGATCGACGGCAATGTCCGCGTGAGCTCGGCATCCTTGTCGAAGCCCGCGGCCAGGCCGATCGGATTATCGAAATGAATGCCGAGGATATCCTGTTCGAGCATGGCGTCTTTGTAGCCGAAGAGCCCGCGCATGAATGCCCGACCGAAAGCAGTCGCGCCCAGCACCGCGCCCATCCAGATGAACCGGTCATGGACATTCTCCGGGTCGAACCTGAATAGGATTGGCCTGAAGACGCCGCGGTATACGCCGCTCACAACGGAATTCCTGATGGCGATGATAGGGTGGGACATGGGAACAAACGAATGGTTTTATGATATCACAATGTTGGAAAATCGTTTTATTTGCTAGTATACCAATATATGAAATCTACTACGCCGCACAAAACCAAACCGACGATCCGCTTTAGCGCCGCATTGTCTCAACGCTTTCTGACTTTGCCCAAGAGCGCGAGCGCGAAGCTCCCGGGAAAGGACGTGATGATCGAGGGAATGCTGAATAACTTCCCTTTTCGAGCCGCTCTCGAGCGGAGCGGCACAGGAAGCCATCGGCTCAAAGTCAGCGGCGCCATGCGTGAAGCTATGGGCATAGACGCCGGAGACACGGTAAAAGCGGAGATCACGCGAGTGGGAAACGAACCGGAGACCAGAGTACCATCTGATCTGCGCACAGCCCTTGCGAAAACCTCCTCGGCGAAACATTCGTGGGCAGATATCACGCCATTGGCCCGGCGGGACTGGATATTCTCGATATGCTCGGCCAAGCAGGCGGAAACACGCACGCGCCGGATCGAGAAAGCATGCGACATGCTCGCATCCGGCAAGCGACGGCTGTGCTGTTTTCCCGGCATAAAGTGGATGATGAAAGAAAACGCGAAGTCATGCGGGATGTGGCTTCCGTTGTCGAATTCAAAAGGCCGCTCTTCGGCGAGAGCGACGAAGTGAAAACTTATTTCAACGTAAAAATATTCAATGCAAGCTGATTCTTGACACTTTCTTCATTGAGACCGATCTTAATTGAATTGAGTTCTCCCGCTGTTCGACCTAATGTTTGAACTTGGTATTTAAATCCTAGATCACTGAAAAACTTTCTAGCGTTGCCTTCGTCTTCAAACGAATTGCTATTATAGTTCCTACCTGTACTCTTAGTCACCTCAATAGTCACTTCGCGCTCTGACTTTCCACTCAGTAAAGTTTGAAGTTGTGTGCGGGTGAAGACATCAGGAGTAACCCAGATCCCACCTCGTTCATCTAAAATCTCTCTAATAATTTTAGCCGACTTTGCTCTTTCTCCTCGTGTAAGGTGTGCCAAGAAACCTTCACAACCAATAGCCACTGGACCTGGAGGCAATTTTGATACTATTTCCTTAAAAGTTTTTTTGTCTAAAGCGTTCAATTCATACAAATGTAGATTTTCTGGAAAATGTCTATTTTTCTGATCTAGTAATTTCTGAAGAACTTCTCTTTTGTAACGTATCATGTCCGGAAGATCTGTTTCAACATAATGAATCGTTTTATCTTTAGTCATAATGAGGCCTCTTTGAGAAAGTCCCGATCCTATTTCAATGATATTTTTTATACCGCTTTGTCTTAGTATATTTGAAAGTGCTTTGAAACGAGCTTCAATGTATGGCGCAATCAGGCGATTGGTCTTGCGGTACGAATCGCTTATCAGTGAGTCAACACGACAGATCTCTGCCAATTCTTTGCTATACGGAATGTCCGAAAATGTTCTTCCATAAACAACTGGGGCTGCAGTTTTACTTAGTCTTTCAAAATCTTTTGATATTTGCATACTATGTAAGTATAACCTACTCTAGAATACTCAAAATTTTCACGCACCTCACGTGCTCGACCTCAAGTTCTAATCTGAATCAATACACCCTCTGAATACCTCCCTTGGTGTTCTGTAGCCCAGCCGCTTTCTCGGCCGGTCATTCAACATTCGTACTGCACGTTGAACTTGGTATGGGGTAATGGTAGCAAAGTAAGTGCCTTTAGGAAAGAATTGCCTGAGCAATCCATTCCAGTTTTCATTTGTCCCTCGCTCCCACGAATGGTACGCGGTCGCATGATATACATCGAGTCCGGTTTTCTCTTCAAGTAAACTGTCATATCCGCTGACCTCAGTTCCGTTGTCTCTGGTTAGAGTCCTTCGTAAATATTTTGGCAACGCTACGAATCGAGACACTGCTTTTTTGTTGATGATCTCTGCGCTCACCACCTCAAGTTTCTCGGCCATGGCGTATCCGCTCTTTCTTTCAACACAGCTCCAGATCCTTTGAACTCTTTCCTTGCCGATGACAGTATCATCTTCCCAATCTCCGAGGCGTGAGCGTTCGTCCACTTCCTTTGGTCTTTCCTCGATCCTTCTCACTTTCATGGCTCTAGCAAGCTCCATACGGGCTTTTGAACCTCTTTTCTTCCGGTACTTGCACTTCTGATGCCGCAGATACTTTACAAGGTCCGGTCTTTTCTCGTACACAAAAGTGTAGATCGTTTCGTGACATACAATCGTTCTTCCGGTCATCATTTTCAGTCTTCCTGCAATTTGTTCGGGTGACCATAATCGCTTCAATTTGCGGACGATGTGACGCCGTAGTTTCCTGTCGTTTTCGATCTTTCTCTCTAGTATTTTTACACGTCTTCTTCTTGCCAGATATCTTTTGTGCGCATGACCACCTCGATATATACCATCAGGATCTTTGTTTCGACTGATTTCAAGACAGACATTGCTTCTCTGCATGCCAAGTATCCTGGCGCATTCAGTCTGGCTCTTTCTTGCACTTAAAAGTATCGCTAGCTCTACTCTAGTATCTCTGTTAAATTGTTTGTGCGACATCCTCGTGTGTAATTTAGCTGGTAATGGTATACCGCTACAGTACCACGGGGGTGTTGCGTTTCAGGTTAGAATTTACCGACTACCTCTTGACACTCGAACTAACTCGTGTTGCGGGCTAGTCGGGTTTCAAACTTTTGAGGTCAGACACCACAAGGGTATTTTAGCTCATTTTCCACTTCGTTGCCGAGGCCTCAGCATAGGTCTCGGCTTTTTTGCGGATTGAGGAAAAACAAGGGCCGTTTGGCGAAAATGTTACAAATGTGACACGAGAAGGCCCTCTGCAACATTTCACTGGACTAATTTCGATATCCGTACTCTAGCAGCTTGTACCACCGGACGGACCGCCTTTGGTCCGCTACGCTTTTCAATACCCACCGATTGTAGTTTTTTCAGCCATACCATTGAGACACGGCAAAAGTAATGAACGTAAAATTTCATTTTATGCCCAGTAGCATGAGATACGGCCGTAAAAAGCAGTACACCCTGTTTTTCAACAAATGTACTGCATGATTCGGTGGGGCGAAAAGTAATGCACACTTTTTGTTCAGTATCGCAGCTCATACTGCACCCATTATCAGTTAATAGAAAAAGTAATATGCAAGATACAAAAACCGAACGCAACTTGAAGATCGAGTACGTTCCCATATCAGAATTAAGATCGCCGGACTACAATCCCCGCGTCTGGGACGAGGAAGCGACGGCGCAGCTGAAAGAGAGCGTCAAGCGGTATGGCGTGGTCGACCCGCTTCTCGTCAACTGCGCACCCGAGCGCAAAGGAATCATCATCGGAGGGAACTTCCGAGCAAAAATCTTGAAGGAAATGGGCTTCCAGAAAGTGCCTGTCGTCTTCATCAATCTTCCCGACCTTGAGCAGGAAAAAGAACTTTGCATCCGGCTCAACAAGAACCAAGGCGATTGGGACTTGGAACTCCTCGCCACCTTTGACGAAACGCTGCTCTCGCAGATCGGCTTCGATTCCGAGGAGCTCGATTCGATTTTCGAAGACGAAGGCACCGAGGAGCAGTTCGACCTCGACAAGGAATTGGAAAAGCTTAACATCGAGAAGATCACGGTGAAGAAAGGCGACATCTTCGATCTCGACGGATCAAAGCTCATGTGCGGAGACTCGACGATCGAGGCCGACATGATGAAGCTCTGTGGGACGGAGAAAGTCGACATGGTCATGACCGATCCGCCGTACATCCTCGACTACCTCCATGGCAAAGGCCGTCACGGAAAAGCGACGGAAGGATTCGGCGCGAAGCGAAACCGCCGCTATCTCGAGACCGACATACTGCCCGATAACTTCACCGAGCTATGGATGGCGAATGTCGCCAAGGTTCAGGCGAAGGACTTCTCGATCATCTGCTACGAGAACTGGAAGAACATCCGCACCATCTGGAGAGAGATGGAGAAACACTGGAAGGTCAGGAACATGATCGTCTGGCACCTCCCTAACCGCAATCAGGGATATGCAGGGGTGCACAAGTTTTTTTCCAAGCACGATATAGCTATGGTCGGTACAAGCGAGGGTAAGGAAATTGACGTCACCGATGAAGACGAGCTCCTCGAGAACGAATACCAGACGGCCCTCTTCGCCATCCAGGGCAAGCCTCAATGGGAATCGTACGGCAAGGGCAAGAAATACTGCCCGACCGATTTCATCGACTACAAGGCGGCGGATGAGAAATCGAGCGGACAAGGCATCATCTTCGGGACGAAGCCTCTTGAAATCCTGATCCCGTATATCAAGGTGCTCACCCGAAGGGATCAGTTGGTATTGGAGCCATTCTGCGGCAGCGGGTCGACGCTTGTCGCCTGTGCGAAGCTCTCGCGTCGCTGCTTCATCATGGAGAAATCGCCGGTGTACGCCGAGGTTGCTCTGAATCGCTGGGAGAAAGCGACCGGCAAGAAGCGAGTAAAGGTAAATGCGTAATCGTGACATCAGGAACAAGATACTTGAAATCCTCTCTGAAACACCCCTCGTGAACTACGCATGCAAGAAGGTGGGCATATCCCGAATGACGTTCTATCGGTGGAAGAAGGATAACTTGGATTTCCGCAAGGAGGCGGAAAGGCTCCTTCTCCTTGGTCGTGAGAACGTCGGCGAAATGGCCGAGGCCGCGCTCATCAAGAATATCAAGGACGGCAAGATGGACGCCATACGGTTCTTCCTCCAGAACAATGATTGCGCGTTATATGACGAAGCGCAGCATCTATGTGGAACCGCCGAAGCCGAAGAAAGTACTGAAGCCAGGAGATATCTGCGACGAGTGCGGAGAACCTCTGCCTAAGCCGAAGTCATTCCAGGAAATGGCAGAGAACCTCAAGATGTTCACGGACAAGGAGTATACCAAGGAGGATCATGACGGATATCTCCATGATTTCGAGAAGAACCACCGGCATCCGAATCACGGCAACGAGTACGAGCGCAAGGGAGGATTCCGCATCGTCGAGAAAAGCGCGTATGAGACCGGAGAGGATGATTTAGAAAGTAACTAACAAAAAATTATGACAAAAATACTAGAAAACTACAAGACATTAATCGTCTTTATGGATACCGATTGGAGAGACCTCACGGAGCGAGACAAGAAAATATTCGGAATCGCCCTGTATGCGATCACACATGACAGGCTTGAGGATCTGCATGAGGTGTTGCAGGATGAGGGGTATATAAGGAAAGAAAGGCCGAAACCTTGACTATATTACCTAAATCTGTTATAGTGTCGGTGAACGTCCTTTGTAAATAACCCTGAATATCCTTCGCCATAACGGAGACAGACTTAACATTTAGGTCTTTCCCCGTTATGGCGAAACCATGTCGGTCAGCCGAACAAAGAAAGGAATTAATATGATAAGAATTATCTCTATAATTTCTCTCTGTTTGGTTGCGTTGCAATCACATGGAGAGAGCTTGGAAAGCTGGCTTCGGTCGCTTCCGCAAGTTACGAACGTCACATCTAGTTATGTCAGCAACGAAAGCTGCGTGCTCATCGACGTAAGGCAAATCCACGAAGATCCGCGGACATTATGTGCAGGATCCGAAATATCTTCCGATCCTGGGAGCCGTGCGTGATGATATCATCGGTATTGGCACAAATCTCCAGGCTCGGTTGAATCTGTCCTCATATTATTTCGAGGGCTACACAACTAACAGTCAAGACACCATCCTCTCGAACCTTAAAGTATGGACGAGGATTATACGCAGACATGAAAGAACGTGAGGAAGAGCGGCACGAAGCAAAGACCAGACTCGGAGCAACTTGAGGCCGACCCGCACACGACGACCAATCAGGACACCGCGCAGGAAATCAGACTCCTGAAAAAGATGGCGGGAAACGGCATGCCTGGAGATGACCATTCGGCCTTTGATCGTTATGGAACAGGCACATGGTCCATTCACCCGCAATCCCTCTTCCTGGCGATCGAAAGCGGCATGGAACCGCGATTGACAGAAGATGCCGCAACGCTTGCGCGTGGACTCGCGGAGATCAAAAAGGTGGAGGTGGGTGGAATGATAGACATTAATATGCTGTCGCCGGAATCAAGACGGCTCGTGATGACAGATAGAGAACGAGAAGTCTTGAGAATAATTGCTCAAGACCATTTGTCGGGTGCTGTCACCAATCATTACTCCCTTATCATCTTTGGAGGAGCACATGATTTCAAGGAAAGCATCAAGACTTGGAATGCGACAAATTCATTCAAGTTCTCGCTGATCATGGTCACTCCGAAATCCTATCAGTAACAATTCAGGGTTTGTCACTCAACGCAAAACGCACCGCCTTCATCGGCAGTGCGTTTTTTACTTTCACTAAGACAAATCGATACTAATAACTAGGTCCGCTTGCACCGGTGACTGTAATCGGATAACCAGACGCCTGTCCGTTCACATTCATGAACACACCTGTCGAATCGAGAACCCTAGCATTACCCTGATTGACCGAAGCTGTCACCATCAGATTTTGTGGATTAGTGGTATCAACTTTGACCATGAATGGGTAGTACGTATTCGCATTCATAGGCGTTACGTTGATTTGGTTGAACTGGATCGTATTACCGCTCACTGTCGTCGTTGCAATGTTCTTTCCTCCTTGAGAGAGGTAAGCCATTGTGACGTTACCTGATCCGCTCGTAGAAAGCTGAACGCCTAGAGTTTGGAGATCAGCCAACGTGTTCGAGTTCAAATCAAACACGAGCACAGGTACGGAAGTATTCTGATACACCGGACCGGCAAGAGGCGATGACGGATCGAGAGTCAATGATGCCGATTCGGTAGCAGTCGAAACTGGAGAGATAGGCGAGGTGATTGGAGAGCCAGGATTTCCACCAATCATAATCGGATATCCCGTCGCTGATCCGGTCAATGCCATATTGACTCCTGTTGCATTGACGATTCCATATCCCGAAGTGGTATTTACGGAAGCCGCAATTGTAAGTCCGCTAGTGTTAGCGGTATCAACTTTAATCGTGTAAGCCTGGTAAGTATTCGCTGACATCTGCTTGAAGACATTCGTGAAGGACGCCATGCCATTCTGAACAGAAGCGGTTGCGAGCAAGCCGCCATTTGCATAGAGGTATGCCGTGGTAACGCTTCCTGTTCCGCTCGTAACTATGTTAGCGTTGATTCTCGTGAGAGCCGCTACTCCATTTTGAGGATTAAGGTCGAAGACAAGTACCGGTATGGCGGAGGTTTGGCTCGTCTGACCAGTCAAGGGAGATGACGGATCGAGAGTCAACGATACAGTTGTAGCACCGGAAGATGTGATAGGAGTTGAAGGTGTAGATCCAGCGGGCACACAAGTCCAGCCAGGAGGACAAACCGGAGCAGGATTTTGATTTACCGGAGTACAGGTATATCCCGCTGGGCATTGTGTCGATGAGATCGGTTGAGCCGGCTGAGCAGGATTCGAGCATTCTCCATAAAGGCTATTTAATTCTGCTCGGGTTGAAGCACCGACAAATCCAGTTCCGTAGGACAAGCCATTCGGAGTAAGGATTTGCGCAGAGTATTTTTCTTGGAATCCCGAGACCGCAGAAGCGACAGTGTCGTTATAGGTCGTGATCGGAGATTCCTGGTTCCAGACACCGGCGTTGATAAGAGCTACGGTCAGGGCCTGTGAATCAGCCGAGCTTATCGGCCTGCCTTCACCAAGATTTTTCGTGAATGTGTAGCACAACGGTGAAGCGGTCTCAGTTTGAGCAGATACGGGAGTCGCTACTGATAACATGAGCGACAACCCTGTAAGCGGGATGAGAAGTGAATATAAGATATTTTTTCATGATTATTTATTATCTAATAATAACGTGACTAAATTATACTCCCGAACCCCGCGTAGTGCTAACACAAAGCCCACCACATGGGTGATGCCTTGCGGCACCCATACCAGTTTCCCGATATGACCAGTAACGGTGACCCCATATGATGGGTTCTCTATCCGTTACTGGTTTTTCGCCATGCCGCCGATTTCTCGAGGGTTTAGGCTACTTTTCACATATTCGGTTGTGTCGAAACTGTACCATAAAAGCAAGTGATTGCGAAGCCCAGTTACCAACTCCGCCCTTTCAAAGGATCTGGACTTCCTTAGCGGTCTGCGTCATCCCTTGTAGCTGTATGACACATATGCAATCACAAGGGCCGTTGGGGCCTGGACCCAAACCGGCAAGCCCCGTAAAGGTGAAATACTGCCTTTATGCCAGAAAATCGACGGAATCGGAGGAACGCCAAGTCCTCTCCATAGACAGCCAGGTAAAGGAGATGCTCCAGCTCGCCGAGCGCGAGGACTTGGAGATCGTGGCCATGAAGCGAGAGTCGCACTCGGCCAAGGAGACCGGCCAACGGCCGATCTTCAACGAGATTGTCGAGGAGATCAAGGATGAGAAGTATAACGGCATCCTCACGTGGGCGCCGGACCGCATCAGCCGTAACGCAGGTGACCTCGGCAAGATCGTCGACCTCATGGACGCTGGAAAGCTTCTCGAGATCCGGACGTACGGGCAGAAGTTTTCGCAATAACCCGAACGAGAAATTCCTCTTGATGATTCTCGGATCGCAGGCGAAGTTCGAGAACGACAACCGAGGTATCAACGTGAAGCGCGGACTGCGAACGCGATGCGAGATGGGATACCGGCCCGGCACCGCTCCGACCGGATACCTGAATCAGCGGATCGCCGATCGCAAGAGCCAGGTGATCATCGACCCCGAGCGAGGACATGTCATCAAGAAGATGTTCGAGAAAGTGGCACACGAGGAATGGTCTGGTCGGAAGGTATACCACTGGCTCCGCTTCGAGCTCAACTTCCACACGACCGGCAACAAGCCGCTTTCCCTCGGCAATGTATATCGAACTCTTCAAAATCCCTTCTATCACGGCATCTTCGAGTTCCCGAAGAAGAGCGGCAACTGGTATCAGGGCAAGCATGAGCCACTCGTGACACAAGAGCTCTTCGACAAAGTACAAGCGCGGCTCAAGCGCGACGGTATCCAGCGAGAAAGCCACGAGTTCGCCTTCACGAAACTGATGACCTGCGGAGCATGCGGATCGTGCATATCGGCCGAGGAGAAATACAAGCAACTGAAAGACGGCACGACCGCAAGATATGTGTACTACGGCTGCGGGCGCACCCGCGACAAAAATTGCAGAGGTAACAAATATTTGCGCGAGGAAGTGCTGATCGAACAGCTAACTGGTCTTCTGGGCAAGCTCGAATTCAACGAGCACGGCATCCGCTACAAGTTCGAGGACGAGCTCAAGCGCTTCAACAAATTCCAACGCACGGTGCTCGGACTCGGCAAACCAGGCGCATCGCACGAGGAAGTGGACATCAAGACCTACGCGAAATACATCCTCAAGGAGGGCACGAACGAGGAGAAGCGCGAGCTTATGGGATGCTTCCGCTCGAAACTCAAGATCACGAAGGGAGTGGTGGAGGTGGTGTAACGAATCCCAATTTTCAGAACCATCTTAATTTGTTAGACTTTGGCCATGAAAAAAGGGCAATGCAAACTCTGTCTTGAATATAAAGATCTCTGCAAGGAATCTCATATCATTCCGCGATTTTCTCTATAAATTCATCTCGGGAGAGAATAACCTAATCGTTTACCTGAATACCGACCGACCGCAATTTAAATTCAATGGCGAGTACGAAGGCGGTATCTTGTGCCAGGGTTGCGATAGCGGAGTGATCGGCAAG
Organism: uncultured bacterium; assembly: GCA_963701025.1. Lineage (GTDB taxonomy): Bacteria > Patescibacteriota > Minisyncoccia > Phycocordibacterales > PALSA-1337 > C7867-002. Next base: position 30,732 of record OY969557.1, on the reverse strand, counting down.
CTTGAAACCTATGCATCACAATTTCTTCATGGTGAACTTCCAAACCAACCTCCCTCCTCGCATGGAATATATAGACGGGCAAGAATGTGCGGTTAGGGAGAACGATCCGACCTATGACTATTCCCGCTTCAAGCTTTTTCTACTTTCGATGCTTTGGCGGGCAAGCATTTCTTCAAGGCCATTCTTTCAAACAAGTGCGCCTGAAGCCTGAGGTTCAGGAGGAGCTACGAAAGATGATTTTGGAAGGAAGGCCCGGCGAACCCGATGAATACGCATGCTTCATATGTATGCCGCCTCTTATGCCTACTCCAGATGGAGGCAGAGGCCTTTATACCTATGACATGCCTACGATGTCGCCGATCCTTGTGACGACCGAAGGTATAGAAATGTGCAAGTTCGTCATCGAAGGCACTCATTATTTTTTCATCACATCAAAACCACCGGGCGCAAAACTGATACCTGGCGTAGAGAAAAATAAGCTGACTCTCGGAATCAGCACTCGTGAGGAACAGACAAAATTGCATCAGCAGATAATCAAGACGATGCAAAATCATCCCCGCAGAAATCTCTAAACTTCTGCAGTGGTTGAATATACCTGCTGATTTCCTCCTATCCGATTTCCGCTTACTTTTATATACAAGATCCTCATGAATTTTTACTCCGTCTTTATCGAAATACTGCAGGTAATTTTTAGTGGTCGTGACAGTATTCGCCATTATGGCATTTCTCAGTACGGGCATACTTTCGAGAAAACCGCCGATTGATCCTTCGCTTATGCGCTGATGGTGCATCCACACCTCCCTGGTTCCGCCAGGAAGTATTGAGGAACGAGAATTATGTAGCGGGTCAAAATCGAGATATTCGTTTTCACGCAATCTGGAAGTCTGTCTAATTGATGCGCGAGTATGCCGGAGATTGTCCGATATTTTTCAATATAATCTTTGCACCATTATCCTGAAATTCAACATCCAAAAGAGGCAGATCCTTGATTCTTGTTAATCGAACTAAACGACGTGTCTCCCACGATTGCCACCCGATAAATATGGCCGTAAGAGCTAGAATTAGATTTGATAAATTCATAGGTAAAAATATAATTTCACTATATCATGAAGTTCGAATCCCACTAGAGGGTGAATCTTTGAGGGATTCGAACGATTCCAAACAAGGCCTATTTATCAAGGCCTCGACATAGTCCGATAATAAAACCTAAGTGCGGCAGTTTTTACTTGAAGTTCGAACATTTTTTATGGAAAATCCTCATAATTGAAGTGAAAGAAAATGGTGTCGCTCCGCGACGCTGTTTTCTTGTGGGGTTGCGCCTTCGCTCCGCTCGGCGCGTGGAGAGGGCGTGCGCGGCAGGAGGGGTGTGGGGAGGAATGCCGCGCCGCCCTGCTGATTTTTTCGCGCGGGTATTTAGGAAACCTTGCGGCTCAAATCCACCATTTGATCCGCAAGCCATTCTGCCATCTGATCCGCAAGATTATCCTAGCATGAAAGTCCGGTGACTCGAAGCGGCCCACTTCCGCTTCAGATAAAGTCATTACGCGGATGTCAGAACGGCTTCGCACGGAAACCTGCACCGTCGCCCGAGGCGACCGTGCAGTGCTACGCCGCACAAACATCCGCTCAGAACTCGTGGTGAGAAGCGGAAGTCGACCGTTTCTCGGTTGAAAGAAGAAAGAAATCTAGAAAACCTTGCGGCTCAAATCCACCATTTGATCCGCAAGAGGTTTGACCATCTGAGCCGCAAGATTCAGCGCACAAAAATATATTTCACCCAGTGCGATCCGTCTGTGCGATTCAATCTTCCTTGCTGAACCAATTTTGAAAGATATCTAGTGGCAGTGGCATCGGAGCAATGCAGAAGTTCTTGAGCTTGTTCGTTGGTTATGAATCCTTTCTTTTGTGCTGTCAGCATAACCTTGTCGAGCTTCTTTTGTCTGTTTGAACCAAGTTTTGCGTTCGCTTTAGCGAGAAGTGCGCGGATGAAGCTGGTCTGGTTCTCCAGCGCCGACGGTTGTGGTTGTGAGGCTGTCGGAGTCTGTAGCGTCGGCGCTGAGACAGGTACAGATTGCACTGGAGCTGATTGATCATCTACTGGATTTTCTGGCTCATTTGGAGTAGAAATTGGCTCTTCTGGGGTGTTGCTTTCTGGCTGGTTTACCCCTTGATTTTGATCTTCAACGGGAGTATCACTAGAAGCGTTTATAGGCGATTCTGGGGCCTCAGGGGGCAAATCGGTAGGCGTAGAGCCATTTGGCTGGCTAGATTCCGGCTCAATAGGAGTTGGGGCAGATTCTTGAGCCTGCGCTGGTGCTTCTGTGGCTGGCTCTATAGGCGTATTTTGATCATCCATGGCTTCAATTATAGTCCAAAATAGCCATTATTTTAAGCCTCGATTTTGCTTGACTTTACTATGCTGTTATGCTATAATTGCGACAGAGTTTTGGTGCTCTACATGGAGCTTAAAATCCGCCAAAACAAACAGGAGATAATTTTGAAAACACTCATTCTCAACAACGCCTCGGATCTGGCAAAGGTCCCCATCGGGCACACGTGGCAATGCAAGCCCGTGCGCGCCAGCCTGTGGAAACTAATCTTGCATGCAATCATTGATCGTGACTGGAATCCGGTTCACATCAATCCGTTCACTGCTCTGTTGTATAAGTCCGATCTCGGTGGTCTTACACTCTGCGGGGATTTGGCACTTTCTCTGACAAAGGCATGTGTTCACCGGTTCTTTCGGTTCGTCGAAAGAGCGGAGGTCATCGCCTCAAGATACGAGGAAGTGGACTTCAAGCATCCGGTCAGGGTCGGCATGAGATTCTATTGCCGTTTCATCCTTGCTGATCGCAGAGTAATCAGAGGGAAAGCTCTCTGCACTTGGCGATTCGAAGCGCTTGAATGCAAGAGTGACCGCCTACTCTTCACTGGCATCTGGAAATCTTCATTTTGTCCGGTCGAGTTCTCGGCCATTGGCAAAGCAGTCTTCCAGGCCAGACAGGAGATGCAGATGTGGGGTTGGTATGCTCCGGCAGCTTCGCTCGTTGTCCTCGCATTGGTTTCGGTGGCAGTATCAATGAATTGGTCACCGTCTTGGTGGACATACAATCCAGCTAACGAATACTGCTGGCCAATCGCTCCTTAGAACACAAAAATGTCACGCCCCGCTTACGTTCGAATCGTAAGCGGGACTCTACTGGGTTCACGACACTTCCGTCGCGAATCCTGAGAGTTCAGTTCTTTGAGTCAACAATCAACAACGAAAGGTTAAAGTATGCTAAAAACAACAATGAGCCATCGCACGGTGACACCTCCGCAGGGTATCGTATACGATGGTGATTGGTGGAAAAAACTCCCTGGCATGTTTATGCCTGCTACAGGAGCTTGGAAGGATGTAGTTCCGACACCGGAACACCTTGGTGAAATGTTCGCCAATTGGACCAAGCTTGCCCTACTCCTAGAAAAAGAGATGGGGTGGTGGGCAGGGACAATTGAATGGGAACTCGTCACCATTTGTGGCACGTGTCCCATCCGTGGAAATCCTGGTGGTGAATACCAGCTGGAAACTGCGGCGAGGATTTCTATCCGCATTGGCGACAAGCCTGGAGATGTTCTCTACGCTGGAACAGCCATCCCATTCAGGGACAACTGGGGCCATGGCCAAGACAGCGATGAACAAGCAATGCAACAGGCTGCATACCAGTTGAAGAAGCGCCACGACGAGATCGAAGCCTACTGTGCTTCTCATCCGCTGGTTTCAGTTTCATAACACTTTCGAGATTGAAGTAATCTCGGCCTCACAGTAATGTGGGGCACTCTAATGGGTCTACGACATTAGGTCGCGGCCCCTGAGAGTTTCGCTCTCTGACAACAACATAAACCTATAACGAAAGGCACCTTGTGCAAATCAGCCATATACTGGCGATTGCCTCCGGCGTCGCCTATACCCTTGCCTACCTCGACTACAATCGTCAGGTCATCAAGGGCGCGACGAAACCGAATGGTGCCACTTGGCTCATTTGGTCTGTCGTCTCGGCAATCTCAACCACGAGCTATCTAAAGATGAGCGGGGACGTTTGGAAAAGCGTCATTCCGCTCCTCAACATCGGCTTGTGCATCGCGACGTTCTTCCTCGCCGTCTATCTGAAGAAATTCAAGTGGCCGGACAAGTGGGACTTCGTCGCTCTGCTGATCGGCGTCATCGCGTCGGTCGTGTGGAAACACTACGGCTCCGCCAAATACGCCAATCTGATCGTCCAGTTCGCCATCTTCGCAGGATTCATTCCAATGTGGCGAGCATTGACGAAAAGACCGACCGCGGAAAATCCGCGACCGTGGGAATGTGAACAACCAAGACCGTGGTTACTGTGGGTAACAAGTTACGTCCTGGCGACCATTGTAGTTTTTCTGCGATGGAACAACCAGTGGTGTGACCTTGTATATCAGGTAAACTGCGTTCTGCTTCACTCGTCGGTGCCGCTCTTAGGATTAGTCATGCGGCGAATCAACCATCAACCGAAAGAAATGAAAGGAAATCTGTGAAAACAAAATTACCTTCAACAAGTCTCCATGGGGTTGTCATGAGACTTTGTTCAGTTACGCTCGAGGGCACGGCAATAGTGCAGCTTACGGAAAGAAAAAAGAAACCCTATCTCGTAAGAATGAAAAATCGCAGATTACATGCCTCAAATACGGACTTTGTGGGAGCACATTTTAAAGCGCTCCGTAAGGGCGTAGCTCGCCATATCACGGACATTACCCCCGACACAAAAGCCAACGACCGAGCAACTGCTCGGTTGCGGCGAAGTTTGGAGGGGTATATATAACCACCAGCGTGCTCGAAACTTAGATCATCAATGTCACGACCCGCACTACGTTCTAACCGTAGGCGGGTTTTATTTTTTAACAAGCGTACAAATATACGCGATTCCTGGCACTTTTTTACAATCGACAAGATTCAATCCAGACTGATCGGCCAAGCCCTCTATGTCTTCTTTGCTAAACTGCTCCGATACATTCGCCGCCAGGCTCTCATCGAACGTGACTTTCGTACCTTCGGTCTTGTTTATGGGAGCATTCACTATCCTGTAAATGTCCATGCGTGCGTCGAAAGCATCCTCGGAATACACACTGATGATTATTTTGCCGGCGTCCGTCAACACCCTGCTCATCTCCTTCAATGTTTGAACTTTGTTTTCTTTCATGTTGACCAGAGTATCTAGGAATATCAGGACGTCAAAAGATTTATCCGCAAATGGCAGATCGAGAGCGTCGGCCAGCATTATCTTTACGCCTGAAAATCCGGCCAGATTATTCTTTGCGTCTTCCACGGCTTTCGAATCGTTGTCGATTCCGATGATGTCCTTGGTCACTTCAGCTATAGATTTGATATTCCTGCCGTTGCCACAACCGATCTCAAGAACTCTGGAATTCCCGGGAACGCGCGACCGAATGTAAATCAATTCAGCGTCAAAAAGAGCCTTGAACGCAGGCGTCGGATTCTCAAGGACTTTTTCCCAATAATCGATGTTGGTGCTCATTGCTTATGATTATACTCCACCATCATCTCCGCCGGGGATATCCTGCCGAGAGCTTTATGGGGGAAATAGTTCCAAGCATCGGTAACCAGTTCGAGGACATTGCTCAATTGGCTCATGTCGCCGTTGTCGAACATGGCTATGATCTTCGTCATATCGTCGTTCTCCTCTTCTTCGTATATGGCTTCGAGCACATCGGCAAGCTCAAAATCGCTTTCGGTCTCCTTTAGCATCTCCACGAGTTCTTGCTCGAGCTCTTTCCGTCGCTTCAAGATTTCCTGTTTGGATTCTGGTTTCATATCTGTTTTGCAAAGATGTCAGAAAGAATCATCAGCTCTCTGCCTTTTCGAGATATGTAAGCATTGTAATTCAGAGAAAAGTTAATGATTTTTCGCTCTGGGTAAAGCGCTTTAATTTCTTTCTTATTATCGTAAGTCAGAAGCCAAAAAGCATCTGGGTTACCGTTGAGCTTCCGTGCAAGAGCTTCATGATCCTCTTTTTTATAATGGTTCAGATAAAGACTAGCACCCTTTTCAAAATAAGGCGGATCAAGATATATGAAAGCATTCTTTTTATTCAAATACTCACCAATAAGATTAACACCATCTTTGTTAAAGACCGATATCTTATCTTTATAAAAAGCAATCTTTTGTATTCGCTCGATTAACGCTTCTTTATTGAATCTTGCGTCAATCTTATACTTCCCCTGCTGTTTCAATCCGCCAATGGGTCCACCGTTCAGAATACCAGAAGTATTGGTTCTGTTGAGGAAAAAAGTCGCGAAGCCAAGATTAAATAGACCGGCTTTCGGATCATTATAAATCGCTTTTTGCCTCCTCCATTCCCTGATCGTAACGGGGGTAGATCTGATTTTTTTAATAAACTTGACTGAATCAAAGACTACAGATTTCCAGAAAGCAAAAATGGCGTTATCCAAGTCATTGATCACAATACGGTCGACTTTTCCAGATAATAGCAGAGCAAGAGCAGCACCTGCACCACCAGCAAATGGTTCGACATAAGTGACTTTTTTCAACCCGTTAGTCTTTATAACATCATCAAAAAAAGGAAACAAGAAAGTCTTTCCGCCAGGATATCGTAATGGGCTATAGTGAAATTTTTGATTTCTTGTTTGTGGTATTTTTTGCATAAAATTTATGACTTCTTTCCGAAATAGAAATCCAAAATATCAGCTACGATAAAAGAGTCTTTCAATACATCAGCACGCTTACAGATAATGCTTCCGTGAGCATATTTATCTAGAATCGCTCCTAGATTTCTCTGATCAGAAAGCCATTCATTAGTGAGCGAAATATCATTTTTCTGGTGTTGTTTAAGTTCTTTCTTGGCTTCTTTGAGAAACATCTCACAAACCTGATCCTTCTTAGCATTCTTACCATCTTTCTGGTTCTCATAATACACGCGCGCGGCGACTTCTACTAAAAGACGGAGTGCCATGCCTAGGAACGGCAATACCGCGTCATTGTTTTGGGATTTCTTATCGATATCTACAAGAGCTCGGTACATGTCATTGACCTTTCCTGTCTGTAGAACAAGAGTTCTGCCGAAAAGATCATTCCCCGTTTTTGTAACTGGCGTTTTCCTTCTAAAGTTGTATTCCGTAGTTATGCCCGATTGACCAAAAAGGCCGTCCTGCTTTTTACTCTCCGCTACCTTTATCTCATTTGCCGCCCTATCATAATCCTTATCAGAAATATTTTTCAAATAATCATGTATCTCTTTGTTGTTCAAGCGAGAGAATAATTTTCCATTGTGTTGGCCGCTCTTGAGTACATCCCAGACAATGACCTCAAGCTTCTTACCGAAATTACTATCTTTTACCTTTAGTTTTTTATCATTATCAAAAGAATAACCGAAAAATTCCTGAGCAGGAGTCTGGCCAGTTAATCTCCAGAAAGTAGTCACGTAACCCGGACCAAGCACCGCTTCTTTTAGCTCCTTAGCTATTCCAAGGCCACTGACAACCTTCGTGATACCAACCCTTATCAATTCCTTCTCGCCAGCTTTGCCACGTCGCTCTTTATGATGGGCAATTTCATTAGACCCCCAGGATACTTCGTTATTTTGATTCAGATGTTTTCTCTCGATAAACCGATAGCCCTGTTCTAGGTCTTCGGTCACAAGACATTCAACTTCAAAATCCTCCGAGATACCGATTTTTGATCCTATCTGAGCGAATTTATCCCCCTGAGCACCAGCCAGTTTAGGATTTGCCAACAGTTTATATGCAGCGATTCTTCTATTACCTTCGAGCACCACATTGCGATCGTTGGCATTCCAAACCACAATTTTTTCTAATTGAGGAAGGTCAGAGTCTTTTTCCATCTCACTTGCTAACTTCAGAACATGAAATTTTCCAGTCAGAAAATAGTTCAGCAAATCTTCTTCTAAAAGACCGAAGTATTGATCAGAAAAACGGGCATTTTCATCCCACAATGAAAGATCTCCTATCGCTAAGTTCTTTTTCTTCCATTTTGAATTCTCGGTATTCATGCTGATCATCTTTATTTCCCAGATTTAGTCCGGTTGTCCTGCTTACAGAGCATCTGACAGTTCTCTGCTATCGTCTTTCCTCCTTCGTGCCAAGGTGTAATGTGATCGGCCTCCATTTCCTCAATTTCCCATTTCTTTTTCCTGTTCTCAGCTTTACAAAACGGACAGATCCCGTCTTGTCTTTCATATGCCTCACGCTTCATCTTGTCTGTGAAAGCACGAATCGAGAGATGCTTCTCGTCTCTCGTCAAAATATATGGGTATATGCCGGACTTTTTGGTGACATCTTCATCTTGCATCAGCTTTTTGACCTCGGCTTCAAGCTTTGTGGCATTCAGTTTTTTATCCTTGAATTGGTTATACAGCTCGCCCCACTGTACACTACTCATTTCTCTACGGTAATTCGTGAATGTCGTCCTTACCCAGACAATGACATCCTGAAAATATTGCCACAATTTGTCGGCATTTTTGTCGTGTTGATGCTTGGCCATGTAATCTTCGATTTTGCCATCGTTGATCCACGAGAGCGCGGTTTCTAAGTACTCTTGGCGAATCGGGGAACCGCTAACCAACTGGCCGTCGTCGTTCGCCAGTAAGTATGCCGCACAATTCGATTTACTGAATTTCAATTTGGCATCAGAAAGCCACGGCCCAGTATAAACCGCGTTGCGAATCTCTTGGTCGGTCAGCTTCTCGCCGGCGATGTTAATTATTCTGAACCAATCTAACCGTTCTTTATCGGTACCCTCGCAGAAATAAATCATTAGTTCATAATCTAAAATTTTATCCTGCTCCTCTTTGGTAAGATTATGAAAAAAGCGGTCATTCAGTGAAAAATCTCCACTAACATATTGACCAATACTGATGGTGCGTTGTTGGCCGTCCAACACTTCATAACCACCATCATCCCTAATCATCCAATACATCACATTTAGCGGAAAGTTGTTTTTGATTGTTTCTATTACTGCATCACGTTGTTTTTCTTTGTACACAAACTCACGCTGATATTTTGGACGAATATCAAGTTTGCCGTTATAAGCAGTCACACCTTCTTCGGCACTGTCTTTATAGCCAACTATTATCTTGCGGATTGAAATTTTATGTAAATCAATTTTCATATTATTTTAATACTTTCATATTTTTTATAATAACTCGTGCATAAGGAACATCAACGATTCCATTCGTAATCATGTATAAGTCACCATCAACAGCACCTCTTTTTTGAATTTCCTTCCTGTATTTTTTATGTTCTGCTTTGTACGGCTTAACCCCAATCTCTTTTCCTGAATTTGATATACCTAGTCCAATAATCTCAAACTGTTCTGGATTATATTTATCGAGAAAAGTAATCGGTACACCTATTGCACCAGCATAATTAACTGGGATTTCGGAAGTTTTGTTAACATTAATGGCATCATGGTTTTCATACTTCGGATATTCTTCTGGAGAATATTTTTTATAGAGCACCAAATCTTCATGACGTTCTTCGTAGTCTAGGTTAGTGAACCAACGTACTCCTTTGACGCGGATATATTTATGACCATCACTATCAATCCTAGAACCAGCAGCATTTAGAGGGTAATCGTCCGGCACTCGAAACTCACGATCACCACTGTGAATACTTGCTCCAAGCCACATTTTGTTATCTTTGATAAGTTTAAAGCACTCTTTGTAGGTAATTGAATTGACATTACCGATAATGAGAAATTTCTTATTAAATTCCACCAATTGCGCTAGATATTCCCGAAACAGAGAAAATGGCGGGTTAGTTACAACAATATCTGCCCCATCTAGCAGTTCAATACATTCCTCACTACGAAAATCACCATCTGTTTTGAGTGGCGTAGAAACATTCGCATCGTGCCTTAACAGCCATTCGACATCAGAGAGACCGATGGCGCCATCAGAATTAGAATCTGGGACTTCATTGATTTCAATCTTAAATGGCTCTTTACCTTTCGGTTTCAAGCCTTTGACTTCAAAAAGTGGCAATTGTCCTCCGGCAATTGGTGACTTTGTAAAACTGGTAGTTATTAACTTTTTGAGACCGAGAGCATTAAAATTTGCGGCAAAATATTTAAAAAAATTACTCTCGAATGGATCATCACAATTGCAATAGACAACCTTGCCACGAAATTGTTCCTTGTAATGCTTGAGTTCTTTTTCAATATCAACAAGCTGGGTATAAAACTCATCTTTCTTTGCTTCGCTGGCCTTATGTAAATTTTTATTTGAAGATTTACTTGCCATAAAATTATTTTGTAACTAGAACCAAAGCAATCGTTGCTAACGCAAGAACCGCTGTAACTATTGTTAAGAAGCGAGACCAAAAAAGTTGTTTACTATTGTATACATTCTGATCCTCAATAATTTTTTTCTGTAACTTAAAATTTATAAACATCGCTCCAACCTTTTGCATTTCTGGAACGCAATTATCTATGTCCTTCTCCATTTCCTCAATTGATTGTTTCGTATTGAATATACCCATATATTTTTACTCTTCATTCTCAAGCCTTCTCCTGCGCTCATCGAGGGTCTCGCCGTCGTACATCCAGTAATCTGTACCGGCTACACCATAACCGGCTCCTAGGATTCTTTGGGCGGAGGTTGAAAGGCTGGTGATCTCTCCGTTATATTCGATAGACTGCGATGAATGCAGATCGACGACTTTAGCTTTTTTGTTTTCATCGCGGCTGAAATAAATCTCTGCCCCCAACGGAATTTTGGCTAGCTCAAAATTGAATCTTCCACGCCGCTCAAGGGCTTCCTTATGAGCCTCACGGTCTTCTTCCGATTCGATCAGATCCTTCTTGGGAGTGATATTTTCGATTTCCGCCAATTTTAGAGCCGCGACTACTCGTTCCGGAGCGATCTGAAAAAATTCTCGTCGAGGATTTACCCGATTGTTATCAAAAGCGTCATGAAGCTGGTGTTCGACGAACTTCGCGTCTTTTACTTTACAGGCATAGAAAACCGTAAACGGCAAAGGAACGCTGGTAGAAGCGCTCAATTCTCTGACGCGCTGGTCAAGATTATTTGTAGTCTTTCCGATCTTGACGTAGCCGGGCATGGCTTCATTCGTGAGTATATAGATTATTTCGTTCATGTATAAAGCTACTTTATCACTTTTTGACAGAAATTCAAGGTCATTGGCCGCTTATTTTCTCCCCTTCACCCCGCGCGAAAAAATCAGCAGGGCGGCGCGGCATTCCTCCCCACACCCCTCCTGCCGCGCACGCCCTCTCCACGCGCCGAGCGGAGCGAAGGCGCAACCCCACAAGAAAACAGCGTCGCGGAGCGACACCATTTTCTTTCACTTCAATTATGAGGATTTTCCATAAAAAATGTTCGAACTTCAAGTAAAAACTGCCGCAAATTCGCAAAAAGCGCGAAATCGCTCGAAAAAGGCGAAAGAGAAATACCAAGTGGAGGGCGGGGCGGAATTCCCCCCTGAAACCCCCCTTCCGCCCCGCCCGCATTTTTGTTGACCGTTTTGGGAATTTCGGGGACAAATGCAAAAGGCGCGCGAGGCAAAAAAACGAGGGCGCGGTCGCGTGGAGGGGAAGGAAATGAAATATAATTTTTTATAAAAATTAAATTACAAGAAGTGAGTCGAAGCGGCCCACTTCCGCTTTAACGATATTTTTACGCGGATGTCCGAACGGCTCCGCACGAAAACCCCAGCCGTCGCTTGGAGCGACCGCTGGGTGCTTCGCCGCACCGACATCCGCTCGGGACTTGTAGCTAAAAGCGGAAGTCGACCGCTTCTCGATAGAGTTTAGTGAAAAAAGTTATGAACATCTGTTTGACTTTACAAAAATTTGGTAAAATATATTCATGAGTGATAAAAAATATTTTATTTACGCCAGAAAATCGACTGATGACAAAGATCATCAAATCAGAAGCCTGCCTGACCAGTTGGCAGAACTGCGTGAGCTCGCTAGAAAGGAAAAAATTGATGTTGTCGATACTTTTATAGAGAAACAAACCGCCAAAGTACCTGGCAGGCCTATTTTCGCTGAAATGTTGGACCGCATAGAAGCCGGTGAGGCCTCCGGCATCCTCGCATGGCACCCTGACAGACTCGCTCGTAACTCCATTGATGGTGGTCGTGTCATTTACCTTGTGGATATTGGCAAGATCACTGATCTGAAATTCCCGACGTTCTGGTTTGATGCAACTCCGCAGGGAAAATTTATGCTTTCAATCTCCTTTGGCCAGAGTAAATATTATGTAGACAACTTGTCAGAGAACATCAAACGCGGACACAGACAGAAATTGAAGAATGGAATATGGCCTCAAAAAGCACCACTGGGATATTTGAATGATAAAAAGATAAAAACTATCGTCGTTGATCCGGTAAAATCCATACTCGTGAAAAAGACTTTTGAGGCATATGCCACTGGCAATTTCACATTCGCCCAGGTCAGGAGAAAAATCAATGATCTTGGTCTAAAAGGCACTGGCGATGGCGTGCTTTCTATTTCCAACTATCAATATCTTTTGAAAAATCCCTTTTACCATGGACTTATTCGATATGGTGGAGAATTTTATGAAGGTAAGCATGAACCTATTATCTCGAAAAAGCTTTTTGACGATGTTCAAGAGGTTATGACCAGAAAAAGCAAACCTAAAACGTCAGAACTGAAATCTTATGACTACAGAGGCCTATTCCATTGCGGTGAATGCGGTTGCTTCATAACCACAGAAACACAAAAAGGTCATAATTATTTGCGATGCACAAAACGAAAAGGAGTTTGCAATCAAAAATACGTTCGTGAGGAGGTCATCACTTCGCAAATGCAAACGGAACTGAAAAAATACTCCCTGGCTGACGAGGTAGCTGATTGGCTAATAATTGAAAATGAAAAAGATAGATCTGAAAATGATAAACTTCTGAAAAATGAGACTGATAAAGTGAATGCAGAAATTACCATCGTCGATTCGAAGCTCGACAAACTCATGACAGCATACCTAGAGAACGCTCTAACGCTTCCAGAATATCAAAATGCCAAAAACAAACTGGTGACTGAAAAACATGCTCTGAACGACAAATTAGCATCTTTGGCACAGGTTTCAACAAATCGGTTCGAACCAGTGAAAAATTTCCTGGAAGCGAGTAAGCAAGCCAAGTTTGTGGCAGATGAGGGTGATCCTACTAAAATCCGATCTTTTTTCCAAAAAGTCGGTTCGAACTTTGTCATACGCGACCGCACCCTCGTTTTTTCGCCCCGCGCACCCTTCGCATTTGTTCCCGCAATTCCCCAAACGGTCAACAAAAATGCGGGCGGGGCGGAAGGGGGGTTTCAGGGGGGAATTCCGCCCCGCCCTCCACTTGGTATTTCTCTTTCGCCTTTTTCGAGCGATTTCGCGCTTTTTGCGAATTTGCGGGCTAGTCGGGTTAAGTACCCGTGAGTACAAGCCCCGTAAGGGTATTCTAGCATCTTTCTGAGACTGGCCTTGAGGCACTCGGGTCAGGGGTCAATTTTATATAACAAGGCAATTTTTACGAATCGGACAGGCCACCCTGTGAATCGTACACGTGTACGATCGTACAAAGAGACATCTCAACCGCGTCGAATCGGACATTTCGGACAGTGCAAGAGCATATGTACGACTGTCCGATTTGCTGGACTTTTAGGAAAAGATGTTCTGATATAAACCATGCCTCTATTTCTTCCCGGCGACATTCTGTTTTTCTATAATCACTTCCATAAGAATCTCTGCGAGTTGTTGCGCCGCCTCATCAATGATCTTTTGTTCTTCCTCAGTGTATTTTTTTGGCTTCTTGGCCTTTGGTTTCTTCATGACAGAATAAAGTATATCACTTCGAGAAATCCCCAGATATTTCGCTTGACTTTTCTGTTCGACCGGCATATGATATTTGCAATATCTTGATAAAAGATACACTCCTCCGTCGGCAGTTGATGGAAAAAGCGCCTGCAAAGGTGGAAGGTGGCTCCTGAAAAGGGACTGGTCCAAGCCTTCCGAATCACACCCTGAACAAGGAAGTGGTGCGCATACTCTGAATAAGAGCAACGGGTGAAAGCCACCCATCGTCTCGCACACGAGAAAAGCCGCTCGGCTTTTTTCTGTTGAAGGAAAAGGCCACCGGCCTCGGCTCTTTATTAGTCCCTTTAACTTTGACAACAAAATGAAAAGCAAACCAACCGCAGACACTCGTTTGTGCGTAGAATACGTCCCCGTTACAAATCTAAAAGCCGCGTCCTATAACCCTAGAACTTGGAGTACCGAGGCGGCTAAGGATCTCAAAGAAAGCATCAGTAAGTACGGCATCGTCGACCCTCTCCTCGTCAACTCCGCGCCGGAACGCAAGGGCATCGTTATAGGCGGCCACTTCCGTCTCTCCGTTATAAAGGAGCTCGGCATCAAGGAAGTACCCGTCGTATATATCAACATTCCAGATATCGAGAAGGAGAAGGAACTCAACATCCGCTTAAACAAAAATGTCGGCGAATGGGATTGGGATCTCCTCGCCACTTTCGACGAGACATTCCTTTCGACGGCCGGATTCAGCTCGGAAGACCTCGACGAGATCTTCGCCGTCGAGGAGACTCCGGAGCAATTCGATCTTGAGAAGGAGCTTAAAAAGCTCAAGATAGACGAGATCGAAATAAAGAAAAGCGACGTATGGGCGCTCGGCGATTCCCGCCTGGCCTGCGGCGACTCGACCGTTGAGGCAGATATGCTTCGGCTTATGGGCGATGAAAAGGCCGACATGGTTTTCACGGATCCCCCGTATATCCTTGACTACCTAAAGGGTAAAAAGAAGCAGGGCGACGCCGTCACAGGATTCGGAGCCAAACACGATCGCCGGTACCTTGAGACCGACGTCCTGCCGCCAGACTTCACGGAGAAATGGATGGCGAACGTAGCCAAGGTACAGAAACCCGACTTCTCGATCATCATCTTCGAGAATCCGAAGAACCTCCGCATCATTTGGAACGAGCTCGAGAAGCATTGGAAGTATCGCAACACCATCACCTGGCATGTGCCGAACCGAATGCAGGACTTCTCGGCCAAGTACAAGTTCTTCAATAAAACCGACATCGCTCTTGTCGGTACTGGCGGTGACGTCGCTCTCAACCTCGAGCCCGAATCCGATGAGCTTCTCCAAAATGAATACGAGAACGCTATATTCGCCACATCCGGCAAGCCACACTGGGAAAAATATGAAAAGGGCAAGAAAATCTGCCCTACTGATCATATCACTCACACTGCCGCTGACAAGAAATCGTCCGGCCAGGAGATCATCTTCGGAACGAAGCCGATTGAGCTCCTCATCCCTTATCTTAAGGTCCTGACGAAGCGTGGCGACCTCATCCTTGAACCCTTTGGCGGAAGCGGATCGACGCTCATCGCCGCAACCAAGATGAATCGCCGATGCTTTATCATGGAAAAGTCACCCGTCTACGCCGAGGTCATCAGAAATCGTTGGGAAAAAGCGACCGGCCTAAAAGCCAAGAAAATCGATGACTAAGGACACCTATCAAAAGACGATCGATAAACGCTTGAAGGATGACAAGCAAAAGCTCGTCGACACGCTCAGAGAGTTGCCTATTGTCATGGCCGCCTGCAAGCGAGCAGGGGTCTCCCGCGACACCTACTATCGCTGGCGACGCGAAGACAACGAATTCCGTCGTGACAGCGATGATGCGCTCAGTCAGGGCGTCGAATTCATTAACGACATGAGCGAAGCCCAGGTGATCCAGCTCATAAAGGAAGGCAAACTACCGGCTATTGCCCTCTGGCTCAAACACAATCATCCGCGCTACGGCGGCAAGAATGTGCGCAGACCAGCCACAGGCGTGCCTGAACTGACTCCGGAGGAGGAAAAGCTCTTCAAAGAATTCCTAGCTCCCGGCGGAAGTCCTTCCGTCCCAACCAACCATGCCGAATGATTTTGACCTTGAAAAACTGAAGCGAGTGCTCGCCGACCAGAACTTACGGAAGCGCTTTGCCTACGAGGATCCTCTTTGGTTCTGCCTCATCTATCTGCGGCACCACCTCTCGCATCCCCTGGCTCCCTTCCATCGCGAGATGGGCCACATCTTGAAAAACCCGTCACATCAGCTCATCGCCGTCATGGCATTCAGGGAATCCGGCAAGTCCACAATCATGAATACCGGCAACATTCTCTGGTCTATCCTCGGCAAGCCACAAAAGAAGTTCGCAGTCATCGTCAGCCAGACGCAGGATCAGGCCAAGAGTCACTTCACGAGTATCCGTGACGAGCTTCTCTCGAACGAACTCCTGCGGGCGGACTTCGGACCCTTCAGCGACAACGAGGCTGAATGGAAAAAGATGTCGCTCGATCTCGTGTATCACGAATCGAAGATTCAATCGGTGTCGCTTGAGCAGAGCATCCGCGGCCTCAAGTACGGCACGATCCGTCCTGACCTCATCATCTGCGATGACATCGAGGACACCTCGACAGCCAAGGATGAAGCGAACCGCAACACCGCCTGGCAGAGGCTGACGAGCGAGGTCTTGCCGCTTGGAAGCAAGGGAACGCGGATCGTTGTCCTCGGCAATCTCATCTGTCCTGATTCGCTCCTTATGAGACTCAAGAAAAAGATTGACGAAAAAGGTCTATCCGGCATCTTTCGAGCGTACCCCCTCCTCGACGACGAGCGGCGCATTCTCTGGCCGGAGCGGTTTCCTGATCTCGACAGTATCGAAAGGATGAGGGGACATTTCACCCGAGGAGTATGGACCCGAGAGTTTCTGCTGAAGATCTTGGGTTGGCACCGCGATGGTCGTGATGATGACGACAGCAACCCCTATATACTCGAAGGACGGGAGCCTAGATACAGGCCGGAAAAAGTGATATACCAAACTCCCCTCATCGCGCAAATGGAGCCGTTCGTCATATCCGTGCCGATCGACACTCCACGGACGCACTTCACGATCGCCGATGACTCCTATCAACGCTATTATGGCAACGTCGATCTTCTGTGGCCCCTTACAAGCGCTGAGGGATACAAGCATATGACCACCTACTTCTACGATTGGCTCTTCGGATGGTACAAGGAACGCGGCATCCAGTTTACCGATCTCGATCGGAAAGATCCGCCGAGGGAGGAAATATCAAGGGTACTTGCGGAAGCAAAAAAGAGCTATCAGAACAGGCCTGTGGCACCGCCGCAGGAGCAAAAATAGAAGGAGAGGGTATCCGTTTACTTCGTCACCGCCACGATTAGCTGTTTTCGACGTGCCCGTATCTTTCTAATTGTCTGACTTCCAAGCCTCATAGGCTTCATACGGATCTTTGAAATCATTGCTTTTCACAAATTCTTGAAACTCCTCGGCTTCTGTCAGATCCAAATCGTTATCTTTTGCTATTTCAAATATTTCCTCGTCAAAATACCTTTTCTTAAAGCGCTTTTCGTCAAAATTATGTTCCTTCTGAATTTTATATAGTTCCCACGCGAAATCAAACGGGAGATATTCGATGACATCGCCGCTTGCATACTTCGGGCTGTAATAATCAACAATTTCATAAAATTTACTCTGCTCGTCCTCGGTGAATTTTATACCCAGAGATTTACAAAGCTTATCGAGATTGTCGTCAAGAATCTTGCCGTAGAACCTTATTTCCGACTGTTCCT
Source organism: uncultured bacterium (assembly GCA_963701025.1). Taxonomy (GTDB): domain Bacteria; phylum Patescibacteriota; class Minisyncoccia; order Phycocordibacterales; family PALSA-1337; genus C7867-002. The sequence continues at coordinate 13,046 of OY969557.1, read as the reverse complement.
TCTGGATTTTGTAGATGTCTTTTTTCATATCCGGAATCAAATCGGAGATTGTTATTTTTTTGTCATCTGGTTTTTTCATTTATTTTTTAACCACCACATCCGTCTTTTGTGCAACTCCAACCACCTCCGACTTCCGTGCAAGGGCCTCTAGACTGGGAACATAGTCCATCTGGATATACTGTCACGCTATAAGAAGATCCTCCTGTTGAGACAGTATACGTTCCTGGAGTTGATACTTCTTGTTCTGTTAAATTAAATGGATATGAACCACTATTTAAAGAATCCGCAGTCGAATCATTTGTCACGGTGATAACTTTTCCTTGAGCTGTCCCAGTGACATTTACACCATGGCCTGCTGAATCCGTGATCGTGACATTCGATACAGATGCAGAGACCGACTCAGATGATCCGACGTCTGTCAGACCTGATACGTCTACCTTGACGGTAAAAGTATCGTAAGGACTAGCGTTTGTACTTAACGACGGTATGCTCCGAATATCTGAAAATGTCGCACTTCCGTTGGAGACCACAGCCGTGGCGACAGATGTACTAAAGCCACTTACGTACAGATAAGCTGTATTTACGGTTCCCTGACCAGAGTTGTTTATATTTACCGTCACGGAACCGAGAGTTTGGTTATTATTTGATGGCGCTATGTCAAACGTCAGAATTGGCAGACTAGGATACTGACCGCTGACAGCTGAGACTGTATGCGCGATAGGGTTATTGTAGTCAGCTGAGATAGAAGCTGTAGATGGCGCAACGGTTGGCACAGTTGGAGCTATCGTTGGTTGTTGAACCTGTGAAGCGGTATTGGTATTTTGGGCCGCCGTTAGACTAACTTGGCACATGGAATAGTTTTTCTGCGCCAGGGCAAGTTGGCTTTCGATGCTATTAAGCTTTGATTGCAAAGAATTATTCTGCATAGTAAGCATGTTTATTTCCGATTGCAACATCGCCTGACTGGTCGTTGCCACAGATTGGTTGATGATTGATATTGTGCTTGTTGCTTCTGTAGTAGTCGAAAATTGTTGTGTCAGCTGTTGCACAGACTGATTGTTCTCTCCACTGGGCGATTGAAACCACGTGGCCGGATTCCACCAAGAAGCAAAAGCAACCGATGGGACGATAGACAGTATAGCGATTGAAAATATATATTTTTTCATTTTTTTATTGTTTATTAAATCCTTCTATAAAAAATATCGCGTCTACTATCTTTGCTCTGGTGTATGATCTATCGGTTGATTTTCCACTATCATAATCAAAAGTCTTAATTCTATTTGCTTCATCAGAGATAAGTCTTGGGTAGTTACCATTCTTATAAAATTCACTAATGTGAACGAGTGATTTTTTATTAAAGGTACCAAATCCGAAACCATTCCTGAAATACGCATCAAACGCTGGTACATTGCCAAATACACCTAACATTATTTTTGTTACCAAAGTACCCATTTCATGTCTTTTGTCCTCTCCTTTCAATAAAATATCTTTTATTTTCCCGTAGCATTCAGTTAATTTAATGATATTTTCTTCATCGTATTTATCCACGTCTATATTCCAGACGTCGCAATCATCTGTTGAAAAATATTCCATAAGTGGTTCAAAATACTTCATACTTTTTTGTAATAAGAATGAATTTCTTAACATCCCCCAACTGGCTAAATAAAAAGCCAGGTGGAGACAACTTTTTTGTATATTGTCTTTACTGGCAATTTTTTTCTTGTCTGTAAATTCTTGAAAATAATTGAAGCAATAATCAAACGAGGCGCCACGCGATAGTGGGTGATGATCTTTCTCAAAAGAAGCTATGTTATCTTTAATTTTCTCTTCATTCAGAAAATTTGTGAAGTTTTTCATAAAACTCTAGCGGGTTTTAAACGGTGGGAGTCTTGGAACGTCAAAAGACTCCTCGCCATCGCGACAAAACCTTTCGGCCCTGCCCATACCAGTTTCCCGGTATGACCCGCTAGAGTGACTCTGACGAGGAGTCCTTTGATCTCTAGCGGGATTTTCGACCATGCCTCACAGAAAGTCCGCAAGGGTTAGGTCAACTACTAATATTCAGTTGTAAGGCAATAATAGCGCAAAAAAGAGCTTTAGTCAGTACCCTAGCTTAGACAAGGCCTTTTGCGAAGCCGAGTTACCAACAGCTTGTTTTCCGCCCATAAATGAGCTCGAATTAAGAGAATTAGCCATAAAATTGGTCGACTGTGTCGATATGATTACCAACCTTGAGTTATTCGGACGCCCTAGGCTTCTAAGACGAGTTGCGTCATACCTTTATCATTATTTTTAAAGTAAAGTCAGGTTTACTTAGTCAATTCCTTATACAACCAGAATAAAAATTCGATTCGGGTCTCTTTGTTTAAAAACTTTTTTTCGTAGCACGCGTCCACCGTCCTATCGAGATCAGTGTGTGCTTTAACAAGCTCCGGTGGCATCGTGTTTGGATCATATAAATCAGCGAGAGAGCTATGTGAAGATTGTAGACGAACATCGAGGACTTTTTGTGCATATTCCTCGACTTTTTTCTTGTGTTCGTCGGACACATTTTCCGGCCAAGGAAAATTATTGTAGACGAGTGTATTCGAGTAACGGTAATCACTCTTTAGCCTCCCACACACATACGATACCCACGTCATATGCATCAGAGATTGGAGAATACCAAAGTCATACAGTGTAGCGTTTGGAACAGCAAGGCATGTATCTCCGACGATCTTTTCTTTATCGAAAAAACTCATTGGAATATACACCCTGTTTTCTGAGCTGACACGGGGGATTGCAATATAGTCACTATCTGGTTGACGTATCTCACCAAAAAGAGTCGGGTAATGTGCCAATTCCTGTGTTTCTTTGCGAGTGCTTTCAGCCCGTAGTCTTTTGATATTCTCCACTCGTTCCAAAACCTTTGGCAGTCCCTTCAAAGCTTTCGGCTCAATATCTTTGAGCCACAAGCAATAACGTTTTTCGCCGTTCAGATATTCTTTCGCACTGATGAGTTCTTTCATAAAGGCTTTTGCACCTGGCTCCGCTTCTAGAAACTCGTCTTTCTCGCTTTCAGTAAAAAGAAAATTGCCTCCATCGTTGGGCATGCTTCCAAACACGATTTCTGGCACCGAAGATACTGGAGTTCGTCTGTTTTCTATAAACACATCGCCACCGGCGACAAGATACGCATTTATGTGCGAGACTTCTTTTTCTTTTGGCTCGCTTTTTATAGTCTCGTATTCATAGAGATACTTTTTCGGAGTATCAAAACAAGCGAAGCCAACAATAACACAATAGACTGCGGCGACGCCGGGTGCGTCGTTATTCCATTTGAACGTCTCATGCGCGAAGTGAATCGTTACAGCATATTTTTCTTTCAATCTTTTCCAGAGAATGGCGACCTGCTCACCCTGGCAGATAGAGTTTGTGGACACGAAGGCGGTCTTGATATGCGTGCCCCCCATATATCGAGCCGCTTTCTCATACCATGCGGTAACAAAATCAAGATTACCAGCCCCTTTTGCATCATCAAAGAGGCTCAAGAAAATCTCCTTTTGTTTTTTCTCCATGAGGCGCGCGCCGACAAAAGGCGGATTACCGAGAATATATGAGAGTTTACCTTTCGAGACAACTTTTTCCCAATCAGTAGTCAAAGCATCCGCGTTGATGATCGTTGCGGGTTCCCGCAGAGGAATACGTGCGTATATTTCGCCGAACTTCTCAGAGAGCAATTGGTTCATTTGATGATCGACGAGATACATCGCGACACGGGCGACAAGAGCCGGAAATTCTTCGATCTCGATACCGTAGAATTGATTGACATTTATCGTCGAGAGTTCATCGGCTCCGAATATCCGCATACTTGAGTCTTTGGTCGTGCGCTTTTTAAGTAGAATATCGATCTCAAGCTTGCGAAGCTCGCGATACGCTATAACGAGGAAATTTCCGCATCCGCATGCAGGATCGAGGAATGTCAGCTGTGAAAGCTTTTTATGGAAAGCATCAAGTTTCTTGGAATCATATTTGACCTGATCAAATTCGATGTGAAGCTCATCGAGAAAAAGTGGATGAATGACCTTCAGTATATTTATTTCCGACGTGTAATGAGCACCAAGCTGACGACGGGCTTTCTCGTCCATGACACCTTGAAACAATGAACCGAAAATGGACGCCGATATTTGCGACCAATCGAACTTACAACACCTTATGAGTTTGAGATGGGCGGTCGCGTCGAGCGATACGGACTTAATCCGTTCAGCAAAGATGCCTCCGTTGATATAGTCAAATGCCATTAGTTGCTCGTCGAGATTCGTCTGCCTCTTTTCCTTGGGCGTATTGAGCACATCGAAAATCTGCAATAAATGTATGCCGAGATCAGAACCGTCCTTGTTGATCCTATTCTCTATATACGCGCGGAAATGATTTTTTGGGAAAATACCAGTATTGTCGGCAAAAAGACAAAAAAGGATACGGATGAGAAAGACCTCAAGATCGTGTCCGCTATATCCCGTCTTCGCTATCTCATTATGAAAATCAGCCATCAATTCAGCGGCCTCAATGCTTGCTTCTTCTGCTTTTTCATATACCTGAACCCTGTAGCCTGAAATAAAGCCGAAAAGGTCTACGTAGTTATGCAGATCTTTGAGTAGAAATTCTTCATGTTTATTCGTCTCCAAATCATACAAGCGGATTTTTTCAAAATCGGAGACGACAATATATCGGGGAAGCTCTTGGTCTTTCAAACCGGGAAAATACTCTCTGGCCTGAGCATATGCTTTATCCAGGCTTTTGCCACGAGTTTTATGTTCAGCAAGCATAATGCCTTTCCAAATGACATCAATATATCCCTGCCCACCGTCTAACTTTTTGACCGGATACTCAAAAGTGGCTACGCGCCTGCGAGAAACGCCGAAGACATTGAAAAACCCATCCCAAAAGCTTTTTGCTTCCGCATCTTCGCTATACTCTCGTTCCCATTCATGGGCGAATGCGACGGACCGTTTCCTGATTTCGTTAAGGGTAATCATAAAATCGCACGAGTGATATTGAATTCTAGCATTTTCAAGGGAATTTTGAAGCATTAGTTACCAACTTATAGCCACCCGGGACGCTCTGGACTCCTTGGGCGGTCTGCGTCATTCCTTGAGGTATACCGGCTAAAAGGTATATAAACATGCAACAAGCAACCACAAGGGTAAATCTGGGACAAATAGCGAGGCAGGCCCCGGAAATCATACCCGTCAAATACTGCCTCTACGCGAGAAAAAGTACTGAATCAGAGGAACGCCAAGTCCTCTCCATCGACAGCCAGATCAAGGAGATGCTCCAACTAGCTGAACGTGAGGGACTTGAGATCGTGACAATGAAGCGTGAAAGCCACTCTGCTAAAGAGACTGGGCAAAGGCCGGTCTTCAATGAGATCGTCGATGAAATCAGGCAAGGCAAGTTCAACGGCATTCTCACCTGGGCACCAGATAGGATCAGCCGCAACGCCGGTGACCTTGGTAAAATCGTCGACCTTATGGATGCCGGAAAGCTTCAGGAAATAAGGACATATGGACAGAGCTTCAGAAATAATCCTAACGAAAAGTTCCTCCTTATGATACTAGGAAGTCAGGCCAAGCTCGAGAATGATAACCGAGGCATCAATGTAAAGCGCGGACTGAGAACGAGAGTAGAGATGGGGCTATTTCCAGGAATGGCTCCAGTCGGATACTTGGATCAGAAGTTGATAGACAAAAAATGCCAAAAAATCATCGATCTTGATCGGGCGCCGATCGTAAAAAAGATGTACGAAAAAATGGCCGATGAAAAATGGTCTGGTCGAAAAATATATCACTGGCTCAAATTCGATCTTAACTTCAAGACGATCGGTAATCACAATATGGCCCTAGGTAATATATTCCGCACTCTCCAAAATCCCTTCTATTACGGCACATTCGAGTATCCGAAAAAGTCTGGAAACTGGTATCAGGGTAAACATGAGCCGATCGTGTCAAAAGAGCTATTCGATAGAGTACAAGAACAAATGCATCGGGACGGTATTGAACGGCAAAGCCATGAGTTCGCCTTCACCAAGCTCATGGTATGCGGCCTCTGCGGATCGAGCATATCAGCCGAGGAAAAGTACAAGCAGTTGAAAGATGGCACGGTGGCCAAGTACATCTACTACGGATGCGGCAGATCGAAAGACCGACATTGTAAAAGCCAGTACATACGAGAGGAAGAGTTAGTTGAACAGCTCCTCTCTATCATGGATCAGATCGACTTAAACGATGTCGGCATACAGCATAAATTCGAGGAGGAGTTGAAACGCCACAACAAATTCCATAAAGGAGTGCTCGGCATCAAGAAGCAGGAATCGACGCATAAGGACATCGACCTCAAGACTTACGCCAAATACATTCTATGCGAGGGCACCAACGAAGAAAAACGCGAGCTCATGGGATGCTTTAAGTCGAAGATCAAGGTAACGGCGAAGGTTGTAACCATAGAATCAGTCTAATTTTCAAAGGAAAACACCTAAATCTACTGAATTTCAGTTAAATTTTGAGTAAAATAGGCTTATTTCCACAGCGTTAAACAGAGTGGTTTCAAATCTATAAGAACAAAACTTATTAAGCCATGAGCTGATAGGTGGAAATACCTATATAATATAGGGCGTAATATGCTTCTAACCCAGGTTTCTAACTATACTATATTTGTTCCTTTATTGATAGAACGTCTTTACAACCTCTATGTAAACAATAATAGCCTTATTATTGGGCGTTTCTAGTTAAATACAACAAAGCGATTACTTTTTATAAAGGAACATGTGTATGTAATTATCTTCTTATAACTATGTTTTAGAGCGATTATTTTTGAAAAACCATTTTTCATTTACTATAAACACTTGCATATAATCTTTTGAGTGCTACAATATCCCTAAATCAACCTCCCGCTGTAGCGAGCGATTGAGAATTATAAATTTTAACCAAATCTACATGACAGATAAACACGATGTGCTAAAGCAGTTGTTTACGGACGATAACGACGTGAACGCCAAAGAGCTCTACGGGCTCTTGTCTCCATTTATTAAAATCAATCAGAAGAGTAAGAACATAATCTTTCTCGATCCGGCCCTTAAGCATTCTCTCAAAAACAAGATTGTTCTTTTCCTTCTTGCAAAAAAGGTACTCTTCCTTCTGGGTGAGCTTGAGACCGATCGGGTAAGATCCACGGACATCATCAAAGAGACTGGTATCCCTAAGGGAAGCGTGAATCCAACGCTCAAACTTCTAAAGGAAGCCAAAGGAAACAATCTTGTAACATCAGACGAAGACGGTTATTACATTACCAGCTATCAGGTCTCAAAAATCAAGACCAAGAATATCCTCAACAACTATGAAAAAGACAACTAACGAAATAGTCGCTCAGATAAGAGCATTGCTGAACGAACTTGAAGGCGCGCCAGCGAATGCCTCCCCTACTCAAAAAAATGCCGCCAAGAATACCCCGAAGAAAGCGATCGGCTGTATCGGTGCGATACAAGGGCTGATTGACGAAGATTTCTTTAAAACGCAGAAAGCAATTTCTCAAGTCGTAGACAAATTAAAAGAAGAGGGCCAACCCTACAGTAGAGAGCTGGTATCTATGAATTTGCTGAATCTTGTGAAGCCTCCCCGAAAGATACTCCGCCGAATCAAAGAGAATGATCAGTGGCAATATATCATAAGAACATAAATATATGGAAAAAGAAATCACAGAAATGAAAGAGAGGTTGGAGAAGCTTGAAAAGGCTGTATTTGGCGTAGGTGCAATCGATGAAGTGTCTACCGTAAGCACATCGGCGCTCGATCTTTCTCTTAACGAGAGAGCCTTTATTAAAAGGTACTCCGCAGGATTTAATGGCCAAGAATTCTTCACTCTTATTACCGGCTATTTGTCGGGAGGAAAGGATGGTGTATCGGTGGATTTACTTAAAATTAAGTCCGTTTGGAAAAGCTGTTTTGGGATGATCGGCGTCCCTTACGCTTCCACGTTTTCAACTCGTGCGAAGGAAAACGGTTGGGTCGATTCATCCAAGGAAACTCGGGCATCTTATGTCCTAGGTAAGCACTGGAAGGACATCTTCAAAAAAGATGACAAAAATTCTTAAGACCATTCCTGATAACCTCGAGGATAAGCTTCTTGAGGAGTACACCGAGATAAAGCGTCGATTCCAATTGAACGATTGTGGACCCGCTCAATTGAATGGTGGCAGATTCGCGGAAGCCGTACTGCGCATCTTCCAACATTTACTGAGTATGCCGATCACACTCTTTGGTGAAGATATAAAAGCAACGGATAAAACCATGATCATCAATAAAGTCACGAACGATACGAATATAGACGAGCATATTCGTCAGAAGGCAACATCCCTAACAAAACTACTTCTTGATTTCAGAAATAATCGCGACGTCGCGCATCTCGGTGGCTTCAGTGCAAATAAAATCGATGCCAGCTTCGTGCTCTCTTGTGCAAATTGGATATTCGCCGAGTTCATCCGTGTCTACGGAAATTACTCGATGGATGAGGCTCAAAGGATGATAGACAAGATCGCTATTCCTAGCTATCCAGTCATATTTGATATTGAAGGTGAGGAATTCATCGCAAGAGACGATCTCACCGTGAGACAAGAGATATTGGTGTTATCATCGGCAGACAAGCGTGACCTCAATTTTCTTTTCTCCAAGACAAAGGATGATAACAAAAGCCGATTCAATAGGACGGTCGCTTCAATGGTTGCAGAAAAGCTGATCGCTCTTAAAGATGGTTTTTACCACTTGTTACCCAAGGGCATAAAAGAAATTCAGGAGAAAAGTCTTTTGAGCCACAAGTAAATCAAAACCCCGCAAAGGATCAACCTTGGCGGGGTTTTGACGATATCCGTTTATCGAGGCCTCAGGGTCATCCGATACTAAATACTGACTGCGGGGGATAAGATGTTCGAACCCACTCGGGTCGCCCCTCAGTCATGGCTTAAAATATAGTGATTCTTAATTTTCATAAATTAGTTCGAATCCCGAGTGGTTTATTTTTGCCAGACATAAAAAATCGCCGATACAGATCTCGGCGACTTGAATTAACGCAAACGATTATCGGGTTATGTGACAGACGCAATCTCCTCGATTGTTCGCATGACCGCGTCGTAGGGCTTTTCGGCTTTCACGATCGGCCGACCGACTACGATACGATCTGCGCCGGCCTTGATGGCCTTTGCAGGGGTCATGATCCGTTCGGGATTTTGATCATCACCAGGAACGATCGCCCATGTCGGCCGGATAGCCGGGGTATTAAGCGACAAGACGATGCCGAATTTCGCGCGAAGCACTTCTGCTTCTTTCGGAGACGAGATGAGCCCGTCGATCTTGGCATCTGCCGCAACTTGGGCGAACCGCATGACGGCTTCTTCGGTCGAACAGGTGAACATCGCTTGCGTGTCAGCATCTTTGAGACTCGTCAGAACCGTCACGCCGAGCACTTCCGTGTCCGGCAGTTCAGCCTTCAAAGCCTGCATGGCGGTAACTCCTGCAACACAGACAGTAGTGAGTAGTTCAGGCTTCGCTTCCTTCAACAGGATGCCGTCAGTGGATAATGTCTCGCCGATGTCAAAGAGTTTGAGATCTGCGAAAACCTTGAGACCTTCCTCGTGGATCTGTTTTATCAGAGTGTAACCACAAGCCCGCAAGGCAGAATTCACCTTGAGACAAACTCCCGTTCCTTTGAGGCTTTGTGCAAGACGAATCACTTTCATAATCGTCCAGTCTCGGCCTTGACCTTGTTTAGGGTCAGGCTTGAAGTCAGCGGCAACGATCAAACGTTCCGCCGGTGTCAATGTTTTTTGCATACACTTTTCCTTTTGTTGTTGAGGGAAATCTACACTACAGCATTCATTGCCGCAACGAGTTTTGCCCAGTTTTTCTTCACTTCGAGTTCGAGCTTGCCGGCGGCAATGTCCGCCGCGACCGCAGGATCGTCTTGATTGTATTCAGGATATGCTTCACGGATGGAAGCGATCACCGGCAGACCTTTGTAGGTCGTGTCGTAAACCGGAGAGCGATTGAGTGCTCCAATGAGAAGCACGATCTCGGCTCCGGTGACGGCGATTTCCGCCAGGGTGTTGTCGGTATTTTGGAAGTTGTTGTAAACGTCTTCTGCGATGGCGACACGTTCACCCTTTTCGAATTCAAACTGCGAGAGATCCCAGATGTATTCCTGTTTCTGACCCAATTTTGCGTAATCTGCAGGCTTCGGCTTCTTGTCCGCATACACGAATCGTTTTTGGGCGATGCGTGCGAGCGCTTGGCCGAACGTCCGCCCGCCTTGCGGAATCCCGCAGATAGTGTCGAACGAATCGATCAATGTTTTATCCTGAAGCTTCTGTAATGCTGCCCATGCAAATACCGAGACTACCTCCTGGTGTTCCTCAATCCGCCGGAAGTTGAAGTAGATGTCTCCGACAAGATTCCGTCCCTTGCTGTCTTTCCCTGCGTAGGCGACCAAAGGTCCCCTGCGCTCGGAGCCGACTTTCGGACAGACATAAACTGCATTGCAACGTTTTCCAAGTTCCAAAAGATTTTCTCCTGGCAATGGAATGATTGGCTTCATATTTATTCCTTTCAATGTTCGTTTATAACGCTATAAAGCTGCGTGTTTGGCTTGTCAGAACCTCCTGACTTCTAGCGGAACACTACTTTAAAATAGTCTGAAAGTAAAGCTTCAGATAAAAATCAGCCCTGACAACAATGAAGTGCCAGGGCCGAGTGATATTTTCAATTTCAACAAACAAGCTTCCATTGGAGTTCCGTGCCTCCTTTGAAGACCTGCACGTTGCCGATTTTCTGCGGAATCTGCATCAGAATGCGCTTGATCGTCATCATTTCCTTGCTCACTTCCATGCCATATCGGTCGAGGAAGTTTTCAGAAAGAAATGGGCCAAGATGTTCCAACGCATTGTCCTCGTCAAATACCGTCGTATACATCTCAACGGCCGCCGGTGCGGTGAATATTCCGGCCGCACAACCGCAACAGCGCGACTTGGCCGATTCATCGTGCGGAGCCGAATCTGTTCCGGCGCCAAAGCGACGATCGCCGGATGTCACATACTCGCGAACCTTGAGCCGATGCGTTTCGCGCTTCGGCACAGGCTTGCAGTAGTGGACGGGATTCATACCATTCCAGAACATTGCATTGCGATTGATCATGAGATGATGCGCTGTCACTGTTGCCCGCAGGTTCATGTCGCTTTCGGCTACAATTTCCGCAACGCGACCGTCCGTCAAATGCTCGACAACTATCGGCATTCCACGGAATTTCTTGGCGATCGGTAGCATGTCGCGTTCAATGGAGACAATCTCGCGATCGAATTCGTCCACATCTTCCTCAACGGCTTCGAAGTGCCCCAGTAATGGAATTTTATGTTTCTCCATAGCTTCGAACACCGAATAACGACCAAGGAGATTTCTGACGCCTGCGTGCGACCCAGTCGTTCCACCTTGGCCTTTTTGATTGGCCATGTAGAGCTTGACCGCACACCATGCACCTTCTTCAAAACCACGCACGACTTCTTCCGGAGTGATCGAATCCGTAAGGTAGCAAGTCATGCAAAGTTTGAAGTCGGAGTGATCATTTACCCAATGCCACTGTTTGGCTTCAGATGCATTTATATCAAAGCGAAGATCAGTCATCGCTTGAATGATCCTCTTCTTGTAGGCTAATGCCTTCTCGATCGAATCCACTGGATCTGGAATACCTCCAGGCCTGATAAGGTTTGGCATGATGATCGCCCCTGTAGCACGCTGATTAAGCGTGCACGGCAGGACCGTCTTCATCATCTCACCGTCACGTATGTGAAGGTGCCGATCGAACCATCTGGGAATGAAGATCACTTGTTTTTCCCCAGTGACACTTTCTATCGCTTCAGCATGTGACATCATAATTTTCCTTTCTCCTTCATTTCGCGTTTTACGAATAAGGTTGGTCTGCATGGATTTGTAAAAAGGGTCCATGGTTTCCCTTTTGTAGGCAGATGAATCGCACCAAAGCTCACGGCTTTCGCTCCAAGCCTTGTTCTCACCCAATTCATATCATCATATTCCATAACGCTCGGTGCAATTACAGGAAGATGATCATCGGCGGCAAGTCTTCTCACCGCCAACCAATTATGTTCCTGCGCCGGCTTGCCAGAAACACCGCCGCCTCCAGCACCGATTTGCTTTTCGAGTCTCCACAAAGGCGTTTGCTCGCCACTATTGAAGACCGTCTTCCATGGCACACTATTGAGAGAGACCGCTTCCGCAGTCCCGACAAGTTCCCGGGCGATAGTGAGATAGTCCTGATCCACAGAAACTTTGGTGATAATCGGATGACGAGAAACTCTTTTGACGAGCTGCACATCTCTCACGATAGCTTCGACCTGTTGCATTGCGTGCCCTGTGTTTGGACACGAGCTGTTTACTTCGAGTGCAACAAGATCGAAGCGATTCAACATGACAGCCGATTCTTCAAGATCTCTGCCTTCACCGAATATTGATCCAGCGATCGAGAATTTCTTTAAGTCGAGTCTCGGACCGACTTCTTTGCACCACCACTCGATGCCAGGGTTGGTCAGACCGACTTTGTTGACCGAACCGCCCCGGATTAGACGAATGCATGTCCACGGCTTCCACCATCGAAGGTTTCCGGCACGCGGATTGCGTGTCAGAGATTTTATGACAACAGTGAAGAGTTCAGGTTTGATAAGTCCAAGTTTGACAAGTGGCCTTTCCCAAGGCCAACCTTTGCCGTCAAAAGCAAGAGCGCCGCTTGCGACCATATATTCAAACTTATGGCCATTTGATAAAGTAATCATAGGAAAATCCTTTTGTTTGTTGGTTTATTTCAATGTTCAACTACTGGCGAAACCATACTCCAAAAGCGGAAGAAAGTAAAGAAAAAAATGATTTATCGTATGAAAGTTCGAATCCCTCACAGGTTCGGGTTTAAGGGATTCGAACCGACTTAAAAAAATGGCTAGAAATAAGGGCTCTCGGGTCTTC